>CAZISM010000089.1:0-10486 GCA_964541895.1 uncultured Cytophagia bacterium
TCATGCTGATCCGGATCGGTCGTGCCCTGGCTGCTGAGCTCTATCGTTTGTCCGGTCTGTCCGTTGAGGTGCAACGGCTCCGGGCCGGCCTGGCCGTTGACCATCACCAGCGGATTGTGATTGGCGCTATCCGGACTGGCGGTGCGGCACCAGTCCATTCGCGCCTGCAGGTCGCGTTGAAAGGCCGGGCGCCATCGACTGACAGCGTGCCGTTCGTCCGGTGCGCCCTGCCAGTGATCCGGCGCATCGATATAGTATCCTTCCCGATCTTTTTGGAATCGTCCGCCCCAGCCGCCCCATTCCGGCTGGTCAGGTTCCATGAGACCGTTGCGATAGCAATACATGAACGAAGGGGTGTCGCCCTCTTTCATGCCGTTTGTAGCGGCGCCGTTGCGGGGATAAAGGCTGCCGAGGGCGCCATGGTCTTTGCGGATGTTGGCCTCGACCCAGGCGCCATCCTGCATGCTCTGGTCGCCGGTGAGATACTGGCCGCGAAATCCCGAACAGGAGCGATCACCGCAGGAGCCGGCATAGATATAGAACAGCTCGGGAAAATTCTTGTTGATCCAGTAGCCCCAGCGATCCTGGTCGCCGATGGCATAGATGCGGATCTTGTTGATAACGGCAGCCAGCGCTTTTTTGTCGCGCCAGTCGCGCACGCTCCACAGCGCCTGCGCCAGTTCACGGCTGCCGCCCCAGATGCAAATCCACAGCGGCCGCTCATCGGTCTGCTCGGCGCAACGCACGATCCATCGGGACGCCTGCGTGTTCCAGCCTTCGCCCATTTTGCTGGGATCCCCCAGACCGGATTTTACCCGATTCAGCAATGTGTCTGGCGGAGGATAGCCGCTGCGGTGTTGCTGCAGGTTCGTATACACCTTGCCATAGCCGGCGATGGCGGCTTCGATCAATTCCGGGCGCGTGTCCAGTCCGTGCTGCATCCGGCTGGTGGCCAGCAATCCTTCGATATCCAGTTCGTTGCTGTAAAGCAACAGGCGCACCAGACTCTGTTGATCGTCCGGATCGCCGCCGATGTCGGTCAGGATCAGGAGTCTCGGTTTGGGCGCGTTGGCAGCGGCCGTCTGCAGAGAGAAAAGCAGAACGAGCAGAACCGCTGTATAGTGTGCGAGGCGCATGTGGTTTCCCAAAAAATATTGGCTGTATGGTCTGATCGGCTCACTCTACATGCAATATCTCGAAAATGCGCATCATTTTCAATGGAATAGTGGGCTGTTTGTGCGTTTGCTAAACTTTTTGCATTATGGGCCTGGCTCTGCGAACCATAAAACACAAAGAGCTGCTCATGGCAGCTCTTTGCGTTTTGCTGGTAGTGGCGGACCGGTCAGCGGTCCACCCGGGCGCTGCCGCCGCCCACCAGTTTTTCCACCTCTTTCAGAGTGGCCATGGAGGTGTCGCCGGGCGTGGTCATGGCCAGCGCGCCATGGGCCGCGCCATAGTTGACCGCTTTGCCGGCGTCGTAGCCGGATAGAAATCCGTAGATCAGACCAGAGGCAAAGCTGTCGCCGCCGCCGACGCGATCGAAAATGGCCAGGTTTTCCCGATAACCGGCTTCATAAAAGTCGCCGTCCGCCCAGCAGATGGCGCCCCAGTCGTTGATGGTGGCGGATTTAACAGTGCGCAGCGTGGTCGCCACCACTTTGAAATTCGGGTAGGCCTTGACCACCTGTTCAATCATTTTTTTAAAGCTGTCGGTCTGCAGCTCGCTGAGGTTTTCATCAACCCCTTCGACCTGGAATCCCAACGCCGCGGTAAAGTCCTCCTCGTTGCCGATCATGACATCGATATACGGCGCCAACCGCCGGTTGACCTCCTGCGCTTTGGCTTGCCCGCCGATCGCTTTCCACAGGGAGGGGCGGTAATTCAAATCATACGAAATGATCGTACCGTGTTGCCGCGCCGCCTTCATCGCCTCTTCGATGACGCCGGGTGTGCTTTCCGACAACGCGGCAAAGATGCCGCCGGTGTGAAACCAGCGTACGCCCATTCGGCCAAAGAGCGCTTCCCAGTCCACATCTCCGGCCTTGAGCTGCGAGGCGGCGGTATGGCCGCGATCAGAGACGCCGACGGCGCCGCGAACGCCAAAGCCGCGCTCGGTGAAATTCAAACCGTTGCGCACCGTGCGGCCAACGCCGTCATAGGCCACCCATTTGATGTGGCTGACATCGACGCCGCCCTGCAGGATGAAATCTTCCACCAATCGACCGACTTCGTTATCCGCCAGGCTCGTCACCACCGCCGTGCGCAGGCCGAAGCATTTGCGCAGGCCGCGGGCGACGTTATATTCGCCGCCGCCTTCCCAAACCTGGAAAGTGCGGCTGCAGCGGATGCGGCCGTCGCCGGGATCCAGACGCAACATGACTTCACCTAAAGAGAGTTGATCAAAGGCACAGGACGAGGCTGGTTTAATGGTCCATGCAGGCATTGCGTTCTCCGTTTGCTTATTTGAGATTCCGTATTCGTATTTCAATCTGTTTAAAGTCTTTCAGCAGCGGCGCCAGGGCGGTCACATCCGTTTCGCCATAGTGATAGGGATAGAGGATGCGGGGCTGGAACCGTTTGGCCGCTTCCGCGACCATGGCCGGGGTCATGGTGTAGGGCAGATTCATCGGCAGAAAGGCGATGTCGATGTTTTTTAATTCGGACATTTCCGGAATATTTTCCGTATCGCCGGCGATATACACTTTTTTGTCGGCAAAGGTGATGACATAGCCGTTGCCGATTCCTTTGGGGTGATAGGGGGATCCGTCCGGCCGTTTATGGACGATATTATAAGCCGGCACCGCCTGAATCTCCAGTCCCAGCACCTTTTTGACATCGCCGTTTTTCAGAACGATGCCGCCGGGCACCTTGGCGGCGCAGGCGGCGGAGTAGAGCAGCACCGTGTTTTCTTTGCTGGCGGTGCGAATGGCGTCCGCGTTCAAATGATCGCCGTGTTCGTGCGTGATCAGGATCAGATCGGCCTTGGCCAGCTTGGCATAATCGGCAAACTGTGTCACCGGATCGATATGGATGGTTTTACCCTGAAACGTAAACGCGAGCGTGCCGTGTCCCAGCAGCAGGATGTCCAGATCGCCCTGCGCGGTTTTGATGATGTCTTTTTCAAACGCCGGCGCTGTGGCGGCGCCAAACATCAGGATGGCGAAAAAAAGGATGGTACGCATAAGGACCTCCTTGCATATGGCATGTACGAGCTGATAAAATATAATGGCTGCCGGGCAAGAATGCAAATATTAATTTGATTTGATAAAGAGCGAATAAAACCATACATTTTATTTTTTAACCGGGAAGAGAGAGATGAAATCATACTGTCTGGCTGTCGTGCTTGTTGTCTTGCTGGCGACACTGCCGTCCAGGGCAGCGCAGAATCCGGGTGCCAGGCCCAAGGTGGGGCTGGTGCTGTCCGGAGGCGGCGCTAAAGGCTTTGCGCACATCGGTACGCTAAAGTTGATCGATTCGCTGCGCATTCCCGTTGATTATATTGCCGGTACCAGTATGGGAGGCATTATCGGCGGCCTCTACGCCATCGGTTATTCCGGCATCGAGCTGGAAAAGCTGGCGGAACGCAGCGACTGGCAGGAGATTTTTGCCGATGAGCCCGCACGTCCTGATCTGCCTTTTCTGCAGAAGGAACAGAGCGGCCGCTATCAGTTGGAGTTTGGGCTGCAATTCGTCAAACCGGTTCCGCCCAGCGGCCTGATCTTTGGCCAAAAGGTATCGCTGTTGCTGGCCAATCTGACCTTTCCCTATGAACGTGTAGCGGATTTCGACCATTTACCGATCCCGTTCCGCTGCGTGGCGGTGGACCTGATCAGCGGCCGGGAGGTCGTGCTGCGCAAGGGTTCGCTTTCACGCGCCCTGCGCGCCACCATGTCCATACCCACAGTGTTCAGTCCGGTGGAGTGGGGGGATTCGCTGCTTGTGGATGGCGGTTTGAGCAACAATCTGCCGGTGGACGTTGTCAAACAAATGGGTGCAGACGTGGTGATTGCCGTTGACGTGCAAAGTCCGCTGCTGCCGCGTGATAAATTAAAATCAGCGCTTACGGTGCTGGAACAGACGTTGACCCTGGTGGGTACGGACCGTTGGCGGGAAAATCTAAAACTGGCGGATCTCGTCATTTCGCCGCCGATCGGCGCCTATACCTCGGCCGATTTTGAAAACAGCAAGATCAGCCGTATTTTGGCGATCGGGGATCAGGCGGCCCGAGAGAGCCGAACCCGGGTGCTAAAGCTGCAGGAGCAGCACGGCCTGCAGCAGGTAAACCATGATTCCCTCTCCAAACGAAAACGGTGGATCGTGCAGAACGTCCAGATCACCGGTTTTACGACCATGCCCTTTGCTTCGATTCTGGATCGGGTGGGCTTTAAGCCCAACGATGTCCTGAAACGCACCCAGCTGCAAACCGCCATCGCCGAGATGCGGGCCACCGGGCGATTCGAGTCCTTTGACTATGAACTGATTCCGGTGCAGGGGGATACGGTCTCGCTGTTTTTACGCGTCCAGGAAACCCGGCAACCGGTGGTACGCAGCATTTTTATTACCGGCAATAAAAAATTGCCATTCGTTTTTATCTATCGTCTGCTTGGCCTGACGCCCGGCATTCGCCTGGATACGCAGGCGCTGAATCAACGCATCATGGATATCTATGGCATGGGTTATTTTGAACTGCTGCAGTATGAAGTAACCCCTGTCGATGATGAGCGAATCGATATTACCTTCCAGGTCAAGGAGTTGCCGTTTCGCAAACTGCGTGTGGGCCTGCGCTACGACGATCGCCATAAACTCGTTGCCGCTGTGAGCATACAGGCCACCAACCTGGTTATCCCCGGCATCCGTTTTGAAGATGAGCTGCAGTTTGCCGGCTTGACCCAGTTTACCTTCAAAGCATCTTATCCCTCCCGCGCCCTGAATATGCCCATCTACCCGTTTGCCCGGTTGCATTTCCGGGATATCCCGACCTATATTTATGAAGGGTTGGGAAATCGCATAGCCGAATACCAGGACCGCGGCCTCACCCTGGCCGGCGGTTTGGGCCTGGTGATGGCCAAGTCGCTGAACGCGACGATGGAGTATCAGCATGAACGCCTCAACATATATCCCAATGTCGCATTGCCGGATCCGGTCATGTTTCCGACCTGGAAGGATCGTTTGCGCAAAGTGGTCGGCCGCCTGAACGTGGATCGGCTGGACGACGTTCTGCTGCCGCGAACCGGGATGTGGTTGCGCGCGGATTATGAGGCGAGCCTGCGCCAGCTGCACTCACCCCTTTATTATCAGCAGCTGCGCGTCGCCTGCGATCTCTATTCCACCTGGCACAAACGCCACACCATGCGGCTCTATGGATTTTACGGCCGCAGCCGGGGCGATGTGCCGATCTATAAATATATCAATCAGGGCCGGCCGGCGACGTTTGTCGGCATGCAGTACGATCAGCTCTATGCCAGCGATATGTCCATCATACGGGGCGATTACCGCTATGAACATAAAAAAGATATCTATCTAAAAATGATAGCCAACGCCGCCTTTGATGTGAAATACAACATGCTGCCGGGCCGCCGTCTGCCTGACATGATGGGATATGGCGCCGGCGTGGTATTCCTGTCTCCCATCGGCCCCATTGAAATCATCGCCGGCCGGGGCAGCCGCAATTATCTTGGCGATGGCAGGAAACAGACTCTGGTCTATTTCACCCTTGGAAACAGGTTTTAGCCGAGAGGTCGATCATGAAGCCCGAACCGACGCAAGACGCTGCTTTGCCATCTCATTTCGCCTATTGGGAACAACTGAAGGACATGATCGATCAGTGTCTGGATTTCAGTCTGAACCTTCGCCAGAGCGGCCATCCCGGCGGCTCTCGTTCCAAGGTGCACATTCTGCTCTCTCTGCTGCTGGGCGGCGCTATGCGCTGGGATATCCGCCATCCCCTGCATCCATTTGCCGATCGTTTCATCCTCGCCGCCGGCCACACCAATCCGCTGGTATACGCCACCCTCGCCGTGTTGAACGAGTCGCTGCGGCGGCTGGGCAAATGGTCGGGGGAGGAGGCCAGGCGCCAATTGCTGTATGAAGATCTGTTGACGCTGCGTCGCCGGGGCGGACTGCCAGGTCATGCTGAAATGGCCGGCAAAACGACGTTTTTTAAATTCAACACCGGTCCCTCCGGCCATGGTGCGGCTGCGGCCGCTGGACAGGCGCTGGCCTTAAAGATAGCCGGCTGTCCGGAGGTGCGGGTATTTGTCCTGGAGGGCGAGGGCGGCCTGACGCCCGGCATCGTCCACGAAACCATCAACTCCGCCTACGGTTTGGGACTGGACAATCTGTTTTTTCTGGTCGACTGGAATGATTTTGGCATTGATCCGACGCCCATAAGCAGAAACGTTTTTGGGACGCCGGCAGAATGGTTTGGCAGCCGCGGCTGGCGGGTGCTGGGAACGGAACAGGGTATGGAATGGCCGGCTGTTCATATGACCCTGCAGCAGTTGATCGGCCGCGAGTGTCGTCCGAACACTCCCAACGTCGCCTGGTTTAAAACGCGCAAGGGCCGCGGGTACGGCGTGTTTGACGCCAAATCGCACGGCGTGCCGCATGCGATGAACAGCGAACCGTTCTGGCAGAGCAAGGCGGAGTTTATGCAAAAATACGGCGTCTCGTTTACCGGCTATAATCAGCCGGCGCCGGCCACAGAGGCGGAGCAGATCGATCAGACCCGCCAGAACTTGGCCGCTGTGATGAGTCTGTATGACAGCCGCCGGGATCTGCTCGAATATACCGCTGACCGGTTGCTGACACTGGCCGCCGCCGTGCCGGATTTGAGCAGAAAAAAGTATTTCAGTATCGCGCAGAATCCCGGGCAGGATCCCGAGATTGTCGATTTTCATCGCTATCCGAAAGAGATGTTTGTCGAGCCGGGCTCCATGGCCGCCAACCGCCAGGGCTTGTTGAAATTCGGCGCCTATGTCAATTCCGTATGCAAGAAAAAATACGGCCGGCCGCTCTTCATCGCCATGTCCGCCGATCTGGCCGAATCCACCAACATTGCCGGATTCAGCCAGAGCTGGCAGGGCGAACCAGAGTGCGGGGTGTACGATCGCGAATCGCATCCGCAGGGCGCACTGCTGCCGCAAGAGATCACCGAGCTGGCCAATGCCGGGTTGTGCACCGGACTGGCATCGGTCAATCTTGCGGCGGATCCTTATGCCGGCTATGCGGGCTTTTTCAGCGCCTGCTCCACCTATGGTGCCTTCAGCTATCTGAAATACGGTCCCATGCGGCTGTTCAGTCAGATGGCGCAGGACTGCCCGTTCAAGCTGGGCAAGATCATCTGGGTGGCCGGCCATTCCGGACCGGAGACCGCCGATGATTCGCGCACCCACTTTGGCATTTTTGCTCCCGGAGTAACCGAGCTGTTTCCCGACGGACATATCATCAATCTCTATCCGTGGGAACATAACGAAGTAGCGGTCATGCTCTCGGCCGCCCTGATGACCGATGTGCCGCTGATCGCGCTGCATTTGACCAGACCGGCCATTGAAATTCCCGATCGTCAGGCATTGGCGATCCCCGGGCATGAAGCAGCGGCGCGCGGGGCTTATATTTTGCGCGATTATGATCCGTCGCTGCCCAGGATGGGCACCATTTTTGTGCAGGGCACCATTACGACTGTCAATACCATAAGGATTTTGCCGGAATTGAACGCTCGAGGTTTGAACGTCAAGCTGATAGCGGCGGTGAGCTATGAACTGTTCATGCGCCAGAGTGAAGCGTATCGTGCCGGCATTGTCAGCGAAGAAGAGTGGGAGCGATCTACGGTCATCAGCAATGCGGCGCGGCGCAACATGCATCACTGGCTGGCCAATCGCCGGGCGGCGCGGTTCGCTATGACATCCGACTGGGATGATCGCTGGCGCAGCGGCGGCACCATTCCGGAGGTCATGGATGAAGCGCATCTGTCGAGCGAGTGGCTGCTGAAGGGAATAGAGAGATTTGTTGCGGGGCTTGCAGGCGATCGCACTGGTGGATGAATCATGAATTGGGCAAGATCGCCCGGGGAATCCCAAGATCGCCCAGGGAATGTTTCCCCGGGCGGAACCATTGATCGGGCGTTAGCCCGAGATACAGTGGGACCCTCGACGCTGCCACCGAAAAAGCTTCAACCACGAAATCCGCCGAACACACGAAACATGTTCTTGATCGCCCGGCGGTTCAAACCATTACCTGGTCAACCGTTTGTATTTGACCCGGTGCGGTACATCGGCGTCTTTGCCCAGTCGCTGGCGACGATTCTCCTGGTAATCGGAAAAATTGCCCTCGAACCAGACCACCTGGCTGTCGCCTTCAAAGGAGAGGATGTGGGTGCAGATGCGGTCCAGGAACCAGCGATCGTGGCTGATGACCACGGCGCAGCCGGCAAAGTTGAGCAAACCCTCTTCCAGCGCGCGGATGGTGTTGACGTCGAGATCGTTGGTGGGTTCATCGAGCAGGATGACGTTGGCGCACTGCTTCAGCGCCAGAGCGAGATGAACGCGATTGCGTTCGCCGCCGGAGAGGGTGCCGACCTTTTTCTGCTGATCGCTGCCGAGAAAATTAAACTGCGCCACATAGGCGCGGGAATTCTGCTCGCGGTTTCCCAGCACCACTTTTTCCGTGCCGCCGCTGATCATCTCCCAAACGGTTTTGTCCGGATCCAGCACGTCTCTGCTTTGATCCACATAAGCCAGTTGTACGGTTTCACCGATTTTGATCGAACCGGCATCCGGCGTTTCCTGGCCCACGATCATGCGAAACAGGGTGGTTTTGCCGCTGCCGTTAGGACCGATCACACCGACAATGCCGCCGGGCGGCAGGTTGAAGGAGAGGTTTTCGAACAGAATGTTGTCCCCATAGGCTTTGGAGAGGTTGTCTGCTTCGATGACCACTTTTCCCAACCGCGGTCCGGCTGGAATATAGATTTCCACCTCTTTCTGCTGCTGCTGCGTTTCTTCCTGCAGCATGGCTTCATAGGCATTGATTCGGGCCTTGCCCTTGGCCTGACGGGCGCGCGGGCTCATGCGAATCCATTCCAGCTCCCGCTGCAGCGTTTTCTGGCGCTGCGACTCTTTTTTCTCCTCTTGCAGCAATCGCGCCTGCTTCTGCTCCAACCAGGAGGAGTAATTACCCTTCCAGGGAATGCCCTGGCCGCGATCCAGCTCCAGGATCCAGCCGGCGACGTTGTCGAGAAAATAGCGATCGTGAGTGACCGCGATAACCGTTCCGGCATAGCGCGATAATTCCGCCTCCAGCCACAACACCGTTTCCGCATCCAGATGATTGGTGGGTTCGTCCAGCAGCAGAATGTCCGGGTTCTTGAGCAGCAAACGGCACAGGGCCACACGCCGGCGTTCACCGCCGGACAGTATGTTGACGGCCGTGTCACCGGGTGGGCAGTTCAGTGCGTCCATGGCCAAATCGAGTTTGGAATCCAGATCCCAGGCGTTGAGATGGTCCAGCTTTTCCTGCACCACCCCCTGCCGTTCCAGCAGTTCGTTCATTTCGTCATCGCTCATGGGTTCGCTGAACCGGGCATTGATTTGGTCGTATTCGGCCAGTACGTCGACAATCTCCTGAACGCCTTCCTGAACGATCTCTTTGACCGTTTTGCTGTTATCGAGAACCGGCTCCTGTTCCAACAGGCCGACGGTAAAACCCGGCGAGATGGTGGTCTCGCCGTTGAACTCTGCGTCGGTGCCGGCGAGAATTTTCAGCAACGAACTTTTTCCCGAACCGTTCAGACCCAGCACACCGATCTTGGCGCCATAGAAATAGGACAGGTAAATATCCTTCAGCACCGCTTTTTGATTATAAAATTTGCTGACGCCGATCATGGAATAGATGACTTTATTTGGCTCGACCGCCATGTGTACTCCCGATAACAAAATGAAAGGCTGATAACGACCTAGATGTTGGTTTTGTGCGCCGATGGCTTGATTTCCAGTTTGGCCTCTTCCATCAGCACTTTGTAGGAATAGCCGTATCCGAAATCCTTGTTAAGGACGATCTTGCCGGAAAAGGTGACGATATCCTCTTTGCCGACCTCGTCCTGAGTAGTGATGGTCAGATCAAAGTCATCGCCGTGGCGCGTACCGTCCTGCAGATGCACCCAGTTCCGGTCCATAATATTGGCATTGACCTTGACCACCTGCCCCTTGATCTTGACCACCCGGTCGGCATAGCTGTTGAGATCCGCATAGAGCTGCGCAATAGTGATGCCGCCGGCCGCTTTATCGACCTGAATGTTCTCCTGGGTTATTTTGGGCTTTTGCGGCGATGCCGTCATCGCATGGCCCGGTTCGGGCTTGAAGCTGTCGACAAAGAATATAACGTCAAAAGTCCTGTTCAGCTCCTTGCTGGTAAACTGCTTCATCTCCATCGCCTGTTCATAGCTAAAGGTGTCACCGGCTTTTAACTCTGTTCTGGGGCCGGCCATCCA
>CAZISM010000089.1:10586-22387 GCA_964541895.1 uncultured Cytophagia bacterium
GTTCATAGCTAAAGGTGTCACCGGCTTTTAACTCTGTTCTGGGGCCGGCCATCCAATAGGTCTGTTCGCCTTCCTTGACTTGGGCATAGGTATACTCGGTGACGTGAACGACTTCCTGAATCACGACCTGGCGGCTGCCGGCCTGCGCCGGCGCACCGGCCTGAGGGGAGGGTTCCTGTTTTTTGGCGCAGCTGACCATAACCAGGGCGGCTAAAACAAGCACATATTTTTTCATGGTAATACCTCGTTGTGAAAGGATCTATTCTCTGGCCGTTAGCTGATAAAGTAAGAATTCATACAGGAAAAAACAAGCGCAAAGGAACGTACGCTGTAGCTCCACCGCACTCTAGGGCAAAAAAAAATCCCCTCGCAGATGGCGAGAGGATTGAAACAAAGCAGAGCCGATGCCGCAGGCGATCAATACTTATTCCAGATATAGCTCTTGCTGCTGCCGTGACAGGCGGTGGTGCAGGTCGCATTGCCGCGATTCCATTGCACAGCGGCCAGAAGCTCGGCGTGGGGCGTAGTGTCGATATGGCCGCCGGCCTGAACGGTCGATGGCACCACATGACACGAAGAGCAGGCCACATTGGCATCCATGTGCAGCTGATGGGCGCCGACGCCCATGGCGGTTTTGGCGATGTTACCGCTGAGATCCTCGGGCGGTGCGGCATTTTTGCGGCTGCCGTGACAGGTGGTACAGGCCTCCGGACCGCCGTCCTCCGAGTGACAGGTCCGGCATGACCTGTTGCTGCTGCCGCCGGTATAGTTGGCGCCGTGGCATTTCTGGCAGCTTGTCATGGACCAGTTTTCACCGGCAATGTAGGAACCATGAAATTGGGCCGAGTTCATCTGCATCCAGCCAGCGTCGTGCGGAAACAGGGTGTGGCAGCTGTGACACGCCGTGTTGGCTTCGCCGCCATCGAGATCATAACCGTGGCATCCGGTGCAGGATACTTTGCCGGCTTGGATCACTTTTTTGCCGTGGAATTCAGGAGAGGTACTGACACTCCATTCCTTGGGATGGCTTTTCGACGGCAGGGGATTGGCGTCTTTGGCACAACCTGCCCACAGCGCTGCGAGCAGCAAAACGAATCCGCAGAGGACAAGCTTTTTCATTCATCACCTCGTAAAGTGCGGGTTGGCTGGATACGCAGGAGATACGGCGGCTGGCGCAGAATGCGGCCATCCTGCCGCCGGATCTCCTGAATCGTGGTAAAGCTATTTAACGATAATCGCCGTGTAATCGACGGTCGGAACCGTGTACTTGGATTTGGTCATCTTTTGATAGGCAAAACCGTTCATGCCGAACATCAGGCTTTTGGCGTTATAGCCCAGCATTTGCAGATAGGCGCACACCTGAGCCGACGTCTGACCCGTGTAGCAATACACGACAATGGTCTTGTCCGTGGGCAGATACTTGAGCATGGCATCGGTTTTGAGAGAGGTTTTCGGTTCAAAGCAAAAGGCGCCGGGGATATGGCCGGGGTTGGTGTATTCGGCCAGAGGCCAATAGTTGACGATGAAATAGTTGGCCGGGTTGGCAAACACGTCGGCGGCCGAAATGGTCCAGCTGCCCGTGACCAGTTTATACCGTTCCTTCATGATGTCTTCAGCCGTGGTCTTGCCGGTGGAAAGCTCGGGGAACGTGTAGGTTGCCGTTGCGGTGGATGCTGTGGCAGTCAATTGCGCTGCAAACTCGTCGGCTGCAATCTGAGTCGCCCATTTGTCCGTGCCGGCGATGCCGGCGGTGGTGCTGACACCGCACATGCCGAAGGAGAGGCTCTGGCTGTCATAGCCCAACAGGTTCAGGAAGGCGGTGGCGAAGCTGGAATTCTGTCCGGTGTAGCAGACGTTGACGATCTTTTTGGTTTTGGACAGAGTGGCGACGCGCTCCACCAGGCCGGCGAGGGTGATGTTTTCCGCACCGCGGATGCGGCCAGTGGCGAAATCAGCGGCGGAACGGTAATCGAGAATGACCGGGTCATTGGCGGTGTTGCCGTCTTGCAGGTTGGTGAACAGATCGGCGATGCCGATGTTGACGCCGGCGCCGGAGGTGGTGACATAGTTGGAGAAATAGATATCGCCGACAGCGGCGACGGTTTGGAATTCAACATTTTTCTTCGGTTCAGTGGGATTGTCTTTCTTGCAGCCAAAGGTAAGAATGAGAGTCAACATCAACAGAAAAGCTGCTAATTTTCTCAACATACGGATCTCCTTGCGATTTGAATTGTTGTGGTTTATTGGTTTCCGGATTTACATTATTACGGAACGATTGGCCTCGATTTCTTCCGGGGCCACATCTTCCAGCCTGAGATAAAATTTGCTGTTATGGCATTTTGACGCGCAGAAGCCGCCGCCGGTGGTGTCGGTCTGCGCCGTCCAGCGCTGAATATTGTGCGGCGTGGCGTGTTTCCAGGTCGGTTCGGAATTATAGTTCGGCAGATCCGGAATGCCCCAGCTGGCAAAGGTATCGCGTGAAATCGGAATATGCCGTACCGGCACATACTTGTAGGGCCGCTGTTCGCTCTGCAGATGGTTCTTGCCTATTTTGAATGCGATATAGGAGCTGCCGGTGATGCCGGCGCCGCCGGTGTGACAGCTGTTGCAATTCTTGTAGGGTTGGGAATGGCACACCTGGCAGGAGAGGTCGAGCCAATGTCTCCTGTGGTAGGTGTTGGCCGTTCGCACCGCCGCATGACACTTTTCGCATTTGACCATGTCCCGGTCTTCATAGCGTGTGTTGGCTCCCGTGGTGGAGCCATGGATAGAAGCAGCATCATGGCAGAATTCGCACCGTTTTACGGCTGGAATCCAATGCACGTCCGGTTTCAGTCCTTCGTTTTCGCCAAAGTATTCGGCGCCGACCCTGCTGCCGTGGCAGGCGGTGCAGTTTTCTTTCATATTGGGCGTGCGCTGGAAATTATGGCCGTCGATAAATCCCCCTTCCACAGAGACGGGACGGGAAACATGGCACTGCCCGCAGCCGGCGTGGCATTTGCCGCACTCTTTGTTGAAATGGGCCACGGTCGCGGGATCGGTGGAGATGTCGCGGCCCAGACGCTTGGCGATCAGGTTATAGTAGCCTTTGAGGTCGTTGTGCAAACTGGTGCTGTGGCGGCTGGAGACGTCGCCGTGGCAACTGCCGCAGAATTTGCTGTCCGCTTCGCTCGGCCGCGCCACCAGATTGACATGGGCTGCCTCTTTGTCCGTCGCATCGGCATCGCCTGCATGGCAGCCCGTGCAATTGATGCTGCCGTGGGTGGAGCTGAGAAAAGAGCTTTTAACATAGACCATCTGCCATGCCTCCAACTGAGGCACAGAGCCGCCTCAGCCTTCGCCCGATTCGGTGTTGGCGGGCGGCAACGGCGTGGCCACCTCTTTTAACAGCTGCGCGTTCATATGGCAGGAGAGACAGCCGTCGGCCTGACTGGAGTTGAACCGGCGTGGTTCCTGCGGATTTTTTTTCGTACACTGCTGAAACAGGCAGGTGGCGACCACTAATATGGCTATGACAAGCAAAAGTTTTTTCACCGAATAGCCTCCATCGGTATGTCGGACGACGTTTTCTGCTGAGTGTCGGTTATTTTGGAACGCAAGCAGGCCAGAATCTGTTTGATGTCCTGCTGTTCCGGATTTTGCCGCAACGCCTGCTCGAAATAGTGTACCGAGCGGGCAATATCGCAATAGAGCCACAGCATCCCCAGTCGCAGGACCATCTCCGGCGACAAGGCATCTGCGCTGTGTCCTTGCATTTCTGTGATCAATTCGGGGCAGGGGCAATCATCGTCGATGGGATGGGTGTTGATGATAAAGTCTGCATCTTCCAGGACCAGGTTGGTGAAAATGTCCAGGGCTTTGCGGATCGCCCCGGTCTGGAGATAGCAGACCACCATGCGCCGACGCAATGCTTTTTCTCCCGGCTTTTGCGCCAAAAGAGGCTCATACAACGCCTGCGCGCCGGCATAATTGCGGGAATGAAAATAGTGGTTGGCTAACATTTCTGACATAATTGCTCTCTTTCTCTCGTAATTGCTATGCAAAAATGTTGCCAATTGTTAAGTCATTATAAAACAATGGCAGTGTTTATCGCAACAGAACAAGGTGTTTCAAATAATGTTCCATGCGTTAAACAGACGAAACTGATTGTTTCATTTGAAACACTTGTTTTAAGCCGGGTGATCGAGGGAAGAGTTTTTCAAGCGGCGCCACAGGGTGGTCCGGCCAATACCGAGGGAGCGGGCCGCTTCGGTGCGGTTCCAGCGGTGTCGCTCGAGCACCTGCCGCAGCGATTCGCTAGTGCTGACGGTAATGATGGTTTTGTTCTCCGGGGTAAGGGGACGAAAATGGGGAGGGAGTTTGGCTTTGCGTATGAAGGGGTCGTCCTTGGTGCGCGCAAACGCATATTCAATGGCATTTTCCAGTTCGCGAATATTACCGGGCCAATGGTAGCTGATAAACAGATCCAGAGTTTCGTCATCCACATCTTCGATCGGACTGGGGTAGAACAGAGAAAATTTTTCGATAAAATGGCGAATCAGATAGGGAATATCTTCGACGCGTTCGCGCAAGGGCGGGACATGGACGGGAATGACGTTTAATCGATAATAGAGATCTTCGCGAAAATGGCGGCTGCGCATGGCCTGGTGCAGGTCCTTGTTGGTGGCGGCCAGGATGCGCACGTTGACGCGGTGGGTGACAGAGTCGCCGACGCGTTCAAAACTGCCCTCCTGCAGCACACGCAGCAATTGCGGTTGCATCTCCAGAGGCATTTCCGCCACTTCGTCCAGGAACAGGGTGCCCCGGTCAGCGGCTTCGAAACGGCCGATGCGGTCGCGAATAGCGCCGGTAAAGGCCCCTTTGACGTGGCCGAAGAGTTCGCTGGCCAGAAGCTGAAGCGGAAACACGGAGCAGTTGACCTTGACAAAGGCATGGTCGCGGCGATTGCTCAGATGCTGAATCGCATTGGCGATCATCTCCTTGCCGGTGCCGGATTCGCCTTCAATGAGCACCGTGGCGTCGGTGTCGGCGATCTCCTGCACCAGTTGAAAAATCTCCTGCATGTTGCGTGAATGTCCGATCATGCCGTAAAAAAGGCTGTGCCCCTTTTGTTTTTCACGCCAGAGTTCCATGGTGCTGAGATCGCGGAAGGAGATGATGCCGCCGATGGGATCCTGTTCGTTGTTGTAGAGAACCGCAGAATTGATTTTGATGTTTATCTTGTCGCCGGCTGCTTTGCAGATGCTGGTCTGAAAATCAAAGATCGCTTTGCCGCTGGTGAGCACGCGGGCGATGGGGCACTCGATCATACAGCTTTCGGAACGAAAGATATGTTTGCAGAACTTGCCGATAACCGCCTGCCGGTCCTGACCGGTGATCTTTTCCGCCGCGCGGTTGAAAAACCGGATGCGAAAGTCCTTGTCAACGGTCATGACGCCTTCTTCGAGCGAGTCCAGTATATCCTGAGTCAGACGAGATTCCAGATAACATCCTTTCTTGATGCAAAAGAGGTTTCAGCACAATAATGTAATAAATGATCCCAAATTTGCCAACAGGTTTATACAGCTCGTCATCATCGTTCTGCAGTCTACATCTCCACAGGGTAAAACAGCCCGATTAATGATCGCAGGCGTTGGCGCCGGTGGCGAGGGTACCTGCCAGGTAATCGTTCACCAGCGCTTCCGGAGTTTGCGACGCGGCGCCCACGATCACGGCGATCTCTTTTTCGACAAACAGGCTGACGGCGCGCTGTCCCATGCCGCCGGCGATGATCACGTTGGCTCCCTGTTGCGCCAGCCAGGGCGGCAACAGACCAGGCTGATGCGGCGGCGGCGTGACATCTTCACGGCCGATAATCGCTTTTTTTTCAGGATCCACCTGAATCAGGGCGAACTGTTCACAATGGCCGAAATGGGCACACAGCCGGCCGTTGGCGATGGGGATGGCGATTTTCATGATGACCTCTCTTTTCAGTTGCTTTGCTGCCGGCTGTCGAGTTCCAGCAGGGGTTGGACGATTTTTTGCATGATTTGGCTGATGTTGCTATCTGGCGTATCGGTGACAAAGGCCACGCCGGCGTCACCGGCGCTGGCGATGCGCGGATCCATGGGAAGGGCGCCGAGGAACGGCACCTGCATGTCCTGCGCTAAATGGTGGCCGCCGCCGCTGCGCAGGATTTCGGTGATCTGGCCGCAGTGGGGACAGATAAAGCCGCTCATATTTTCCACCACACCCAGCACCGGCACATTCACCTGCCGGCAAAAGGTGATGGATTTGCGCACATCCACCGATGCCACTTTTTGCGGTGTGGTGACCACCACCGCGCCGTCCAGTTTGCCGATCAACTGGCAGACCGACAGCGGCTCGTCGCCGGTGCCGGGCGGAAGGTCGATGATCAGGTAATCCAGATCGCCCCAGGCCACATCTTTGAGAAACTGTTTGATGGCGCCCATCTTCATGGGGCCGCGCCAAATGACGGCGTCGTCGGGATGTTTCAGGAAGAATCCCAGTGACATGACCCTGAGGCCGTTGCTCTCGGCGGGAAAAATCTCGCTCTCGTGGACAAAAATATTGGTCCCCTCCAGGTTCAGCATGGTGGGTATGCTCGGGCCGTGAATGTCGGCATCCAGCAAACCGACTGTTTTGCCGGCCTGTTTCAGGGCTGAAGCCAGATTGACCGCCATGGTGCTTTTACCGACACCGCCCTTGCCTGACAGGACGATGATCTTGTAGCGGATGCGACAAAGTCGGGCTTCCAGCTGCTGGCGATCCTCATAGTCCTGATCCGTTTCGCCTGCCTTCCGATGCTGAGCCGAACAGCTCTGGTTGGAGCAGGTGTCGCAGCTTTCTGCATGTTCGGACGTGGTGGGGTTGCTTGTCTCCGGGGGTACGGCTGTTGTTGCCATTCGTTCATTCCTTATTGTTGAGCTGATTCCATATGTGTTTAATATCGTCCGCCGCGGTCGATTGGATTTCCACCACGGTCTGAACCTTCATCTGGGATTTGGTTACATTGGCGTCATAATGAATGCGGCCGAGGATGCGGGCACCGGCCGCCGCTGCGGCCTGTTCGATGCGTTCGGTCATGGCAAGGTCGATATCATATTTGTTGACGCATAGCGAAACCGGCAATTTGAAATGGTGCGTCAACTGCAGCACCCGCAACAGGTCGTGCTCTGCGGAGAGCGTTGGTTCGCTCACCAGCAAAACGCGGGAAGCGCCGGTCAGAGAGGATATCACCGGACAGCCGATGCCGGGCGGGCCATCGACCATGATGCGTGTGATTCCTTCTGTTTCAGCCAGGCGACGTGCTTCCTGGCGCACCAGGGAGACCAGTTTGCCCGAGTTTTCCGCCGCTGTTCCGAGACGGGCGTGGACCATGGGGCCGCAGCGGGTCGTGGAGATCATCCATTCGCCGCACCAGCGTTCGTTGAAATCGATGGCTTTGACCGGACAAAAATGCACACAAACGCCGCACCCTTCGCACAGAGCCGGGTCGATGGAAAAGAGGGTCGGAGTATCCAGGGCCGGCTGCCGCTGCACCGCCTCGAAGCGGCAATAGGCCAGGCACGCTCCGCAGCCGATGCAATCAGCTTGCCTGATAACCGCCTGATGGCCGCTGTAGAAATCCCGGCGTTGCCCGATGCGGGGCGCCAGCAACAGATGCAGGTCAGCCGCGTCGACGTCGCAGTCGGCTAGAACTGATCGCCCGGCCAGGACCGCCAGCGAAGCGGTTACGCTGGTTTTGCCGGTGCCGCCTTTGCCGCTGATCACTACCAGTTCATCGATCATGGCCGCGCCGCCTGCTGATTGAGCGTAAGCGAATGACCGCCCGCCAGCAGGCGCGCGGCATCGGCAAGATGGGTAAAGGCGTGCCGGTATTCGGCCATAGCCTGCACCATGGCAATGCCCCTGGCATAGTGCTCTGCGATCCGGCGATCGTCCGGAATCTCCAGCAAAACAGGAACCTCCTGCGCAAGGCAATAGTCGTGCACGCGACGATCGCCGATGCCCATGCGATTAACGACCACAGCAACAGGGAGATGGAGCGTGCGCACCATATCTACGGCCAGGGTCAGATCGTGCAGTCCGAACGGCGTCGGCTCGGTGACCAGGATGACGACATCTGCGCCTGTTACCGTCGTAACAACCGGGCAGGAGGTGCCGGGCGGTGCATCGAGAATAGCCGGCATGCTGCGATTATGCTGAGCCTTGACGCTGCGGATCAGCGGAGGCGCCATGCTGACGCCGATGTCGAGCTGGCCGTATATCAGCGAGATATGGCCGTGTTGCTGTTTTTTGATAACGCCGATCCGTTGCGGCTCGTCGTGAAGGGCGCGTTGCGGGCAAATCATGGCGCAGCCGCCGCAGCTGTGGCAGAGTTCGGGAAAGATCATCGGCACTTTTGCGGGCACAATGATGGCATGGAAGGCGCAGAACCGGCTGCATTGTCCGCAGCCGTCGCAACGGCTTTCGTCCACCACCGGGACAAGGCGGCTTACCACCACGTCCGGTTGCGGCCGGCCGGCGAGAAAGAGATGCGCATTGGGCGCTTCGACGTCGCAATCCAGCAGCTGCACAGGTTCGGCTGACACCAGGGCCAGATTTACCGCTACGGTCGTTTTTCCGGTTCCGCCTTTTCCAGAGGCGATAGCAATTTTCACAAAGGGCATCCTGGTGTTTCCAGACGTTCAAATAACATGGTTTTTTGACCAGATGGCAATGGTCGAAACAGCTGTTCTTTGGTCATCAGGCGAAAAAGTTGGATTGCATGGATTTACTCCTCAACAGGATTACCAGTGGCCTTCCACGTCGGCGCTTTCGGCGCGCGGCAGGGTGCCGGCCTGGAATTGCGCCAACGCTTCTGCAATCGTGGCGGCATTCGTCGTATATACCGCCACGCCGGCGGCAGCAAGGACGCGAAACGCCTTGGGCCCGCAATGCCCGGTCACCAGGGCCTGGGCTCCGGATCTGACAACGGTTTCAGCCGCTTGAATGCCGGCGCCCTGGGCAGCGTTCAGATTTTGATGATTGTCGATGGTCTGCGCTGTTGTGTTTTCGCTGTCATAAATCAGAAACCGGGCCGCCCGACCGAAACGGCTATCCATGGCGGCGTTGATATCTTTGCCGGCGGTGGTAAAAGCTATTTTCATATAGACCTCAGTGCGCTTGGTAATTTTTGTGAAAGGGCGGCTGATCTCTGACACGGTCCGGTTTGCCAACCTGTCCGCGGTTCTTGGCCAGTCGGACCGGTTCTATCTCCAACTGGCATTCTCAGTGCGCCCTGATCCTGGTTTTACGTCACATGCAAGTCGCGGCCGCAACGCGGGCATGTGCGCAGCGGGCTCCCGCTATCGCAACAGCCTGATTCGCGGTAGCCGCAATGGTCGCAAAAGCGTGAATGTTCCGTGGTTCCCGGCCGGGTCCCGTCGTTGTGACCGCCGGCTTTGCTGCCAGACCCGTGGCTGAAAGCCATTCGACCCCGATGACCGTCCAGACCCAAATGAGCCGCATGGAAACGGTTTTTATGGCGCCGGCAACATCCGGGCATGAGGTAGTGATCGTTTTTCAGCAATTGGCCGGATAACCAGTTGCTGGCGACCGCGGTCGTTTCGCCGGCCGTAAACGGGATGACCTGAATGCCGTTGCCGGCGATCATGGACTCCAATTCCCGCGAGATAGCGCCGCAGATCAGCGTATGCACGTGACAGTCGCATAATTGCTGCGCGCGCGCATGCAGAGATTCTTCGGCACATGCCACCTCCGCCGTGGCTGTGACGCGGCCGTTCTCAACCGTCAACAGCGAGAGTCGACGGGCCACATCAAAGACCGGCGCAATGCGATCGTTCCATATGGATATTGCGATGATCATGCCGCTCCGTTTTTCTTGTAGCCTTTGCTAAAGTCGTGCCACAAGTAATCTGCCGTTCAAGTTTTTGTATCTATAATAAAAACAAAAGAAAATGCCGGGCGATACCCTGGGGCCTGCCCATGATAGTAGCATAAAAGCAACTATTTTACTCTGGTGAATTGCATCTGTGCAGCTATTCGCAGGGCGGTCAAGCAGGGTTGGTTTTCGCAGTTTTCCGGCCCGGTCAGGCTGCGCCCGCGCTAGCGTCGCCGTCGGGCGGAACGGCCGTTTTGCTCCGGCCGGGCAATGGCAAGTTTTTTCATCTTGCGGAACAGCGTGGTTTTATGGACGCCGAGTTCGTCCGCTGCGGCCTGGCGGTTGTAGTGGTTTCGTTTCAAGGCGTCCTGGATGGCCTGCTTTTCGAACAGGGCGTGGGCGGTACGGATATCGGGTTCGGCCAGGTCCAGGCCGGATTGCATGCGCAGCTCTGCCGGCAGATGTGCGAGGCCGATGCGGCCCTGGCTGCACAGGATAAACGCGCGTTCGATGACGTTTTCCAATTCGCGCACATTGCCGGGCCAATCGCCGGCCATGAGCAGGGCCAGCGCTTCCGGGTCGATGCCGCGGATATTTTTTTTCTGCAGGTGATTAAAGTGATCGATGAACTGCGTCACCAGCAGCGGAATGTCCTCCTTGCGCCGGCGCAGCGGTGGCAATTCGACGCGTACGACGTTGATGCGGTAATAGAGATCTTCACGGAATTGTCCCTGGCGCATCCGTTCCGCCAGATCGCGATTGGTGGCCGCAATGATGCGCACGTCGGCGGTTTCACTGCGGGTGGCGCCCAGCGGTTCAAAGATGCGATCCTGCAGGAACCGCAGCAGTTTGGTTTGCAGGGCCGGACTGATGTCCCCGATTTCGTCCAGAAACAGGGTGCCGCCTCTGGCCATGGTGACCCGTCCGGCTTTGTCGCGCGTGGCGCCGGTAAAGGCGCCGGTTTTATAGCCGAACAGTTCCGATTCAAGCAGCGTGTCCGGTAAGGCGCTGCAGTTGACGGCGATGAAAGGGCCTTCGCGTCGGGGACTGAGGCTATGAATGGTACGGGCCATCAGCTCTTTGCCGGTGCCGGTGTCTCCGAGTAAAAGTACGGTGCTGGGGCTCGAGGCGATGGCCGGCAGCACTTCAAACACGCGCTGCATGACCGGGCTTCGGCTTGCCATGTCGCCGACATGAAAACGGCCCTGCAGCTCTTCCTGCAGCGCTTCGAGTTCGCGGAGATCGCGAAAGGTCTCTGCGCCGCCGACGATCCTGCCTTTGCTGTCGCGCAGCACGGCCGTGGAGACGCTGATGGGAATGCGGTTGCCGTCCCCCTTTATGACATAGCCGGTGCGGCCGATCACCGGCTTGCCGCTTTTCATGGTATGGCGCAGGGCGCATTCGGACTCGCACATGCTGGAGCGGAAGACGTCGCAGCAGTTGTTGCCGATGGCTTTGTCGCGGGGCACGCCGGTGATATCTTCGGCGGCGCGATTGAACGAGGTGATGCGCCAGTTCAGGTCAACGGTAAAGACGCCGTCCGAGATGCTTTCCAGAATCGCCTCGGTGGGCGTGGGCACTGTTTTATGTTTGGATGTTTTCCTGTTGTGTTGCATAATGCTGAATCTGATCCTTCCAGACCGGCTGCGAGAGGCGTTTGGGTGAACAACGGGAGGGCACGGCATGTGCTTATGCCGAATGGCCCGGAATGTATGTGCAACCTCTCGGCGCCCGCTCAATAATGTACGGATAATAGGGCTAAGGTCAAATGGATATCTTGATCCGGATAGCCGGCAAACGAAGATGATCGCCAGGCCCGCGCCATGGGGTCGAAAGGAGGCCTGGAAGGAAATATCCAGTTAACCCAACTTCGACACTTAAAATTATTTTTGGCCTAAAATCGAGGCCTTGGCAC
>CAZISM010000090.1:0-22264 GCA_964541895.1 uncultured Cytophagia bacterium
TGCCGACCAGCGCCGAATTTTTACCGGCTTGCGCCGCCGCACCGGTGCGGCCTGGCGGCCCACCCTGTGAAAAACTCCCCTATGCCGAACCGGCCTTTGACGATTCCGGCTGGCGGATGCTGGATCTGCCCCATGACTGGGGCATCGAAGGCCCTTTCGATCCATGCTATCCGGGAGAAACCGGCAGGCTGCCCTGGTGGGGTGTCGGCTGGTATCGCAAGCATTTTTCAGTGCAGCAGGATGATTTGGATCAGCGTCTGTATCTGGAAATCGACGGCGCCATGTCCTTTGCGATGGTGTGGCTGAACGGAAATTTTGTCGGCGGCTGGCCGTATGGCTACACCTCGTTCCGCCTGGATTTGACCCCTTTAATCCGTTGGGGACAAGCAAACCTCCTGGCTATTCGTCTGGACAACCCGCCGGAATCTTCACGCTGGTACCCTGGTGGAGGAGTGTATAGAAATATTTGGCTGCTTAAAACTGCATCCGTTGCTGTGGCTCAGTGGGGCACGTTTGTCACCACGCCGGTCGTTCAGCCGGACAGGGCGACGGTGGTTGTACACGTCGAGCTGGACAACCGCACGGATCGTGTAGCCCCGGTCGATGTCGTGACCGAGATTTATCAGTTGCAGAAAAACGGCATCCCGTTCCCTCACAAGGCCGCTGTTTCAGAGGTCTGCAGAGTAAACGTACCAGCCCATTTGCACGCCTTCTGTTCGCATAGCCTTGCGGTGGCGGAGCCAAACCTGTGGGACGTGCAGCATCCGCACCGCTATCTAGCGGTGACAAAAGTCGAACGTGACGGCCGGCTCATCGACCGGTACGAAACCCCGTTCGGCATACGGGCGATTGCGTTTGTGGCTGATCAGGGCTTTTACCTTAACGGCCATCCTGTCAAGATACAGGGCGTCTGCCTGCATCATGACCTGGGTGGTCTCGGCACCGCGATCCATGAGCGCGCCCTGGAACGCCAGATTGAAATTCTTCAGGAGATGGGCTGCAACGCCATCCGTACCAGTCATAATCCGCCGGCACCGGAGTTGCTGGATCTGTGCGACCGTATGGGCATGCTGGTAATGGACGAAGCTTTTGATTGCTGGCGCAAAGGCAAAAAACAGAACGACTATAGCATTCTGTTTACCGACTGGCACGAGCCGGATCTGCGGGCTTTTATTCGCCGGGATCGCAATCACCCCTGTGTAATCATGTGGAGCATCGGCAACGAAGTGCCGGATCAGTGGCAACCGGAAGGGTGGAAACTGGCTGCTCATCTGGCGGCCATTGTGCGTGAGGAGGACAGAACCAGGCCGGTGACGGCGGGTTTCAATAACAGTCATTCCGGCTATAACGGTTTTCAGACCGCCGTGGATATCGTCGGTTTTAATTACAAACCTCAGGAATATGGCACGTTTCACCATTGCAATCCGCATATCCCCGTTCTCGGCAGCGAAACCTCTTCATGCGTCAGTTCGCGCGGAGTCTATTTTTTTCCGGTTCAGGAAGATAAAGCGGCGGGCCGCGCCGACTTTCAGGTGAGTTCCTACGATCTGTACGCGCCTCCCTGGGCTTTCCCGCCGGACGAAGAGTTCAAGGGTCTTGATCTCCATCCTTTCGCCGCCGGAGAGTTTGTCTGGACCGGTTTTGATTATCTCGGCGAACCAACACCCTATCTTCAGGATACCACCAGCCTGCTGAATGTTACCGATCCCGTAGAAGCGGAACGCATGCAGAGGGAGCTGGAGAAACTGGGCAGAGTCCCGGTGCCGTCGCGCAGCTCGTATTTCGGTATTGTGGATCTGGCAGGATTCAAGAAGGATCGATTTTTTCTCTATCAGTCCCGCTGGCGGCCGAATTTTCCCATGGTTCATATTCTTCCTCACTGGAATTGGCCGGATCGGATCGGCCGGGTAACTCCCGTGCACGTCTATACCTCAGGGGATGAGGTAGAGCTCTTCCTCAACGGCGCCTCCCTGGGCCGGCGCCGCAAGGCGCCGCTGCAGTACCGGTTGCGCTGGAATGAGGTGATTTTTGAAGCGGGTGAGCTGCTGGCTATAGCCTATAAAGCGGGCAAAGAATGGGCCCGTGCACGTGTCTGCACGGCAGACGCGCCTTTCGGATTAAAGCTGGAACCCGATCGCTCCCATATCCGTGCTGACGGGCGCGATCTTTGTTTTGTCACGGTCTCTGTGGTGGACAAAAACGGGATGGGTGTTCCAACCAGCCAGGCTTGGGTTCGCTTCAGGATTAGCGGGCCCGCTGAGCTTGCTGCTGTGGATAACGGCGATGCGACCAGACTGGCTTCTTTCCAGTCCCACGAGCTGCCGGCTTTCAATGGCCTGGCGCTGGTGGTTCTCCGCTCGCAACGAAATACACCCGGCCCGATAGAATTGGCGGCGCACGCCGACGGGCTGGAATCAGCGTCTGTATCACTTTATGCTGAAGAGTGAGTTTCAATATGTTTTTAAGTGTTGGTTTGAATCCCGTCATTCAGCGCACCTACCTGCTCCCGGGACTCGAGGAGGACCGGGTCAACCGCTGCCGACAGTTTCGCGTCGATGCTTCGGGAAAGGGGATTAACGTCACCCGCGTGTTACATCAACTGGGTGAATCTGTAATCCATCTGACGCACGCGGGCGGACGGCAGCGCGACTATTTTCTGGATATGGCGCGTCAGGACGGGCTCCATGTCGATTGGATCGATTCACACTCAGAAATACGCACCTGTTGCACCCTCTTGAACCAGGCGCGGCATACCTCAACCGAGATCGTGGAAGAAGCCGAGCCCATTGCCGCAGGGACCGAAAGCACGCTGCGCGATCGGTATGTTGAGTTATGCCGACAGGTTCGCGTCGTGATTATTTCCGGTACGGCTGCAGCCGGTTATTCCAGTGATCTGCTGCCATGGATGGTTTGTGCGGCACGTGATTCGGGCCTGATGACCATACTCGACTTCCGGGGTCGAACGCTGCTCGACTCTCTGCCCTTTCGTCCTGATGTGATCAAGCCGAACCGACATGAATTCGTCGAAACTTTTTTTTCCAAAGATGACAGTCCAGATCAACAAGCCATTGAGGGAAAAATGCTCGAATTGGCTGAAGGACACGTTCAGGTGATTATCACCAACGGCGCCGAGGAGGTGCTGTATACCCGGTCATCGACGGTAGAGAGTCTGGCCATCCCCGAGCTGGAGCCCGTCAATACCATTGGCTGTGGCGATGCTTTTACAGCCGGTCTGGCGTCCGCCTGGCTGAGGAGCGGAGACCTGGGCGCAGGGATCCAAAAAGGGATCTGGGCGGCCGGTAAAAACGCGCTCTCGATCAGGCCTGGATCGCTTGTATGAAGCAGGTTTTGGTGGAAAGATTGATTTCATAATGGCGTCTCAAACGGCGGACACTAACATACGTTCCATGGTAACGCTTTTATTACAGGAGGAGATTTGAACAAAAAACAGCTGTTACTCGCGCTTGCGGTTGTTATCGCTATTGCTGCAGCGGCGCAGGCCGATCAGCGAATTTCCCTGGCCGGAACCTGGTGCTATCAATTGGATCGCCTGGATAAAGGCGAACAGGAGCAATGGTATAACCGCACCCTGCCGGAAAAAGTCAAAGTGCCGGTTGATCTGGCCGAACAAGGCATTGGCGATCCCGTCTCTCTCGATACCAAATGGAGCGGCCATATCGTCGACAAATCCTTCTTTACAGAGCCTGAATACGCCATGTACCGGGAACCGGGTAATTTCAAAGTTCCTTTCTGGCTGCAGCCGGAACGGTACTATAGCGGCGCGGCCTGGTATCAGCGAGAGATCGAAATCCCGGCTGCTTGGTCAGGGCAGCGGCTGGTTTTATCTATCGAGCGACCGCATTGGGAAACCCGCGTCTGGCTGGATGATCACTTTTGCGGCGCCAGTAACGGTCTGGCCACTCCCCACGAATACGACCTGGGAACCGGCCTCAAACCCGGCAAGCATCGCCTGACGGTGCGCATCGACAACCGCAAAATAATCGATGTCGGTTATAATTCGCACAGCATTTCCGACCACACCCAGGGCAACTGGAACGGCATGGTGGGCCGGATCGAACTGTACGCCACTTCACCGGTCTATGTGAGCGACATCCAGATTTATCCTGATATAAAGAAAAGGGTGGTGGCCGTGAAAGCGGCCATCGGTAATGCGACAGGCGGCGCGGGCGTGGGCCTGGTGGAGATCAGCATCAATCCGGGCCAGATCAGCCACCGCTTTGCCGCTTCCTGGGACAGCGCCGGCGGTCGATTCGAAGCACAAATTCCCCTGGGGCCGGAGGCCGTATTATGGGATGAATTCAATCCTTACCTCTATCATATAAAGCTATGCTTGAATGGGGGACCACCGCTGAAGCAAACGTTTGGCATGCGAGAAATTGGCACAGACGGCCGCCGGTTTCTGATCAACAATCGTAACATCTTTTTCCGTGGCACGCTGGAATGCGCCATATTTCCCAAAACCGGTCATCCACCTACGGATGTAGAGTCCTGGAAGAGCATCGTGCGCGCAGCCAAAGCGCATGGTCTGAACCATATTCGATTCCACTCCTGGTGCCCGCCGGAAGCCGCGTTTGTGGCTGCCGATGAGCTGGGATTTTATTATCTAGTGGAATGCTCCAGCTGGGCCAACAATTCAACCTCCCTGGGAGACGGCAAACCGATCGACACCTGGATTTATCAGGAGGCTGAGCGTATTCTTTCAGCCTATGGCAACCATCCTTCGTTTGTCCTCATGTCCTATGGCAACGAACCAGGTGGGAAAAATCAAAACAACTTTCTGGCAACCTGGGTCACCCATTTTAAAACCAGAGATCCGCGGCGGCTGTACACCGGCGGTTCCGGATGGCCGCAAATAGCCGAGAACGAATTTCACATCACCCCTGATCCGCGCATCCAGGCCTGGGGTGCCGGCCTCAACTCCCGCATTAACGGGCAGCCGCCCGAAACCATGACCGATTATGCGGACTATATCAATAACCGAACCGTGCCGGTCATCAGCCACGAGATCGGACAGTGGTGTGTATATCCGAATTTTTCAGAACGAAAAAAATATACCGGCTATCTGAAGCCAAAGAATTTTGATATTTTTCAGGATCGACTGGTCAGCAATGGCATGGGTTCTCAGGCCGGCGCCTTTTTGCTCGCTTCCGGCAAACTGCAGACCCTGTGCTACAAAGAAGAGATAGAGTCGGCCTTGCGCACAGCCGGCATGGGCGGCTTTGAGTTGCTGGACCTGCATGACTTTCCCGGCCAGGGTTCGGCGCTGGTCGGTGTGCTGGACCCGTTTTGGCAAAGCAAGGGATATGTGACCCCCAGGGCCTTCAGCCGATTTTGCAACAGCACCGTTCCTCTGGCGCGATTGGCGAAACGGATATTTACTTCCCTGGATACTCTGCAGGCTGACATCGAACTGGCCCATTTCGGCGCCGAGCCGATGGTGCAGGCTGTGACTGTGTGGAAGCTGCTGGATTCGCGCGGTAAAGTCATGATGGAGGGCAGGTTGCCAGCGCGTGACGTGGCGGTTGATAATGGTCAAAAGCTGGGTGTCATCCGCTTTGCGACCAGATCCTTGCCGGCGCCGGCGCAGTACAGGCTGGTAGTGGCGATAGAAAATACTCTCTATGAGAATGATTGGGACCTATGGGTGTATCCTGAACAACAGCAGGAACAGGTTCCGCCAGACCTGATCGTTACCAGAGCGTTGAACGCCGACGCCGTCGCTCAACTGCAACGCGGCGGCAAGGTATTGTGGCTGGTGCCGCCGCACCATGTACGGCCGGATGCAAAACAGGGCCCGATTGCACTTGGTTTTTCCACCATTTTCTGGAACACGGCCTGGACGCGGAATCAGGCGCCGCACACGCTTGGCCTCCTCTGCGATCCCAAACATCCGGCGCTGCACCAATTCCCCACCGAATATCACAGCAACTGGCAGTGGTGGTATATCGTCCATGGCGCAGCCGCCATGATTCTCAACCATCTCCCGGTTGATGTCAAGCCGGTCGTGCAGGTTATCGATGACTGGGTCACCGCCCGCCGTCTGGCATTGGCGTTTGAAGCGCGGGTGGGTGCCGGCCGGATTTTTGTCTGCAGTGTCGATTGGGACCAGGAGGCAGGGCGAAATCCGGTGCTGGCACAACTGCGCTCCAGCATTCTGCACTATCTCGCCGGAAGCGGATTCGCTCCAAAAGTACAGGCCACGATTGAACAGCTGTCCACTATTGTTGTGGACAATTCGGTAAAACCGTGACCAATGCCGGGATTTCGAATTTAATAAAGGGGAAGCGGATGTCGGTGAAATCGTGTTTGCTTGTCATCGCTCTTTTCTGTCACTCCGCACAGGCGCAATGGCCGCCGATCACTCGCGAGGCCAGGCCGTGGACGCGCTGGTGGTGGCATGGCAGCAGTGTTACAAAGAGCGGTTTGTCCGCGGCCATGGAGCAATATCAAAAGGCCGGTCTGGGCGGGTTGGAGTTGACGCCCATCTATGGCGTCAAAGGCGATGAGGCCAACTTTATTCCCTATCTCTCGGACACCTGGCTGGAGATGCTGCAGCATGTCGGCAAGGAGGCCCGTCGTCTGGATATGGGGCTGGACATGGCCCTGGCAACGGGCTGGCCGTTCGGCGGCCCCTGGGTGGATAAGACAAATTCCGCCCGCTATCACAGTTTTGTCATCTTCTTCGTCAAAGGTGGCCAACAGCTCGAGCCCTCCCTGTTCCGGACCCAATTGCCTGTTCTACGCGCCGTCAAGCGCGATCTGGAGCTGGATGACCTGAATGAAAATATTGCACAACAGCCTGATCTGCAGGCCCTGGCTTTGGGGCAGGTCAGGTTTGAAAAACGCATGACCATCGAAGCGGTCGTGGCCTTTTCTGAAAGCGGCCAGGCCTTGATAGTGACGGATCGAGTGGATCAGGAGGGCTACTTGCGGTGGACAGCGCCTTCAGGTGACTGGTATGTGTGCGTGCTCCATTCCGGACTGCACGGCAAACTGGTGGAGCGAGCCGCCCCTGGCGGTGAAGGTCTGGTGATCGACCATTTTTCCAGACAGGCGTTGACGCATCATCTGCAGGTCTTTGACCGTGCCTTCAGCCGCCTGGACTCGCTGCCGATCCGTGCATTCTTTAATGACTCTTATGAAGTGGATGACGCCCAGGGTGAGGCGGATTTTACGCCCCGCTTCTTTCAGGAATTCGAGCAACGGCGCGGATACGATCTGCGCTTGCATTTGTTCACACTCTATGATGTCTTGAATCAGGAAAAGCGGATTCGGGTGTTGAGCGATTATGGCGAGACGATATCAGATCTGCTGCTGGAAGATTTCACGCAGCCATGGCAGACCTGGGCGCACGGCAAAAAGACACTAACCAGAAACCAGGCCCATGGATCGCCGGCCAATATTCTCGATCTCTATGCCGGCAGCGATATACCCGAGACCGAGGGCAGCGAATGGCTCAGAATAAAGTTCGCCTCCTCGGCGGCGCATGTGACGGGCAAAAAACTGGTGTCTGCCGAAGCGGCCACCTGGCTGGGCGAGCATTTTACCAGCACCCTCGCCGACGTAAAGAGCGCACTGGATCTCTATTTCCTCCATGGGGTCAATCATATCTTTTATCACGGCACACCCTTTTCGCCGCCGGACGATCCCTGGCCGGGCCGACTTTTTTATGCCTCCGTCCATTTTGGCCCCAGCAACTCTTTCTGGGATGATTTCGGCAGCCTGAACCGATATGTGAGTCGTTGTCAATCCTTTCTGCAGGCGACTACGCCCGATAACGATCTGTTGGTTTACTTTCCCTTTTATGACCTGCTGGCGCAACCGGAGCGGTCCGGGTTTTTCCATTTCAGCGGCGGCCGCGACGATTACGCCGCAACCCCGTTTCTAGAGTGCGCCGAGTATCTGCACAAACACGGTTTTTCCTTTGATCTGATATCGGACCGGCAGGTCAGACGTTTGCAGATGAAAGGGCAAAAGATCAGCAGCGGCGGCCAGGCTTACAAGGCGATCCTTGTTCCGGGTGTCCGCTTGCTGCCGGTATCCACGCTGGCTGCGCTGCGCGAATTGGCCCGGCAGGGCGGCCAGATCCTGTTTTATTCGTCGCTGCCTGAAGATGTACCCGGATGGGGAAAGCTTTATGAAAACCGTCAGACGCTGCATCGCCTGCTGGCTCTATACTTCGAACCGGTGCAAAACGTGAGTAGAGCAGCCCTGGGCAAAGGCGGTTTCAGCATCAGCTCGTCCCTGGGCGAAATGATGGCGCTGCACAACATCCACCCGGAGCCGATGATAGAGAGCGGCGTTCACTTTATCCGCAAAAAAATGGGCCAGGACTATGTCTATGTTTGTGTCAATAAAAGCGGCCACGACCGGAAATCCTGGTTGCCGATTAGCGTACCCTGCGCGCAAGCGCTTCTGTTCGATCCCATGACCGGACAGAGCGGCGCTGTCCCGCTTCGGCTCGGCACGAGCGGTGTCTGGGAGGTCTATGTCGAGCTGGCCGACGGCGCGTCGTGTATTATAAAAACGACGGACGTGGTCAAGCCCGTAGCGATGCTGCCTCGTTTTGTCGCTGTGGACGCAGCCATAGAATTGCCTGGACCATGGACGATGAGCCTGGCGAGCGGCGGTCCGGCGTGGCCAGGGCATCAAATCGTTTCGCTGGGATCCTGGACCGATGGGCTGCACCCGGGTATGAGGGATTTTTCCGGAACAGCCCGTTACACTCTGAGGTTTCCGCGGCCGGCTGAGCATGACATCTGGCAGCTGGATTTAGGGCAGGTCAAAGAGAGCGCACGGATCATCCTCAACGGGCAAGAGATCGCGACCTGCTTTAGTGCGCCCTATCGCACGATCGTGGAACTGGCGGAAGAAAACACGCTGGAGGTTTTGGTTTCCAACCTGATGGCCAATCGCATCGCCGCCCTGGATCGGCAAAAGATCGTCTGGAAGAAATTCTACAACGTCAATATGCCGTCCCGCCTGGTGGAGAACCGCGACGGTGACGGCCTGTTTCATGCGGACCACTGGCCGGCTCGACCGTCCGGCCTGCTTGGACCTGTAACCGTCACGCCCGTGCAACGTTCTCTGGGCCTGCCACGCTGAAGGCGCCGGCAAAAGTCCGGGCTGAAAAACTATTTGCCGTATGCTTGTCGAGTTGTGTGTGAATGTGTTGACATTATTGGGGTAATATCTTAAATTCGAAGGCCATGTAAATCACAGGATGAACGGCGATGACAGTAACACACGAATGGCTGCACCTGGTTTTGTATTTTGCTATATGTATTGCGCCCAACCGTTTCTGCACCTCAGCGTCAGGGGTCAAGCTGCCTCCTCCCAAAAATGGTTCTGTGTATGTCATCGCCCATCGTGGCGCTCACCTGGACATTCCTGAGAACACGTTGGCGGCCTATAGCCGGGCGATTGAGCTGGGCGTCGATTTTGTTGAAATCGATGTCCGAACGACAGCCGACAGTCACTGGGTCAGCGTCCACAACGCGTCTCTGCAGGCCTATGTCGAAAACGATCATCGCAAGGTTTCTGACTTGACGTTGGAGCAGATTCGATCTCTGGATGTGGGCCGGCGCCTGGGCGATAAATGGCGGGGAACTCGCATAGCCACCCTGGAAGAGATCGTCGAACTCTGCAAAGGCCGATGCGGTATTTATATGGATATCAAGAGCGCCCATATTCCATCATTGATTTCGTACCTTGACACACAGGATATGCTGAATTCCGTGCTTTTGTATGTGGACCTGAACGAACCGCTGCTGGCGTCTGCGGCCAGCCGCTTTCCACATTCACTCTTTATGCCGGATCCCGGTCCGGAAAAAAATCTGCTCAAGTTATTCAATGTGTACCAACCGGCCATCGTCGCAACCGTATGGGAACACTGTTCAGCTTCTTTCGTCCATTTCTGTCACCAGCGGGATGCGCTGGTGTTTATGGACGAAGATCGGCCGGAGGATTGGGCCAGAGCGATAGAGTGGGGTGTGGACGGCATTCAAACCGACGATCCGGAACGTTTAATTCGGTTTCTCAAAAAAATGTAGGAGGCATATGAATCGCAAAAAAACTGTCATGGGCACTATGATCCTGTGTCTGATCATGGCTGCCGTCGCGCAGATCGGTGCGCAGACCTCCAGCGCCTTTCCAGGCCGAAACGATCCGCTGCACAAACGAGTTGACATGTTTGATGCCCTGATGCGCGCCAACCACTGGAACGAAGGCACCATGATGCAACATGTGATTTTTCCGCCTGCCGGCGCCTCAACTCCGATTGTCGGCAGCCAGGAGGATTGCGCCGGTATTACCGCCGTGTATCTCGCCGCCTACAGTCACCGTTATCATGTGACCCGTGATCCGCAGGTGAGAGTCTGGGCCGACAAGGTGCTGCAGGGCATTCTCCAGCTTGAAAAAGTGACCGGCGTACCCGGCGTGGTGGCCCGGAGTTTTAACCGGACCGAGCAGCCGCTCTGGCACGAGCAGGTCTATTTCTTTCCGCAGGAGTGGCACTGGTCCAGCACTATGCCCGGTTATCGCTGGCAGGGCGATCTCTCCAGCGACAAGTTTACCGATTTTCTCTACGGGGTCGGCACCTATTGGGAATTTTGCGCCGATGAGGCGCACAAAAAACAGGCCGCGGATTTTATCGACCGCTTTATGGGCCGATGCGTGGATTTCAATTTCAAACTGGTTGACGTGGACAACAAGCAAACGCTGTGGGGCAACTTTTGCCCTGATTTGCCGCACCAGGCTTTGAACGCCCTGGAAGTGCTCGCCGGTATGAAAGTGGCCTACCGCATGACCGGTAAAGAGCGCTATCGCGCCGCGTATCATATGCTGATCGAAAAATATCGCTATGACGACGAAGCCATCATGGCCAAGGTGCTGTGGCCGGAGGAGTGGAAAACGCCATGGGATGATGAGCTGGCGGCCAAGGCCCTCTATATGCTTTACCGCTGGGAGTCTGATCCGAGCTTGCTGATCAAATACCGGATGTGTCTGAACCGGCATTGGTACGACTGGAAAAACAGCGAATTTCGCCATGAAGACGACGTCTGGTTTCATATGCTGTACCAGGTTTTGACCGGTGAAGAGGTGATGACGGCAAAGAGTCAGCAGGCGATCAAATCCATGTGGGGCTTTGACCGGCGCAAGGCCCGTTTTTCCATCCCGTCGGCGCAGGGGATGAAAACCGTAGAGTCGGAAGAAGAGGGGAATGCTACCTCTATGGTTCGCAATTACTGGTTCGGCCGGCATTACGGAATAATCGATCCGACCTGGTGAGAGGAGAAAAAATGAAACAGTTATGGCTTGTTATTCTGTTCGCTGTCCTGCCTGCGATCGCCGGCGGGCCGGCCATGTCAGATGGCGTACAGCCACCGGCCGGGATGATGTATGTACCGGCAGGCGAATTTCTGTTCGGCTGCAACGTGGGCGACGCGGACGAGACGCCGCAGCAGATCGCGGTGACCGGCGCCTTTTTCATCGACCAGTACGAGGTCAGCAATGCGGATTTCAAGACATTCGATCCGACCTATACCTTCAAAGCCGGCTATGACCTTCATGCCGCCACCGTAACCTGGCAGCAGGCCGATGCCTATGCCCGTTCGCTGGGCAAGCGCCTGCCAACGGAAAAAGAGTGGGAAAAAGCAGCCCGTGGTACCGATGGCCGCCTCTATCCGTGGGGAAATATCTACGACCACAGCTTTGTGGCCTGGGATGCGTCCTACCCGCGCGGGGGTGCGCCGGCCAAACCCGCCAGCCCCTACGGCTGCTACGATATGGCCGGTTGCGCCTGGGAATGGACGGCGGATTGGTACCAGCCCTATCCCGGCAACAACATCCCCTGCGAAGCGTATGGTGAGAAATTCAAGGTGATGCGCGGCGGCTCGAGTTTCAATGATCATGCCATGATGCGGACCACCCACCGCTACTATCTGCCGGTGAACACCACGGGCAATTACTACACCGGCTTTCGCTGCGTCAAGGATGCCGGAACAAAATAAAGCCATTTATGCAAACAACAGAGTTGAATTGAACCCAATCAGCAGGAACCGCAGATGAAAAAAACCTCTATTCTGATCTGTTTTGTGTTGCTCTGTAGCGTTTTTGCAGGATCTCCCGTGGTGATCGGCACCTACCCGCAGGAGAAGAGTACGTTTTACAACGTTAGCAACGGCCTGGCATCTGCAGATGTCGCGGATGTGGCTGTGACCGATAACGGCCTGGTCTACGCCGCCACCAGCGCAGGATTGTGTGTCTTTGACGGCCGGCGCTGGACCAGTGTGAGCGCCACAACCGGCAAAAAGACAGGTCCGCTGGCTGTGGATGGTAATCGGCTGCTGGCGGTTGTCAGCGAAGCGGGTGCCGCGGCTGTGAAACAGCACCTGTATACGATCGAGAACGATCAAATCAAAAGCAAGCAGGAACTGGGCGGCGGTTTGATCACTGCCATGACCTTTTCGGCCGGGGTCTATCTGGCCTCACAGCAACAGGTGATGGTTCTGCGTCCGGGCCGGACTCTGGAAAAATTAGCAGTGACCGCAGGATCGGTCCGGGGGCTGGCCGTCGGACCACAGGGTGAACTCTACGCTGCCACATCCACTGCACTCGAGCAGTATGATCCTGCAGCAAAAAAGTGGCAACCGGTGTATCCGCGCGACGGCAAGTTGAGCTGGGCGCCGATAGACGTGCGCGATGTCTGTTTCGATCGCAGCGGACGGCTCTGGTTTGTCTGTCCCGCCGGGGCTGGGTGCCTGGCGGCCTCGGGGTGCACGTTGTACACCGGTCATGACGGATTGCCGTATGACGATTTTACCTCTGTTGCGGCCGGCGAAGAGAAGGTGGTCTGGTTCGGTACCCATTTGGGCGCCATTCGATTTGACGGCCATACCTGGGAATACCGGCAGGGAAAACGCTGGCTGCCGGACGACGATGTCCGCGCGCTGGCGGTCAACGCCAAAGGGCAGGCCTGGTTTGCAACCAGCCGCGGGGCAGGCACGATCGAACGGGTCCCGATGACGTTGGCTCAAAAAGCCGCATGGTTTGAAGATGAGATCGACCGCTATCATCGGCGCACGCCCTATGAATATGTGCTCGAGGTATCGCTGAACAAGCCGGGTGACAAGAGCGAGTGGCGGCAGCACGACAGCGACAACGACGGCCTCTGGACCAGTATGTATGGCGCCGGCGAGTGCTTTGCCTATGCAGCCACAAAACAGCCGCTGGCCCGCGACCGTGCCAGGAAAGCGTTCAAAGCCCTGGAGTTTTTAGGCAAGGTCACCCAGGGCGGCTCGCATCCGGCGCCGCCGGGATTTGTCGCACGCACCATTTTGCCCACCAGTGGCCGCGATCCTAATATCGGCCGGGTAGAAGAAGATGTGCACAAACAAAAAAATGAGGACACGTTGTGGAAAGTGTTCGATCCGCGCTGGCCGAAAAGCGCGGACGGCAAATGGTACTGGAAAACCGACACCAGTTCCGACGAACTGGACGGACATTACTTTTTTTATGGTCTCTATTACGATCTGGTGGCGGAAAGCGAAGAAGACAAAACCGCTGTTCGCCGTCACGTAGCGGCGCTGACCAACCATCTGATCGATCACGATTTTAAACTGGTGGATCACGACGGCACGCCCACCCGCTGGGCGCGTTACGATCCGCGCGAACTCAACTTTGACGCCCGCTGGTTCTACGAACGCGGCTTGAATTCGTTGAGCATGCTCTCCTATCTGCTCACCACCGCGCACATCACCGGCGATGCTCGCTATCGTCACATTGCCGACACCCTGATCACGCGCCACAGCTATCTGCAGAACATGATCAATATGAAAACGCAGCGCGGCATGGGCAGCGGCAACCATTCCGACGATGAAATGGCGTTCATGTGTTATTATAATCTGCTCAAATATGAGACCGACCCCGCTCGGCGTGCCAAATTCGGTGTTTCTTTCTTTCTCAGCTGGCGTTTTGAATATCCCGAGATGAATCCGCTGTTCAATTTCATGTACGCGGCGGTATGCAGCGGACTGACCTACACGGATCAGTGGGGCACCCATGATCTGAATCCTACGGGCGAATGGCTGGAAGATGCGGTGGATATGTTGAAGCGGTTTCCGCTCGATCGCGTGAACTGGCAGCACGATAACCGACATCGAACCGACCTGGTCCGTCTGTCGGGTTTTCTCGCCAACTTTGATGAGGATCCGGAATCGTTCAAGCACCAGGGGTATCGCACGAACGGCAAAGTCATTCCGGTAGACGAGTCGTTTTTCAATCACTGGAATCGTAACCCGTTCGAGCTGACCACGGGCGGGGACGGCAGGGGATTGGCGGACGGCGCGGTCTTTTTGCTGCCGTATTACATGGGCCTGCATCACGGCTTTATCAAGGAATAGAGAATACCAGAGGAGATATATGCAATGATACGACGTGTATGGTTTCTCGGCCTGGTCGTTCTCGGTCTGGCTTGCAGCACAACTCAAAAACTGTCACAACCCGCACACCGGTTTAAAGCAACCGGTTTCAAAACGGCTCAACCCTGGCGGGGCGATCGTTTTAACAACGAGCGCGGTTCGTTTCAGTTTGCCATCATGGCTGACCGCACCGGCGGCAACCGGCCCGGCATTTTCGAACATGGTGTGCACAAGCTGAACACGCTGCGGCCGGAATTCGTCATGTCGATTGGCGACTATATCGAAGGCTATAGTGAAAACGATTCGGTCCTCGCCGCCCAGTGGGATGATTTATTAGCCGCCATCGCTCCGCTCAACATGCCGTTCTTCTGTCTTCCGGGCAATCACGACATCTCTAACCTCAAAATGGAAAAAGCCTGGATCGACCGGTTTGGCGCTCTCTATTACCATTTTCTCTATGACGATGTGCTGTTCATCTGCCTGGATACCGAAGATCCGCCCGCCAGCCATCTCAGCGAGCGGCAGATCGACTATGTCCTGAAGGCCTTGCAGGAAAACCGCAAGGTACGCTGGACCATGGTGTTGATGCACAAACCCCTGTACAAATACGATAACCCGGCCGGCTTTGACAAAATCGAAGCCGCGTTGCAGGATCGACCGTATACGGTCATTGCCGGCCACGAGCACCGCTACGAACATCAGGTTCGCAATGGCAGGGACTATTATGTGCTGGCGACGACCGGCGGCATCAGCAAGCTGCGCGGTCCCGCTTACGGTGAATTTGACGGCATCGTCTGGGTGACCATGACGTCCACCGGACCGGTGTTGGCCAATATTCTGACCGATGGCATTCTGCAGGAAGAACAGCAGTCCGGGAGCAAGTAAAACGCTATTTGGCCGAATAGCGCAGGGCCAGACAGGTGATGTCATCCGACTGCTCCACGCCCTGGGAAAATTCCTGTACGTCGGAGAACAGTTGGTTGACCAGTGAGGCCGGGGAGGCCGCCTGATGACGTTGCAGGCTGGCCTCCAGCCGCGCTTCCTCAAACATTTTTTCATTCCGGTTCACCGCCTCGGTAACGCCGTCGGTATAGAGGAACAGGGTGTCGCCGGGCTGCAGCACCGTTATACAGGATTCGTACTCCAAATCTTTTACGCCTCCCAACAGCACACCGCCCTTGAGTTCCAGTTGGCGGACCACGCCGTCTCTGTTGATGAGATAGGGTGGATTGTGGCCGCCGTTGCAGTATTCCAATATGCCGTTGCGTGTGTCCAGTACGGCATAAAAGACGGTGACGAACATGATCGGCATGCTCTCGTCGACGAGAATGTTGTTTACCGTTTGCAGACAGGTGTCGGTGGAAATGCCCTTCAACGCCGTCGCCTTGAGCAGTGTTTTGCTCACCGCCATGTACATCGCCGCCGGGATGCCTTTGCCGGAGACATCCCCGATAATCACACCCAGGCGATTTTTGTCAATGAGGAAAAAGTCGTACAAATCGCCGCCGACCTCTTTGGCCGGCAGCATCCTGGCATAAAGTTCGAATTCTTTGCGATCCGGAAACGGCGGAAATGTTTTCGGCAGGATGGAAGTTTGAATCTCGGTCGCGATGCTCAGTTCGCGTTTGATGGCGGTCAGCTGATCACGCGACCGGATCGCGTCTTTGAACATGTCGAGTTCATGCACCGATTTTTTAATGGTGAGGTCCAGATCGTTCAAATCCACCGGTTTGACGACAAAATCGAAGGCGCCGCGATTCATCGCCGTGCGTATGTTTTCCATATCGCCGTAGGCGGAGACGATGATGGCGCGATGGAGCGGATTTTCCATTTCTTTGATTTTGGTCAACAACGTCAGCCCGTCCATCTCGGGCATGTTGATATCGGAGAGGATGAGTTCGATGGCAGGATCCTGCTCCAGTACGGCCAGGGCTTCAATCCCGTTCCGGGCAAAGACAAAGGCATAGCTGCCATCGCGTATCTGGGGGCGAAATTTTTGCCGTATGATCAGTTCCAGATCCGGTTCATCGTCCACCACCAGTATGTGTATCGACATGATGTTCTCCATTGTGCTGATTCAGCCGGTATGCGACGCCGAGTCGCCCAACATGTACAATTGCCACAAGTCCCGGTCGTCCAGCCGCATAAAAGGTGCCAGCGCCAACTTGCCTGTTTTGCCTATCGATTTTTCCAGATAGGTGAATTCGTTGAATTTTTCTTTGAGGCCTGGATCCATGTTATGTTCCAAACCGTACTGTCTGAGCAGCAGCATGCCCTTGGCATGAATGGCCAGCTCCAGATAAATTCGAAGATAACACAAGAGATCGACCACCACGGTCGGCGGGAAAAAGTCGCGGATGGAGTGCAGATACTGGCCAAAACGGGTTTCCGTTATATGCCCGGTCAGGATCATCTCCAGCATAGTCATGTCTTCGTCCATGCCCATGCTCAACCAGCTGCGCAGCGAGCGCTCGCTGTTTTCGTACACCAGAATGATCAGCAGGGGCAATGCCACAATGATGGCGATGGTGGTCAAGAGGGGCGGTAACAGGAATTGATTGTACAGGGAGTGAATGGCGGCCGCGACGATAAAAGAGGGGAGGACGCTTTTCCATACGCCGCTGCTGCTCTGATCGCTGATCCGTTTGTACAGGATTCCGAACAAGGCCGCGCAGGACGCGTGCATGACCGCGGTGCCGAACCCGCGAACAAACCACACCGCGAGATGGCTGTCCGCCAGTTGATGCAGATAACTGACATTTTCCACAATGGAAAAACCGGCGCCGATGGCGGCCCCGTGAATGGCGGCGTCAACCAAAAAGCCGATTCGTTTTTTCCGGATCAACAGCAGCAGCGGAGCAGCCTTGGCGGCTTCTTCGATCACCGGCGCCAGGAATCTGGAATAGGGGTCTACGGCGATGCCCATCCCGTTCATAAACGCCATATTGATCAGCAGCGCCACAAAGGCGACGCCGATCCCTTTCATCAGACTGGCCAGGGCGTTCGCGGCCGAAACCAGTTTATAGCTGTCCAGCAAAAGGAGCGCCAGCGCCAGAATCAGCACCGGCAGCAGGCTGATCAGTATGCTCAGGATCATAGAATTTTAAAGGAAACCATGAACTCACGGCCAAGGTTTCTATCGTTGTGAAATGCATGGGCATAACCGAGCGAAAGCGTAGACTGGTACAGGGCGAAGGAGACCAGACGAAAGTCCAGTTGTGCGCCCAGAGTGTAAAAGAGCGGCCGTTTTGTTTCGTTCAGAGTGTTGGTGGTCAGCGCGCCGGAGAGGAGGGATAGTCTCGCCCATTTGAAATAGAGACTGGGGATGCCGAAACGACGAAACCGCAACGGCGGCAGATTCCATTCCAGGAGCATCTTGCCGAAGCCGGCCCCGCCGATTTCATTGAGCTCTGCGCCAGGAAAACTGTAATATTCACGGTAGCGGGCGGACTCGGCGAAATCCACCCAGTTATTGCCAAAGCCGCCGAAATAAAAATTGGAAAAAGCCGACGAGCGGTCGCCCTGGGCATAACCGCCATACAGGCGCACCCACAACGACGAGTGGTCGAGCGGCAGCAGCAGGCCTCGAGTCAGACCGGCCCAGGTGCGGAAATAATATTGCGAGGCTGCATAATTGACGCCCCCCATCCAGCGCACCTGCCATCCTTTTTCATGTTCGACGGCGCCCAACGATTTCAAAAGCAGGGAGTAATCCAGGTTCATGCGCAACAGGGTCATGTGGCTGAAAGTGGCGTCGACGTTCTGGTATTCGGGCAATTTTTCCAAATCCCGGTAGGTATAGAGGCTTACGGTGGTTTTGAGCGTTTTCGGCTTTTCATAGATCAGGTAGGTGTCATACTCTCCGCCTACATAATAGCCTTTTCGGCTGGTTCGGGTCGGCCCAAACAGATCGTAAAAGTCCGCGCTGTTCATGCCGGCGCTTACTTTCCAGTTCAGATGCCGGTAATTGATGTTGGCATGTATCCGTTCCGCAGGCGGCAGAATGTTGTGCGGCGAATAGGTGAGCTGGGCGTCAACGGCATCGACGCCCAGAGGATCCTGCCAATTCATGCGCAGGCCGCCGGCTACATACTCTTTGTATCCTTCTGCTACGGGATACCAGGAGGCGGTTCGTATCTGCTTTAATGGTTGATAGGGTCCACTGCGGATCTGCAGGGAATCCTGGTTCATCAGAGCCGGAGAGGGTGGTTTTAATACCCAGCTCTTGACCACCGGATGCGTGTCCGCCACCGCCTGACCGAGGAAGCGGATCGAGTGAATCTGCGTCTGTATCCGGTTCGGGATCATAACCGGAAGAAACCCCTGGCCGGTGTAGCGAAACACGATCAAGGAATCCTCTGAGACAGGCACAGGACGGAAAAATCCCGTTTCGGTGTTGCTGAGGGCATCCATATCTTTTTTGCTGAAATCGTAGCGAAAGACGTTGGCGACGCCGCTATAGTAGGAGGTGCCGTACAGGTAACGGCCGTCCTGTGAGAATACAAAATTTTGCGGCGCGTTTTCGGAAAATTCATACAGCACGTCATAGCGGCTGTCGCCCTTGCGCAAGGAATCCGTTTGAAAGCGAATCAGGCGCTGGCGGCCGTTGATTTCAATGAGCGAGGCGGTCAGAATCGAACCGTCGGGCGAGAGGTCGATGTCGAACAGGTCTTTGCCATATGCCAGAGCGAGTACTTCTTTGCGCTTCCGGTACGGCGGCTCGATGCACACCAGGGTGGAATAGCCGTTGTGGTGTTGAACGCCCCACAGGGAGGCATCGTGCTGATTGAAGGCCAGATCGCCGATGCGGCAGTTTTTCATCAAAAGCTCCTGCCGGCCGCTGCGCAGCTCCACGACGTTCAAATTGCGCCAGGATTGACTGTTGTTGGTGGTATAGAACATTTTTTCATGCTGGTGGTCATACGCCAGTGAAGACACGTAGAACAGGGCCGGAGTGCGCACCTCGCAAATCTTTTGCGATGCGCCGGTCTTGATGTCGATGGTTACGATCTGCGCCATCTGACCGGGATAATTGACGGCAGAGATCAGCCTGTTCTTCTGTTGGTCGTAAAACGAACGCGACACCGATCCCAGGGCGACCGGGGTGATCGGCCGATAGGGCGTCAGCGGAAAAAGGCGCAGCGAGTCCATGTTGGCGTTTTGCCAGGCCTGTTCAAAGGCGATCCATTTTTTCCATTCCTCGGCCAGGGCTTGGCCGTAGACGTTCTTAAACTGATCGAGAAAATACCGCTTGCTGCCGTTGCCACGGGTATACCATTTTCGTAGTTTGTCCGGTCCATGCTGCAGGGCCAGATAGCTGACAAAACGGGCGCCATACAGATAGGAATTGACACCGATTTGGAAATCGATGGTGGTGCCCTCCGACTCCAGGCCGACCATATCGTAAAAATAGCTGCTGTCCCTGACCATGGTACGAAACACCATTTCATCATAGCCGCCCAAGGCGCGGCCGATGCCGCCGGCCATCCAGGTTTCCATGAACACGGCCAACCCTTCGTGATACCAGCGCGGCGAATACCAGCGCGGCGTGGTGAGATAGCTGTAGTACATGGAAAAGGGCGATTCCACCGTGGCCGCCACTTTGCCCTGAAACAAACGCCGGAAAAAATGATCAGCAGCGCTGGCTTTGTCTGTGGCCATGAGGTGTACGATTTCGTGATTCATGACCCAGTTCATGCGTTCGTTGGTGGGTGAGGTCTCGTAGACATAATCAAAGGGTTCCATGCCCATATTGAGAAAATTCCAGGGGATGGTGTTGGTGCCGGCGCTGCCGAAATCGTTCCAATCCTGCAGGAGAATGGTCACTTTTTCAGAGGGCGTGTAGTCGAAAAACCGGTGATGAAAGGCCAGCGAATTTTCAAAGCAGCGCAGGGCATGGGGCACAATATAGGCATGATTCGGATTCAGATAAATCATGCGCAGATTTTTGGATTCGTATTGATAAAACTGCGCCGACGAACGGAAAGGCAAGATGAGGATGAAAGCAAGACATGCAGCGCGACACATTTTCATGACCAGGCTCCTCTGCAGCGATGAACGTTGGTGGCGTAGCAGTGGAATTCAGCGATCTCTATCGATAAGGCAAGTGCAGGAGGTGCGTTATGGAACAGCAAAAGGGAAAAGACCGCCCCCGTGTCTTTTCCCTTAAAATCGAGTATTCAGTTTGCTTAATTGACGCTGTTGCCTTTTTCCAGGCCTGATTGTCTTTCCAATGTGTTCTTTTCCAGACCTTGGGATCTCTCCAATCCAGGCAGTTTGTTCAGTGCATCATTCTTTGCTTCCAGCGGCATCTTGCCCAGTGATTCCGAACGTGCCAGGGGAGACATGTTTTGCAGCGTGTTGGCGCGTTCCAGAGAGCCCATGTTGGCGAGAGTGATGGCGCAATCCAGCGACGGCAGCTTTTCCAGGCCCTGGGCGCGGGCGAGAGGATCCATTTTATTGAGAGTATTGACCCGGTCGGCCAGGGTCATATTTTCCAGGGAAGTGCCGCGGACACCGATTTCCATTCGTTCAAGAGTTTCGGCGCGATTCAGATCATCCATACGGGCCAACGTATTGGCACATTCAAGGGGATTCATTCTGGACAGAGCCTCGGCTCTCTGCAGCGCCGGTTTGGCTTCCAGTTCGCTTTGGGTTTTTTCAAGTCCAAACAACCGGTTGAGCGTCTCCTCTCTTTCCAGGCCGCCCATCCGTTCCAGCGTCTGCTCTTTCTGCAGGTCCGGCATTTTGCCGATGGTTTCTGCTCTGGCCAGTCCGCTCATATTTTGCAGAATTTGGGTGCTCTGCTCAAGCGGCATTTTGTTCAGTATGTCCGGCCGCGCGGACAGAGCCATGTTGCTCAAGGTCTGGGCCGCCTGGAGAGGTTGCTCTATTCCCAGAAGAGTGGCGGCCTCCAGTGGCGGCAGCTTCTCCAGTACGTCGGCTTTTTGCAAAGTGGGCATATTGGCGAGCGTAGTTTCGCGTTCCAGGCCAGGCATTTTTGCGAGTATGATAGCTTGCTCCAAAGGCGAATATTTTCCCAAAGCTTCCGCTCTTTCCAGGACCGGCGTCTTGGCCAGGGTGGACGCTGTTTCCATCATCGCCGTCATGACCGAAGCATCGGCTTGAATGCCTTCGTTCAGCACAACGTCCTGATCGCTGATCTGTTCGGAATGATAGCGATCCGCTTTCTGTACGCCACCGATGGTCCCGCGCGCGGTCTCCGACGCCGGCCATTCAACCGATGTGGCCAGATAGATAGCTGTGATCGCCAACAGAGCCGCTACGGCCAACAGCACTTTAAACTTGGTTGTCATATACTCCTCCTGGTGTGATATATTGAATCGTTGTTAATCGAGTTGATAGGTAAAGAATAATTCGTTGTTCTTTTTGATTAATAATTGTACGGGCGCGGCGTCCGAGCTCTGGCGGTCAAAACTCAGCTGCAGTTTGCAGAGGCCGTTCACGGGCAGCGTTAATCTGCCTTCATCCATATGCAGCCCCTGCAAGGGCGCTCCGGCGTCGTTTCGGATGCCGCGCAATTGCAGATGATTCCGGGCATAGTCGAAAACGATGTCTGCCGATTCCTGCGGCTTTAAAATCAACTGCACATCCATCGCGGCGTCCTGGTTTTTCCAGGAAATTTTACCGTGTATTTTGGCGCCCGAGATCGTCTTGCTCTGCCAGCCGCTGTCCATAGTCCGCAGCGTCCCTGACAGCTGCGAGGTCTGCAGGGACGTCTCGGTGAATAGACCGCTGTGAACCAGGAGCAGGAGCAACAGGCCCAGCGCCAGTCCGGCCGAAAAACTGTAAATATATTTTAT
>CAZISM010000091.1:0-21139 GCA_964541895.1 uncultured Cytophagia bacterium
GCTGAACTGCACGACCTGGCTAAAGTCAACTTCGCCCAGGTTGTTGACATACAGGAACAGCATCGGAAAGACGGCGAAAAGAAGAGGATAATAAGGAAACGGCTTTTTGAACATGGTCGGTCCTTCAAAGTTTAGTGTCATTTAAATTAATGATTTGTCCATGTCAACCCAAGGAATGTATCATGTGGCGCCGGCGCACCAGGTAAAACGGCGTCGCTGTGATGGCGCGTTCGCCGTTTCGGGATAGGCCGGTACTGGAAAACTCTTGCATTTTAGCCTTTTTTTCGCCTTATTGATAGATTGGATACACCCCTTGTCCTGGTTCAAAATGAAATTCAGTTTAATAACTTTTTTTCTGGTAGTAACCGTCCCGGTCGTCTGGGCGGCTCAGGGCGAACCCTTGTGGGACGAGTCCAGGGTGCCGCAGCTGGGGCCGCTGCTGCCGCTGGAATATCGCACCAACACAGTACACGATTTCTTTCTCTTCGATCTGGATGGCGACGGTACAGAAGAGGCATACATACTCCGGTCTGACCGCGAGCGCCGTTTTTATATTGCCGTGCGTGACCCGAATCAGGAAGGTGGCGGCAAACTCACCGCCGAGGTTTCAGTTTGGGATCAACAGCCGCACTTTATCCTTTTTCGGCAGGGACCTTACCCGTTCGCGTTGCTGTGCAGGAAAGAACAGACCTTGTGGCTGCAGCTGTTTCATGCCAATCTGGCCAGAGCGGACAGCCTGGCGCTGTCGACGATGGTGGAGGGAGACGAACCGGTTGCTGACACGCGTGGATTCTTTTGGGTTGATATGCGAGACATCAACAGCGACCTGCGGCCGGATCTTTTAGTCGTGCTCGGCGGTCATGGGCCGTTCGCCACACCGGGACTTTTTGCCTTTGATCTTTTTTTGCACAAGACCATTTGGAGCCGTCCCTTTCCGCAGCAGGTGTTTTCTGCGATCCTGGCTGACGTCGATGGCGATAGAGAGCAGGAATTAATCCTAACCGCAGCCGACACGACGGATATGTCCCACCCCGGTTCCTCGTCAGCCGGCGGTTGCGATCTGATCGTGGCAAGAGCCGATCACGGCAGCCTGGTTGCGAAAAAACGAATCAGCGGCAGCAACAGCCGCGCCATGGCAACCGTGCTCGATACGGACAGGGATGGTGCGAAGGAAATTGTTGTTGTCACCTTTGCCGCTGACCGGCGCAGCGATGAGTCCTTTAGCCTTGCCGTTCTCGACGGTCGATCTTTGCAGCGTAAAGAGGGATTTGACGACCGCACGGATCATCTTTTTTATACGGACGCCCGGGTGCTGAATACGGATCACGACAACCGTCCGGAATTGTATCTTTTTACCGCCGATTCTCTTTTACGGCGGATACGGTTTGCTCCTGCTCTGCAGGCGGAATCATTCATTGTCCCGGGGATTCGACCCACGCTTTGTTTCCAGGACGACCTGGACGGCAACGCGAGTCCAGAGCTGTTTCTGCACAGCGAACAGCCGGCCCGGCTGTGGCTCACGGACCACCGTCTGCAGGCGCTGGCGTGGCTGCCTCTGTCCAGCCGGTCGGCCTTGACCAGAATCCGCTCGCTGGATCGATTCCATGGTTCGTTCCGGGAGTATGCGCTGTTGAACGACGGGGTGCTGTCGCGATGGCAGGTTCCGAAATGGCGCCTGTTTCCGCCGGCGCCGGTGCAATTAAACTGGCGTCAGCATGTTCTCGGTTTGCCGCCGGCGGTGGTGGTTTTTCTGTTTCTATGCCCCCTGGCCGCTATTGGATTTCTGATATGGCTGCTCACGTCCGACAAGGCCAAAACAAAACGGCAGGTGTTGCCCGACTCCCAGCGTGTCGGCATGGTGCTGTTGAACCATCGTTTTCGCGTCCAGGAGTGCAATAATCAGTTTCTCCGGGTGACCGAATTGTTGCGCACGCAGGTGCTCAAGCGATCTCTGCATCATGCCTTTGCCGCCGACACCCTCAAGCCGTTGCGGGACGTCGTTTCGCTCTACCGGCAACGGGATGAAAAATATCTACGCCATGAAATCAGCCTGGGCACGGAGGACCGCCGCAGGAGTGTGGAGGTGGAGATCCTCGCTTTGAGTCGATGGCGAACCATTATGCTCCTGGTCGATATCTCGGAAGCGGCGCAGGCAGAGCGCTTGCGGGTGTGGTCCAGCATGGCACAGCATCTGGTGCAAAAGACCAGGTCGCCGTTGGCCACGTTGCTGTCCGCCCTGCAACGGTTGCAGCGATTGTATCGAAAACAGGCGCCGCAGCTGGCGCCGGAATACGACGCGATGACGCAAAACGTCGTTCGGGATGTCGAGTCGGTTCGAGACAGCATTGATTCGTTTCTCAAATTCACCAAAATGGATGCACCGGCTTTTCAGGAGGATGATTTTACGCAGGTGATCCGTGACGCCCTGAACGACTATCTGCATCGTTTTCCCGAAACCATTGAATTGCGCTCTGTTTTTCAGGATATCCGCCTGCCGGTGCGGTTGGATCGAACGCAGATCAAACAGGCCTTTTTTAACATAATGGACAATGCCGTGGCGGCCATTGGCAAATCCGGCGAGATTATGGTGTCGACGTCGCTGGAAACCCACCCGTTGCAGGACTGGGGTGGCCAAAGTTGGGCTCTGTTGGAGGTAAGCGACAGCGGCATCGGTATTCCGGCTGAGGATCTGGTTCGCTTGTACGATCCCGGATTTACGACCTCCGACCAGGGATCCGGCATGGGTTTGACCATCACCCGAGGTATAGTGCAAAGCCACGGCGGCGGCATCTTTATTGCCAGTGGTCCTGGTGCCGGGACAACGGTCTCGCTTCGGCTGCCGCTGCTGGAGCCGCCGGTCAGCGAAACGGCCGTGCCGTAAGGAGCGGCGGGCTGAACGCCGGGATGTAGCGGCAAGCGGTTAACTTCCTTTGGTATTCATTGACAGGCCAGAATGGATCATGTTTAAAAAGCATGTGATCGGGCTCGCGCTCTCCTGTTTCGGGTTGCTCACTGTGAGCTCTCCACTATGGGGTGAGGAAAAAGTGAACGTCTGGGATGCAAACGTGGTGCGCCTGACCGGTCAGGCGACGGCGGTTTTTCCCAGCCCCACAAGGATCTATGATTTTGCCGTCCGCGATTTTGATCGCGACGGCCACGATGAAGTGGCGGCGATACGAAGCGGCAACGACTATCCGTTTGCCATCTATATTAAAGAGATATTTTCCGACAACTATTCCTATTCTCCGTTGCCCATCCGGATCCACGACATAAGCACCTCGCTATTCTCCCTTGATCCGCATCCGTTTTATCGTTTTCTTACCTACCGGGTGGAGGGCGAAGCTGCTTTTTTCGATTTGTACAACTACCGGCTGCAGCGCATGGATTCGATATCGACGCTCCTGGGCCACGATCAAACCGGCAAGGGGTATTGGAACGGCTCTCTGACCCAGGTCCACATGGCTGACCTGAATTTTGATGGTACGGAAGATATATTGGCTATGTTTAACACAGCCAGCGACGTCCAGCCGCGCGGCCTGCTGGGCTACGATTTGCAGAGCAGGAAAAAAATACTGGACATCCGGGTGGCGCCGATGGCTGTAAAGTCATATGTCGTCGATTTGGAGAATGACGGCCGCCCGGAAATCATCATGGCATTGGCCGGCGCTTCCGACGGTCCCTTTTTCGGACCTTTCAGCCGGGACAGCAGCTATCTGGCTTTGTTTGATCAGCAAGGCGAGCTGCTGTTCAAAAAGGCGTTCGGTGGTGTTTCAAGCTATGTTAATTTTGCCATCGGCGATATGGATGGCGATCAGATTTGCGATATCGTAGCAGCCTCCAGGCACCTGGTCAACGAAAACAGGGAAACCGCCCGGCTGGTGGTGCTGGACGGCAAAAATCGCGCTGAAAAAGCATCCCTCGAGACACCGCTGCCGGTCTATTTTTACTCCCTGGAGCTGAGCGATACAAACCAGGATCGCTGTGCCGAGCTCTATGTCTCCGTATCGTCGGACCGCCTGCATCGCTATGAGCTGCGAACGGACGAGCCCGGATTGGCCCTGGCGAGCGCGGCGGTGGTCAAGGATTCGCCGCGAGTGGAGCGGTTTACAGACCTCGATGGCGACGACATACCTGAACTGCTGGTTTCCAGCCGCCAGCCCAGGCGATTGTGGTTTGCGAACAACAACCTGCAGCCGCTGGCCTATGCTCAATTTGCAGGACAAGATGAGGTATTTAAATTAGCGGATACCGGTTATTCCTCGCGCAACGAATGGCGCTATCTCGTGCTCGATGGGCAAAATCTGTTGCTGCTTAAAGTACCTTTCAGGCATCTGTGGCCCGCTCCGGATATACAGTTGCGCTGGCAGGAAACCACGGTTACCCTGAGCTGGCGGCGGGGAATTGCCTATATAGCTTTCCTGGCCTGTTCAGTGGCAGGTCTTGTTTTGGGGCTGGTGTTACGCGCCACTAAAAGGCGGCCGTTGCCGGTGCCCGATTCACGGCGGGTCGGGATGGCCTATTTTGACTCGAGCTATCGTCTTGCCTGCTATAACAGTCATTTCGCCGATCTGCTCGGCAGCAGTGAAACCGGCATGCTAAAGATGTCGTTTCAGGAGTTGTTCAGTCAGGGCGGCTGGAAAGCGTTGCTGGATGCCATGAACGGTTTTCTCCAGCACGAGCGCAGGCCGTACCGGCAGGTGATTTCACTGGGCACCCTGATGCATCCCAAAAATCTGGATCTTGAGATCGTCCGCATCGGGAGCGACTGGACCGTCCTTATGCTGACCGGCCTTTCTGAATCCTCGCAACTCGAACGCATTCGCTGGTGGGCGGCCATGGCGCAACGCATGGCCCACAAGATAAAGACACCTTTGGCCACGGTGCTGCTCGCCATCCAGCGCTTGCAACGAACCTATCGCAAGTCGGTCCCGGAGCAGGCTGTCCACCTTGACGCCATCACCACCTCGGCCATGAGCGAAATCGAACGGGTGCGCGATATTATCAATACATTTATGAAATTCGCCAAACTGGATGAGCCGGTTTTCGTCACCGCTGATTTTACCCGAGTGGTTCAGGATGCCTTAAACGAATATCTAAAGCGTATTCCGGAAGGTGTGGAAGTCAAGACCTCTTTTGAGGCGGATGAGATGCCGGTGCGCATAGACATCAAGCAATTCGAAGAGGCGTTGTACAACATTCTCGATAATGCCGTCAGCGCCATCAAGGCCGACGGCCTGGTGATGTTGTCCACCCATTTTGAAAAACATCCGCTCAACGCCTGGGGATCTCTTAATCACGCCATTTTAGAGATCAGCGACAGCGGCGGCGGCATCGGCGAAGAGCATCTGGGACATATTTTTGAACCCGGGTATACAACGCGCAGTGACGGCTCCGGCATGGGGCTGATCTTTGCGCGAAATATCATCGAGAGCCATCTTGGTGAACTGGTGGTGAGCAGTCACCAGGGCATGGGCACCACGGTGGAAATGCGTCTGCCTTTGATCAATATAACGGGGACAACCAGTGAGCCAATCAACACACGTATTGATCGCTGAAGATGATCAGGCCTTCAGCGCTGAATTGACGCAGTCGTTGCGCAGCGAAGGATACGAGATCACCTGCGCCCGGGACGGAGCCGAAGCGCTGCGGCTTTTAGCCGACCGGCCTTTTGATATCGGCCTGATCGACCTGGCCATGCCCGGCATCGACGGGCTGGCGGTGCTGAGCCGGATGCAGCAAACCGTGCCGGCGGTGCCGCTGATCATGATCACCGCGTATGCGACCATTGACCATGCGATTCAGGCCACACGGCTGGGCGCTTACGATTTTATCGAAAAGCCGTTCAGTCTCGAACGGCTGCTGCTGACCATGGAACGCGCGCTTGAAAAAAAGAAACTGCAGCAGAGCAACCGCTGGATGGCGCAGGAAATTCTCTCCCGTTACCAGATGGTGGGGGCCGGACCGGCCATGCAACAGGTGTATGAACGAATTGACCGGATTTCCGGCAGTGACAGCACCGTGTTGATCACCGGCGAGACCGGGACCGGCAAGGAACTGGCAGCCCGGGCCATTCACCTGCGCAGCCGGCGGAGCAGCGGGCCTTTCGTTCGCGTCAACTGCGCCGCTATCCCCGAAACCCTGATCGAGAGCGAATTGTTCGGTTTTAAGAAAGGGGCCTTTACCAACGCCGTCCACGACCATGCCGGCAAGTTTGAGCAGGCGCACGGCGGCACTATTTTTCTGGATGAAATCGGTGATCTCAGTCCGAGCGCTCAGGCCAAGGTGCTCCGCACCCTGCAGGAGCACGATGTGACGCCTCTGGGTTCCCATCGAACCATCAAGGTGGATGTTCGTGTCATCACAGCCACCAACAAAGATCTGCTGCGGCTGATCGCACAAAAAGAGTTCCGAGAGGATTTGTATTATCGCATCTGCGTAGTGGAATTAAAGATGCCGGGTTTGCCGGAGCGGCTGGAGGATATTCCGGACCTGGCGCGCCATTTTTTGCGCTACTTTAGCGATCAACATAACCGCGCCATTCAGGATTTTGAGCCGGCTGCGGTACAGCTGCTGTTGCAGCACGAGTGGCCCGGTCACATCCGGCAGCTGTGCGCCGTCATCGAACGGTTGACCCTGTTCAGCAGCGGGGCGGTCATCACCGGCGGCGATGTGGAGGCGGTGCTGCATCCTGACCGGCCCAACCCCGATCTCGGCATCAAAAACCTGCAGGATGCCAAGCATGATTTCGAAGCCGGCTATATCAAAAAGGTGCTGCTGGTACACGATTTCAACATGCACGCCACGGCTAAAGCCCTTGGCATCGACCGCACCAATCTGTTCAAGAAAATGCAGCGTTTCGGCATTGAGCGGCTACGAAGAAACCATCCGCCCTCATCGCCGCGGCCGAACGACCAGTGATTGCATATAGTCTGATGCTTTTCTGTCTGTTTGACCGAGGCTCATGGTCTCGTTTATGATCTCGTCCTGCTGCGCTGCAGACAAGACGGCCGCGGCGTTGGCGCTAAACTTGGCCATGATATCCGCATCACTCATGGGATTTTCCGGACTCCCTTTGGCATGATCCACCTCGGCGGTATAAACCTCACCCCGGGTGGTCGTGATAGAGACCCTGGCGCGCTTAACGCCTGGAAACAGGGCGTCGATTTCCGGATCAGCAACCACCTTGATTTTATCCAGCATGGCCCGAATGCGCGGGTCTGCCAGGCGCTCTTCATCAAACGAGGACGGCAGCACATGGCCGTCCACCAGGGCGGCCGCAATACAGTAGGGCAGGCTGTGATCGGCCGTCTCTTTAGTGGTGGGCCGGTATTTGCTGGGATCCGAGAGGATGTCTGCGCCACGCGTGGTGGTTTTCACCAGAACGTGAGCGATATCGCTATCAGCCAGCTGCCGGCTCGCTTTTACCTGCAGGGCGGCAGAGATGGGCTGATGCGTCAACGCCTCGGTCGGGAACGGCTTGTAGCCGCACTCGCTGATCAGAAACGCAGAGCCGAGCTCGTGCAACAGCGTTTCCTTTGACCACTGCACGTTGTGCAACACCTGGATCAAGCCTTCCTTGCCTTCGATCACCTCCACCGGACCGCTATACCCCTCTCTCGCCAACAGCGCCGCTGCTACACCGGCTTCAACCGCCATGGGATCCGCCGTGTTTTTCATATTGGTCAGATGGCCTGCGACCACGCCGCCCAACGTAAAATGGCTGGAGCCGCTGATGCCGGCGGCCGCCACCATCTGCTCTTCGCTCAGGTCCAGCAATCGGCCGGCGACAAACGGCGATACAAATTGAGTCAGGGAGGCGTGATGCCAACCCCGTTCGCGAATCCCGGGCGTGGCGGCCAGACACCAACGCATCTCCAGCTCATAGGCGATCACGATGCCGACCAGCATCTCCTGCACCGATTTGTTGTTCGCCTCTGCGGCGGCCATCGCCGCCGGAATAATGTCAGAAGGATGGCTGGGATCCTGTTTCCAGTAAATGTCGTTGTAATCAATGGCTCGAATGAGTAGGCTGTTCATCAGCGCAGCCTGCGGGGCGTTGGTACGCCAGCCTGTGCCCAACACAGTGGCATGCTCGGCTCCGCCCAGCTTGGTGATGTAGCGATGCGCAGCGCGCATGTCCTCGTTATTCAAAGCGGCAAAGGCACAGCCCAGGCTGTCGAGGAGAAATCGTCGCGCTTCATGTAATACAGCCGGGGGCAGATCGGTATAGGTGAGTTGCAGGGCGAATTTGGCCATCTGACGGGTCACGCTGTTCATGGAGCACCATCCCGTTGAAAAGTAGTGAAGGAGCCGAGGGAGTTGTAAGGGATAAAATTAGCGTTTTTTGATTAAAATTCAATGATAAAGTGAGGCTATCTGCTGCGTTTGAACGCGCAAAGCACCAGATTGGGGCTGGCGGCAGTATACGGCTGCATTGATAATGAGCCATACGTTTTTAGCCTGACAAAGCCGGCCTCGCGTAACAGCGATTGCAGCAGCTGTTTGCTATAGGGGTATAATTCCGTGCTGAACAAGTGATGTCGGCCGGGACTGCTTTGGCGGTCGCTGACCAGGATATTGAACCGCACCCGTCTGGCCAGGAAATCATAGAAACGAACAAACTGGAGCTCCCCTTCGCTGCTCACGCTGATAATACGTTCCTGCCGGCGCAAGATTTTATCATAATTCAACAGCTGCAGGACCAGAGCCCCCCCTGGTTTCAGACATTCGTATATGCGTTTAAAGGAAGAGCGTATGACCGGCCGGGTCAAGAGATGCGGGATGGTGTTGCCGAGGCTGAACACGGCATCCTGGGATGCCGGCGCCACCACGCGCTGGAGATGCTGCATGGTAATCCCGGCAAAGCGGATGTGGACGCCATAGTGTTCGGCCTGGGCCTTGGCCCGGTCCAACATTTTTTCAGAAGGATCGATGGCCGTAACCGTCATGCCAAGCAGCGCCAGGCCGACGGCATGCAGTCCGGTGCCACAGCCGGCGTCGACGACGGTGCGGCAGCCCAGTTGCAGCTGCCATTGCGCCAGAATGTTTTTTTCAGATTCAACCCGTTCGGAAAAACGGGTCATGGTGTCGTAATAATCCGCCCACTGGTCATAAAAATCCATGTTCACCTCATGGCTTGCAGAAATAGCTTTTTACCAGATTGTCGGCCAACGTTTCACTGAACACCTGAAAGCCTTTTTGTCGCACCTGATCCAGCAAAGGCGCCGGCAAAAAGGGTGTAGTCAGCTCATACACCTGCCCATCCGGCAGCGTCGTTAAAGCGGCGAGGACGATCGCCAGAGGATGTTCTCCGGCTTCCAGCATCGGCCGCGCGTCCAGCCGTTGCGTGACATTTTTCTCTTCCAGCCATTGCGGTCGTTCGTTTTTCATGCTATCCTCAAAGGTTCCTTCTGTTTGTCCCACCTGCCGGCGCAGACGATTGATCAGGTCGGCCAGGGGTACGTTGCCGATTTGGGCTACCTGGCGCAGCGTCGCCAGTCGGGCGATGGTGCGCCGCAGTAGCGGATTCTGTAATTTAGCAAAGGCCGGAGACATACCCAGCAGCGTCTCTTCCAGCTGGGGATAGCGTTCCAGCAGCGCCAGAATTTTTGTTTCAGGAGTGATCATGATCGTGTCTGACATCTAGCCCTCCTTGGCATAGGAGAGCAGGCGCTGTTCGCCCTGCAAAGCCCTTTTGTCGGTCAGGTCCTGCGTGACCTCCAGGGTGCCGAGATAAGCGCCGCTGTCATCGCGCACGGCAAAGTATTCGATGTGGACGAAACGGCCTTTGAAATTGATCCAGAACGGCGCCCGATCCTCTTTGCCGGAACGAAAATCCTGGAGAATTTTTTCCACCACGTGTACGCTGGAGGGCGGGTGGCACATCTGCACCTTCCGTCCCAGAATGGAGCGGTTGCGATCGAAAATGCGTTCCGCGCCCTGTGAAAAATACCGCACACGGTCCTCCTGATCTACAAACGTAATGTCAAAGGGTAAGGCATTCAGCACCCCCTGCAACTCTGCCACCGTAAAGGTGCCGGTGGGCAAGTGGACTTTTCCCTGTTCAGCGCTTTCCACAGGCGCGCTGACCTCGGTGGTGTTTAGCGGCGACCACTGGTGCGGCGGATCGTACAGGCAAAAGCCGATCTCCGGGCTTTGCTGAAAAACCTGCAGCCACTCTTTCACATCGAGCGTGTCCAGACACATGGGGAAGAGAATCTGTTCTTCTTTGTAGATCATCTCTTCGATGGCGTTTACGGCCGGATGCAACAGCAGAGACCAGACGGTTTTGCCTTCTCCGGCGGTCCATTGGGTTGTGCTGAACAGCGCTTCGTGCGCCGACTTGAGCAGAGCCCGTGCCTCATCGTGCTTGCCCCACATTACCGTCGGCGGTCCGGTGATGCCGTGCTTTTCCAGAAAGGGAAAGAGCAGATACTCTTTTCGGCGATAGTGCTTGTCCACGTCCTGGAGATTGTTGAAATGGCTGTGCGCCTTCAGCATAAGCGACGTAGCATCCTGCGCGTCTGTGGCTTTATCCAGTTCAAGATGGAGCTGTTCCAGCCGGCCGATCTCCAGCTGCAGAGCGCGGTTTTCCTGAATAAAAGTGTGCACCGGATGGCCGGCCTCGGCCTGACGGGCCTGGCTGTGATCGATCTGGCCTTTCAGCACCGCTGAATGGACATCGCACAGCTTCAGAATCTCTTCCTGTGGTAACCCTTCGGCGATCAGTTGCTGCTCAACCTGGACGACGTCGTCATAGGGTACCTGGCCGAGCAGGTCGGCCAGCTGTTTTTTTACCGCTTCCGGCGCTTTGCCTTCATGCAGCTGCAGAATCATGTGTTTGAGCAGCTGTTGACGTTTGCCGGCATTGTCTATTACTTCACTCATATATACTCCTTTTATGGTCTATGATTGCATTTGGATATCGTGGCCGGAGCAGATGCGATTAACGCTCGTCCGGCACCTGCCCTCTGTTGTGCAGATAGATAGGTTCATTAATATGCTGCATGTGATGCTGATATTCCGGCACCGTAATGGTGTTGTGCCAGATGTTGAGCATGCGGGCCAGGCCGACCCCAACGACAAAGAGCAGCACGAGGGCCAGCGCATAGGGCCTGCGCGCCAGCTTGTACTTGCGCGCTGTCACCGACAAATAGAGGGTGTCTTTAACCGGGCACGCCAGGGTGCACTGCAGGCAGCCATGGCATTCATCCGACCACACGGTGGACGAGGTGTGCACATTGATGTTGGCCGGACACACCTTTGTACATTTTTCGCAGTCGATGCAGGTGGCCTTGTTACGGTGAATTTTCAACGGACTCAGAAAGCTCAGTACTCCCAGCAAGGCGCCGTAGGGGCAGAGATAGCGGCACCAAAAGTACCGTACCGCCACCGACAGCACCGCCAGAACGGCCAGCACGCGCAAGGTCAAGGCCGAAGCTTCACTGAAAAACAGCAGCATCTTGATATCAGCCACCCGGTTGTACGGGCTGTAGATGAATCGATAAAGCGTTGTTCGGTCCATCTCGAAAAAAACGGCATAGGCAAAAAACGCCAGCAGCAAATATTTCAGGCTGCGCAACGGATAGTCCAGCCAGCGCGGCAAACGCCGTGGCCGGTCAAAAAGCCAGATGTGAATTTTAGCCAGATAGTCCGAGAGCAAACCGATCGGGCATACCCAGCTGCAAAATCCTTTTTTCAGCAATATGGCCATGGCTATAAAAATCAACAACAGAACCAGGCTGGCGGGATGAATGAGGGTAAAGTCGCCGGTTAAAAGCCAGTATTTCAGATTGATCAGGGCGCTGATGGGCAGAAAGCCTTCGACGCCTGGAGGCCGGGTGATGGTTACAGGTCCGCCGGTGCGCAGTTGTTCGACGAACAGGTAGAATTCGATGCCGATCCACAGGATGAGGAACAGGAACAGAAATTGTACGATGCGACGCAGGTGTTTATCGACAAAACGTTTCATGATGAGTTCTCGAGTATTGAAAATATGCTGCTGTTGATTAGGAGCCGCGTTATTCAATGTCCACCAGGCGCAGCTCACGATTCTTAAACTTGACGGCCAGTTTGGCCAGCGTGGTTTTTTCGAACAGTATGGTCATTTTATCCCGCAGCGGCGCCCATTCATCATGGGTTGGACAGGGCTGATCCGCTCTGCACATGTTGAGCCCCAGCAGGCAGCCGGTAAAAAGTTCCGGCCCTTCAATGGCTTCGACAATATGGCGCAGACTGATCTCATGGGGCGGCTTGGCCAGCTTGACACCGCCATGAGGTCCTTTGAAGGAGAGCAAAAGCCCGGCCTGCGTCAACCGCTGCAGAATTTTGGTGATGAAATGAAAGGAGAGGTTGAGCTGTTCACAGATTTCGTTGATGGGCACATAGCCGTCCCGCGATTGCTGGGTGATGTACATGGCCGCTCGTAACGCATAGTTGCATGATTTGGACAATACCATGGGGGCCCTCTATTTAAGACAAGTTTGTCTTAAAATATACGCATCCCTGCCGGCAATGTCAAGAGGATTTTTCTTGTCTTTATCAGGGGTAATTTCTATTTTACCGCCGCAGCGCTCTTCAGCCGGAGGACGCTGTGCTTGGTCTGTTATGAATGAGGTAGGAGATGCTTATGCGACCTGTTTCTCGCGTTGCGCCTGACTGGTGGGATTATACGACTCTGGACAAAGAGCTGCTGGACGAGGCGGCACGGCTTACCGATGCGGATATTCAGAATCTCGAGCGGGACGGCTTTGCGGTTCGGTTTTATGAGACCATTCAGGAATTTTATCTTGCTGAAGCTCTGGAATACATCACAGCCTGGCAGCAGGCCACGGCCGATCGTCCGGCCGGCATCTGCGGTCCCATCGGGCCGACCGAACAGCTGCCTCTGGTGGCGCAACTGGTGAACGCTTTGGGCCTTTCCTTACGGCATTGCCATTTTTGGGGCATGGACGAATGGGTGATAAACGGCAAAGAGGTAGGCAGAGAGTTTCCGCTTGGTTTTGCCAAAGCCGACATGGAGCTCTGCTTTGGCCGCATCCGTCCCGAACTGGCTATGCCCTTGGAAAATTTGCATTTCCCCACTGTGTCCGGGGAAGAGTACCGGCAGAGCTGGGAGCAGGCGCGCTGCGTGATCATGCAAGGCGGCCAGGGCGAGGTCAAGCACTGGGCGTTCAACGATCCGCCCAGGCGGCAGGGCGCATACAAGGAGCAGCCGCCGCCGGCCGGCGAATTCCGAGCATTGGCAACCCGGGTGGTCGACCTGCATCCGATCACGCTGATGCAGAACGCCCGCACTTCGGGCGGCGGCACGGTGCAAAATGTGCCACACCAGGCGATTACGGTCGGACCCCTGGAGACCTGGAAGGCGGAAAAGGTCTCGATCTGGCATCCGGGCCACCATGACAATCCTTTTGGCATGCGCCTGACGTCGCTCATGATCGGCAAAAAGATCATCGATACCTCGGTGCCCATGTCGCTGCTGGCCGAGCATGCCAATGTGCAGTTTAATTTTTACCGTCCCGGTCTGGGTGTGTGCGACGTGGAGATGCATTAAGGTGAGAAAACGAGTCTTTGCTCTGGCCGCCCATCCCGATGATATCGAGTTTTTAATGGCCGGTACGCTGGTGTTGCTGGAGCGAGCCGGCTGCGAGATTCACTACATGACCATTGCCAACGGCTCCTGCGGATCTGTGCGTCATGATGCGGCCACCACGGCTGCGATCCGGCGTAAGGAGTCCATGGCCGCCAGCGCCCACCTTGCCGCCCATTATCATCCTCCCCTGGTCAACGATCTGGAAATATTTTACGAACAGGCCTTGCTGGCGCGCGTGGCCGCCATCGTGCGTTTGGTTCAACCCGACATCCTGCTGCTGCATTCGCCGCAGGATTACATGGAGGACCACACCAATGCCTGCCGCCTGGGTGTCACGGCGGCTTTTTGCCGGGGCATGCGCAACTTTCCGGTCGAGCCGCCGGCTGAGCCCTTTCAGACCCCGGTTTGTGTATATCACAGCCAGCCGCACGGCCATCGGGATGGAATGAATCAGAAAGTTATGCCCGAGTTTGTCGTTGACATCGATTCGGTCATGCCGGTTAAAGCCGCCATGCTGGCCGAACATGCCAGCCAGCAGGAGTGGCTGGACAAGAGCCAGGCCATGAACGCTTACATTCAGGCCATGCAGGATTTTGCGGCCGAGATGGCTGAGCTGGTGGCTGGCTGCCGCTGGGCGGAAGGCTGGCGGCGACACAATCCGGTGGGATTGTGTGCAGCGGGCGACGACCTCCTGGCTGAGTTGCTGCCGGCGTATCGGCGAACGGTACAATGAACACCTGGGTCCGCCATCGGCTGGACGCTACATGCATTGATTCGGAGAGAATGGAATGAGCAAGCAGAGAGGATCGGATACAATTTTTCGTACCAAATCGCTGGATGATATCGTCCGGGACAGTGAGCGCAGCGAGTATCAGCTGAAGCGTGTGCTGGGGCCGGTGCAGTTGACTCTGTTCGGCATCGGCGCCATCATCGGCGCCGGCATCTTTGCCACCATCGGCACAGCCGCTGCCGGCGATGCCTTTCGTCCCGGTGCCGGTCCGGCGCTGATGCTGTCGTTTATGATCACCGCTGCGGTATGCGGTTTTACGGCGCTGTGCTACGCCGAGTTTGCTTCCCTGGTGCCCATCTCCGGTTCCGCCTATACCTACGCCTATTCCACGCTGGGAGAAATCATCGCCTGGGTCATCGGCTGGGACCTGATTATCGAATATGCGGTGGGCAATATTGCGGTAGCCATTTCCTGGGCCAATTATTTCAAAACGTTTATGCGTGGATTCGGCGTCATCATCCCGGACTGGCTTTCCATGGATTATCGCACGGCGGCAAAAATCGTCGATGCGGCCGGCACTCAGATCGTCTATCGCGATGCGCCGCACATTTTTGGTATACCCATCATCGTCAATCTGGTGGCGGTGGCGATCGTGTTTATCATCTCGATTGTCCTTATCTGGGGCATTCGCGAAAGCGCCCGTTTTAACGCCGTCATGGTGGGCATCAAGATCGTGGTGCTGACTTTTTTTATCGCGGTCGGCGCGTACTGGGTAAAGCCTGAGAACTGGACGCCGTTCGCGCCCAACGGCTGGGCGGGCATCAGCGCCGGAGCAGCCATCGTGTTTTTTGCCTATATTGGTTTTGATGCGGTGTCAACAGCGGCAGAGGAGACGCGCAATCCCAGGCGAGACCTGCCCATCGGCATCATCGCTTCGCTGATCATATGCACCATATTTTATGTTATCGTCTCGTTTGTTTTTACCGGACTCATCTCCTATCCGGATCTGAAAGCAAAACTGGCCACCGAGCAGGCGGAACCGTTGACCATGGCCCTGGAGCACGCCAGTCCTGACCTGGGCTGGGCGGTCGGCATCGTCGCGTTCGGGTCGGTCATTGCCCATACGGCTGTGCTGTTTATTTTTCAGCTCGGTCAACCGCGTATTTTCTTCTCCATGGCGCGGGACGGTCTGATGCCGCGCGCTTTTACGCGCGTGCATCCGCGCTTTCGCACTCCCTGGGTCTCCACCATCATCACCGGCGCCTTTGTTGCACTGTTTGCGGCTGTTGCCAGCATTGACGAAATGGTGGATCTCACCAACATCGGCACCCTGTTCGCTTTTATCATTGTCTCTGCCGGCATCATGGTGTTGCGCCGCCGCGATCCGGAGCGGCCGCGACCGTTTCGCGTGCCCGGCGGTTTGAAATGGGCGGTGATCCTTTTTGTAATTTTACTGTTAATTCTTTACTTTTTGCCACTGTCTGCCACCAGCAAGACGGTGATCGCATTGATCAGCGGCGGATTCTTTTTTCTCATCCGCAAGGATATTTTCCCTGTTCTCGGCATCATTTCCTGCCTGTATCTGATTTATTATCTGCCGCCGACGTCGTGGCTGCGATTTGCCGCCTGGCTCAACCTGGGTTTTGTCATCTATGCCGGCTATGGTCTCATGCACAGCAAACTAAATCCGGAGGGGCCGGATGAAAGCTCGGCACGCCTGGCCCGTTCGATCCGGGTCGGGGCCTGGCTGGCGTTGACAGGAACCGGTTTGTTGTATGTGATGCGGGGATTGGATCTGGTGCTGACAGCGGGGAAAGAGCTGACCGAAGCCACCGTCGGCCGGCGTTTCGCTGTGGGTGTGGAGCAGTTGTTGAGCGCCGCCTCCTGGACGCACGTGTCCTGGTTTTTGCTTATCCCGCTGCTCCTGAACGCCTTTGTGCTCTGCCCGATCCTTTTGCGGCGTATCGTGCGCTTGCGCAAGCTGGCGCCAGAGGCGGATATGCGCACGCCATTAGCGATTATTGTCCTGGTGCTGCTCTGGACCATCTGCTATGTATGGATGTTGCTGGCGTGATCGGCGGCGGCGCGGGAGCGTTATTCTTTCATGATGATGGCGAGGGAGAGGTCGTCGTGGGGTAATGCGTCCTCAGTAAATCGATCCACCTGTTGCAGAATGGCTTCCCCCAGACGGCTGGCGGAGCAGCGGGGGCATCTATTGATCGCCTGCCACAAACGCTGCTCGCCATAAAACTCACCGGCTTCATTGCGGGATTCGGTCAATCCGTCGGAAAAAACCACCAGCAGATCGCCGGAATTCATGGTCAGGCACTGTTCTTTAAAGGTGGCGTGGCCGGAAATGCCCAGCCCCATATCCCCTTTGGGCAGCTCTTCGATCGTTTCGTTGCGGATCAGCAGCGGCGGCAGGTGGCCGGCGTTAAAGAGGCGCACCTCTGACCCTTCCGGTTGCATCTCCAGATAGACCAGCGAGGCAAAGCTTTTGGCAACGCCGTCGCGGAGATAGATTTTGTTCATTTTTTCCGCCAGAGCGGAGAGAGAGGTGTGATCCGGCGCCAGGGCGCGCAGGGTGGCCTGCAGTTTGACCATGAGCAGAGCGGCTCCCAGTCCCTTGTCAGACACATCCCCCAGGGCGATGGCGGCGCGCTGGTCGCTGATGCTCATGAAATCGAGCAGGTCGCCGCACACCTCGTTGGCCGGCTGGTAGTGCAGCCACAGGGACCAGCCTTTGATGCGCGGTTCCTTGTCCGGCATGAGGGCTCTTTGTACGGTTCGTCCGGCCGCCAGCTCATCTTTGGCCAGGAGTTTATCTTTCAGCTCCATCATCAGCACAAAGACGATGATGGCGAATCCGAGCCAGTGGGTGTCCTGGCTGACCGTCACTTCGCCCTGTTTTTGCGAGACCTGCACCGGGAAGAACATGAAATAGAACGCGGCGAGGAGGAACAGGCGGCGGATCCAGCTCAGTTTGAGCAGCAGGCTTTTGATGAGCCACCACGGTATGAAGAACAGCCGTTTCACCGGATTCATGGCGCGAAGCTGCTGTTTGCGCTGGTCGGAGAGAAAGTACTCTTTCAGTTCGGACCATTCCCGTCGCATGGTGTGAAAAAAATCGCCATGGCCCATATCTTCCCGCAAAACATGCCCCAAGCCGGGCTCTTCGTGAGTCGTTTTCGTATTCATCATGCCTCTGGTCAGCCAATGTGCTGTCTTTATATACGTGAGATTTTACAAAAAGTTTACGCCAACATCAGGTGCAGGGTTGTTTTTCATGATTCGGACAGTGCAGGAGCAACACTGCCAGAATTGTGCTAAGGAGGTATGGAGCCGGTCGCAGGTCATGTGATCTGACGGTGTGAACCTTGGCATGGCGAGTCTGTCGGGCCTCATTGTTCGACTTGAGTACAAATGTCGAGTTAAGTGATTCTGGCTTATCAGGCCGTGCGAGTGGGACGCTGCGGCCGCAATAGTCGCTCAGTCAGGAAATGAAAAAACCCGGAGCAGGTCCGGGTCTGATGTATGGTGCCGAAGGTGGGAGTCGAACCCACACGGGCGTAAGCCCACACGGCCCTGAACCGTGCGCGTCTGCCAGTTTCACCACTTCGGCGATTATGTGGCCATTAATATAAAGATTTTTCTAATGGATGTCAAGGTATTTATGCGATTTTTATCAGCATAGGCGCCGAAAAAGGGCAGCGGCGTGCGGCTGAGTCTTGATTGGGCTTGCTTTTTGTCCAATAATCCATTACCTTTATAGTTTTAATCGAGTCAGGACCGTGAACAAGCAAAAATCACATAGCGCCATTGTCAATCGCAAGGCGTACCACGATTTTGAAATCCTGGAAAAGTACGAAGCCGGTCTGCTGTTGCAGGGCACGGAGGTGAAATCGGTGCGCATCGGCAAGGTCAGTTTCAAGGACAGCTATGCCAAGGTGCGCAACGGCGAGCTCTGGGTGGTCAGTTTGCACATCAACGAGTACGACCACGGCAGCGCCTGGAACCACGATCCGGAGCGGCCGCGCAAATTATTGCTGCACAAGCAGGAAATAAAGCGGCTTATCGGCAAGATCGAGGAGCAGGGTTTGACCCTGGTGCCTCTGAGCATATATTTTAAAAACGGTTACGCCAAAATCGAGCTGGGATTGGCGCGCGGCCGCAAGCTGCACGACAAGCGGCACGAAATCGCCAAGCGGGACGTTAACCGCGACATTCAGAGAGAGATAAAGAGCAAATTAAAAATGTAATAAACCCGCCCAGGAGGAGGGACTATTTTGCACTACAGTGAGGCGTATGCCGAGCTGGAGCGGCGTGGATTTATCCAGCAGGTCACCGAACCGGAAAAGCTGCAGGCCCTGATGGCCGCCGGCCCGGTCACCTATTATGTCGGCATCGACCCGACCGCCGACAGTTTACATGTGGGGCATCTCATGGCGGTCATGGGGATGATGCATATGCAGCGCTTTGGCCATCGTCCCATTGCCATCATCGGCAGCGGTACGGCCATGGTGGGCGATCCCAGCGGCAAGAGCGAGATGCGCAAGATGCTGACCAGAGAACAGATCGTGGCCAACAGTCAGACCATCCAATCGCAACTGGCGCGATATCTCGATTTCAGCGAAGGCAAGGCGTTGATGGTGGACAATTACGACTGGCTGGGCGAGCTCAAGTATATCGAATTTTTGCGCGACATCGGCCGTCATTTCAGCGTCAACCGCATGTTGACCTACGAAACCTATAAAATCCGTCTCGAGCGCGGTCTTTCTTTCCTGGAGTTCAACTATCAGCTGCTGCAGGCCTACGATTATCTGATGCTATATAAAAAGTACGGCTGCAAGCTGCAGATGGGCGGCGACGATCAGTGGGCCAATATTCTCGCCGGCACGGATCTGATCCGTCGTATAGAGGAAGATGAAGCGTTTTGTCTCACCTTTCCGCTGTTGACCACGGCCACGGGACAGAAAATGGGCAAAACCGAATCCGGTGCAGTCTGGCTGGATCGGGACAAGGTGAGTCCCTATGACTATTATCAGTACTGGGTCAACAGTGACGACCGCGACGTGGCCCGGTTCCTGGCCTATTTTACCGTATTGCCCATGGACGAGATCGAGCCGGTGAAATCCCTGAGCGGCGCTGAATTGAACAGCGCCAAGGTGGTGCTGGCCTATGAGGCCACCAGGATCACTCACGGCGAGCAGGCAGCGCTGGAGGCGTTTCAGGCCGCTGCCGCGGCGTTTGGCAGCCGCTCGATCCCAGCCCATTTGCTGGCTTCCAGCACGGTGCCGCGTGGCGACATGGCCAGCAATCAGAGTCTGGTGCCGGGAACAGAGCTGGCGGCGGCCGAGCTGGCGGAGAAGCCGCGGCTGCTGGAGCTGCTGGAGCGGCTCAAACTGGTGGATTCAAAGAGTGAAGCGCGCCGATTGATCCAGCAGGGCGGGCTATATATCAACCAGAAGCGGGTAGCGGACATCAATGCGGTGCTCGAACCGGGCCATGTTATAGAGGGAGAGATCGTTTTGCGGCTGGGCAAGAAGCGTTATCACCGCCTGATTGTGGCCTGAAACGGGTTATTTTGCAAAAAAGAGCACTTTTTGCGATTAATAATCACTTTTCTCTTGCGTTTCTAAAAAAAACCCTTATATTATACACGCTTTGGTAAACACACCAACAGAACGACTCGAACAGAGAAGTTTTGAAAAAAAGCAAAAAAAGATAAAAAAAGCCTTGACAATAAAGAAAAAAAGTAGTATCTTAAAAGGCTTTGAATGAAACGCCAGTGAATGGCAAAAGTTCTTTGAAAATATGGTTTAAATAGCGTGCAAGGCTCTATCGTCAATTGGGGTCATACTCGAGTGGTAATAATAAATTAATATATTACAATGAAGAGTTTGATCCTGGCTCAGGACGAACGCTGGCGGCGTGCCTAACACATGCAAGTCCAGGAGAATAAATGCTTTCGGGTGTTTTAGTAAACTGGCGAACGGGTGAGTAACACGTAGATAACCTGCCCTTGGAATGGGGATAACACTGCTAACGCGGTGCTAATACCGAATGAAGCGATTTGATCACATGGTTGAATTGTTAAAGCTGGCCACTGTTTACAAGCTAGCGTCTAAGGATGGATCTGCGTCCCATTAGTTAGTTGGCGGGGTAACGGCCCACCAAGACTACGATGGGTAGCCGGCCTGAGAGGGTGACCGGCCACACTGGGACTGAGATACGGCCCAGACTCCTACGGGAGGCAGCAGTGAGGAATATTGCGCAATGGCCGAAAGGCTGACGCAGCAACGCCGCGTGAGGGATGAAGTTCTTCGGAATGTAAACCTCTGTTAGAGGGGACGAAAGGTGGATGTACGAACAGGACATTCAATTGACGGTACCTTCAGAGAAAGCCCCGGCTAACTCCGTGCCAGCAGCCGCGGTAACACGGGGGGGGCAAGCGTTGTCCGGAATTATTGGGCGTAAAGGGCGCGTAGGTGGGAAAGCAAGTCTGGGGTGCAAACTTGTGGCTTAACTGCAAGCTTGCCCTGGATACTACTTTTCTTGAATTCGGGAGAGGGAAACGGAATTCCTGGTGTAGCGGTGAAATGCGTAGATATCAGGAAGAACACCGGTGGCGAAGGCGGTTTCCTGGCCCGATATTGACACTGATGCGCGAAAGTGTGGGGAGCAAACAGGATTAGATACCCTGGTAGTCCACACTGTAAACGTTGGGCACTAGGTGTTGGCTCTTATGGGTCAGCGCCGCAGCTAACGCATTAAGTGCCCCGCCTGGGGAGTACGGCCGCAAGGCTGAAACTCAA
>CAZISM010000092.1:0-20965 GCA_964541895.1 uncultured Cytophagia bacterium
CGCGCCGGTCTGCGTGAAATTCTTCCAAAGGGTAGCGATGATACCAGGAACGGCCGTGGCGGCCATCTAATACCTGGATGAATGCATGGCTTTCCGCTGCATCCCGGCTGCGATAGAGCCCGGGTATGACCGCCAGCCGCTCTCGGCCGTCAGCGCTCACCATTTTATAATACCATCCTTCAAAAAACGGCGGCTGGACGCCGTCGCCATGATACCATTCCGGGTGAAGCAATTTAAATCCGCGCCCGTGACGGCCGGAATCAGCCTGGCTTGCCCTTACCTTGGCCACAGCACCATCCCGGTCAGACTCAGAATGAACAGGATCGAGAAAAGCAGGTGGATGCGGACGTTCATGCCGGCCGCCTGCCGCAGCTGCTCCGGCTGGTCATGCGCAACATGGACGATGCGCCAGCATCCCGGCAGTATCAGCAGATAGGGTATCAGACTGAACAGCAGCGGCCAGCCGGACGGCAGCACCGCCAGGGAGAGCCAGAGGACGTTGGCCACGAGCAGCAGCTGAATAAGGAGATATCCATACCGGCCTGCAGCGGTGCCCACTCTCGGGACAATACCGCGTTTTCCAGTGGCGCTGTCAGCCTGAAGGTCCATCATCTCGCCCACCCAGAGGATGGAGAGCGTGCTTAAACCGGTGATCGGCAGCGCCGCGAGCACATAGGGGTGAATAATCACTTTTTGCGTCAAAGCGGCCAGCAGGACCGCCATGGGGCCAAACGCGAACCAGACGGCGATTTCTCCGAATCCCCGGTAGGCGAGTTTTACCGGTTCGGCGGTGTAATATTTGGCGAAAAAGGCGGATAGCAGATAGAGCCCGGCCACTCCGTACGCCAGCGGCCGCCCCAGCCAGTAACTGAGAAAGAGGCCTGCCGCAGCTGCGAGGAATAAAGCAGCGTGGGCGATGCGATACAGCTTGGGCAACAATTCGGGATGATCGACCAGGTAGCCACTGCCGCCGCTGAACTCGTTGCGATGCAGGTTGACACGATCGGTTCCCTGCAGGGTGTCGTAGATATCGTTATAAACATTGGTGGCGGCGTGCAAAGCAACCCCCATCACCAGCGCAGCAAAAAAGGCCACCGCATCAAAGGATCCGGAGGCCAGCACAGCCAGCAGCGTGCCGGCGAAAAGCGGCGCCAGGATGGAAGAAAAAAACGGCGCCCGGATCAACAACAGCAAATTGGGACTTTGGGAGGACATGCTCACCTCGAGATAATGGTTTAGTCCAGTCGTAAAGTGCACCAGCCTGTTCAGTGTCTTTTTCAAATGACTGGCAATGACAGCAAATTCTTCTGCCTCGCTTGCCGCCTAGTCTGTCGGATTTTGGAACAGCTTGACCGGCGGAATGACCGACTTGCTCACGCCCGGTCCCGCATACAGCACCTGCAGGCCCCTGGCGCCTCCTGATTGAAAATAAACCGCGCGCAACGCATGCCGGCCGGCGGTCAATAACAGTTTGCCGCTGCGCTCCTGCATCAGATGTTCCAGGTCGTTATCGACAACCATCTTGCCGTCGATGAAGAGGCGACTGCCATCGTTGGATTTGGTATAAAAAGTATACCAGCCGGGCTGATCGACCGCGAGAAAACCGTCAAAAGCGAGGGCAAAGTCGAATCGGGGCGCCGGCAGCTTGTCCGGATCAAAGCCATAGGCGATTCCGGACGCTTGCGGGCGCAATGCGGACAGGTCGGGCAATGCGGTCCATTTGCCCTCATACAGCTGATAACGCAGGCCGTTCACTTTGGGATCGACAAAGTGGATTATCGATTCGCTGCTAAAGCTGGGACGGCTTCCTTGCTTGAAAGCTCGGGCCACGATCGCCGCGTTGTCCTGCACGACGATCGGCTGCGTATAACGGCTGCTTGTTTCCGCCGGCTGGCTGCCGTCCAGCGTATAATAAATTTCCGCGCCCGGGGTTTCGCTCTCCATGCGCACAACGGCTTTAGCCGGCCGCTGAATAAACGTATCTGCCGGCGTAATGACCGGATTGGCGACAAAGCCCGGGTCCAGCAACCCGGAGATGCCGGAAGAGACAAAGCGATACTCGCCCGAGCCCACTCGGAAAACGGCATAGCTGCTCTCCATGCCTGCAAAAGCGATCTCCTGGCGGTCTTGCACCGGTTTGCCGCTCTCCTGAATGGACTGCACTGATGTACCGGGAACATAAATGGTCGCGCTGGAATTTACCGGGATCCCCACCTCGAGAATGAACTGATCTCCTTCTACCCGCCACTGCGAGCTCACCGGTCCGCGCATGCTTTGATGCCGCGCTTTGACCCAGGAGAGATCGGCCGGCACATAGGGTTTGATTACAATGTGTTCAAAGCCCGGCGCTGCCGGGTCCGGCTGAATGCCGGCCAGCACTTTGTAAAACCAGGAATCCACACTGCCGAACATGACATGGTTATGGGATCCGGTCCGGTTCCAATGTTCGGAGAACGTGGTCTGTCCATCTTTGAGCAGATCCGCCCAACCCGGATAATCCGGTTGCATGACCATCAGATAGGCGATGTCCGAGCGTCCGCATTGGGAGAGCGCCTCCAGCATATACTTGGTGCCCAGAATGCCTGTGCTCAGATGTCCCTTGCGCCGAAAGATATCGCTGATCACGCTGTCCAGCACCGACTTTTGCAATTCCCTGGGCATGATATTCAGAAAGAGCGGAAAGGCGTTGGAAAACTGACTGCCGTTTTCATACTGTCTGCTGTCTGCATTATAAAAACGGACGTGCCAGGCTTTTTTTATGTTCTCCGCAAGTCTGCGATAGGTGAGCGCATCCTGTTGTTTGCCTAAAACCTCAGCCGCTCGGGCGAGGATGTCCGCGGTGTAGTAATAATAGCCGGTGGAAGTGGACAACGGTTCGCCGCGCTGCCACCAGCCGTCGGCGTTTTCGCTCAGCCAGTCGCCGTACTCATCCATGGGCAGAATATAGTCTGTCGCAATGGATGACAGATGATCGACATATCGGCGCATGGAGTCATAGTGCTCGGCAAGGAGATCGCGATCGCCGTAATACTGGTAGACATACCAGACGATCAAATGATAACCGCTGCTCCACGCCGGCGTCCCTTTGCCGTCGGTAAAGGGACGTGGGGAGATGTAAGCGATATCGCCGTTTTCCTTGCTTTGAGTGGATTGAATGTCCCGCAACCACTTGCGATAAAACGAGGCCATGTCGAAATTATATATCGCCTCCTCGGCCGTCACATGGGCGTCGCCGATCCAGCCCAGGCGTTCATCGCGCTGCGGGCAATCGGTGGGCAGGCCCATCAGGTTCGAGCGCTGTGACCACAGGGTCGCACGGTGGATGGCGTTGATCCGTTCACTGCTGCAACTGAATTCCCCGGCCGGTTCGACGCTGGAATGGACCACGTGCCCTTGTACGTGCTCTTTGGTCAACTCGGCTGAATAGCCGCTGATCTCTGCATAGCGAAAACCGTGATAGGTGAAATGCGGTTGATAGATCTCTTCGGCAGCGCCTTTCATAATGTACACATCCGTGGCGGCAGCGAGATTATTGGATCTGGTATCGATCCTGCCGTTGGCGGACAATCGCTCTGCATAACGAATGGTTACCTTTTCGCCTTTGCTCCCCTTGAAACGGATCCGCAGCCAGCCGGCAAAATTCTGCCCCATATCCACGACCTGAATTCCCGGCTGAGGCTGGGTGATGCGGTACGGCGACAGCTTTTCGGTGATCTTTATAGGCGGAAAAAGAGTCGCGACCAGCCGGCCGCCGGGAGGCGTCAGCACAGCAGCCGGCTTCCAGCCGCTGTCATCAAAATCCGCCGTCGTCCAGCCTGGACTCTCTTCATTAGCGTTATAGATCTCGCCGTCATAAACGCAGCTGCTCATCACCGGGCCGTCCGTTGTTTTCCAGGTGGAATCAGAACATACCACCTCTGTTCTGCCGTCCTGATAAAGGATTTGCAGTTGAAGCAGTGCCCGTTTGGCGCCGTACCACTGCATGCGCCAGGACCACCACTTGGGCAACGGGTTGAACCAGCCGTTGCCTAGCATCAGCGCCAGAGCGTTGGCACCGGGCCGCAGCTGTGCGCTGATATCATAGCTATCGTACAGCACCACCCGTTTGTAGAAGGTCTTGGCTGGAGCCAGCACCTGATCGCCGGTCTTTACTCCGTTCACGTTCAACTCGTAGTAGCCGAGCCCGGAGACATACAGCAGTGCCTGCTTAACAGGACGCTGGATGTTGAACGACTTGCGCAGCAACAGAGAACGCGGATTATAACGGATGGAATCGCCCTCCTCATCCACAGCGATCGGCGTGTTATAAAATCCCTGTTCATTGACAGGATCCTTGCCACCCGGCGCGCCGATCCACTGAGCCTGCCATTGATCCGGCGTCAGCAAACCGGTAGTAAACGTTTGCACCTCGCTGAATGCCGATGGACGGGATTGGCTATCCCAGGCCCGCACTTGCCAATAATAGGTCTCGTGGCTGCGCAAGGGTTTGCCGGCATAGCGAACAAGGGTGGATTGGCCGGAATCGATGCGACCGCTGTCCCATAGATCCGCCGCATTTTTGCGCAACAGCGCCGGATCACGCGCCACCAGCAGCTGATAGGCGGTCTGTTTCTCTCCCCTGCCAGAGGCAGTAAATGTCCAGCTGAAGCGGGGCTGGTCGGCGTCGATGCCGACCGGATTCTTTAGATACTCGCAGGTCGCGGTTAGTATCTTCAGGCCGGAGCCGGCGCCGCACCGCCAGCACAGTGCTGTGGTGCAGAGGACGGGGATGATAAAAAACCGATAAAGCAGGGGCCGATGCATTTTCATTCAACAGACCTCCTGATCGTATAGGGGGCGGGCCAAATTAAGTGAAAAAAACGGGACTTTTAATCCAAATTTTGATCCCAAAACAGCTCTTTAACACTCTTGTTGAAATCACATCCTGTCTTGGCGATTTACATATCTGCTGAATCCGGTTTATGGCCGTCTTCCGCTGCTGGAATATAGCTTTTAGCAGATTCGAGATCAAGTCCTTTGTAATCCTGACAGCGATTTTTCCTATTGACTCGTTTGCTGTGATTTTGTTGCAGAGGCGATGCAGCATATTCCGGATAAAAACATGCTCCGAGCTTGTCCCAGGGAGGTGGTATCGTGGCCGCAGCGCCAAAAGCGCAGCGCGGCGGCGCGAGAGTTGAATGGCTGTTTTGAATGGCGCATCAAACCGGGTCTAAAACCCAAAGCTTACTAAACAGAATGAACTCAAATATCATGCCGAAGCATCTGATCGCGAATCAATAGTGATGAGAGTGCCGGCTACGCCACGCGAACAAATTCTTCGGCCCGCTGGTTTCCAGCAAACCTTCTTGAAACATCTTGCATGTATAAGGGGATTGCTTTACTTCACCTCGGAGATTGCTCCTGTGCGTCGGCTGCATTGAGACATGTGTACCAACTGCTGCAGCTGCTGACGCCTGTTTCCATTCGCTCGCCAAGATTGCGCGATGAATATCCTGTTCCAACACCCGCCGTGCCGGCAACTACCGGGCGATCAGGGGCCAGGCCAAAGCTCTTTGCAATGAGTCGCATCCCCTCCTCCCTCTCACAGAATCGGGTTATCTCAAAATCGTCATCTTTATGGTGTGCACGGTCGCGCCCGCTTGCAGGCGGACGAAATAGAATCCGGTCGCCAGCACCTGACCCTGTCCATCGATGCCGTCGAAATGGATGGTATGCATCCCCGGTCCGAAGCTGCTGATATCGATGACCGCCACCAGCTGACCCAGGGCGTTATAGATGCGGATGAATTTTTCTTTAGCCGGACGATCGGTCTCGCTGATGTAAAAGGTGATGACCGTGCCGGCGTTGAAGGGATTGGGATAATTGCCCAGAATATAGGAGTGCGGCACCTTGGTCAGGCTGTTCCGGTCGGTATCCGCCACCCTGGTGGTGGGATACTCGGTGATATAATCCGCGATGTAGGCGGTATAGCGGCAGCGGATGCCGTAGCCCAGGCTCAGGGCGATCAGGCTGTCCTTCAGCGCTATGGTTTCGCCATAGAGGTCGACCTCGCGCTCAAGGGCATCGATCATCTCCCCGGCCCAGAAGCTGAGGGCAAAGCGATTGGTGCGTGTGTCGGCGCTGAAATCGAGCCGGAAATCGTACGCGGTCGTGCCCGCGAGGGCTAATCCACCCAGGGCCAGCCCGGAACTCCCGGGATTGCGGTATCGTCCACAGGTGAAAAAATGGGAGCCCGCATAAACGGCCGGCAGTTTGCTTGGCAGCACATTATAAAGATCTGCGCGGCCGTACTCCATGCGGACCTGCTGCATCAGCGGCTGGCTGATCAGCTGGAAGAGCCGTTTCGTACCGGCTACGATATCGCTTGATTTATCAAAATAGGTGACAAAGCCGTAATTGAGCTCTGCGAGCATCTCCAGGCGGGAGCGGTCAGGCGCATCCCCGAGACCGACCGGGAAGATGGCGGTCTGATGACTGTTGCGGCTCTCGATCACCCGGGGATCGAGCAGTGCGCGGCCGTCACTGAAAAGAAGGATACTGTTGCTGCGGCTTTCATCCCTAATCTGGCTCAAAGCGGCCTCGATTCCCTCTGACGCCCTGGCGCCGGTGCTGGCGGAGATGGTCTTTAGGTACTGCCGGGCCGCCGCGATGTTCGCTGCATCAGCCGTTACCGGCTGGGGCTTCCAGCTCGACACAGAATAGTTGTAGAGGACCAGGTTGAATTCATCATTCGACTTGAGGAGGGCGAGGCCCTGATCGATGGCGGCGATGGTCTGCGAGAGGAGGTAACCGCTCAGGCTGGTCGAATTGCCGATAAGAAAGAGGACCCGACGCGGCCAGATCAGTGATGAATCGGCTGATGCGGGCGGCCGGACAAAGAGGGCAAAGTGGCCTTTGCCACTGTCATCGAGAGCCGAGTAAAAATCGCTGCCCATCTCCTGGTGATCGATGCGGTAGCGAAAGAGCACATCCCGCGTCGCATAGCTCTTGGCCTGCGCCCAGGCGACATGCAGCTCATTCGCGGCCGGAGAGGTAACCGTGGCGCCGCTGCGTCCCTCCAGTTCCTGGCCGCTGATCGCGGCGTTGCTCCAGACGTGAAAACGGCACTCGAGCTGCTCGAGGGGCCAGGTGATGAAATCGCCGGCAGCCAGTGGATAGATATAGGTGAACTCGCCCTGATAATAATCGCAGGGGCTGATGTAACGCAGCTCGACGCGCTGGATCTTGCCGGGCTTGATCCCCTTCAATTCGATCTTGATGCCATTGCGGCCGATATATTGGTTGACCAGAGCGGCAACGCCCCCTTCGCCGGTGCCGGGGTTGACCACCTGCTCCTTCACCTTCAGCACCGCCTTGAAAGTACTGTCGTTGCGCCAGTAGAGAAACTCGGTGGCGCGGGCATTGGGCGGAAGGGGAAAAGAGTAGACCGCGTCGATCGCCATGTACCACTCGTTGACGAACTCTTGATAGACAAAGGTCTCAGCGACGGCGCCATGAATCTGGACCGTGAGCCGGGTCATGCGGTTGCGGAGAAAATCCTTGGGATAGCCGTTGTCGATCGGCATCATCAGCCCGTCCGCAAAGAGCGGCGCGGCCATGCAGCCCATGATGATCGTTATTTTAAGCCATGTTCTCATAGCGGCTTCCTTTCTGGCTTATTTGAGATAAAGGACGCGGGCAAGCTCGCGGTGGAGGTTCTTTTTGTCATTCAGCAACAGTTCGACGAAATAGGCGCCGCTGCTCATCATCTGACCATAGTCGTTGCGGGCGTCCCAATCGAAGCGCTGGCTCTCGCCGCTGGCTGGTACCTGGAACTGGCGCACGCGCTGGCCGAGGAGGTTGTAGATATTAATTTCGCCGCTCGCCCCGTCCAGATGGCTGATGTGAATCTGGATGACGGGATTGAAGGGATTGGGCCAGTAACTGAGGTGATGGAGCTGCTCATTCACGCCTGCAGCGGCAAAGGTTATGGACTGCTGGCCGCCGAGGCCGGCGTAATGGACTTCGACCTTGGCGGTCCGGCTTTCGATATTCGCCAGCGTCGATTGCCAGGTGAGAGCGTAGCGGTCCTGGGCCTTGAGCTTGCTGATGTCGAGGAGAATATCGCGAAAGTTGCCGCTGATATTGTAGAATTTTCCCCCTGTGGGCAGCACGATCGGATTGAACCACTGCGATTGCAGATTAACAAGGCCGATGCCATGCACGGTTATACCCTTGGCGAGCAGGGTGTCGACGATCTGGACTTTGGTGAAAATGTCTTCCGGATAATTTTCATCTGTCAGCCAGATGATGGTGCGCTGGCTGCCCTCCCGGAAAGGAAACTGACTTGCGCGATAGAGCGCAGCCGGCGAGTTTTCGACCCCACCCCACAGTTGGATCGAGGCGAGGTTGTTTCTGATGAGATCAATGTCTTTAGTAAAGTCCCAGACCTTATCGACGGTGGTGCTAAAGGTGACAACGCCGATCTGGTAGTCGTAGCCGCGGATTTTAAGGCTGTCGGCGAATTCGCCGAGGTTGTTTTTAACCGCTGCGATGTCATCACCCATGCTGCCGCTGCAGTCGAGGACAAAGACGATGTCAGTGCTGGTAGCCTGGCCGCCGGTATATTTTTCGAGCGTAAAATGGTCCACCCGCGTCCCATTCTCGGAGAAAAAAAGGTTGTTCCGGTCCAGATTCAGCAGCTTTTGTTTGTTTGCCTCGACCTCGACGGAGAAGACCAGGCTCACCTTGGGATACTTTTCGGTGATGACCGAGTCAATCAGAACGGCCAGTCCGGCATCGCTGAAATTGACTCTCGGTATATGGATGTAACGGGTGGTCTCGTCGGCAATGCCCAGATGATCGCGGCACAGCAGGGTAACCGGCAAGGTCTTGTCCTCATATAGCTCTGCGGCATTGAGTGTAAATTGGGCATATTCGCGTCCGCCCGGCGCCAGGGTGACGGGCGCCATGACGGTCGTGCTCGTCAGTTCTTCGGGGAGCTGCAGCTCGAGCTGGAGGGTGTTCTGCTGGGAAAGGCTCATGTTAGCGAGGTCGACGGTGCAGGTACTCTGCTTGGGAAAGAGGATATCCTGATCGGCAGAGAGAGCGGAGGGCAGGTCCCAGCGCGCAAAGCTGCGACCCGAGAATTCCGGCAGGGTCAGGGTGATATTCACCGTGCAGCTTGTTGACATATTGGGCGCTATGGTTTTTTCTCCCCAGAGCCAGCGCAGGGCGAGGTCATAGAGATAGTCCTGGTCGGCGGCGGAGAACCCCGGTTCGGGATGAGCGATCAACCAGGGCCAGTTGGCAGCGAGCTGTTCGTCCGGCGGGTTGTTGAATTCGATGAGTGCCCCAAGCCCTTTGGCGGATTGGCCCCTTTCCCAGATCTCTTCACTATTTGGCGGCATGCTGCTGAGGGTCTCTTTGGTCAAGGCGCTGCTTCCGGTAAAGAGAGCACCGTCGCCCCAGCGGCCGAGGGCCGGATCGAGCACCAGTCCCAGCCCGATTGTATGTGTGACAGCCGAAAGGTTGCCGGCTTTTGCGGTGAAGGTGATGCGCTCACCGTTAAGCGTGGAGATCAGCGCGAACTGGTAGTAAATGTTATCAGCGGTTGTGCCCTGAACCAGAAGGGTGTCGCCCTTTCGGATCGGCAACAAGGCGTTGTCCGGAAAGAACTCTTCGGCCTTTTTCCATATGCCATCGATAGCGAGCAAGGGGTAAGAGGTGAGAGCGTAGGGATGGCCGAAGGTAATGCCGCAGTCATCGTCGAGGGCAGAAGAGCTTCGTCCCGAGCACGTTCCAATGGTGTAATAGCCGCCGGTGATCAGGGATATCTCGCTCACCGGCGCAGTCAGCAGCTGGCTCTGGAAGAGCTGGATGCCGGCTGTGCTGCTGGATTTGGCCAGGCTGGGCCCGCCAAGATCGTATTTTGATTTGTCGGGCGCTGCGGCCATGCCGATGATAGCCGGCAAAAATAAGAGAGAAACAATTTTTTTCATGGCGCCTCCTGTGTTGAAATGCAGGTCTGCCTGACCGTATCGGTCGGGCCTTTAATGCATAAAATCAAAAAGAGTGCCAGAAGAGTTATGTCAGGCTGTTAAATTGGTGTTAATTAACAACAGGTTGGTTTGGGTTGATTTGGACTGGCCTTTGCAAAGGCGCACTGGGTGCGCAAATATTGCGCGGTAATGCAGATTTTGCCGGGAGAGGCATCCCCAAATCTGGCTCCCACCCGGCTCCGTTCGAGCTCGATGACTTGACCACTTTTTAGCCCGGAATAAACGATACAAAGCGGGCAAGATAGACCCTCTCGCGAGGCGCGTCGATTAGGCAGCTTACCCGTGTTGTAGGAGCGGGCATGGCAATTCTCCGCAAACCTGGGGCATCCGGCTGGCCGCTTGGCCTCATCGCAACCAGCGCAACGATGTTGGTGCAGGATCTGAAAAGTTGAGTCTGGCTAACCCATCGGTTCAGCACTGGGCAATAATTTCACAAGAGGCGTGATTATAATTATCGGCCCGTGTTCTTTGGGCTGGAAAAAGCCGATTTTATGCTGTCCAGTTCCGCCTTCGTGATGGGCAGCACGGATCCGTGGCGGATCGAATATGGAAATTGGAAATCTGTGGCGAGCATGAATTGTCCGGTGCTGAGGTTGGAGGTGGTAAAAGGCATATAACCGAACGCGCCGTCACCGATTCGGTCGCTGACGTTGTCCAACAGCAGGCACCATAGCGGCGGTTGGCCGTTTGCCGCCGCCTTGAGCTGAAAACAAATCGGACCTTCAAAATTTTTTCCCTCTCCCGCTGTGAATTGCGGCATCTCCTGCCATGGCCCAAGGAGCTTTTTGCTGGTGGCCATGCTGACGGATTTTTTCTTATCATCTTTCAGGAAACGATAGTACCTGTCTCCGTCTCGCGTGATATGAATGTCAATGACATGATTCGCTTTTTCGATATATATGAATGGCGTGCTGAAAGAGCGAAAATCCCTGGTGTGAGCCGCCCAAATCCGCTGCTTCGCAAAGTTGTCACGTCCGGTTGTCGAAGCCCAATACACCAGATAATCCTGTGCTTCGTCATCGTAAATTGCCTCCGGAGCCCAGACGCAACCGGCATCGGCAGGCGCGACCAATGCCAGGCGGGGTGACGTCCAATGCACCAGATCGCTCGATTCCCAGACGACGATGGATCGGCTGCCCGCACGCATATTTCGCGTCCAGTTTCGATTCCAATGAACACACAGATCGGTGGCGATCAGCCAGAACTTTCCTTCGTGGGAGCGCAAAAGATACGAGTCGCGCACCCCTTTCTCGCCCACGTCGCTCACCAGCACGGGCCGGCCTTCATTCAACGCTTCCCAGTGCCTGCCGTCTTTGCTGATGCACATGTAAACCTGCTCGGACATCGGTGTCGTCTCGTCTCTGAACGTCGTCAAAATAAATCCACCCTCTGCCGCCGGTGCCGAGATGCTCGGAGAGTTTTTTGACAGTGGATAGTCATGCGCTGATGTGTATTGACTCGCAAAACAACCAAAATAAAATATCGCAGCCAACAGACAATCGAATTTTCTCATACCAGAGTTCCTTTCACAACGACCACGGCCTGCCGGCGCAGGGCGTGCACTTGAAGAACCGGCAAATAAAAGTACACGGTAACGGCAAAACATTCTTTTAACTGCAATCGGTTGCCATACTCGCCGTGCATTAGTCCAAAAATCTCCTGCCACAGGTCTCCCCCCACGCCAGGTAGTGCCGACGCCTCGGCCGTTCAACCGCGCGCATGTTGCGAACGCAAACCAACCGGTTTAAGGCCGTTGAATACATACTAAAGCCGTTGACAACCGTTTTGTCGGCAAATTGAAATAGCTATGAGGAAGTCACCCAGATTCCTCAGTGGTGTCACCGCAGGTTACTTTTTTACTTTGCTGCTTAAATGGTTGCTGATCAATACCCCGACCAAGACACTGATAAAACTTGCCGGAATGACCAGCCATAGCATGGATGTTGGCAAAACATTCAGATTATATAATGCTATCCAAAGCATCGGGAATGCCATAATCCAGATTATAAGTGTTGTTTGCAGCAATGAAAACTTTTTTGAAATGATGTAAATTATCGCTGAAAGCGATATTCCCCACAGGAGCCATAAAATCAGCACCAATGGCCCGAATGGTAAAGCCAGATTCAGACTATGATAGTGTTTCATGAAATGCGATTGTGAAAATAATATCCATCTTGCCGTTTCAGAGATATTGATCCAGAGACTGATGAGTATAATATGCCAAATCGCCGTTTTAAAATTTTTCATATAGTTCTCCCTGGTTTTGCATTAGAATTAGAACGCCTGGCCATGCAGCCGAAAAGTAATAAAACGAGAACAGCTTTGCGAACGAAAACCAGCCGAACCACTGCGCCGCTGAATGATGCGCACCGGCTGGAGTGGAAGGATTAGAATCTGATTGTGTAACGGAGCGATCCGCTATGACGATTTATCTTTTCTCCCGGTTAATAAAATCCGGATATAGCCTGTCGCCAACAGGCTTTCTACGGCCATACTCGCCAATATCCCGCGGCCGGCATGGCCTGACAGGAACTCATAAAGGCCGAGTAAAGCAAGAGACGATAAGGCAACCGCCGCTCCGATGCTCAGCCCTGTGCGAACCGGAGAAGCCGGAGCGGATCGGGCGAGAAAAAAGATTACCGACAAACCCATGTATAAAGCCGCCAAACGTCTCCCCAAAAGCAGGACGCTTTCGGTCGGCTCGATTTGCCAGCGCCCGACAATGACAGCCCCAAAGCAAAGATACCCCAGACCAAGCAAAAAAGCGATGATCGCCGTGGTTACGGCCAGCGTTTTAAAGCTCATACTAGTCCTCCCCATAATAAATTAGAAACTGCCATTTATTCTTTATCGAACAGTTTTTATCCACTCGATTATTTTATTAGCGATAGCCGGTCTTGAATTCTTGAACGAATGGGTATCCGGATAAGCCACCATGCTGACATTTTTAGAATTTTCTCTTTTCAAGGCTCTATAAAAGGGCAGAATATTATTTTCGATTTTTACCTGTTCATCATCCCAGCCGCCAATCAATAAAATGTCTTTATCTGCGAGTGACGGCGCCATTTTGACCAGATCATATTTCGGATTTTGTTCGAGGATCTTCAACTCTGCAACTTCTGCCGGCGTTCCTCCTCTGGCAAATCTCACCGGTCCACCCGGTGCTCTTAACCTGGAAAACAGCTCATCAATAAATTCCTTCAATTTCAAATCATTACCATATTCTTTCATAAATGCACCATGATCGTTTCCGGCAATGGTAATGATCCGTTTTATCTCTGGATGTTCAGCAGCAAAAGTCAGCGCCATTCCGCCGCCATAACTATATCCGCCCAGGACAACTCTGGTAGTGTCTATCCTGAATTTTTTAACATTCTCCGGAAAATGTATGAACGAAAATGCCGCTTTTATATCTTGCAGAGTATTATCCCAATTGTTTTCACCCTGGCTTTGAAATGTACCACTATAGTTAAATGTCATTACATGGATACCAGCCTGTGAGACAGTACCACAGAGGCCGATTACGTCCGTCTCATTACCGGGAAAGCCCTGCAGCAGGATCAAAATGGGCAGTGTATCAGGCCCCTCAGCCATATAGAACTTGCCTTTTAATTGCACCCCACCACGGTCTATCGCAATATCATCAGGACCAATGGCCAGAATTTCATTGACACATAATAAAATCAGAATAAAATAAATTGACCGCATATTTTTCCCCTCCTGTTAAAATATCATCTCGCTTACTTTTAATTTCTCGCGCCTGGCCGCTTTGCCGCGCAGCCGGAAAATGGCTGGAGCGATCGACCCTTCACGCACAGACCAGCGAATCAACCTTGTTGCGGCACGCGGCGCGTCGGCGGCACAGGCGGGATCAGGCGTCGTTGTGTTCCTGGCACTTGAGTACAACATGGGTGGCTTTCTCCGAGGCAACGAACTGAACGCATTCATACCCCAGAGCGCGCATGTCAATCCCCGCGAACAATCGCTCTCCGCTTCCCAACAGGACCGGCGAGATAGCGATGTGGAGCTCCTCGATGAGGCCCGCAGAAAGATATTGCTGGATGGTGTTAGGTCCGCCGCCGATGCGCACATCCCTTCCGTTGGCAGCGTCGCGCGCCCGGTCGAGCGCCTCGTGTATACCGGCCGTGACAAAGTAGAATGTCGTTCCGCCTTCCATCTGGATGGGCGGGCGCGCGTGATGCGTCAAGATAAAAGTTGGAACGTGATAGGGTGGGTTGTCCCCCCACCAGCCTTTCCAGTTCATGTCGGGCCAATCACCGCGAATCGGCCCGAACATGTTTCTTCAGAGAATCCAGGCGCCAACATTCTTAAAGCCCCTGGCCGCAAAGTCGTCATCCATCCCCGTGGAACCGCGGTCGGCGCCAAACAGGGTTCGTTGGAACGTGCGGGTCGAAACTAGCCACTGGTGCAAATCGGTCCCGCCCAAGCCGAGCGGATTCTTAAGGTCCTGATTCGGACCGGCTCCGTACCCATCAAGCGAGATGGTAAAGCCTTCAACTCGGACGCGCGTCATTTTCATGCCTTCCTTTCGGTTGATGCCTGGTGGTCAGACATAATCCATAGCCCAAGGTGAAAAAGCGCCTGACCGCCGGGAAACCATAAAAGTGCAGGAAACTTGTATCGTCAAAAAATACATTCTTTCAGGTGGATGTGGGAGCTCGATCTGACGGGTCGATCTCGGGCGTCTTTCGCATCCCGGCCAGCTGTCGCGCCGCTGAAGATACTCCCGCAATCGCAACGCCCAGAATGAACATGGAGGCCGAGCATATCGCCAGAACAATCAGGAAGAGAGCCAGGGCGGCATAACGACCCATCTGAATTACATACCCGGTCCTCTGGTGGAGATAGAGCTTGCCATGTAGCCCCCGACGAGAGGCCTTATATCCCAGGAGATTGCCCAAATGAGTCGTGATCACTATGAAATAGAGTCCCCACACGTAACCGATCAACAAAACACGAAAGCCCTCCGGAATCCAAACCAGCGACAAAGCGACAATCACGCTGAGAACCACGGCCGGAATCATATGCCTGCGATCGACTATTCGCCGAGCCACAACCGCCTTCTGATACAGAGGGTTGCCTTCTATGGTGTTGATCGGATAGCTTTCATAGTGCTCGGAGTAATGCAATTGTCGCTCGCGCTCCTGAAAGACTGTAAGAACCCAATCAGCCCACATCAGAAAGAATGTGACAATGCCTGTCGGCCAAGGCTGGACTGCAAACCATTCCACCATGAAGATACCTCATTAATAAGATGAGTCAACTGGTTGCCGCCTGACGCCTCAGCCGATCAGCCGCGCCCGGATGATTTTAAACCGCCTGCAGTTTTACAGGCGCAGACCACGCCATTTGCCCCGCCGCAACATGCGGCGTGCCGGCTAAGGTGGCGGGGTCAGAATTAAAATCATGCTCTAATTGAAATCTTGCCCAGGATCAGCGGAATGTCCAGAACCATCCGATGATGCTAAAGAACAGGCTCTTCTCTTTGAGAACTCGACCAACTGTCAAAGGTGTCCGACCGTTTTGGATTGTTTTGCGCTAAAAACCACTCGTAATACAATAAACCACGCTCACACCCGCCGCGATGCGCCATGGCAAATGTCATCACACGGCAGCCGTTGATTTTCAGATGAGCAAAAGAGAGCAAATCGATATAATGGCTGTTGGCACGTTGGCTGTTAAAACAGAAAAGCACAGTCCTCTTTCATCTTCAGGAAAGACAACTGTGCTCTCTCGTCCATGGTACCCCAGCTGTTTTATACCAATGCAGGACCACTATAGTACGCGAATATAGTTAAAATAAATAGAATTAAACAAGAAAATTTATGCCAGGGCCGATACGTTCTGCCTGTGATAAAAAATAAAGCAACTAATTGACTTTATAAGAGTTATTTTTTCGCGTCGCACACCATATAGCTATCATCAGCGCCAAATCCTCTGCAAGAGCGCCTTTTGCAGAGGATCCGCGCAAGCGAGAGGCAACAGTATCCGTTCGTGTTTGACCTGTGCACAAAACGGCTCGCGGCAGCCAGGACCTGCCAAATCCGCCGCCAGAAAGCTGCTCCTGCGATGCAAATCAAGATTCGTGCCTCTTTTGTTTCAGCCTGTAATAAAAAAAGGTGAAGACGAAATCGCCTTCACCTCCTGGAGCAGGGGAAGCGGATCTTATTTTACGAACATCATTTTTTTCACAGACGTGGTCTGGCCGACCTGCAGTTTGTAAAAATAGACGCCGCCGGACATGGCAACGCCGGTTTCGTCGGTGCCATCCCATTTGAACGAATAGGTGCCGGCCGGCTGTTTCTGCGCCACCAGGGTGCGGACCTTTTGGCCGATGGCGTTATAAATGGTCAGGTTCACCTCTTCGGCCGATTGGGTGGTATAGCTGATGCTGGTGGTTGGGTTGAACGGGTTGGGATAATTCTGCGCCAGGGTAAAACGGGCCGGAGCCGATTCTGAGCGATTGTTTACGGCTGTTTTAATGTACTGTTCCCATTCTTTCTTTTTCTCCGGGAACCAGTTTAAATCACCCAACGGGAAACCGCCGGCCGCAGCCGTATACGAAGCCTTGGTTGTCGGATAGGAGAAATTATAAGGAGGATTGGCATAATCAAAACCGACTTCTTTGGCATTGCCGCCCTCTCCAGGCACAGAGTGCACCTTGATGCTCATCTCTTTGGAACGGCAGACCGGCGCTTTGGTGAAACCGGGATCTTCGCTGATCCAGGTGGTGGTATCGGCGCCGATGACACTGGCGGAAAGGAAATCCAGGTTGACATATTTGTATATGGTGTCCGGATAGGTCGTATAGACGTCCGGGTCCAGCCAGAAATTGTTGTTCTTGCCGTTGATTTTCTGGGTCAGGCCCATCTTGACAACAAACGTATCCTGCACCAGCGGACAGAGCTCGATGCGGCTCCACTCATCGCGGTCTTCGAGAATGTTGAGCCAGGCCGGATTGGTGTATTCCTTTATCCACAGCGCATTATAACCGAGAAAACCGGTCTGGATGAACAGGCTGTTGGTCATGGTGACGTCCGGGCATTCGCAGATGCGCAAAGGAGAGGTCATGACGTTATAGACGGTGCAGTGGTCGAACTTGAAATAGCGTTCCTGGCCGCCGAAACGGTTGATGACCGCATGGTACAGGTTATAGAACGTACAGTTGACCATGACGACGGAATCGGCAAAGGTCGAGCGGGCATCGATGAAACGGCCGGTTTTATTGCTGGTGCCGCTGTTATGCGACTTGCAGTCATAGGCAAACACGCTGCAGTAATTCTGGTCCATAATGATCACCCGCGAATTGACGCTGTCGAACTCGCAGTTTTTCAGGGTAATCTTTATTTTCTGCGTACCGGTCTGGATCATGGCGTTGACGTTGCTGCCCGAGGAGGTTACACCGGAAAAGTCCACCCCTTCGATGGTCAGATTCTTGAACGGCTTGAACGGCGTCACTACCTGGCCGCTGGCATTCACCAGAATTTTAATGAACGGACGGGCTAATGCCGCATCACCAACCGCCACGATCGTCAATGGATAGGTGTTCTTGATCTGGCCCAGAGCGAAATAGACCGTTCCCCGCTGCAGACCGTATTCGGTATGCTTTTGAGCCCCTGTCGCCGTCGTATCCCCGTTGATGATCGAGACAATTTCGGACAACGGTGCAATGTCCATTCTCTGGCCAAAGACGAAAGAGGAGAGCATCAGAATGCTCACTAGCACGGCAATTACGATGGCGCCTTTTTTGTTTTGCATGGTTGACTCCCTGGTTGGTTTAAGTTAATCACGTAGCAATGATTTGGGCTCTCTCGATAACACAACAAGGTCATTACTTTGAGATGTCAGCCTCCTTTGCTGGTCTTAAATAGTATTCCCTCCTGGCATCCACAAGAATCTACTCGGCACGGAAACGTTGCTCTCAGTATTCAAATTGCAGGCCGACGTCCACGGTGCGGCCATAGCGTTCGCGACGCGTCAAATAGTTCTGGTAGCGGATGTAGGATTTTTCTTCCTGATCGGTGATATTGTTGACTTGAGCTATCACCTTTAAACCTTTGTACAACGTTTGCTGCATGACCAGGTCCCAGCGCAGAAACGAATCATCGAGACCGTCGTTCTCAGGCGCCTGGGCGACATATTGCAGAGAATTGCCCTGATAGATCAGGGACAGCCGGCCGGAAAAGCCGGCTTTTTCATAACCCAGGGTCAGGTTGGCAATTTCATCCGCCTGGCCTACCATGCGGCCAACCCGGGCCGTGTCCGTCACCGTGGTGACCACATACGGCGGTTTCATGATATATTGGGTTTTAAAACTGACATAGGGATATTGGGTCTCTGACTGAATTTTGCTGAAATTGGCGTACAGCACAATACCGTCCAGAGGACTGGGCAGGAATTTCAGGTTGGTCTGCAGCTCGAACTCCCAGCCTTTGACCGTCGATTCATGCAGCAGATTTTCCGGAGAGGTCACCGTCCACCCTTTCAGGTTGGTCAGGAACGGAGCGTAATAGCCGCTCTGCTTGGGCGTGGTGCGCACATAGTCGATGTTATTGACCTTCTTGTAAAATGTGCCGACGCTGAACAGCCCGAAACGATTATAGAAAGAGAGATACGCATCATAGTTGGCGGCGGTGGTCTCTTTGAGATTAGAGTTGCCGTATTGCAGCGTCATCAAATCCCATTGCACCAGCTCGTAAGGAATGAGGCTGAAAAAATCCGGACGGGTGATGGATTGTGTCGAAGCCAGGCGAATATCGAACCAGGACACCGGTTTGATCCGCACCTGCAGCATGGGCAAGAGATCGCCATAGTTTCGATTGCCCAGGGTATCGTTGAACGCCGGCGCCAGCCGCTTGCCGCCTTCGGATTGCAGCGGACTGAGCATCTTGGAGGCATAGTCGGTCTCGGTCCACTCATAGCGGAGGCCCGGCATGAAGGTGATTTTATCCTTCCAGTTGAACTCGGCCATAATATACGCGGCCGAGATGGTTTCGCCGGCATTATAGTCATTGGCGTCGATTTCAGGATGCGGCGTTTTGTAATAGATCGTATCAAAGTTGGCGGCAAACCAGTGCAGCTTGTCCAGGTCCAGCAGCTCATTGAATTCAATATCGCCTTTTAGAAACTGTTCCAGCGCTTTTTTGTCCGTCCGTACAAAATTCGCCAGGGCGATGTCGCCCTTGTGGTTCCGGGCCTCGCTGTACCAGCCCTTGTACGCCAGATTCACCGGCACCGGCACGTACCAGCGATTGCCGCCCCATTGCGACATATCTTTGCTGCGCTGGGTGTCACGGATTTTGCCGCCCAGTTTGACATAACCGCTGATTTTGCCGGGAAGCAGGAAAGGGTATTTGATATCAATCTGCGCCGTCGTGTTCCGGTCCATGACCTGGCTCTGCTGCAGCACCGTCCAGTTCATCCAGGCGGCGACGGCATCGTTGAGCGCATAGCCCGGCAGCAACTGCGGACTCACGTTTTTAACCGGCATGTCCAGCTTGAAGGCGCTGTCTTCTTCAAATTCAAAAATGGCATCCCAGGGCGTTTTTTCAGTGGTCTTTGAATACGATGCCCGCCAGTTCAGCTCCATCTTGCCGAACAGATGGTTGCCCATCAGCGAATTGGTCCAGATGTCCAGAGACGGCTCCAGTTCGTTATAACGGCGATAATGCTGCCGGTTGACCACATTATAATTATGAATCTGGTTTTTAACGTCGCGGTCGGTGCGGCCCCACAGGCTGCTGAGTACGATATCATGATTCACGCCGAGATTATAGTCCATCGCCAGGTTTAAGCTATAGCGATGGCGGATTTCCTGGTGATTGTTCAACTGAATGGAAGAGGTCTCGTAGACCTGCTGGTTGTTGACAATGCCGGTCCAGTAATAAGAACCGTTGAGGAGGTCGGATTGGCGATTGGCGCGCTGCACGCTGCCGGTGGCCACAATGCCCAGTCGGCTCTTGCCCTGGCCGTTGGCCAGGAAGCGGTTGCTGTAGCTGACGCTGCCCTTGTAGTTGCCGTATTCATCGGACAGCTGATTGTAGCCGCCAAGAACACGAACCGTGGCATGAGCTCCCTCCGGCGCCTTTTTGGTGATAAAATTGATGCTGCCGCCGATGGCATCGCCATCGATATCCGGACGCAACGCCTTGTAGACTTCGATGCCTTCCAGCACATCGGGCGAGATCATGGAAAGGTCCACGGAACGGTCGTCGGTGACCGCCGGCAATCGTTCGCCGTTAACAGTAACAGAACTAAAGCGCGGCGACAAACCGCGCACCACCACTTTTTGTCCTTCACCGGCACTGCGCTGGATGGCGATGCCCGGCAACCGACCCAGCGATTCGGACGCATTCTGGTCCGGCAGTTCCTGGATTTTATCCTTGGAGACCACGTTGACGATGGTATTGGCGCGGATCTGCTGATTGATAGCCGCGGCCTGGCCCTCCTGTTGCGCCGTCACGGTGACGTTGTATTTCAATTTATTGGCATCAAATTCGAGCCTGATCTCTTTGACCACGGTTTCATCACTCTTGACGGTGACAGGAATCTCGGCGGGTTTGTAACCGATGTAGGTCACGCGCAACACAACGCTGCCGACGGGAACTCTGAGGATGCGGTATCTGCCCTGCAGGTCGGACACGGCGCCCCAGGTGGTTCCCTTGACAACAATGTTGGCGCTGGGCAAGGCCTCGCCAGTGCTCTTGTCCTGCACCGTACCCATGATGGTTCCGGCATCAGCGGCGAACACTCTTCCCGAAAGGCATGCGAGGGTCAACAGCCCCAGCAAAAGAAAGCAACACCACCCAGTCTGAAATCGATTCTTGTACATTCGCTCCTCCAGAACCTGTATGCGGAATAATAATAAGCAGGCACATCCAGCCGGCACAACTTGCGGAAATCAG
>CAZISM010000093.1:0-20681 GCA_964541895.1 uncultured Cytophagia bacterium
GGTGCCCTGTAACCTGCAACCCGCTCCAGCAGGATCGAATTCCCATTCTGAGGTCCGCTCATCCCCTGTCTCTCCGCGGTTAGCAACGTTGATGACCCAGGCCCTACGCAATAGAATGGTGCCCAACCCCGCCAGGATCGGAAGATAGCAACGGTAAGCATTCTGACTATGTGCCGTGGGAGTACCTGGGTCGAGCTGCAAGCCCGGTAGCAGGTCACAGAGAGATCAAAGATGGGTGCACAGCCTGTAGTATGTCTGGCTGGTCTAATTGTCGGATGTTATCATGTCCTATCTCGTCCTTGCCCGAAAATACCGTCCCATGTTTTTCGATGACGTGGTGGGCCAGCAGCACGTCACCCTGACCCTGAAGAACGCCATCCTGCAAAAACGAATCGCCAACGCCTATCTCTTTTGCGGTCCGCGCGGCGTTGGCAAGACCACCATCGCCCGCATTGTTGCCAAGGCCCTGAACTGCGATCAGGGGCCGACCGTCACGCCGTGTAATCAGTGCTCTTCCTGTGTTGAAATCAATGAAAGCCGCAGCCTGGACGTCTTTGAAATCGACGGCGCCTCCAACCGCGGCATCGATGAGGTGCGCAACCTCCGCGAAGGATTGCGATATGCGCCCACGCCGGGCAAGTATCGCATATATATCATCGACGAAGTGCACATGCTCACCAACGAAGCGTTCAACGCCTTGCTGAAGACGCTGGAGGAGCCGCCGCCCAACGTGCTGTTTGTCTTTGCCACCACCGAATCGCACAAGGTGCCGGCCACCATCTTGTCCCGCTGTCAGCGTTTCGATTTCAAGCGCATGCCGGTCAAACACATCATGATGCAGCTGGCGGAGATGTGTCAGAAGGAGGGGATCGCGATCGACGAAGAATCGCTGCGCCTGATCGCTGTCAAGGCGGACGGCAGCATGCGCGATTCCCAGAGCGTACTCGATCAGATCATCGCCTATGCCGGCAGCACGATCAACGCCAAAGCGGTGGCCAACCTGCTCGGCATCATCGATCAGAATCTTTTTTTTGAAGTGACCGATCTCATCCAGGCCGGCGATGTGCTCGGCGGCATTCAACTGGCTAATCGTATTTTTGCCGAGGGTTATGATTTCACCGATTTCATCCTTGGCTTGCAGGATCACCTGCGCAATTTTCTGGTGGTGGTCTCCACCGGCTCCGGCCAGGACCTCGACGCGTCCGAGGACCATGTGCAGCGCTACCTGGCGCAGAAAGGCTGTTTTTCGGTGGAAGATCTTTTGCGTCTGCTCAAGGTCTGTGCCGATACCGAAAATCTGCTGCGTCGCAGCGCCAACGCCCGCCTCCATCTGGAGGTGAGCCTGGTCAAGATGATCAAGCTCAACCGCAGCGTGCAGCTGTCGCAGATTATCGAACAGATCGGCCAGGTAAAAAAAAACTCTAACAGCGCCGATGCCGTAGCCCGCACGCGGCCGGCGCCGGTTGTATCGCCCGGCAAGCCCATCGCGCCCCCGCCGCTCAAACCGGCGGCTGTCGCCGCTCCGGCGGTCGAGCCGGCGGCAGCGGATACCCCGCCGGCCTTTTCCATGCCGGAACTGGAAAAGCGCTGGCCCGAGATTACCGCAGCCATCAAGAAAAAGAAAATCGCACTGGGTTCCATCTTGAGCGAAGGGTGGCCGACGGGACTGGACGGCAATCGCCTGGATATCAGTTTTCCGCCGCAAAACGGTTTTCACATCAGCACCATTGAAAACAACCGCGAACAGGTGCAGAGTCTGCTCTTTGAAGCATTGGGCGTGCGGCTGCGCATTCAGTGTCTACGCGACGAGACCGGCCGGGTGACCAGTGCCCGCAGCCCTCTGCTGCCGGCGGATCGCAAAAGCGAATTTGATAAATTGGCAGAGAACAACGAAATGGTAAAAAAAATTATCGACACCTTTGATGCGGATTTCATAAAGTAGGAGTGGCTATGTTGAATAAAGGCGGCATGGGCAATCTGTTGAAGCAGGCGCAGAAAATGCAGGAAGATTTTCAAAAAGCCCAGGCCAATCTGGTCAATGTCAAGGTCAGCGGCAGCGCCGGCGGCAATATGGTTACGGTGACCGCCAACGCCGCACAAGAGATTCTCGAAATTAAAATCGATAAAGAAGTGGTCGACCCGCAGGAAGTGGAAATGCTCGAGGATCTGATCTTGGCGGCGGTCAACCAGGCTCTGACCAACGCCAAAGCCAAAGCCGAAGAAGAGATGGCCCAGATCACCGGCGGCTTCAATCCCGGCAGCATGCTGGGCGGACTGAAACTACCGGGATTTTAGGCAGGCGATCATGACCATCGCAGATGGTCCATCCAGGAGAATGTAGGGAGCTATGCCGTATTTTTCAGAAGCCGTGGAGCGGGCGATACATGAATTGAGCAAACTCCCGGGCATCGGCCGCAAATCGGCACAGCGGCATGTGTTTTTTCTGCTGAAAACGCCGCTGGCGGAAGTGGAAGCTCTGGCGCAGGCGCTGCTGGATATCAAGCATAAAGTACAACACTGTTCGGTCTGCTTTAACATTACCGAACAGGAGCCGTGCGCCATTTGCCGCAATGAGGCCCGCGATCGCTCGCTCATTTGTGTGGTTGAAGAGGCCAACGATGTGCTGGCGCTGGAAAAAACCGGCGGTTATCGCGGTCTCTATCATGTGCTGGGCGGCTGCCTGTCACCGCTGGACGGCATCGGTCCCAATGATCTGAAAATCAAAGAGCTGCTGGTTCGCCTCTCCGCCGGCGTCACCGAGGTGATCATTGCCACCAATCCCAGCACCGAGGGCGAGGCGACGGCGTTTTATTTGACCAAATTGATCAAACCTCTTGATATAAAACTCTCGCGCATCGCCCAGGGCATTCCCATGGGCGCCGATATTGAACACGCTGATGAAGTAACGCTCTCCCGGGCACTGGATGGCCGGCTTCCGTTATAGGCAACCGCCGTCAGTCCGCGTTTTTATCTCTTGCCTTTATGATAATTTTTTTTAATATTTTAGATTACAGTAACCTGTACTTGTATTATTATGGTAATACCGGGAGTCTGTTTGTCTTTACGTGACCGGATGGCAATTCTGTTAGGAACAACCCTGGCTACGGGCTTTTTTCCCATCGCCCCGGGCACGGTGGGTTCCTTTGTGGCGGTTGTGGTTATGTTTTTCGCGCCCACGTTGCCGATTCCGCTGTTTATTACGATCATTGCGCTCGCCCTGGTTATCGGCGTCTGGGCGGCCGGCCGCTGTGAAGCGATCTGGGGCAAGGATCCCGGCCGGGTAAACTGGGATGAGGTGGTGGGCCAGATGATCACCCTGTTGTGGCTGCCGAAAACGCTGCCTTTTTATGCGGCGGGATTCTTCCTGTTCCGCTTTTTCGATATAGTCAAACCATCGCCGGTGCGCGATGCGGAAAAGTTGCCCGGCGGCTGGGGCATCATGATGGATGACGTCTTGGCCGGCCTCTATGCTGCGCTGTCTCTGCAGGCAGGGCGCTATCTGCTCTCCCTGCTCGGATAAGCCCAGTGAGAGCGGATATTCTCTCCATCGGCGATGAATTGATCAGCGGCAAGACCGTGAACACGAACGCCAGCTGGATAGGCCAGCAGTTGCTCTTGATCGGCATACCGGTCCGTCGCGTGATCACCGTTGGCGACGACAGCGACATGATTCAGCAGGCGTTGCGCCAGGCCGAAGCTGAAGCAGAGATCGTGCTCCTATCAGGCGGCCTGGGGCCCACGCATGACGATATCACGAGGTCGGTGATCTGTTCTTATTTTTCCTGTGAACTGGTGTACAACGAGCAGGTGATGGAACGGATTCGCACCATGTTCCGCCATCGCGGCATTCCGTTGGCCAGGTCCAACGAAAGTCAGGCCATGGTGCCCGCCGCGGCTGAGGTCGTGACCAACGAACGGGGCACGGCGCCCGGGTATCGCCTGCGGCGCAACCGGACGGTTTTTTATGTCATGCCGGGCGTGCCGCACGAGATGAAAGATATGATGACGCGCACCATTTTGCCCGAACTGCAGGCTATGAATACGGGCCTTGCCATTGCGTCGCGCGTCTTTTGTACAACAGGAATCGCCGAAAGCCTGCTGTTCGAAAAAATCGGCGATGTTCAGGCCATAGAGCAGTTGGCGAAAATGGCGTTTCTGCCCAGTCCTGCCGGCACACAAATCCGTCTGATCGCCCGCGGTGCAAACGCGGATGAGGCGGCGGAACGGCTGCAGCGCGCCTCGGAGATGGTGCAGGAGAGGACGAAATCCTATATTTATGCCGACCGGGACATCCCCCTGGAAGAGGCTGTGGGGCAGATGCTGCGGCAGCGATCAAAGACTGTGGCTGTGGCGGAATCCTGCACCGGCGGCCTGATCGCACACAAATTGACCGGCGTGGCCGGCAGTTCCGACTATTTTGAACGCGGCGTGGTCTGCTACAGCAATCGCTCCAAAACCGAATTGCTGTCGGTCCCGGCTGCCGTGATCGAACAACAGGGTGCGGTGAGCGAAGAGGTGGCGGCCGCCCTGGCTCAGGGTGTGCGGCGTCTGGCCGGCACCGATTTCGGCTTGTCGACTACCGGCATTGCCGGCCCGGGCGGTGGTACGGCGGACAAACCGGTCGGTCTGGTGTATATCGGCCTGGCCGATGCGCAGGGGGTTCAGGTGGAACGCCACGTTTTCAGTGGTGAACGTTGGCTCAACAAGGAACGTTTCGCCACCGCGGCGCTGAATCTGTTGCGTAAAAAAATGGCAGGATAAAGAGCCATGGTAATGTATCGTACCTTTGTCTGTATCGAACTGCCGGCGGACGTCAAAAAGGCGATCAACGGCTTGCAGATTCGTCTGCGCCCTTTGGCCAAGGGATTTATCAGCTGGGCGCGTCAGGAAGGGCTGCACATTACTCTGAAATTTCTCGGCGATGTGGCGGCCAACCGGATCGACCAGGTGGAACAGGTGGTGCAATCAGCCGCGCAGGATGTACCGCCGTTTCCGATAACCGTCAGCGGCACCGGTGGTTTTCCCAATTTGAAGCGGCCGCGCGTATTCTGGGTCGGCATCGAAGAAGCGGCCGGCCGGCTGGCACTGATGCAGAGCCGCATCGAGGAAGGAATGGCCGGCCTGGGTATCGCCAAAGAGGAGCGGCCGTTCACGCCGCACCTGACTCTGGGACGCGTCAAGGATGTCACCCGCGTCGGCGACGTCAGCCATGAATTGGAAATGACTCTCCTGGAGCCGATGACGTTTACGGCCGGGGAGGTCATCGTCATGCGCAGCGATTTGCGGCCGGAAGGGCCGGTGTATACGCCGCTGCGAATTATAAAACTGAAAAATTGATCCATTTGCAATGGTGCAGGTGACGGCCGGTTTGGGCGTCTATGTTGCGAATTGCGGTTAACAAGAAAAGAGGATAGTATCATGCCTGAGGAAAAAGACGAAAAACGTAAAGCGCTGGAACTGGCCATGACTCAGATTGACCGCCAGTACGGCAAGGGATCCGTCATGTGGTTAGGGGAAGACCGGGCGGAAGGCATTGACGTCATCTCCACGGGCTCGATATCGCTGGATGCCGCACTGGGTGTAGGGGGGGTACCGCGTGGTCGAATCATCGAGATCTTTGGACCAGAATCGTCCGGCAAGACCACGCTGGCGCTGCACATCGTGGCCGAAGCGCAGCTAAAGGGCGGCATGGCGGCGTTCATCGACGCCGAACATGCCCTGGACGCGAAATACGCCCGTCTGCTGGGTGTGGATATCGACAACCTCCTTATCTCCCAGCCTGACACCGGCGAACAGGCGCTGGAAATCACCGAAACCCTGGTGCGCAGCGGCGCCCTGGATGTGGTGGTGATCGATTCTGTGGCCGCCCTGGTGCCGCGCGCGGAAATCGAAGGAGAAATGGGCGACGCCCAGATGGGCTTGCAGGCCCGCTTGATGTCGCAGGCCATGCGCAAGCTGACGGCCGCCATCAGCAAATCCGCCACTTGCGTCGTTTTTATCAACCAGATCCGCGAAAAGATCGGCGTCATGTTCGGCAGTCCGGAAACCACCACCGGCGGTCGCGCCTTGAAATTTTACTCTTCCGTGCGTCTGGATATCCGCCGCATCGCTTCCATCAAAGAGGGCGAGGATATCGTCGGCAACCGCACCAAGGTCAAAGTGGTCAAGAACAAAGTGGCGCCGCCGTTCCGGGAAGCGGAATTTGATATTATTTACGGCGAAGGCATCTCCAAGCTGGGCGATCTGCTGGATCTGGCCGTGAACCATAAAATCGTCGAAAAAAGCGGCACCTGGTTTTCTTATGGCGATGAACGGCTCGGACAAGGCCGCGAAAACGTCAAACGTTTCCTGCTGCAAAATCCCGACATGGTAAAGGATATCGACCGCAGGGTTCGCGAGTCGCTGGGATTCATTGCCGTGGAAACCAGGGAAACGGCAAAAGGGTCTGCCAAAGAAGCGGCTAAAGAGGCGGCCAAAGAAGAGAAAAAGAGCGCCAAAAATTCCGGGGCATAATGATATCTCCTGTCACGGGCAGGCACGGTGTCTGACGTAAAGATTGTGACGGCGATCGAAATCCAGAAGGGCAAAAAGAATCGGGTTTCGATCTTTGTCGATGACATGTTTGCCTTTGGTTTGGATCAGGACGTGCTCGTCCGATCCGGCATTGCCAAAGGCGACCGCTTGAGCGAGGAACGCATTCAACAGATCCTCGCTCTGGAAGAGCGTCACCGTGCCAAGTTGAAGGCGATCCGGTTGCTGTCGGTGCGCAGTCGCAGCCGCAAAGAGTTGCAGGACCGGCTCCGCCAGGCCAAATTTACTGATGCCGTCGTCGAATATGTTCTTGGCGAAATGGAACGGCTCAAGTTGATCGACGACGGCGCTTTTGCGCGATCGTACGGCCAGAATCGCATGGTCACCCATCCGGTCAGCAAGCGTCTGCTGGAACGGGAGCTGAAATTCAAAGGGCTGTCGGAGGATGAAATCCGTCAGGGCGTTACACAGGCCTACGAGGAGCAGGATGAGAGCCAGGTGGCCCGTCACCTGGCCGAAAAGCGAAAAAAAAGTGTGTCACATCTTGACGAAGACAAGGCCAAAAAGCGGGTGTGCGATTTTCTCATGCGCCGCGGCTTTGGTTGGGATGTGATATCGGACCTTCTCGATAATTGGGATCAGCTCTAGTTGAAAAAAGATTTAAAAAACGTCAAGCCCGGCACGCGGGCTGTTCTCTCGGCCCATAGCCTGGATTTCAGCGAGGTTCGGCCGCACGTGGTGCCGATCTATCAGACCACCAATTTTGAATACAAGGACGCTGACGAAGGATTGGCGGTGTTCCGGCACGACAAGCCGGGCTATATGTACACGCGCTATCGCAATCCCAATCCCGATCTGTTCGGTCACATGGTGTGCAGTCTGGAGCAGGGCGAAGGCGTGGTGACCACAGCTTCGGGCATGGCGGCGCTCAGCAGCACCCTGCTGACGTTTCTCAAGCCCGGCGATCATATCGTAGCCTCCTCATCGATTTATGGTGGCTCCCGTTCCTTTATGCGCGATCAATTGGCGGCGCTAAAGATCGAGACCACTTTTGTCGATATCACCGATCAGGATGCGGTGCAGAAGGCGTTCAGGCCGGAGAGCAAGGTCCTGTTCACGGAAGTTCTGGGCAATCCCAATTTGACCGTAGCGGATATCCCGGCCCTGGCGGAAGTGGCGCGGCAGCATCAGCTGCTGTTCGTCATCGATAACACCTTTACGCCGCCGCCCATATTTCAGCCTTTGCAGCACGGCGCTCACATCAGCCTGCACAGCGCCACCAAATATCTCGGCGGTCACGGCGATCTGGTAGGTGGGGTGATCGTCTGCGCGGTGGCTGAAATGGCGCAGGCGATTCAGAAAACCAGCGAGATGTACGGCCACGCCCTCAACCCCTTTAACGCCTGGCTGGCGGCGCGCGGTACCAAAACGCTGGTGTTGCGGCTGCAGCGACAGTGCGCCAACGCCGAGACGCTGGCCCATTTTCTCGCCTCGCACCCCAAGGTGGAACGGGTGTATTATCCCGGACTGGCCAGCCATCCGCAGCACCTGCTGGCGCGACGGCTTCTCAACGGATTCGGCGCCATGCTTTCGTTTGAGGTGCAGGGCGGCCTGAGCGCAGGGAAAAAGGTGTTGGATGCAGTACAGGTGTGCCATTTTACCGTCAGCCTGGGCGAGATCGACACCCTGATCATTCATCCGGCATCGACCTCTCATGTCGGGCTGACCACAGCCGAGCGCGAGGCGATCGGCATCCGGGACGGCCTGCTGCGCCTGTCGGTCGGCATTGAAGATATTGACGATCTGTTGAGCGATCTGCAACAGGCGCTGGATTCGATCTAAATGATAAATGCAAGAACAAGCCATTCTCAAGACAAGGTAACAGCAGACTCTATGATGACCAGTAACGAAATCCGACAATCTTTTCTTGATTTTTTTGCCTCCAAGCAGCACCATATCGTGCCGAGCGCGCCCGTGATCCCGCAGGACGATCCGACGTTAAAGTTCACCAACGCCGGCATGAACCAGTTCAAGGATATTTTCCTCGGCACCCGCAAACAGACCCACCCCCGCGTGGCGGATTCGCAAAAATGCATTCGCGTTTCCGGCAAGCATAACGATCTCGAAGAGGTGGGGCGTGACACCTATCACCACACCTTTTTTGAAATGCTCGGCAACTGGTCGTTCGGCGATTATTTCAAGGGGGAAGCCATTCAGTGGGCATGGGAGTTGTTGACCGAGGTGTGGCAACTGCCTCGTGAACGGTTGTGGGCGACCGTGTTTGCCGGTGATGAAGCGGACCATGTGCCTGGCGACGACGAAGCCGCCGAACACTGGCGCCGTCTCACCGATATCAATCCGAATCAGATCATGAAATTCGGCAAAAAAGATAATTTCTGGGAAATGGGCAACACCGGTCCCTGCGGCCCCTGCTCGGAAATTCATTATGATCGCGGCCCCGGCTATTGCGACCGGGAGGGGCCCGGGCATGTCTGCGGCGTCAACCAGGGCTGCGCGCGCTATATCGAATTGTGGAACCTGGTTTTTATTCAGTACAACCGTGACGAGCAGAGCGCACTGCATCTGCTGCCGGCGAAACATGTGGACACCGGCGCCGGCTTTGAGCGGCTCTGTTCGGTGATGCAGGGCAAGAGTTCCAATTACGACATCGATCTGTTTGAACCCATCAAGGCCGAAATAGCGGCCATCACCAAAAAGAGTTATGGCGACGGCGAAATCGGCGTGGCGTTTCGCGTGCTCTGCGATCATATCCGCGCGCTGAGTTTTGCCATTGCCGACGGCGCCATTCCCGGCAACGAAGATCGCAGCTATGTGCTGCGGCGCATCCTGCGCCGCGCCGCCCGCTTTGGCCGTGTGCTGGACATGCATGAACCGTTCATCTTTCGGCTGGTGGAGCCGCTGGTCTCCGCCATGGGCGATGCCTACCCGGAGATACGCGAGCGTCAGGAGTATATCAGTCGCGTCATCCGCGCCGAAGAAGAGAGTTTCGGCCGCACCCTGGACCGCGGCCTGGAGATTTTCGACGCCAGAGCCGGGGAGCTGCAGGCCAAAGGAGAAAAGGTGTTTCCCGGCCTCGATGCCTTTGTGTTGCATGACACCTATGGCTTTCCGTTGGACCTCACCGAGCTCATGGCGCAGGAGAAAAACCTCACGGTGGACGTAGCCGCCTTTGATCGGGAGATGGACCAGCAGCGCGAGCGTTCCAACAAGGCGCAGGAGGTCAAGTACGCCTTCATCGACATAAAGAACAGTACGGAAACCAGCTCCGAATTTGTCGGTTATGAGCAGGACGAGGAAGAAGCGCGCGTCGTCCATGCCGAAGAGGGGCGTATGGTGCTCAGCCGGACGCCGTTTTATGCCGAATCCGGCGGTCAGGTCGGCGATACGGGGCAGATCGTCGGCAAAAATTTTGTCTTTACTGTAACAGATACCCGGCGTGTCGGTGAGCATGTGGTGCACATCGGCGCCTTGGCTGACGGTACCCTGCCCGCGGCGGGCGAGACCGTGCAGGCGCGTATTGATGCGGGGAGACGGCGAGCCACGGAGCGCAATCACACCGTCACCCATCTCGTCCATAAAGCGCTGCGCACGGTGCTGGGCGATCATGTGCATCAATCAGGCTCCCTGGTGGCGCCGCAACAGATGCGTTTTGATTTCACCCACTTTGAAAAGGTCAGCGCCGCAGATATTCAAACCATCGAAGATATCGTCAACGAGCAGATCCTGCTCAACCATGCGGTCTCCTGGCGCACCATGTCGTTTGACCATGCCAAGAGTCTGGGCGCCACGGCGCTGTTCGGCGAAAAATATGGTGATATAGTGCGCCTGGTGGAGGTGCAGGACTATTCCCGCGAACTGTGCGGCGGCACCCATGTGCGGGCCACCGGCGAGATAGGGGCGTTTGTCATCACCGCCGAAACGGCAGTGGCCGCCGGTATCCGTCGCATTGAATGTCTGACCGGCACGGGTTATATCGATCATGCCCGCACCTTGCATGCCGTGTTGCAGGAAACGGCGGCGATGTTGAGCTGTCGGCCGGAAGAGGTGGTCGGCCGTCTGCAGCGGCAGCTGGAGGAGCGCAAGCAGGCGGAGCAAGAGCTGCGCAAACTGCGCCAGGCGTCGGCCAAAGATGAAGTCGATGATCTGTTGAGCCGCATTCAGTCGGTCAACGGCGTGAATCTGCTGGTGTCGCTGGTACAGGTAGCCACCGTGGACGAATTGCGGCAGATGGGAGATCTGGTGCGCGATAAAATCAAATCCGGCATCGCCGTGCTGGCGATGGTCAGCGGTGACAAGGCCAATTTCCTGGCGGTCGTCACCAAGGATGTCATTGATAACAAAAAGATCAAAGCCGGGGATCTGGTGAAAAAAGTGGCGGCGTTGGCCGGCGGCAGCGGCGGCGGACAGCCGCATATGGCTCTGGCCGGCGCCAAAGAAAAGGAGCAGGTTCCAGCCGCTCTGGCGCAGGTGCCGGCGATTGTGGCCGCCGCGCTGCAATAAGAGCGGGCGAGTGCAGGTGATTGCTAACGGGGAGCAGGATGGCACGATGATGTTGACGGATATAGGCCTATTATCTATCTATCGCGACCGAGGTACGATGTGAACGTCCAGAATTATCTGTTCGAAATTAAGGAAAAACGGGGCGCCGGTTATCTCGTACTTATCGATCCGGACAAGCAGGAGATCAGCGACGCGGTCCGTTTGGCCGAGATGTGCGGTCAAGCCGAGGTGGATGCGCTGCTGATCGGAGGCAGCCTGTTGTTCACGCATGTGTTCGATGAACTGATCAAAGCCATTAAAGCCGCCTGCTCCCTGCCGGTGATCATATTCCCCGGCAGCACCCGGCAGCTGTCGCCCTATGCCGACGCCATTCTGTTTCTTTCGTTGATCAGCGGCCGCAACGCCAATTATCTTATCGGCGATCATGTCTTTTCGGCGCCCATTATCCGGTCTATGAATCTGGAGGCCATATCGACGGCGTACATGTTTGTGGAATCGGGCAACATCACCTCGGCGCAGTTTCTCAGCGACACCAAACCGTTGCCGCGCGAAAAGCCGGATATCGCGGTTGCGCACGCGCTGGCTGCCGAATATCTGGGCATGTCGCAGATCTATCTGGAAGCCGGCAGCGGCGCCAAATATTCGGTTCCGGAAAACATGATCATGGCCATAAAACAATATTGCCGTTTGCCGCTGATTGTCGGCGGCGGCATCCGCACGCCGGAAGAGGCGGGGAATAAAGTCCGCGCCGGCGCCAGTTTCATCGTTACCGGCAATGTTTTGGAAAAAAGCAGAGATCTCGCGCTGATAAAAGCGATTTCACAAGCCATTCATACACGTTAGCCAAACCGGGCTGTTCAGGTACCGGTAGGCAGGATTATACGCCGGCGGTCGGGATAGCGGCCGGCGCCGCGGATGGTTTAACCGGGCTAGAGCGTTATAACCTATGCATCTCATCGATCTCCATACTCATCTTCTCCCGCACTGGGACGACGGTTCCGATTCCTGGGAAACGTCGCTGGCCATGTTGCGCCAGGGCATCGACGACGGCATTCGCGAAGTGGCCTGCACCCCCCATGTCATGTCCAAGGGGGACTTTGACAAAGAGGATAAAATCATACAACTCTTTGAAGAGTTGAAAGAGCGCGCCGAGCAGGCTCAGTTGGATATTCGTCTTCACCTGGGCGCCGAACTGTTTGTGCAGCCGGAAATCAATTTCAGCCGCCGGATCGCCACCTATGCCGCCAACGGCCGCTACTTTCTGGTCGAGTTTCCCATGAACCTGATTCCGGACTTTGTCGCCAAAACGTTTTTTGAGTATGTGCAAAAAGAGATGGTGCCGGTGGTGGCGCATCCCGAGCGTTATGCCAAGATCCTCAACGATCCCTCGCGCGCCTACGAGTTCGTCGAACACGGCGCGGTGCTGCAGGTCAACGCCGGCAGCCTCTTGGGCGTATTCGGACAAAAGGTAAAGACCACGGTCATGAAACTGATCGATGCCAATCTGGTGAGCCTGGTCTCTTCCGATGCACACGATCTCAAGATGCGGCCGTTTAAACTCCGCGCCGCCTTTGAACTGGTGGAAGCGCAGTGGGGCGTGGTCAAAGCCAACAGACTCTTTTGTGAAAACCCGCATCGGATCCTCTATGGCAAAGAGCTCATTCTGGAAGAACCGGTGCGGCCGAGCGTGGTGTATTCCAAAAAAGAAACCAACAGCCCATTGAAAACCATACTAAAAAAGATCGGATTAGGATAATGAAAGAGATCGTAACACAACGATTGCAGGAAAGTGCGGAAACCATACTGGCGTTGCTTAAACAGGAAGAAGCCATATTCGGCATGGCCGAGGAACTGGTCCGTTGTCTGCAAGAGGGCAACAAACTCTTGATCTGCGGCAACGGCGGCAGTGCGGCGGACAGTCAACACTTTGCCGCTGAACTGGTCGGTCGTCTGCAGCGCGATCGCGCGCCTTTGCCGGCGATGGCGTTGAGCACCGACACCTCCATTCTCACGGCGATCGGCAACGATTACAGCTATGACGAAATTTTCAGCAAGCAGGTGGAAGCGCTGGCCCGTCCCGGAGATATTCTCATCGGCATCAGCACCTCCGGCCGGTCTGCTAATGTTCTTAAAGCGGTGGCGGCGGCCAAAGCACGACAGGTGAAAACCCTGGCGCTGTCGGGCCGGGACGGCGGTCCGCTGGCTGAGGCGGCCGACCGGACGATCGTGGTGCCGTCGCGCACATCGCAACACATTCAGGAAGGCCATATCGCCATCATTCATATCTGGTGTGAAATCATCGAGGACACTCTTTTCCCGGCTGAGGTAGCGTTGCCTTGAATTTTCTGCACTCGGTCCTTTTGTATGCATTGGCAGCAGCGACGCTGCCTTTGCTCATTCATCTATTCACCCGCTCGCGATCCCGCGTCATCGTTTTCAGCACTCTCCGTTTCCTGAAAGAACTGCAAAAGAACAAATTGTCCCGGCTCAAACTCAGGCAGTTTTTGTTGCTGCTGCTGCGCACGCTGATCATCCTGTTGGTGGTACTCGGTTTCAGCCGGCCTACCTGCCGCCGCTCCGAGGCCGGCGGATCCACGGCAGCGCGGACGTCGGCGGTCATTGTGCTGGACAATTCGTACAGCATGGCCAGGCAGACGCAAGGTCAGTCGCTCTATGACGCGGCGGGCAAAGCCGCTGCACAGCTGTTGCCGCTGTTCAATGAGGGAGATGAGCTGTTTCTTGTCAGCAGCACAGACACATCGGCCGAACAGGCTCGTCTGGCGTATCAGAGCCCGGAACGGCTGCGGCAGGCTCTGGCGCAATGGCCTCTGGATGCGCGGCCGACTAATTTCAGCGCTGCGCTTCGTTTCAGCGACCGGCTCCTGCGACAAGCCAGAAATGTCAACAAAGAACTCTACCTGGTCGCCGATATGCAGCGCACCGGTTTCGGCAACGATTCGCTGCCGAAACTGCCGGCTTTGATTCGGCGCTATGCGCTGCCGGTTCTGGCCAGAAACAGCGGCAACCTCTCCTGCGATCTGGTCACGATAAAGTCGGCCATCCTGCAAAAGGATCATGTGCTTGAAGGCGAAGCCGCCATCCGCAACACCGGTCAGCGGCTGCAAAACAAACTGCTGCAAATTTTCATCAATCAAAAACAGGTGGCGCAAGCCATGGCCGAGGTGCCGGCCGGCGGATCGGTTACCGTGCCCTGGCGGTGCGTTCTGGATCAGACCGGGTTCATGTCCGGGTATGCCATGCTGGAAGACGACGACTGGCTGGAGGATAACCGTTTTTATTTTTCTTTTTTTGTCCCGGAGCGGATCCGCACCGGCCTGGTCGGGGCCGAGGGCCCTGATGGCTATTTTGTGCAACTGGCCCTGCAGCCCAATCGCCAAACGACGTTTATCTATGACGTGGTGCCGACGCCTGTGGAGCAACTGGCTTTTCAAAAAGCGGACGATCTGGATGTGCTGGTGTTGTGCAACGTAAGCGCGCTCTCCACAGCTGCCGTGGAATGGATAGATAATTTCTGCCGTTTGGGCAAAGGGGTCATCTTTATTTTTGGTCCGCAAACGGATCTGACTCTCTACAACCGCGAGCTGCACCGGCGACTGGGGATGCCGTTGCTGCGCGATGTCATGGGCTCGCTCCAGGCCCCGGCGTCGACCTTTGGGCTTGGCGCAGTCGATCTGCAGCACCCGCTTTTCCATGGTCTCTTTGAAACGCCGCAAGCCCGCTTCGGAGATCCGGTGTTTCACTGGGCCATTCGCATGGTTCCTGATGACGCCGCCACCACCGTCATTCCGTTCAGCAGCGGCGATCCCTTTCTGGTCGAATGGCAGCATGCGTCGGCCCGTTTTCTCGCCTTTGCCGCCGGCTTTCAGGAACAGGTGTCGGATCTGGCTTACCGGGCCATGTTCGCTCCGCTGATGCATCGCAGCATTTCGTACGTTCATTCCAGAAGCAAAGAGAACGCCGAGATGGTGTTTACCGGCGATCCTCTTCGCTATGAGCTGCCCGCCGAACTGCTGGCGGCCACCGTCGAGCTGCACCGGCCGGATCAGCGGAATGAGCGCATGGAGGTGGTGCGACTGGCAGACCAGGGGCATTGGATCATCTATCCGGCTACCGATTATCCGGGCCTGTACCAGTTGACGGCCCAGGGTAAGGTTTTGACGCAATGGGCCATCAACATACCCGCTTCGGAACGGGATGTGCAGCCGTTGGACAACGAGCAATTGCAGAAGCGGTTTTCCCTGCAGTCGCTGCAACCGTCCGCGAACCTGGCGCAAACGATCGTGGAGCAGCGTTCGGGCAAAGAGCTGTGGAGCTATTTTATCTGGGCCGCGTTAGTATTATTATGTGTCGAGATGTTGTTGTATTATGAAAAGGGAGAGGCCCCGTCGAACGGGCCTGCTGAATAGAGACGTGCATACTATTGATACGGAAAACAGGGAACGGGCGATTTTGATCGGCGTGGTCACCCCGCGCGCACCGCGCTGGCTGGTGGACGAGTATCTGGACGAGCTCGAGCTTTTGGCCGACACGGCCGGCGCCGATGTGCTGGAACGCGTGGTGCAGGAGCGGCATCGCTTCGATCCGGCCTATATGGTCGGCCGCGGCAAGGTGGAAGAAATCGCCCATATGGCCAAGTATCTTGATGCCGATCTGCTGATTTTTGACGACGACCTCACGCCTGCCCAGGTCAAGAATATCGAGCAGCTCTGCGGCGTCAAAATCGTGGACCGCAGCGGACTGATCCTGGACATTTTTGCCAAACACGCCAAGACGCGCGAGGCGCGCACTCAGGTGGAACTGGCGCAACTGCAGTATCTGTTGCCGCGCCTCACCAGGCAATGGAGCCATCTGTCCAGACAGGTCGGCGGCATCGGCGTTCGCGGTCCCGGTGAGACGCAGCTGGAGGTGGATCGTCGTCTGATTCGCAAGCGCATCGGCCTCCTCGAGGCCGAGTTGGCCAAAATCTCCAGCCAGCGCTCCATCCGGCGAAAAAACCGGCAGGATCTTTTCAAAGCGGCGTTGGTGGGCTACACCAATGTGGGCAAATCGACCCTGCTCAACGCCCTCACCGACGCCAACGTGCTGGTGGAAGACCGCTTGTTCGCCACGCTGGATTCTACGGTCCGTTCGCTGCAGGTCTCGGAAAATCTGCAGATCCTGCTCATCGATACCGTCGGATTTATTCGCAAACTGCCACACCATTTGATCGCTTCCTTCAAGAGCACGCTCGAGGAAGCTGCGGCTGCGGATCTGCTGCTGCATGTTATCGACATCACTCACCCGGCGTTACAGGAGCAGATGAACACCGTGGAGAATGTTTTGGCCGAATTGAAACTGGATGACCGGCCGGTCATAAATGTGTTCAACAAGATCGACCAGCTTGCAGATCCGGCTCTCTTGCACCATCACTTTGCCAAATCGCAGCCGTGTGTGTTTATATCCGCCCAACGCGGCATCAATCTCTCGCAATTGCTGACCTCGCTGAGCGAGCAGGTGGAACGTTCCTACATCGAACTGGAGTTTCGTATCGACCTGGAAAAGGCGGACCGCATCCCCAGGGTGTACGAATGGGCCCAGGTACGGCAGATCACCTACGATGATCACACCATCTCGCTTCGCGTCAAAGTGCGCAACACCCTGAGGGCGCGCGTGGAGCAGTTGCTGCAATAGAGCGGATCCACCCCGGTTGAACGGGACCTATTTCGTGCGGGACCATCGACATGAACATACTCATCATAGATGACGAGCCCAACATCGCCGACGCCCTCGCCTGGATACTGCGTGGCAACGGCCACAGTGTCTCCAAGGCCGCTGACGGCGAACACGGCCTTGCGGCCCTGGCCGCCGAATCCTTTGACCTGATATTCCTCGATGTCGTGATGCCCGGCATGGGCGGACTGGCGGTGCTGGAAAAAATCAGGAGCACGAATCCGGAGCAGACGGTCATCATGATTTCCGGGCAGGCGGATATCACCCTGGCGGTGCAGGCGACCAAGCTTGGCGCCTATGATTTTCTGGAAAAGCCGCTGACTCCGGAAAAAATCGTCCTGGAAGTGAAAAATCTGACCGATCAACGTCGAGCCCGCACCGAGCTGGCGCGTCTGCAGGCGCTGGTGGGAGACGAATGGCAGATGATCGGCCGATCGCCTGCCATGAACGAATTGCGCCAGACCATCGCGCGCGTGGCACCCACCGACAGCCGCGTCCTTGTCCACGGCGAAAACGGCACCGGCAAAGAGCTGGTGGCCCACCACATCCATCAGCAGAGCCTGCGCCGCGACCAACCATTCGTTCAGCTGAATTGTGCCGCCCTGCCCCACGATTTAATCGAGTCCGAGCTGTTCGGCTATGAAAAAGGGGCGTTTACCGGCGCCTATCAGCGCAAAATCGGCTTGATCGAACGGGCGCAGGGGGGTACGCTTTTGCTGGATGAAGTGGGCGATATGGCGCCGGCCACACAGGCGAAACTGCTGCGCGTGTTGCAGGAAAACGAGTTTACCCGCGTGGGCGGGCATCAACCTATCCGATTTGATGTGCGCATTCTCGCTGCCACCAATAAGGAGCTGAGCCGGGAGATCGACCACGGTCGGTTTCGCCAGGATCTTTATTTTCGCCTCAGCGTCATTCCCGTGCAGGTGCCGGCCCTGCGCGACCGCTCGGCCGATATCCCGGAACTGGCCAACCATTTTCTCTTTCTCTACTGCCGTCGTAACGGCAAGAAGCAAAAGCGGCTGGCCGAATCGACCCTCGCCCGTCTGCAACTCTACCCCTGGCCCGGCAATGTCCGCGAGCTGAAAAACATCATGGAACGTCTGGCCATCATGAGCGATGCCGAGGTCATCGATGAGCCGGATCTGCGTCACGTGCTGCCGGCGGTGCCGGCTGATGTGGTCAGCGTTCCCGTCGAGCAGGAATCTCAGTCTCTGAAAGAACGGCTCAACCATTATGAAAAGTCACTTTTGCTGCAGGGGCTTAACGAGTGTGACGGCAACATCACCCGCCTGGCGCAGCGGCTGCAGACCGATCGCGCCAACTTGTATAAAAAGCTGAGAGGGTATGGCTTGAAGGATTAGCTCGACGCGATCCCTGTCTTGATGGTCGTTATAACCTGGTCAGGAAATTTTATGATGTCTACTCGCTGTAAACATTATCTGCTGTGGCTGTCGCTGTTCGTGCTGTGCATCGCAGAGCTCCCGGCTCAGCGCATCTATCGCTCCAACACGCGCTATGAACAGGGTGATTGGATCACCTATGGGACGACGCGGTTCATCCGCCACATGTGCTTTGGCGATCCCTATGTTTTTTTTGCCACCACCGGCGGGGTGGTGCGGCTGGATTTTTATTCCAATCGCTATGATTTTCCATGGACGGTGAGCAACGGTCTGGCCAGCAACGATGTCTATGTGGTGGCCTATGATGCCAACACCGGCTACCTGTGGTGCCTCACCGATGTCAGCGTGAGCTATCTTGAACCGGCGAGCAGGATCTGGAACAATCTCTATTTTGATGAAATGGGGATGACCAGGGAGCGGGCGGTCTCTATCGGTTTCAGCGACCAGCGCCTGGTCTATATCATCACCCCCAGCCAGCGCTGGTATGAATCGGACAACACCGCCGCCTCATTCCGTCCGGCGGCGGCTGCTTCCGGACCGGTGCGCTGGTTCGGCGCCAAAGCCGAACCGGATCCGGATCCGCCGTATCTGTTCATGTCGGATAATTACATGTACAACGAGCGCGACAAAACCATTACCGATTTTCAGCTGCGCAAATTTCCCGTCACCTGCTGGCTGCGGGATCGTTTTCAGAATCTTTATATCGGCACCTGGGGTCTCGGCGCCGGTCATGCCAACCTGGCCACCTTTCGCCTGGATATGCTGCCTTACGGATTATGGGATCCGGTGGTCGACGCCATTGAACCGGACGGGGATGCGTTCTGGATCGGCGGCGAGCAGGATCGCAGAACAGAACATGCGGGTGTGACGGAATGGGCTATCGATCTCAAACCGCCGCGCTATTATGAAGCGTATCTGCATACGGGATTTGCCGACGATCGGGTCAAGGCGTTTGCCCTGACCAGCGGCAACATATGGCTGGGTACCCGCAACGGCCTGGTCCGTCACGATTTCAATAAAAACATCTGGCGCACCTATCATCAGGCCCATCATCTGACCGACAACCGCATTAATGACCTGGTGGCTACTCTGGATTTTCTCTATGTCGCCACCGATGCCGGGGTGTCCCGTGTGCTCCTCCGCAGCGTGGGCAGCGATACCATGCGCATCCGGTCTGTGAAACAGGGCAGCCTCGGCACGGTCACGGTGTACGATCTGGCCCGGCAGTCCAATCTCATCTGGATGGGAACCGAATACGGTATCTATGTGTATGATGCTGATCAGGATTCAGGTGGTTTTTATAAAGGGGCCTATGGTCCGTCGAACCGGGCGACCTATGCCGTTTCGGTATATGACAACGAGGTCTGGTTCGGTACCGAGGAGGGGGTGGCGGCGTTTGACGTGCAAACCAGGGAATGGCTGACCGGTCCGGGCCGCCTGTACCGCACCGACGCGGCCATTTATCGCATTCTGGCAACCGAAGCGGCGGTTTGGGTGGCCACGGATAAGGGATTGCTCAAGTATGATCGCGACGGCGAGAGGTGGGTTGCCTTTGCGGTTGAAGACGGATTGCCGGACAGCCGCGTATATGCTCTGTTTGCGGACGGCGATTATCTCTGGCTGGGCACGCCGGCCGGGCTGACGCGATTTTACTGGAATTCACCCCACCGCATCGACTAGCGGGCCTGGTTTATTGCATCCGCGATTTGAACTCGTCCGGAACCGGAACAATTTTTTCCTGGTCGTTGACAAACGCAAAACGGATTTGCGCCTGGGCGCAGATCCGGTCTTTGCTGACGTTGTGCATTTCATACTCCATGACAAATCCCGCTTTTGACCAGCTGGAAATCCAACCCACTATTTTAATTTCGTCGTGCGCCCGACAGGACGATTTATAGTCAATGTCCACATGGATCACATACGGAAACCTGTTCCAGGCGGCAAAATCGGCAAAGGAGAGGCCGCGTTGTAGCAGGTACTCGCCGCGGGCGAATTCCAGATACTGCAGGTAAACGGCGTTATTGACATGGCCGAAGGAATCCAGCTCATAGGTGCGAACATGAAAGTTCGTGGTGAATCGGGTCGGCATGGTTGATATCCCGAATAAAGTGTAATAGAGGGTGCGGTCAGTCGGTAAAGTGCAGCACCGAATCTGCATAGAGCTCGCGAATCATCGTCAACAGCGTATATTCCAGCAAAATTTGTCCCACCATTTCAAAAGACTCTTCCAGAATCATGACGGCCTTGTAGGCGATGTCGGCGTTGCCGAACTGGCGGGCGATTTTTTCGCCCAGGATCTCAAATCCGATGGCACCGGTCAAATAGGTGAACACGGAAAAGGCAAACCACATTCTGATGAGCGGACTCAACCGGCGCCAGGATCTGTAAAAATAAAAAGCGATCAGGCAGACGAGGAATCCGTACGGCACCACCCAGGTGAGGTAAAAATAGCCCCTGCCCTGTACTTGCAGCAAGTACTGAAAAACCACCCCCACC
>CAZISM010000094.1:0-6435 GCA_964541895.1 uncultured Cytophagia bacterium
AATTCATAGGGATTGGCCGACCAGTTGCGGTAGGAGCCGAACATCATCTTGTAATAGGAATAGCGTTTGTCGTTCAGCAGCAACGTGCGGATGGGCATGGTGAATTCCGGCATGCGGCCGCGGCCACTCCGCGTCAACAGGGTTTCATTGACCGTGGCATCGCCTTCCCACACCCAGGCCGGCAGGCTGAAAAAAGCGCCGGCCAGATGACCGGCGTCACCGAGAATATAGTACAGCCATTTGGTGAGCCCGGTGCGGGTGGCGTCGAACTGCACCATGTGACGGAATTCGTGCACTGCCAGGACATGGTACCAGGGATTGACGCCGATCAAGCCGGTTTGCGGTGGTGTGTTGAACCATTCCGAGCGGCGCGGCGCCAGAGTAACAAAGCCATTGCTTTCCGCGTTTTGGTTGTGCATGACCAGCGGCCACACCCGCGCGTTCCTCCTGAGCGTTTTAGCGTCGGGCAGGTAAATATGCTCCAGGGTGTTGGCCACGTGCTGAGCATCGGCCTGGATCTCGCCTGGAAAAATAATGCGAAAATGGGGCGTGATGATCTTTTGCCACGTCACCCCGGGAGGATTCTGCATGGAGCCCAGGGGAATTTCCACCTGGCTTTGGCAGGGCCAGGACAGGAGCAGAACCATAGAGCAAAAAATGATTTTGAACGGCAGCGGCATTGGGTTCTCAATAATAATACCAAATGGATTTATAGTGGTCGACATCTTCGCCGCGTTTTTCCATGGTGCGCAGATAGTCCAGGATCGGCACATCGATGTCGATGTACGTTTGTACGAGACTGAGATTCTTCTCCCAGGGGTGAAATTCATAGACGCGGCTGCCGTTGGGCAACACCGTCAACAGCGTATGGTGTTGAGCGGCGCGGACATAATTTTTCCCCAGGCCGGGCACGTTGTACACCGGCTCGTCGGTGCGCCACAAGCCGGGCAAAAGCCGCGCCTCTTCCTTGATCTCCTGCTGCAGCCGCGCCATGGGCACGCGGTAATCTTTGGTCTCCTCTTTGCCCTTGGTGTTGAACGTGTAATAGCTGTCCACTCCGATCAGTCGCAGCCCGCGGCGCAGGGCGGCCAGTTCGAACCGTCGGCTGTTTTCGACCGTGAACACGGCCTGGTTATAGACCGCCATACCGGCTTTGCGGAATTTTTGCACCGCTGCCTGCGCTTCCGGCGTGATCTCGTACGCATGTTCAAAATGGGTGATCAGGGCGATTTCCCGGCGGCCTGGTTCATGGAAGGACGCAATGCCTTGAACCAGGTCGTCGGTCAATCGCTGCGGCAGCGCCACCGGCGTACGCGAGCCGATGCGGATACGCTCCACGTGCGGAATGGATGCAACCTGTTCGAGCAATTCCAGAATTTTCCGGTCCGGCAACACCAGGGGATCTCCGCCGGTGATCAGAACCTCAATGATCCCAGTATGCTTTTTCAGCCATTGCAGGGCCTTTTTTATTTTTGAGCCTTCTGCCATCGCGTGGGGCATCAAGGCATCCTTTATCTCCCAATTGCGTTGACAGTAGACGCAGATCTGGCTGCAGGTGTTGTAGGGTTTGAAAATGGCGATGTGCGGGTAGCGCCGTGTGATCAGATCGACGGGCGAGGTGTTGTGCTCCTGCATAAAGTCAAAACAATAATCTGGATCCGCTTTGTGTGACTGGATCTGGGACACATAATATACCGTGGGAATGACCTGACTGCGAACAGCATGATCGCGCCGGCGATGCGATTCCCAGTCCATCAACGACGCATAGTATGGGGTAATGGCGAACGGCAAATGCCCGCTCTTGGCCAGATCGATGGCTCGCTTCTCTGTTGGAGTAAGCCGGATGATCCGGGACAGCGTGCGACTGTCGCGAATGAGGTGACGCAGGTGCCAGCGGTAATCCTGCCAATCTGATTCCTCCGCCTGCCAGGCCGCCAGAATATGGCGCCGGTTTCGGGCCCGCCGGGCGATGACACCGGCTTCAAGACCGTGGTGAAATTTTTTCAATTTTGCCAGTATGGTGGTGGCCATTTTTTCCAGATGCTGGGAGCGCGCTTCAGCGGCTTCGCGATTCTGCAGCTGCGTGTAGGCAGGCGGGGTCACATCCTTATAGATGCCGCTTTGGCCGGTTATGCCGAGCAGAATGTGGCGGATGTCCTCGACAAAGCCCTCGCTCATGTCCGATGCTAATTGATCGAATTTTTCATTGGCCATGAGCCAGAGCTGTCGCAGACTGCTATAGTGGGTCAGCTTTTCACTGCGGATGGAGATAATCTCGCGAAACGCGTTCAGAGATTCGCGTTGCACCGTCCATTCCAGACCGCGATGCCGTTCACCGGCGTGATGCAGGATGCGTGACAATTCCTCGATATAGGCTAAAATGAAACTGCGGGCAACTCGGTGTGTGGGCGCTTCTGTTAATAGCTGAAAAATGACGGGATTGGCTTTTCTGAGCCTGGCGAGCAGGGTTCCGTGTTTCATGCGCGACTCCTTTCGATGAATGCACTACGCTCTACATGGGTTTTGTTGCTCCTTATTTAAGTATAGGGGTGATGGGTGAAAAATCGAACACAGGGGACTTTTCAAAAAGGGACCCCGGATGTTGCCGCGCCCTGCGGCATCTCCGGGTGTCCCGCTGCGTTGATACAATGTCGGACGCCTTTGAGGCGTCCGACATTTCAATCCAGCTTGTTCAGTTTAAGCTCAACTCAGGTAACAGATAGAATCTTGTTGGCCGGCTGATCCGCGGAGAATACTATGGCGGGAATGTGTGGGAATCGAACCCACCCGAGACGAAACTCGCCTCACAACGGATTTGAAGTCCGCGGGCGCCACCAGGCTACCTTGCATTCCCGTATGGCTAATGTACAAAATGAACTCGCGGATGTCAAGCGGATTGTTGAGTTACACGGTTCGCTGCTCTTGCCACACTTTATCTGGATCAGCAGATTCTTCAGAATTTGTGACATATTTTGGCGCGCTACACTACAGCCTCCACCAGTTCGTTCCACCGGAAATGGAATCGGACAAGCGATGTATAATACAGCTGCTCCTGGATACGATGGCGGATCGATTGATGAACTCTTGCCGATGCATCGAATCTCGGACGGATCTGTTCAGAAAATCCTATCACTTTGTGAAGGGATACCTCTAACACCGGTCCAATTGGGTCAGGCGCCCGCGGTTGTGTCCAGCGTGTCATAGTCTGGACTTTGTCTGCCAGCCAGAATAAATTTTCACCTTCAGGTGCAAGTCGGCTCATGCATTCCGAAAAGTCAAGTCGGGGGACTTTTTTTCTGTCCCTATGCTTAGATGATTTCTTGTACCGAATGCAAGGAATCCTTAAAAAAAGTGGGAGCAATCGGTATCTCTTTGTTTAGCTAAAAATTTGCCTGCAGATTAACATTTTTGCTGGTATTTGAGTAATAAAGAGCAATGTAAATTGGGACTTATTAAGGTAAGCATTCGGTCAAGTACAAATCCCAAAGGCTCGGTCAGGCCGACAGCTGGCCGGCTCGACTCGCAAACTCGTTCTTTCAGTTTTGCGCCAGAAGAGTTAATTGGAGGTAACCACAATGAAACAGCCCAAGCAGCGGCTGGTGCAGGTGGCCGCTGGTTTTGAGCGTTCTGGGCAATAAGCTGGTAGGCTTCAAGCTGCGTGGCGTACCAAAATCATCGAGTTTTCCGCGGCCACCGCAAAGCCGTCTCGAACCGTAATAACTTCATTCACCATGACTAAAACTATCGAATGATATGTCAAAGAATATAAACAGCACTGCATTTGTCGAATCACTGCATCACACACATTGCAGATTCTTACCAAAAGACCAAACCTTCTTCTGGAGCATAATGATCATCCGAATTGGTCAAAAAATATCTGGATGGGGGTGACAATTGAAAGCATGTAATTTGCAAACCGAATCGCTTACTTGTCAATAGTTTTGAATCGGGATTGAACCAAGTCAACTCAATTATGTACATCGTGATAGCTGGGGAACAAGGCACGAAAATGGTGGCCTTACATGAATAATTTGCCCTCAAAATTGTACTATTTAGAGGCAGACGGTTTTTATCCCTCTCAAAGTTTTCTGACGAGTGCTTGGAAAGCAGACAACCGTCTTCTGTCCCGGCCGAGGGGCGCGGAATAGCCAAGAGGACGACGGCTGCCTGCGTGGTTGCCTGGTATGTTTTCCTCTCTTACTCCTTCATTTTTTCCAGCTCCTGATGCACGCGATTCCAGACGATCGCCTGATTGAAAGAGAATTCATTCCAGTTCTTCACTTTGTTAAAATAGTCCTTTGCCGCCTGCCGATCGCCCTTGGACAGCGCCGCCTGGCCCATCATAAAATAAGCATAGGGATCAGGTTGCACCTTGGAGAGCCCGGCGATTACGGCAGCATAGTTATTTGCCGTTTTATCGATATACGCCTGTGCCCAGGTCAGATTGTTTCTTTCGCCGGGATTGTCGCGGCGCTCGATCAGCTGTTTATATGAGGCAGCGTGGGCCTTGAGCTGCTCCAGCTGGTTGTTCTCTGCGTAGATATAGCAATAGCACATATCAAACCAGGTGCGAAAGGACTCTTTCTCCTTTTCCGTGAGGCTAAGTTTGTCGAGCGTGGCTTCCGCCTCCTTTAGACTTTTCAGGCCGGCGGATGGCTTGCCAAATGCCGTTTGGCTAAGTGCCTCCAGCACAATAGAGTTGATCATATATCCAGGCTGATCCTCTTTTTTCGCCAGCGCTCGTCGTTCGGCAAAAACTTTCCGGGCAGCGCTCAGATTGCCATCATACAAATAAGAAGTTGCTGTAAAATACAAAGCACTCAATTTGTTTGTGATCCGGCTGCTCTTGTCAAAATAGAGCCGATAATACTCTCGCGCTTTGTCAGAGTCCCCTTTGAATAGATAATTGGTTCCGATGCTGGCAATGCTCCAGGGGGATTGATCGGAGAGTTCCAGCGCCTTTTGATGCTGGACGGTCGATTCGTCATAACGTCCCATTTTGCAGAGCAGGTAGCCATAGGTGGCATAGGGGTCGGACCGGCCGGGACGAAGGCGAATGTACTCCTTAAGCGCTGCTTCCGCTGCCGCAAAGTTGCCCAGTCTAATGTTAGGGTGTGCCAGAGCTTCGTAGCCAGGCGCAAACTCTTTGTCGATCTCTATTGCTTTTTCAAACGAGCTGATGGCACTTGTATACGCTTGGACAGTAAAGAAGTAATTTCCGAGAAGCTGCCAACTGCGTTTATCCTGAGGATAAAGGGCTCCCAGTTGATCGACGCATTTCTTCTGCGCAGGCTGGTCATTATCGAAATAAGCCTGAATTAGCTGGATATAAAGCTGTTCCCCTAGAGAGGCCTTGCTGCTATGTGCGTTGGCTTTGGCCAGATTGGCATGAGAGATTTGATATCCTCCGCCGCACTGGGACCGATAGCAGTAGGCGAGAGCAAAGTTGCTGTCCGCAGAGACCGCCTGATCAAACAGTGGGGCCGCGGCCATGAGTTCATAGTCCTCCATTTTATCACGGCCCTGGATAAACAGCTCTCTGGCCTTGGCAGAAAATGTGGTGATGGGCGCCTCTTGCTCGGCCGGCGCGTTCTGGCCGGCGATGCATTGCCAGCGGCCGCCGCGGTTGATCCAGACATCCTGGTAACGCAGGACTCGGCTGTACTCCTTGCCGGCCTCGATGCCTTTGTCTATCGCCATCCCGTACAGGACAGCGGTGTCTCCATGCCGCTGCACCTTGGGATCCATGATGGTGAAGGAATAAACCGTAAAGTCCTTTTGCTGGACCTGTTCCATGATTCTCGCCTTGGTCCAGATACGCCCATCGTTGCCCACGCCCATATATTCTTCCGCAAGAATAAGCGCCAGTGGAGCGGGGTCATGTTTGATAAAGGCCTCGGTCCACTGGTCCTCGAGCGCCAGCAACTCCTTGGTGAGTGGGGTGAGATCCGCGGCAACGGATTGTGCTTGAATCCCGCCGACCATCACAAAAGCTAAAAGCAGAAAAAGCAACATCCCACACCTGTGATGTTTTTCCATCTGGTGCCCCCTTTCGGGAAAGATGAAGGTTTAAAAAACCTCGCCGGTCATTCGCCGGCTTGGATTGGACTGCTTGATGATGCTTTTTCCGAGGCGATGCAGGTCGTGTTTTTGCTGAAAGGGACTCGCAGGAAAAACGAAATTATAACGCCACCCGTTTGAAACCTTAACCCTTATTTTTGAAGAATGGCATCCTGAGAAAGCTAGCGATCTTTTGAACATAATCGCATGGGAAAAGAGGTTCAAGCGTTCAGCAATAATAGACATGTCCCCGTTGGCACAAAAAAAAGGCACCATTCATTTGTCCAGCGAACAAATTCATCATGCCTTGGCATACCGTGTATGGCTATCCACGCAGATCTAAGAAAGCCTATCAAAAAATTATATTAAATTAGT
>CAZISM010000094.1:6535-20584 GCA_964541895.1 uncultured Cytophagia bacterium
TTGTTGATCGCCCTGAAAAATCAGGCAAGGATTCGCAAGTACTGTGGAAAACTTTTATGGGCGCACTCCAATAAAAAATGTCGGGGCATTGCCAAATGAGCGATTTGGAAGACCTGACTGAATCTAGCTCCGGAATTCTTAATGCACAAAATATTTCTCATAATCGAATCGCTCGTCCCGACCTTTCAAGGCTCTGATCTATGTTTTGCCGAATCTTTGAACCCCGGGTGTCGCGCTTTTGCGACCCAGGGTGAACCATAACAGGTTGAGAGGCGTAGCGGGACACCCATCGTTGCCGCAAAAGCGCGGCAACATCCGGGGTCCCTTGTTTTGCAGCAGTCTGGCGAGGCGTCGAGCATTCGTTGACAGTTTGTGGGCAATAAATTAGTACAGCGATATTATAAACATGGCTTTAATTTGGTCCGACCCGGTCTGCACTCGCGGGGTCTAGCGGAATGAACTATCTTGTAGAATTTTACTTGTGATCGGCTTCTGAATTGACCATATTACGCACCCACGATTTTGAGGAAAAGATGATGAAAAAAATTATTTTTATCTTTGTTTATTACGGCCTCGCTCTTGCAGCATTTGGGCAGACGACAGAGTTGCTGCTCTCTAATGATACTTTAACCGTCAAATTCGACCTGATACGCGGTGGTGCCATCAAATACATCTCTCTGGCCTCGGGCACGCGTAATCTGGTCAATATTCACGACGAGGGTCGCTATATTCAACAGTCATACTATGCCGGATCACCTCTGAACCGACAGGCTGAAGGTCAGGCTTCCAGCTGGTCCCCCTGGCCCTGGAATCCGATTCAGGTCGGTGATACCTATGGCCATCGAGCGCGGATTCTTGACTATACTCAAAATCAGGATACCGTATATGTCCGCTGTATACCCATGTTGTGGGATATGAATAACGAGCCGGCAGAAGCCATCATGGAGCAATGGACTGTTCTGGATGATAATGTTATCCATGTCCGCAATAAACTGACCTGCAAGCGCACGGATTCAAGATGGGAAGAGAATGTCTGGTGTGACCAGGAGCTTCCGGCGGTTTATCCCATATCTGCTTTGAAAAATCTGTACACGTATACCGGCGACGCTCCGTTCAGCATGGCGCCGGTCGAAAAACACAATGTCATCAATCTTTCCAGCGGGTTTTGGGGAATCTATCATACAGCCACAGAACACTGGATGGCGTTTGTCGACGATAACGGATGGGGGATGGGAGTGTACAATCACCTCTGTCTGAAATTTCTGGCCGGTATGGCCGGAAATCCCGGTTATGAAGCCCAGGATGGCTCAACATCTTATATCGCTCCGGTAAAAAGAGCGGCGCTGAATAAAGACAGTATCTATGAATATACCTATAGCATCATCATCGGAACCGTTGCTGAAATCCGTGCGCGGGTTTATGATCTGGACGCTCTGCATATCGACCCGCCGGCACCGGACCGTTGGGATTTTGATGACGGTAACGATCTCCAGGGCTGGATCCCCAATGGTGCGTTGCGCGGCCAGGTGAACAATGGCATCTATGAGCTCACGGTTATCCATGGTGATCCCTACCTGACTCAACAGGCGGATGTGTATTTGAAAGCATCGGACTATGATCAGCTCGTCGTCAGAATGAAAAATAAAACCAGCGACACCAGTGCCGATTTCTTTTTCAAATCTACTGCAGATCCGGATACCTACAACCGGATTCGATTTTATTTGCAGCCGAATGATAGCGAATTTAGGGAGTATAAGGTAGACCTGAGTTCCGCATCAGAGTGGAAGGATACGATCTTTTTTATTCGCCTGGATCCGGTTTCCGATGTCGATAACGGTGAACTGGAGATCGATTATATTGCACTGATAAAATCAGCAACACATGTAAAAGCGGGGCAAAATAAAGCGATGCCATGGGAACTGATGCAAAATTATCCGAACCCATTTAATGCGAGTACAACGGTTAGTTTCCGGCTGGAATCACGCGATGTGGTCCGTTTGTATGTCACAAATTTGCATGGACAGATTGTGCAGACGCTAGTAGATGGCACGCTTGATTCAGGAAGACATCAGGTGCAGTGGGACGGCACAAACCAGATGCAGAATATAGTCTCGAGCGGTATCTATTTTATCAATCTGATTGCGTCAGACAAACGAGAGGTGACCCGGATTTTGTTTTTGAAATAGAGTTCTAGATTTCAGCTGTGAAATTTGCCTTATGCACAGTCCGCAAAAATTCGAGGCGTGCCTAAATCTACGCGTATTCCTCTCCTGCCGCGAATATTCAATTTCCCAGCCCACGCCATTGCCAATCACTAAATTGGTAACATACCCGGCAGCAAATTTTCTTGCTTTTCAGGTTTATATTGGCTAATTTTCGTCATATCATAATCGATGAGGATGCCGGAAATTGCTTACCGCTCAGTAAGCGCGAAAGAGCTGAGCAGCTGGCGCTTCAAAGAAGATGATTCTTTTGTTTTTTTTCCTACCAGTAACATCAAACTCATATCAGCATCAGCGGCTAGGCACAGCACCGTAGTGAAGGGTCAGTGAGGAGAAAGGGTACGGTCATGCCACACACAACTACGCTCGATCCAACCACAAAAACAATCACAGTAACGATCTCTGGATTATGGACGGAGGAGGACGCGACCACCATAACCGAGGAATTGAAGCGGCTGTTGCCGGCTGCCGGAAACAGGCAAGCGGCCATCGATCTGGAAACAGCCATCCGCTACGACGGCACAGAAGCGCGCCGCCGCACGGCCAAAGCCCTTACCGACCTGGGCATTACCCACCTGGCGGTCTATAACGCCCGACCGGCTGTGCGCATCCTGGTCAAAATTCTCATCAACCTTGTGTCCGACGCCACAAAAGCCAAATTCTTCTCTACGCGGGAAGAGGCTGTGGCCTGGCTGCTGCAGGAAAGGAACACACTATGAACGAACACAAGATCAAGAACCTCCACGAGCGTCTTGCCCGACTTGAAGATGTCCTTGCATCGGCTGCGGCGATGAAACTCAGCGTGCGGATCGAGGTTTCCGATGACGACGAACTGGCCTCGATGGAGGAGGCCATCAATGTGCTGCTGGAGGATTTTGCTACGCTGATCGAGGAGCGCAGTCAGGCCGAAAAAGAATTGAAAGAAAAGCTCGCTACCATACAGAAACAGCAGGAAGCCATCAACGAGCTGTCCACACCCGTCATCAAGGTGTGGGATAATTTGCTGGTACTGCCCATTATTGGTACGCTCGACAGCCAGCGCACCCAAAGCATGATGGAGGCCTTGCTTCAGGAGATCACCGTCACCGGCTGCAAGTACGCCATTCTCGATATTACAGGCGTAGCAGTGGTCGACACCATGGTGGCCAACCACCTGATCAAAACCATTACCGCGGCCGGACTCATGGGCGCCGTGTGCATCCTCTCGGGCATCAGTCCCACCATTGCCCAGACGATCGTGCACCTCGGCATCGACCTCACCGGAGTCAAGACCAAAGGCAACATGATGGAAGCCGTCAAATACGTCATACGCGCCAACGGGCAGCAGATTGTCAGAGCAGCCAACGCGGACGAGATAGAGGCGGGTACCGCATGAGTGTCCGTATGAACGCGAGCAAGATCCCCATCATCAAACTGGGCGACAGCTTGCTGGTGCCGATCCAGGTCGACATGACGGACCAGGTGGTCTCGGATCTGCAGAATGATATTTTGAATGAAATCGGACGAACCGGTGCCAAAGGGGTGCTCATCGACATCTCGGTGCTCGAGATGGTCGATTCGTTCATCGGCCGGATGTTGTCCGGCATAGCGCGCATGGCGGCGATCATGGATGCCGCTGTGGTGATCGTGGGGATGCAGCCTGCCGTGGCGATCACGCTGGTTGAACTCGGTCTTGATCTCAAAAACATCGACTATGCGCTCAACATCGAAGACGGCATGACCAAGCTGAAGCAGCGCATCGTTGAGGGGGAGCAAGCGTGATTTCGTTCACGAACGGTGTGGAGCTGGAACGGTTCCAGCTTGAGACGGAATACGACATTGTCCGCATCCGTCAAGCCGTTCGCCTGCATGGCAAAGCCCATGGCATGGGCCTGATCAACCAAACGCGCATCACAACCGCGGCCAGTGAGATTCTGCGCAACATGTATGTCTATGCCGGGGGAGGCGAAACCGTGGTCTCTCTGGTGCAATGGGAGGGAGCGCCGTCGCTTCTGGTGACATGCCGTGACGAGGGGCCGGGCATCGCAGAGATCGATCTCGCCATGACCGATGGCTACAGCACGGGCAAAAGTATGGGCTGCGGACTGCCTGGCGCCAAACGGTTGGTGGATGCCATGGAGGTCGAATCGACGCCGGGTGCAGGCACGACGGTACAACTTTTAAAGCGCATTTCATGACCGCAACGGGCAAACGGCAGGAAGAGATTCCTATCCGCGTGGCCGCTGATGTCGGCGTTTGCCGGCGGCGGGCGTCGCACTTGGCAGCACTATTGGGCTTTGACGATACGGATGTGGGCCGGGTGGCCATTCTGGCGACCGAGCTCGCCGAGAATGTGCTGCGGCATGGTGGTGGCAAGGGCGAGTTCCGGTTGAGCGAAGTACACGACAATGAGGGACGTCGGGGCATCGAGGTTTCCTGCAGTGATGAAGGGCCCGGCCTGAACAAGGAGCGCGATTTTCTCGATGGCTTTTCGACGAGCAGCTCCCTCGGCATAGGTCTCGGGGCTGTTGCTCGCATGGCCGATTCGTGCGATGTGCTGACGCCGCCGTCTGGCCGTGGCGTCGAAATTGTCTGCAGAAAGTGGTTAAAAACCGTGCGGGCGTCGACGCAGGCCCAAGCGGCAACAACATCCCTGCTTCCGGTGGAAGTTGGCGCGCGATCCCGGCCCTATCCCGGCCTCAAAGTCAATGGCGATGCCTATGTCATGCGCTTCGCGGGGGGACGCCGGATTCTGGCAGCGGTCATCGATGGCTTGGGCCACGGCATTGACGCCCACGAGGCAGCCGTTGTCGCACAACACGTAATCGAGACCAATGGGAGCTTGAACCTCGTCGGACTCTTTCAGGACGCGCATCAAGCCTTGCGGCGGACGCGCGGAGCGGTCATGGCCGTGGCGGTGCTGCATCTTGACGAACGGCGGATGGAGTTCCTCGGCGTGGGAAACATCGAAGCGGTTCTGATCAATGACAAGACCTCTACCCAGTTGACGTCGCTGGGCGGTACCGTTGGGCACAGTATGCGCACCATTCGTTCCTTTGAATATTCCTGGGACGGGCGTCAAACACTGGTGATGTGTTCCGACGGAATTAAAAGCGCCTGGCGAACCCATATCCCCAAAGAGATCCTCCATGCGCACCCCGACATTCTCACAGAGACAATCTTGAGTGGTTTCAGCAGAGAGAAAGATGATGCAACCGCCATCGGCATTCGCGAAAAACGGTAAAATCGGGACCTTGCCCCTCCAATTCGACACGGACATCGTGGCTGCGCGCAATGCGGCCACTGTCCTGGCCGAGACCCTCCGGTTCGCTCCCGTAGACGCGGTGCGCATTGCGACGGCCGTCTCCGAGTTGTCGCGCAACGTCATAGAGCATGGGCATGGCGGCTCAGTGGCCTTTACCTTCTGTGCGGCAGACGGCGTTCGCGAAGCAGGCTTGCAATTCGTTTTTGAGGATAGCGGCCCCGGCATCGCAAACATGGAAGCGGCGCTGACCGGTGCCCGGAGCAGCGGGCGAGGCCTGGGCATCGGCCTCTTGGGCGCGCGTAACCTGATGGATAGCCTTCATGTCGAGGCTGGAGCAAAGGGCGGTACGCGTGTCACGGTGTTCAAAGCCCTGACGCGGCATGTGGAAATGACGGCTGACCTGCTGCCGAATTTATGTTCCATTTTCGCCGGCACCGTTCAACGCCTCGACGGGGACGTTACGATGACGATACGAAAGCAGCAGGAGCAATTGCTCGAGGTGCTCGAAGAGCTGCGAAAAAAGAATGCGGACCTGGATGCCGTCAACGCTGAACTGGCCGAAACCAATCGAGGCATCATCGCGCTCAACAGGGAACTCGAGGAAAAAGCCGACGCCCTTTTGCTCGCCAAGCAGGCCGCGGAGGAGGCCACCCGGACCAAGAGCGATTTTCTTGCCAATATGAGCCACGAGATCCGCACGCCCATGAATGGCGTGATCGGCATGATCGGGCTGCTGTTGGACTCGGAACTGACCGACGAGCAGCGCAAATTCGCAGAGGTGGTGCGCAACAGCGGCGAGGTCCTGTTGACGATCATCAACGACATTCTGGATTTTTCCAAAATCGAAGCCGGCAAGCTCTCCCTGGCGAAGGAGACGTTTTGCCTGCGTACACTGATTGAAGACACGAACGATTTGCTCGCGCTCAAAGCGCAGGAAAAGGGCGTGGAATACGTGTGCTGCATCCATCCCGAGGTGCCCGCTCGCCTGGTCGGGGATGCAGGGCGGCTGCGCCAGGTCTTGACCAACGTGGTCGGCAACGCCGTCAAGTTCACCGAAGCGGGTGAGATCGCCATCGACGTCAGCGTTGCAAACGATGCCGAGCGGCAAGTCACGCTGGCGTTCAGCGTCTCGGACACCGGTCCTGGTATTCCGCAGGATCGTCTGCAATCCGTTTTCGAAGAGTTCACCCAGGTAGAGTCCGGCACGACCCGCAGGCATGGCGGTACCGGCCTGGGGCTAGCCATCGTCAAACGCCTGGTCGAGCTGATGGGCGGGGAGATCAGGGCTGAAAGCATAACAGACGAAATCGGCATGCAACAGGTGCCCACTGTTCCGACTTTCGAACGGCCGCTTTCGAGTTTACCAGGTCCCGGTGCCACGTTCCGCTTTACGATCGTGCTTGAAAAAGCGGCTGATGCGACCGTCGCGGGCCGCGCGCCGATGGATGCCTCTCTTCACGGTTATCGTATCCTGGTGGCGGATGACAACGCCGCGAGCCGCCGGGCACTGGCAGTTTTGTTAACCTCTATGGGCTGTCATCAGGCCGAGGCTGCCGGCGCGGACGAGGCTGGGCGCATGCTGCTGGCAGCCGCAGAAGGAGGGAAGCCCTTCAATCTGGCGCTGCTCGACATGCACATGCCGGAGACAAACGGGGAACGGCTGGCCAGGTGGATCAAAGCAGAACCGAAATTGTGCGACACGGGCATTGTTATGATGGCATCTGCCGCTGACCTGCGCGGCAACGCGGCACGGCTGAAAGCGCTCGGGTTTGCGGCCTGCGTATCGAAACCGTTCAAACAGGCGCAGTTGCTCCATTGCCTGGCCACGGTTCTGGGTGTTGCGCAAAAGCCTGCCGAACATGGCCGTGAGAAACCACTTGCCACGCGACCTGCGGCATCCAATGCGGACGGGCGTAAGGCGCGGATCCTGGTTACCGAGGATAATGCTGTAAACCAGATGGTCGCTTTAGCCATCCTACGCAAGTGCGGCTACCAGGCGGAAGCTGTCGCCGACGGCTACGAGGCGCTTAAAGCGCTGGAAACGAATCCATACGATCTCGTACTGATGGACTGCCAGATGCCAAACATGGACGGCTATGAGACCTCGCGACGGATCCGGGAAGCCGAAGCTTCCGAGAAGTCAGGCAACGGTGATCGAGGGACAGGGAGGCACATCCCCATCATTGCCATGACGGCCAGCGCCTTGAAAGGCGACCGGGAAAAGTGCCTGGAAGCCGGCATGGACGACTTTGTGACGAAACCCGTTGACCCAAAACTTTTGGCCCATGCGCTGGAAGCCTGGTTGCGGAAGCGGTGAGATCAGCATTGTCTTGAAATCAGACAAAAAAGCTACCAAGCAGTCCTATCATCGCGCCGGCCGGCGAAATTCGCAAGTGTATTTAAATTTTATTGCTTGTTTTTCAATCCTCGAATGGCTACTTTTGTTTCGTGTCGTAGTCAAGACAGCATCAGCTCTGGACCGATTGCCAAGCCGCTTGCGATAAGGCCCCAGACTGTTCCCGCACCACTCTGACGAATTCATCCCCTTTTCACACTCTAATCCAAATCATCTTATTTCAGGAGAGCTTTTATGAAAAGGCTTATGGTACTTGCTTGTGCTGTACTCTTACTGGTTGTGGTATTCGCCGTTTTTGCTGCTGACGAGGATCCGGCCATCACCTCTTTTAAAGGAACGACGTTGGAAATGATCGGCAAAGTCAGCAACGCAGGCGTACCTCGCGAACAAAAACTAGTGCTCTCTGAGCAGTATCTCAAAACCAATGCCGATTTTGAGCACATGGGCAAATTCGTTCTTGGACGCCATTTTAACTCTTTATCTCCGGAAAATCAGAAAGCATTCGTGCAGGCCTTTACTGATTTTTTTATTGCAACATGGGACCCCCGTTTTGCACCATTGGCGGGCCAGACGTGCATGTTTACGAAAACCAGCCTTTCCAGCAGCACGGTTACTCTCGAAAGCACCATGGAAGGAAACGGCAAACCTCCCATGAAATTATCCTGGCAAATCAAAAAAACCGGCGAAAAAATGAAATTGATGGACCTGGTTATAAATAATTCAAGTCTGCTGGTCAGCTTTCGACAAGAATTTGCAAGTATCGTTATCAGCAATGGCGGAAGCGTGCCTCCCCTGATTAAATTGCTGGTCGATAAAACGGCCGCCGCTCGAAAGTAGCTTCGATATCCGGCAAAGATTTTAGCATTTGTGCTTGATTATCCTGTTATGATTTGCTAATTTAGCGGCAATTGGGGGAACGAAGCACACGGGTATTACGATCGGATCGTCGGAAAATAGAGGGGACGTGGATCCATAGCCAAAGATCATCTGCTTTCAATTTTTAAGTTTGGCTTGAAAATCACTCCTATCAGGTATAAGCTTTGATCACAACATTGCCTTACTTTAACCCGGACAAGTCGGAACCAAATGTCGGACACCTCAAGAGTTTGTCGCAAAAGGTTTTTGAACGCCGGGTGTCGCGCTTTTGCGACCCCGGGTGTTCCGAGAGCGGGTCTACCGGTGCAGATTCGATAGCGGGACATCCGGAGATGCCGCAAAGGGCGCGGCAACATCCGGGGTCCCTTGTTTTGCAACAGTCTCCACAGGTGTACGACATTTTTGAACGTCTCGCGTACTACACTAAATTGGAGGTCGTATGAGAAAATGCTTCATCCTTTCGGCTCTGCTTCTCATGGGCATCTCGTTCACTCCCTGTTTTGCCCAGGATATCGATCAGATGGTATCCAGCTATCTCGGGGATAACGGACAGGGGTATATAAAACCTCTGGGCGATGCGTTCGGCAGTTCACTCAACAGCGGCTTTTATCACAGCGCCCGCATAAAAAAGGGTTTTCACCTGAGTCTTGGTGTTCACAGTATGCTGGCCCAGATCAGCGATGAGCAGCGCGTCTTTAAAGCCAGCACCGAGGGTGGATTTTCGCCGGCCAAGACTGTTGAGGCACCGACCATTTTCGGAAAAGCGGAACCGGTTGTCGTGAAAGGTGATGCGGGAACGGCCTTTACGTTTCCCAGCGGCCTTGATGTGGAAAGATTGCCCCTGGCTGTGCCACAGGTGACCGTCGGCGCGTTATTCGGTACTGAAGCCACCGTGCGCTTTATGCAGATGGACCTGGGTGAGAATTTCAAGCAGCTCAAATTATTGGGGTACGGGGTTCGCCATTCGGTTTCCCAGTATATTCCCGCCTTTCCTGTTGATCTGGCAGCGGCTGTTTACATGCAGCAGTTTAAAATCGGCGATATCGTCGATGCCAACGCGTTCTATTACGGCGTGCAGGCAAGCAAAAAGGCCAGCATCCTCACTCTGTACGGCGGGATCGGCATCAGTCAGTCGACGATGAAGATCAAATACGAAAACGACTCTACAGATGATCCGGTGGAGATCGCATTTGACTTAAAGTCCGATGGAAAAATGTGCGCTACCGCAGGAATCTGTTTTGATTTAGGAGGGCTCTATATCAATGCGGATTATAATATGGGCGCGCAAAATATTCTGACCGCTGGTTTGGGCTTTAGCTTTTAAGGAGATTGGCCATGAAAAAAGCATTGTTGGTATTAATTCTGATAATATTTTCATTGGGTTGCAGCAAAATCAGCCGCATGGACGTCGTGAAATTTGACAAGGATTTTGACTATAATTTTGTGACGGACGGAAATTTATTTCCTACTGTAAAAACATTCACCCGCCAGCAACTGATGAGTAAATTGGATTTGCCCGATGATGCGGAGATTATAAGCGTGGAAATTGAAGGCCTTGAATTTAATCTAAAGGCCGCTTCTGATAATGTTACCAAAGGAGCCGTCGTAAGAGTCACGGTAAAGGTCAGTTCGATGGAAAAACCGATTGTTAGAGATACAAAAATTACTATAGATCGACTTGGCAATATCTGGCAAGGCTGGAAGCCTCTCAGTCTTTTGGCCTCAGAGGGTGTCAGTTTGCTTAAAAGTCAAATCACGGATTGGGTGAACAAATATTCATCTATCGATTCGATCACCATGACCGCTTTTGCCGCTCCGGATCCTGCCAATTCCGGAAGGCTGTCCATTGATTTTGATCTCAAGCTGAAAGCAACGATAACGTACCGGCATTGTGTCGATTCACCCAAGTTGCTCGGCGGCGAAGGCCTTGAATGCGAAAAAGCGCTGTTGAATTCAAAGTAGCAAGAGTACGAGCCGCGGCAAAAGTAAATCGATGAACCCCTCCGGCAATATCAGGATTCAACGTGACCGGTGAAATTGATATAAAAAAACCTTGCGAAGCATCAAAGGCTTCGCAAGGTTTTATTTTTTTGAATCATCGGTTTTGAGCTTGTATTTATATAGGCCCCGCCAGCTCTTCCTATTTTAGCAAGACCGCCCGCTGCACCTGACTGTATTCCGGCGAATTAAACTTTATGAAATAGACGCCTGTGGCCGCCGCTTGCCCGGATTCATCAACGCCATCCCAGCGAATTTGATGCGTCCCCGAAGGTACCGCGCCGCTGGCCAGAGTCCGCACCAGACGACCGATCAGGTCATGAACGGTCAATTGGATGTTGGTCCTGGTTTTTATATCGAAAGAGACCGTGGTGCTGGCGTTAAATGGGTTGGGATAATTGGGATGCAGCATGAACGCACCGGGTTGCGATGCAGTCTGTCCTGCCGCTGCCACGGCACTGGCGTTTTTGGAGATAAAGACTTCATCGATCAGCTGGCCGTTGAGATTAATCGCCTGCAGGGTGCAGAGATCGCCGTCGACCTGAATATAGCTGAAATGATGTTCGTTGATACGCTTGGCCACGTGCTCGTAGGTATAGGGCTGCGAACCGTCTTCCAGGGGAGCGCCGCCGCCGCCGGTGATGATATAATAGACACCGTTCAAGCAGCCGCGTTCATAATTGTGGGTGTGCCCGCTAAAGCTCATATCCACACCGTACTTTTCATACAGCGGGATCAGGTAGGTGCGCACGTTTATTTCGCCGGGATAGCCCGGCCAGCCTTCGCTATAGGGTGGCTGATGATTGATGACAAAGGTCCACATGGTCTGCTTGCGCATGTTGGACGCTAAATCCGCTTCCAGCCATTTGTATTGTGGGCTGGAAGGATCATAGGGGAGATTCGTGTCCAGAGAGATGACATGCACATTGCCATAATTGACCGAGTAATAGCGTTCCGTGCTGTCTGGATTGTTATGGAAAAGATTGAACGAATTCAAGTAGGTCATGGCCCCGTCTGTATAAGTATCATGGTTGCCGATGCAGGTGAAAATAGTCGCGTGTTTGAGAATATCCTTATAGGGCTGATAGTACACCAGGTCATACTCTTCGCCGATGTGTTGATTGATGTCGCCGACATGCAGGCCAAAATCGAATTCTTTTTTCTGAATTTGTTCGGCAACCTTGAGCTGTTCCGGGGTTGAACCAAATCCGGCATACGGACTGCTGTCGCCGATGACAAAGAACTTTACCTCTTTGGTGGAAGCCGGTTTGGCGGTGTAGAAATATTCCGTGACGGTTGTTCCAGAGTCAAGAACGGCGCGGTAGTAATATTTGGATTCCGGTGCCAGTCCGGACAAGGCGGCGCGATGATCGTTGGCCGGATCGGCCTTATGGAATGTCTGTTCGCAGGCCGGAGTGGTGCCCCAATGCAGCGTGGTGGGCATCGCTTTCGTCGTGTTCCATTGAATCAGTGCCGAAGTGGTGGTCGGCATTTCCAGATGCGGATAACGGGGAGACACTACAACCGGGTCCGGTTCGCCGGCCAGATAATAAACGCCGTACTCTCCCATGGGCGGATTGGATTCGTGGGTGGTTTCGCCGAAATTGCTGTTGTAAAAACTTCGCACCGCCAGGTAATAGTCACCGTCTTTGGCAAAGATGCCCTTCATCCGTGAAAAGGTGCAGTTGGTGGCGCCGGATGGTGTCGTTACGTTGCCCAGGTCATCGTTTTTCGCCACTTCTTTGCCGTCGCTGTCATAGAGAACGATGTAACTGTCGAAATCGCGGACATCCTGATCGAGAATGGGCGTGGTGCCGATGGTAAATTGCTGTCCTTTTGTTCCGGACAGCTTGTAGTAATCGATGTCATTGGCCGGATAGATGGCGCCGTAAACGGTATCGGCCTGCGCCAGCACACTGACGCCGGCCGCAGCGGCCATCGAGTTGTCGGGCTCGTGCGTAACCAGCTTGGGCAGCCCGCGTCCTCCGGCAAATCGTACCTTGTAGGCGCCGCTGGCCGTGCCGGCGTTGTTGATGCGCACGTCATACCGGCCCGTGACTTTGGGTACATAGCCGGACAACCTGAAATTGTTGTTGCCGTTGCGGCCGGCTACGCTGGCTGTCAGCAGATTGGTGGAAGCTCCCTCGAGAAACACCTGTACATTCGGCGCCACACCGGATGCGTTTTCCACGCTGGTCACATAGTACATACAGTCTTTTTTCCAGTTCACGGTGAAAAAATCAATATCGCCGGCAGAACCAAACGATGCACTGATGATCGTCGGATTGGCGAGTGTCACCGGATTCGCCAGGCTGCGAGAATCATTGGGTTCGGTTTCACTGAGCTGAGCGGAAGCGATGGTGGCTGTCAACAAACCCATCATAGCAAACAGGAACTTGTACATGACGACTCCTTTATGACAACAATGATTATTGTATCCTTGTAAGAGACCTGAAAAGCATGAAGACAGAAGGGTGATTATCGGCAGGACCTGAGAAGCAACTTGGACTTTCAACCTGTGCTGATACGACACCATTACTGTTCTATTTTATCCTGGATGGTAAATTAATCAATCGAACCAACAATGTCAAGCCTAAACCACGAGGTTGTGAATCTGCGCTCATAGGGATATGAATGAATTTACGATTCTGTCAGCGATCGCTATTAGAGCGCGGAGTTACTACTCTGCGTGGGTAGAAGGGCGGCTTGGCGTGCCCAAACCGGCGTTTGCCGGCGGACCGGCACGATGCAGACTTTAGCAACCATAGCTTGGACAAGGTACATCCGTATGGCCTTATCTGCTATCGATTTCCCTTGCCTTTTTCCTGGAAAACCATATCTTGTAAACATGAACAAAGCTGCTAAATATTTCCGAATGTACCTGCTTCTGCTTTTCTATGGCCTGATCGTATGGGCAGGATCCTTTTTGGCCTTGCAGGGATGCTGCTTCTTTGGCAGAAAAAGTGATACGGCTAACCTGGTCAAGAGCGATGCGCCACCGGCCTGGCGTGTTCACACGACACAGAACAGGCACCTCCGTCTGTTCCCCAAACTGGAAATCAAGCCCGCCGTCGCTGTTGCCGATTCTCCGTTTCCTAAAGCAACGCAGCTGCAGAGCTTTGTTCAACCCTCACCGGTGCTGCTCCGCTGTTCATTCAAGTATTACCGTTTCCAACCTCGAGATCCTCCTGCAGCGTAATGTGTCCTCCGCTTTTTCCAGGTATAATAGTGGCCCATCCCGAATCGCAGGCGACCGTTCGCTGCGCGGGGATGGCTGGTGCCGTTTTATGTGCAGGAGAATTACGCATGAATCCCAAAGATAAAAACATCAAAAGCGGTGATGATGGCATATC
>CAZISM010000095.1:0-4292 GCA_964541895.1 uncultured Cytophagia bacterium
TCACACGAGATGCTGGAACAACGGATAGTGCGCCACCATGGCGTCGACATCCTGGACCCTGATGGTTCGGTTCTTGCTGTCCAGCGCCCTGTCCAGCAGCTGCAGGCACATGAGCTGGATCAAATAGGGTTTGCACTCGGATATCTTTATTACGGCCGCCACGGCGTCATCGGTAAAATGAAACAATCCTTTGACAGGCGTTCGAATCAGCTCTTCCGCATGGCGGCGGCCCAGCGCGCCCAGTTCCATGAGCGTGAACAGATTCCACCATGGGCTTTCAGGCCGGTTCCAGTCCTGTATAAAACGGGTGCCGGTTATCACGGCAGAGAGATTGAGCGACAAATCGTGCATGAAAATGCGCCGCAGGCGGGAGTGCACGATCTGATCATAACGGTTCATGGCGTCGGCTTCGTCGATCAGGAGCGTCAGTTTCAGGGTGTTGGTCGACGAGGCGGCCAGATAATTGATGACCTGGCGCAGATCCTGGGTGAAATCGCGATACTCATACGCCTCGGGTTTGTCGTTGACCCTGAGAGCGAGTGCCGCGGCCGGCGGCAGCGCCTGCTCGACGATGTCGTGCATCATGCTGCGGAAAAATTCCCATTGTTCGACGCCCTGCAGATCGATATAGACCGGCACAAAAGTATAGTTCGGTTCCGGACGGGTCAGCTCCAGCTTGAGCTGCTGCAGCAAGGAGGTTTTGCCGATGCGCCGCTCGCCGATGATCATGATGTTGTTGTTGTGCAGCACACCCAGAATCCGGCGCAAAATTTCATCCCGGCCATAAAACATCTCGGATTTGACTACCGGTTCGCCGGCGATGTAGGGATTGAAGCGGCGGCGGAAGAGCAGGTCCTGGATGTGGTAATAGCGATAGATGAAATAACCGGCCAGAGCCAGCAGGGCCAGGGTAATCCAGAGCCAGAAAAACCAGGTTTGCAGATAAAGCGGACGGCCGGCTGTGTGCACGACAATGCGGAGCGGACTCGAAGCGGTTCCGTTGGGGGCATGGCTCTTGATTTCGAAACGGTGCGTCGTCCCCGGCTCCAGTCTGGTGAAAATCAACTGCGGCAGCGCCGTGAACTGCCAGGGCTCTGCCGCTTCATTGCGAATGATCCTGTATGAATAGGTGATGCCCTTTTGCGCAAAGTCGGGATGATAGCCGAAAAACTCCAGCACAATGGCGCGATCTTTATAACCGCGCTGAATGGTGGAATCGGCGGCCGAATCGCCATAGTCGTCGTTTTCAATCCGGCAATTGGTCAGCGAGATCAGCGGGGGAACCGAGGAGAGGCCCAGGCGATTCAGCTGGTTGTCGCGCGAGACATACCACAGCGTACGGGTCGAATCCAGATGAAAACAGGGGGCGATGCGAAAGCCATTCACTTCCTCGGCCGGCACATAAAACGAGTGCAGCCGGTTGAAAGCGAAATAATAAAAATGTCTGGCATCGGTACAGAGCAGATTATTTCCATAGCTGAACAGATCAGAGATGCGGAAGGAGAGCAGATTGGAATTATCCAGCCAGCGTTGGGCCGTTTCCGCTTTGATTCTGGCCAGGCCTTCATCCTGGGTGAGCACCCATAACGAACTGTCGGCGCACGGTTCGAGGCGCGTGATGGCGTTCAAGCGGCAGATACTGCTGTCGGTCAGGGTTTCAAAACGGCCGTTTTTGTAGCGGCTGATGCCGGTGTTAAAGGTGGCGACATAGAGATGGCCGTCGGCGCCTATGGCCATATCCGTAACATCATGGCCGGGCAGTCCGTCGTGCACCGTATGACGGCTAAGCGCTCCCTCTTTCCAGGAGACGAGGCTGTTGCTGAAAAAATCGGAATAGTGGAGCAGGTAACGGCGGTACTCGATCCGTTTTTCAGCAAAGGCGGCGCGGAGGTTCTGATCAATGAGAATGGCGTTCCCGGGCAAAACGGTAAAGCGGCCGTTTTCAAGTTTGGCAAAGCAGTTATCGTTCAAAGCGGCATACACCGATCCGTCCGCCGCAATGCCGGCGCCCCATATGGCCGGATGAGGCAGACCCTCTGAATAGCAATGAACACCATCGTCCGCAAGCGCAGCCAGACCGTTATCCAGCGTCGCAATCCAGATCTTTCCGTCAGAGTCTGATGTTAAGGCATGGATGCTTGTTCCAATACGGCGAATGGCATTGGTCTGATGAAATCGACCCTGCCGGTATTCAAACAGGCCATGATCGAGCGTACCGATCCAGAGCCGGTTGCGGCGGTCGCGAAACAGCGCCGAGATCCGCAGCGACGGCAAGCCGTGTTCCGGCCCAAAGCGGATGATAGTGTCCGCATCGCTGCGAACCAGTCCGACGCTGTAGCTGGCCAGCCAGAGCGCTGATGAATCGGCCAGCATGGCTGACAGGTGATAGAGTTGTTTGTTTGCTTCCTGCTTAAAGTGCTGGTATTGGGGAATGGAATGCACCAGGCGGCTGGAGCGGTATGAGCCGACCGGCCAGGCGAACTGTTCCAGGTCCGGCAGCAAAGGGCTGAATGAGATTGGATGATAGCTGGTGGTGAAATCGGCGCCGCGATTTTTGGACTCTATGCAGAAAATTCTGTGAAAAGTGGTTCCCCAGAGCCCGCGCTCGTTGCCAACAAGATGGTGAAAAATTTCCAGGTTTTGGTCAGCCTCCGGAAAAGTAGCGACGAGGCGGAAACGATTCTGTTCGCCATGATAGATCGAACGGGAGCAATCAGCCAGCCATACCTCCTGCCCGTGTACATACAGGCAGGAATAGTCCTGCGGATGGGAATAGGGCCATTTTTCCTGAAACTCGGTATCGATCAAATTATTCGTTTTGGTCGACGCATAGCTCACAAAAGCAGAATGGCCGCCGATCCAGAGCCTGTTGTCGCCATCGAACAGGAGCGAGCTGATGTACGCCGCCGGCAAGCGGTCGAAAGGAATAGGATGATCCAAGGTATGGCCATCCCAGCGATACAGCCTGCGTCTGTCGCCGGCGAACCAGTAGCGGCCGGAAGCATCCTGAACCATGGCGGTGACCCGGAAGGATTTCAGCGAATCCGGCCATGGGAACAGCTCGGCTTTTTTGCCGTCGAACCTGACCAGCCTGTTGTTCTGATTGAGGAACCAGTGCCGGCCCTGGCGGTCGACATAATAAAATGAATTTCCCAGTTGGTCCAGGGAGGCGGCAGAGTTGGTGGGCCGGTGCGGCACGGCAAAGGTGGAATGGGTTGGATTGGGAGTGGTGGCCAGCCCGTTTGTCGTAGCGAACCAGAGATGATAAAAGTGATCCTCAAACGGTATGGATTCGCCGATAAAGTTCTCTTCGGTAAAGGTGTGTGACTGTCGATCGTAGCAATAGAGCTTTTCGGGGGAAGAGAACCAGATCCGTCCCTGGTGGTCCTCCAGCAGCTGTGAGCGGGTGACCACCCTCAAGTCAACCTTGAGGAGCAGCGTTTCGTCGGGGTAAAGTTCTGCCAGGCCTTCTTTTCTGTCCAGTGCCAGTATGGCGCCGTCGCGGGCAATGAGAAAATGGAGAATCTGATCCAGTGAATGTATCGGATAGGGCTGATATCGGCCGCTGGTCATATCCAGCGTATACATAGCGCCGCTGGTGGCGAGAAAATAAAAGAGGCCCTGGTGTTCCTGCATCGCGGTGATATCCTCGAGGGGCAGATGCAGCCGGCTGGTGAGGTGTTCGGCGGTAGAGTCCTGGATGCGGAAGAGGCCAACGCGATTGACATAGACCCAGATCCGATTGTGCGAATCGCAATACGTGGCGGCAAAGTGTTGATTTTCCAGGAGGGCGTTGTCGCGAAAGGGTTTGACCGCGCCGTTTTCATATATCCACAAGCCGTGATAATTGCAGGCGATCCAGAGGCGGCCTTTTTTATCCAGCACCACAGACTGGATAAAAAGCGAAGGCAATTTTTCGTTGACCGGATGAGGGTTGAACTGACGGCCGTCGTAGTAGAACAGGCCTTCGTTGAAAGTGAGAACGAGCAGTCGGCCGTTGCGGTCTTGCAGCACCTGCCGGGTGCGGTCTTCGGGCAGGCCGTTCTGGCTGGTGAAAAAAGTCCATGGGGATGTGGAAGCAGCCAGAGCGCCATTGGATAATAGGCAGCAAGCAAGGATGATAAAGTGGTAACAGCTCCGGTTGTTCATGGCATCACGAAAACGGGCTAGCAGGTTAGAAGCTGAACTGATTTATTTTGGAGGGCGGATCTCCAGGTCCGCCCCGGGGGCGGGATTTGGCATGCCAATCCACCCTGCCTGCACACGCAGAGCTGGAGCTCCGCGATCCTAAA
>CAZISM010000095.1:4392-15468 GCA_964541895.1 uncultured Cytophagia bacterium
GCTGGGCAGGCCAATCCACCCTGCCTGCACACGCGGAGCTGGAGCTCCGCGATCCTAAAATACTCCGCGATCCTAAAAAGCTCCGCGATCCTGAATTCTTTGGAGGGCGGATCTCCAGGTCCGCCAGGGGGGCGGTGGCGTAGCTGGGCAGGCCAATCCACCCTGCCTGCACACGCGGAGCTGGAGCTCCGCGATCCTAAAATACTCCGCGATCCTAGTTTATCCCGTATTCCTTTAGCTTTTCCCGCAGGGTCGAGCGGGAGATGTTGAGGACTTTGGCGGTTTTGGATTTGTTGTTGTTGTATTTTTCCAACACCTTCAGGATATGCTGTTTTTCGATATCGGCGAGCGTGGTGGTGGACCCATCCTCCAGACGCACGGGCTGAAGCGGCTTGCTGATCTCGGCGACAACGGCCGGCACCGGCGCAGAGAATTCCATGGGCTCGAGGTGCAGCAGCTCTGGCGTGATCTCGTCCTTTTTGCACAAAATCACCGCGCGTTCGAGCACGTTCTTTAACTCGCGTACGTTGCCGGGCCAGGGATAACGCAACATCATTTCCGACGCTTCGATGGAGATGCCCTTGATGTTCTTGTTGAATTCACGGTTGTTCTGCTCGATGAACATCTTGGCGATGGGCAAGGTATCTTCGGGATGCTCGCGCAGTGCCGGCAGGTTGATGACCATGACCTTGAGGCGGTACAACAGGTCCTCGCGAAAGGAGCCTTCGCGCACGCCGATCTCGAGGTTCTGGTTGGTGGCGGCGATGATGCGCACATCCACGGTGATGTCGCTGGTGCCGCCGATGCGGCGAAAAGTGCTGGTCTCCAGCACCCGCAGCAGCTTTGGCTGCAGCGAAATACGCATGCTGGAAATTTCGTCGAGGAACAGCGTGCCGCCGTGAGCCATTTCGAACAGTCCGCGCTTGGTGCTCTTGGCGTCGGTAAAGGCGCCCTTTTCATGGCCAAAGAGTTCGCTCTCGAGAAGGTTTTCCGGTATAGCGGCGCAGTTGATCTTGATCATGGTCTTGTCGGCGCGGGCGCTGAGGGCGTGGATGGCGTTGGCCACCAGCTCTTTGCCGGTGCCGCTTTCGCCCTGAATCAGCACCGAGGTGCGCGGCGTCTCGGCGATGATCTTGATCAGGTTCTGCACTTCCTGGATGGCCGGGCTTTCGCCGTAGAGGCTGTTTTCGGGAAAGCGCTTGCGCTGCTGCTCCTTCAGCCGCGCCACTTCCAGCTTGAGACGATGGGTTTCCAGCGCTTTGGCCACCACCAGTTTGAGTTCGTCCAGTTCGAACGGTTTCAACAGATAATCATAGGCCCCGGATTTGAGCGCTTCTACGGCCGGCCGCGCATCGGTGAGAGCGGTGATCATAATCACCAGCAGATCCGGCGCCTGCTCGCGCAGCCGGGCCAGCACTTCCAGTCCGTTCATCCGCGGCAGCTTGATATCCAGCAGCACCAGGTCGATGAGCCCTTTTTCCAGGGTGTTGAGCGCGTCTTCGCCGGAAAAAGCGGTGCGCACATTATGCCCTTCTTTCTTCATTACATCTGCGATGGTCTGACAAAGATCTTCATTATCTTCCACGACCAGAATCGACGCCTTCATTCTTTAACTTCCTCCGTTGGCAGCAAAAACTTGAACGATGTTCCCTGTCCGAGCATGCTGGATACTGCAATTTCTCCGCCGTGCGCGGAGATGATTCGGTAGACAATGGCCAGGCCAAGGCCGGTGCCCTGCGGCTTGGTGGTGAAAAACGGATCGAAAATATTTTCCAGGTCTTCCGGCTTTATGCCCACACCGGAATCCTGAATCATAATTTCGACAAAACGGGATTTGCCGGACAGGTCCTGCCAGAGGTGTTGCACCTGGGCATAGCCCTTGCCGCTGCCGGTGTAGGGCGCGGCCGAGATGAGCAATTGCCCGCCTTCCTCCATGGCATCGATGGCGTTGAGCAGGAGATTGATCACCACCTGCTGGATCTGGTGAAAGTCGGCGTACACGCTCGGCGTATCGGGCGCATAGGCGGTGTTCCACCAGATCTTCTTTTCCTGCAGTTTCTTTTCCACCAGGTTCAGCACTTCGTGCACAATGTCCTGGATGCGGTGAAACTTGCGCATGGGCGGACGCGGACGCGCGTAATCGAAAAAGGCTTTGAGCAGTTCATCCAGCCGGTTGACCTGGCGCACGATGCGTTCCAGATAGACGCGCCGTTCATCGCCGTCGCTGAAATCCTCCTCCAGGGTCTGCGCCATGGCTTTGATGCCGGCGAGGGGATTCTTGATTTCGTGGGCGATGCCGGACGCCAGCACGCCCAGCGAGGCCAGCCGGTCCATGCGCAGCACTTCCGCCTGCATGCGTTTGATCTGGGAAATATCCTTAAAGGATACGATGGTGCCGACCCGCCGTCCCTGATCGTCGAGACGGGGCGTGACCGTAAATCCGATTTCCACCGGATTGCCGGATTTGCTCATGATGGTGATTTCGCGGTTGGACGGCATGGTGAGAAACGGCGACACCCGCGACAGGGTTTCCGCTTCCTCGCCGCCGACGAGGTCGGCCAGAGGTTTGGCCAGCACCTCTTTGGATTTATAGCCCAGCACCTCTTCGGCGCCGAGATTGTAGGACGTGACGACGCCGTCCAGATCCAGGGTGATCAGACCGGACTGGATGCTTTTGATGATGCTTTCGTTGAAATTCTTGAGCGCGGTGATTTCCTGCTCGAGCTTGATGCGCTCGTTGATGTCGCGGGAGATGCCGACCACGCCGATGATGCGGCCGTCCTGCTGGATCGGCGTCATGTTGGTGGAAAAATAGACGGGGGCGCCGTGCAGCGGCAGCAGGCGTGCTTCAAAGCTGCGGCTGTGGCCGGAAAGGGCGATTTCCAGATTTTTTTGCGCCCAGGGATGATCAGGATGGGCCACCAGTTCGAGAAACAGTTTCTGCTGCAGCTGTTCCTTGGAGAGGCCGGTGAACTCGCAGAGATGGCGGTTGGCGTAGAGAATGGTAGCCTGGTCCGTCAGAGCGAATACGAGATCCTGAACGTTCTCAAAGAGGACTTGATAGTTGAAATCCATATGGTTCAGGAGGCCTTGTCCAGCATGTCCAGCAGACGGCGGCTGGTGTTATAGATGGCGTTGACATCGATGTGCTGCTGATCGTTGAGCTGCGGCGTGTGATCGCGCAACTCTCTGGACAGCCGGGCCAGGGTGTTGCCGAGCATGCGCAGATCATCGATCCAGTCGCGATTGACGGCTGCCGGCGCCGGTTCTGCAGCGGCCGGCGCGGCCGCGGCCCTGGCCGAGCCGTTGCCGGTGGCCTGGCGATAGCGGATGATGCTTTCGATGATGTTGACAAGCTCGCGTTGTCCATAGGGCTTGTTGAGAAAAGCGCGCAAACCCAGGCGAAAACATTCGTCGAGATCTTCGACATAATCGCTGCGGGCGGTGAGCATCACCACCGGAATATCGCGAATGGCGACATAATCGGGGTCGTTGGCCATCGTGCGCAGGAACTGGGTGCCGCTGATGTCCGGCAGCATGTAATCGAGAACGATCACATCGGGCATGCTCTTTTTCGCCAGCTCGAGCCCTTCCTGGCCGTTGCGGGCCGCCAGGTAGGTGAAACCGGATCGTGTAAAAATGCGCTCGCCGATAAGCTCCATGTCGGTGTTGTCATCGACCAGCAGGACCTGACCTTTTTTCATGACGGAGATACCTCTGGCTTAACGAATCATGTGGTCCGAATCTTCCAGTGCCCCGATGCGACTTTGTGATTTATGTAAAGACCGGGGCAAAAATACGGAAAAAACGGATCCACGGTTTTCCTCACTCTCCACCTCGACCCGCCCACCATGTAACTCTACAATCTGTTTGACCAGGGCCAGGCCCAAACCGGTGCCGGTTTGATTGCGCACCTGTTCGTTCTCGGTCACCCGGTAAAATTTTTCAAAAATGCGCGGCAGGGCTTTGGCCGAAATGCCGAACCCCTGATCGTGTACTTCCATGGCCACTTCGGATTCATTCTGCTTCAGCACGATATCGATGCGCTTTCTGGGGGGCGAGTACTTTATCGCGTTGGAGAATAGATTCAGCAGCACCTGTTCCATCATGCCGCTGTCCGCCATAACGGGCGCCAGGGCATCGGGCGCATGCAGTTCCACCCGGATTTCCTTTTTGTCGGCCAGATAGGAATTGTTGCCCACCACCATCTGGGCGATTTCGAGCAGGTCGAGCTCGGCCATCTTGGGTTGAATGCGTCCGGATTCGATGCGCGAGATGTCGAGAAATTTGTTGATCAGTTCCGACAGCCGGTTCGATTCCTTCAAAATGATGGTGGCGTATTCGTTCGACTGTTTGCGGGTGATATCCGCATCCAGCATCAGCTCGCTGAATCCGGAGATGCTGGTCAGGGGCGAACGCAGTTCATGCGCCACCATGGAGACCAGCTCGGTCTTGAGCTTGTCGATCTCTTTCTGCTGGGTGATGTCGCGCAGGATGGTGACGATGCCGATGAGATCGCCGTTTTCCTGCTGCACCCGGGCGGCTTTGGCCTGGAGAATTTTCGGCTTCCAGTCGCCGCGCTTTTTGATGCTCATTTCCGCCGAAGCCAGGGCGGTATGGCGGTCGTCGATGGCATCCTGGATCAATTTCAGCAACGTGGCTTCCTTGATGAAATCGGCGAGCGGATGATCGACGGCCTGTTCCTGTTTGAGATGAAACCATTGCTGGGCGGCATCGTTGAGAATCAGAATCCGTTTCTGCGGGTCGGTGACGATGACGCCGTCGGCGATGTTCTTGATGATCGTTTGGGTTTTATAGCGTTCGGCGATGATCTTGGCCAGGTTCATGCGGTCGAGGCGGCGCAGTTCGGTGGTCATATAGTTGAACAGCCGGCCGAGGCGGCCGATCTCGTCGTCCGAACTGACCTTGATCTCGTGCGAAAAATTGCCGCGAGCGATTTCAGTGGCGCTTTTGGTCAGCTCGGATATGGGGCTGGTCAGATTCTTGGAGAGGTAGAACGCCACCACGCCGGCCAGCAGCAGCGCCAGCACTATGACACTGAAAAATTCGGGGAATAACGTCACACGGGCGTGCCCCTTGCTCTGCAGCCAAAAGAACGCCATGACCATCAGCGGCAATACGGTCGTGGCAAAGGTTGACAGAAACAGCTTGCGAAACAGTTTGCTCTTGAGTTGTTGCCCGATCCAGTTCGTCAAGGATGCCTCGTGTGTTACTCATGAACTACGACATTTCGGCCCTGCGATTTGGCCATGTACAGCCGCAGGTCGGCTTTTTTGATCAGCTCTTCGGCGTCGGCGGCGTCTTCCGGAAAACTGGCGACGCCCATGCTGACGGTCAATTTGCCGTTGGGTTGCTGTTCCTCATGGGCGAAGCGTTGCTTCTCCACCAGCTTGCGGATTTTTTCCGCCACGATGCACGCCTGCGCGCGGTTGGTTTCCGGCAGAACCATGGTAAACTCTTCGCCGCCATAGCGCACCGCCACATCGATGCTGCGGATGTTGTCGCGCATCAGTTTGGCCAGGGTGCGCAACACCTGATCGCCGGCGGGATGGCCGTGCAGATCGTTATAGTGTTTGAAAAAATCAATGTCCACCATCACCATGGAGACATAGAGATGATGACGGGCGGCGCGGCGGATTTCCGTATCCAGGTATTCGCGAAAGTAACGATAGTTGAACAGCTGCGTCAGACCGTCGGTCACGGCGAGTTCGCGCAACCGTTCCTTGGCGATTTCCAGCTGTTTGATCTTTTCCTGCAGCTGGTCGTGCAAAAACTTGACGCGCAGCAGCGATTTTACCCTGGCGAGCAGTTCCAGCCGATTGAAGGGTTTGGTGATGAAATCGTCGGCGCCGGCTTCGATGCCTTTGATTTTATCTTCCAGTTCGTTCAACGCCGTGACCATGATGACCGGGATATAGCTGGTCTCTTCATTTTTTTTCAGCACGCGACAGGTTTCAAAGCCGTCCATCTTGGGCATCATCACATCCAGAAGAACCATGTCCGGTTTGCTGTCCCGCACCCGATCCAAAGCCTCCTCGCCATTTCCGGCTGAGACGGTTTGAAATCCGGCCGTGCCCAGATAATTCTGCAGCAATTGGATATTGACTGGAATATCGTCGACGATCAGTATTTTAGCTTTTTGATTTTGTGACGTTTGATCCAATAATCATCCCAACGTGTTAAGTGGTTATCCCCATTTACTGGCCGGATTCCGTCCAGTAAAAATACAACATGCTCATGAGAATTTCAAGCTATATTTTTAATATGCTGCTAAAGACAGCTTTTATTTAGAGTTATTGGGATGCCGTATTTTTCGTTGCCTGTACTGCAAAATTAGGATGCAAATTTAGAACCAAGGATGAACTCGAACGGGATGGTGAGAGGGGAAGGATGAAAGACAGACCGCCGGAAAGGCACAAGCTGATTTGAAACCGCGCGAATGGCTTTTACCGGCGCGGTCTGTGCGCCGGCCAATCATATTGTATCTCGGGCATACGCCCGAGCGATGGTTCCGCCCGGGGAAACATTCCCCGGGCGATCAGGTCCGCGAGAACGCAGAGTTGCGCTGAAAAAAAAAAGAACGCAACATCTCGGCGGCCTCTGCGGTTTTATAGCAGCTCCAGCTAATTCGCCAACGCCCGCGCCTGGTTGAAAAAAGTAACGGTTTTGCGGATCTGTTTATCCGCCAGGGCGGTGACCAGGGCGCGGCCCTGTTCGCCCCAGAGCCTTCCGGCCATTTCGCGTTTGATGATATAGCGCAGCGAGGCCTGATCGGTCTGGCGGTCGCGCTGGGAAAAAGTGACGCCGGAACGTTTGGCATGGTCATAAAAGGCCAGCAGGGTGGCATCGGCGATCTGATGATGGCGACAAAAGGCGGACATATCCGGTTGTGCTGCCAGCGCCACCTGGTCTTCGATAAACGCGGGCAGGGGGTTGTCCGTCAGGATCAGCATCTTTTTCAGCGCCTCACTCATCACCTCTTCTTCCACATCCAGCGGCACATCCGGCTTGAGGCCGCCCTGGCCGTAGACGGTTCGGCCTTTGGGCGTTTTATATTCCCGGACCGGCGCCTCGTTGCTTTCCTTGTGGAGCGAGCGGCCGAGCGGCGTATAGTAAACCGCGGTGGTCAATAAAAGTCCGGAGCCGTCCTGAAAAGCGTACTCGGTTTGTACGGAGCCTTTGCCGAAGGTGGGGCGGCCGACCAGGAGTGCGCGATCCCAATCCTGCAGAGCGCCGGCGAGAATTTCGCTGTCGCTGGCTGAGCCGTCATCAATCAAAACGATCAGCGGCCAGGAGGGATATTTTTTGCCGTTGCCGGCGACGAGTTGGGAAAACGCTTCCGGTGTCCGGCCGCGGGTGCTCACCACCAGTCGGCCCGCGGGCAAAAAACGGTCCGCCACCTGTACGGCGGCGGTAAAGACACCGCCGGGGTTGCCGCGCAGATCGAGAAGCAATTGCCGCGTTCCGGCCTGCTGCAGTGTGCGCACGGCCTGATCCATCTCCATGGGCGTGGTTTCGGTGAAATGATTTATGCGCACATAGGCGGTGGAATCATGCAGAAGAAAAGCGGCGGTGAGGCTCATGGGCGCCACAGCTCGTTTGGCGAGTTCGACCGCCAGCGTCGTCGATCCCTGGCGTTCCAGTTGCAGCTTGACGGTCGGCCGGTCTTCCTGTTGCATCAGATTGTTGATGTCATCCAGGCCGAGAAATTCCACTTTTTTGCCATCAACGCGGATGATCATATCGCCCACACGCACGCCGGCTTCCTGCGCCGGACTGTTGGGCAGAACGGCGGTGACAAAGAGGCGGTCCGGCAGTTTCTGGAAGGTCAGGCCGACGCCCCAATAGCCCTGCAGCGAACGTTTCCAGGCGGAAAAGGCATCGGCCGGCAAATAGCTCGAGTGCGGGTCCAGGCTGGTGACCACGCCTTGAATGGCGGCCTCCACCAGTTCGTTGCCGTCGCGCTCCTGAACATAATTGCGCTCAATTTTTTCCAGCACCATGGTCAAGATGACCATTTTATTGATAGCGGATTGTCCGGCGCGGATGATCTCCCTCGGACCGATCAGCAACAGTCCGGCGAGGAGCACCACGCCTGAGAACACCCGGTATATTTTCCCGCCTGCTAGTTTCTGTATGAATAATTTAGTCAAAGCTGAAATCGACTTGTAAAAAAATCTTGACATTTTCGCTCATTAGAATTAACTTACGTGACGTCTTAAATTTAGCTAACGTTTTGTTTAAATTCAAATGATTTCTCAAATTGAGGCAGCCGTTACACAACCGTAATTTTTCTCATTTGGGATAGCACTCTATTTTACCAATAGTTATAAGGTATACTTTGTCGTCGCTATATACACAGTTCGCTAGAGCTGCAAACCGAGTGCCAGAGCGGACGGCTCTGATCTTTGGTGACCAACGCATCGAATATGGGCGACTCCTCGAAGCCGTGCAGCGGTTAGCCGGCGGTTTGGTTTCTCTTGGAGTTCAGAAAGGGGATCGTGTGGCGATCATGCTGCCAAACGTTCCCCATTTTTGTATCAGCTATTATGCCGTTGCCGCCGCAGGCGCGGTCGTTGTGCCGGTCAACATCATGAGCACGGATAAGGAACTGAGTTATTTTCTCGACCAGTCCGGCGCCTCTGTGCTCATCGCCTGGGAGGGGTTTCTTGCGCACGTTCTCAATGCGGTGCGAAAGACACCCTCCTGCCGGCATGTCCTTCTTCTCGGGCAAAAAATTCCGTCCACCACTCTGTCGCTGACCCGTCTCATCAGCCAATCCACGCCTCTGGCCGATCCGCCTGACGTCCATGATGAAGATCCCGCCGTCATCAATTACACCATTGGTTCCGGCGACGAAGAACTGGGTGCGGAGCTGACCCAGGCGGCGATGCTGGCCAACGCCGTAACCTGTCAGGAGATGTTTCGGCTGACGGCCGATGACAAGGTGGCCGGTGTCATGCCGCTGTTTCATCCCTTGGGGCAGTCGCTGTCCATGAACCTGGCGTTGCTCAGCGGCGCCACGCTGGTGCTGGTGCCGCGGTTTACGGCCGCCGGTGTTCTTGACGTCATTAAAAAATCGTGTATAACCTTTATGGCGGCGGTGCCGGGCATGTTCCGGGCGCTCGCCCAGACTGAACCTGAAACCGACACCACTCCCTCTCTTAAACTGTGTCTGGTGTATGGCGGTTCCATGCCCGTTGACCTGTTGCACCAGTTCGAAGCAAAATTCAATACGCTTATTCTGGAAAGTTACGGTTTGACCGAAGCCGGTCCGCTGGTGAGCGTAGCCCGTTTGAATCGGGATCGCAAACACGGCTCGGTCGGAATGCCGCTGGTGGGTGTGGACGTTCAGATCCGCGACGAGCGCGGCCTGCCGACGCGTCCGAATCAAAGCGGCGAGATCTGGGTCAACAGTCCCAGCGCCATGCGCGGATATTTCGGCCAGGCGGAGGCCACGGCCAACCGCCTGCGCGAAGGCTGGCTGTTCACCGGCGACATCGGCTATCTGGACGACGAGCACTATTTGTATATACAGGAACGCAAAGACGATATCATCGTCAAGGGCGGATTCCACATATTCCCGTGCGAAGTGGAAGCGGTGATCAAGCATCATGTGGAAGTGGCGGAAGTGGCTGTGATCGCTGTGCCGGATCCGGTGCAGGGCGCTGAAGTAAAGGCGTATGTCGTGCGCCGTGCCGGCGCCACCTGCGGATCCGAAGAGCTGATCGAGCACTGCCGCAACCAGCTGCCGTATTACAAGTCGCCGCGCTATGTGGAATTCATCGATGCGCTGCCGGTCGGGCCCACCGGCCGGGTGTTGAAGCATCAGTTGCGCAAGCAGGCCGCGAGCCAGTACCGGGGCCCGCGCGAACCACGAACGTAATCGCTTAATCATATCACTTAACCATCTTAACGGCGCGTAACACTACGCGTGTACGACAGGAGGATGACCGTGAAAGATTTTGGTGCCACCGATATTCGTAATATCAGTCTGGTCTCCCATCAATCCACAGGCAAGACCACGCTGGCGGAAGCCATGCTCTTTTCCGCCGGCGCCACGACCCGTTTTGGCCGTATCGACGAAGGGACCACCACCTCGGACTATCGCAGCGATGAAATCGAACGCAAAATGTCCATCAGCACCGCGTTGCTGACGCTGGATTGGAAGAAAAATAAAGTGAACGTTCTGGATCTGCCCGGACGGCCCGACTTTTTGGGTGAAGTGCTGTGCGGCGTGCGTGTAACCGACCTGGCAATCATTCTGCTGGATGCCCACGCCGGCGTTGAAGTCGGCACGGAAACGGCCTGGGAAATATGCGAACGCTACAAAACGCCGAGAATGTTTTTCATCAACCGCGAAGATCGGGAACACTCGAATTTTGACACGGCGCTCAAGAGCGCCCAGGAAGCGTACGGCAACGGCGTGGTGCCGGTGCAGTTTCCGGTGAACGAGGCGGAAGGTTTTAATGCCATCGTCGATCTGCTCAGCATGAAAAAGATCACGGTGCTGGATGACAGCGGCAAAGCCAAAGTCGATGATCTGTCGGCGGACCTGCAGAGCAAAGCGGAACAGATGCGCAGCGGCCTGGTGGAAAAAGTGGCCGAAAGCGACGACGCCATTCTGGAAAAGTATTTTGAAGCCGGCGAGCTCACGGAAGAGGAATTCACCGTCGGTTTGCGCAAGGGCATTGCCGCCGGCACGATCTACCCGGTCATGTGCGGTTCGGCCATGAAAAACGTCGGCGTCCATCAACTGCTGGATTTTATCGGCGCCTACGGCCCCTCCCCGGCCGATCGCCCGGCGGCGGCCGGCCTCGACCACGGCGGCAAAGAGGTGAACGTGGAACTTACCAACACCATGTTCAGCGGCTTTGTGTTCAAGACCCTGTCGGAAATGCACGTCGGCGAACTCTCCCTGATCCGCGTCTATTCGGGCCAGGTTAAATCCGGCGACGAAGTGGCCAACAACGCGCGCAGCATTACGGAAAAAATCGGCCAGATTTACGAGCTCAACGGCAAAAACCGTAAAGAGGTCGGTATTCTCAAGGCCGG
>CAZISM010000095.1:15568-20246 GCA_964541895.1 uncultured Cytophagia bacterium
AGATTTACGAGCTCAACGGCAAAAACCGTAAAGAGGTCGGTATTCTCAAGGCCGGTGATATCGGCGCGCTGGTGAAACTGAAAAACACCCACACCAACGACACGCTGGCTGACAAAAAGTGCCAGGTAAAATACCCTGCCATCGCGTTCCCGGAACCGGTGGTGCAGGTGGCGGTGGCGCCCAAGAGCAAGGGCGACGAAGACAAGATCTCCAGCGGTCTGCACACGCTGCACGAAACCGATCCCAGCTTTACCGTGGAGGTCAATGCAGAGCTGAAGCAGACGGTGCTGTCCGGCCAGGGCGACACCCACCTGGCCATCATCATTCAGCGTCTGAAAGAGCGCTATGGCGTTGAGGTGGAACAGAAAAAGCCCAAAATTCCGTATCGTGAGACCATCACCGGCAAGGCGGACGAAAAATACCGGCACAAGAAACAGACCGGCGGCGCCGGCCAGTTTGCCGAAGTCTGGATGCGGGTCGAACCGATGCCCCGCGGCGCCGGCTTTGAATTCGAAAGCCAGATCGTCGGCGGCGCCATTTCCGGGCCGTTCATTCCTTCCATCGAAAAAGGCGTGCGCCAGCTGCTGGAAGAGGGCGCCGTGGCCGGTTACAAGATCGTGGACGTCAAGGCGATTGTCTATGACGGCAAAGAGCACCCGGTGGATTCCAAGGACATCGCCTTTCAGATCGCCGGACGGGAAGTGTTCAAAATGGGCATTACCTCGGCCAAGCCGATTCTGCTGGAGCCGATTTACGATGTGGAGGTTAAGTGCCCCGAAGAGAACATGGGCGACATCATGGGCGATCTCAACAGCCGACGCGGCCGTATTCTCGGTATCGAATCCCGCGGCCGTTTCCAGATCGTAAAGGCCAAGGTGCCGTTGGCGGAACTGCACAATTATGCCTCCACCCTGCGCTCGTTGACGTCGGGTCGCGCGAGCTATACCCGCAAGCTTTCCCACTATGATCCGGTGCCCAAGGAAGTGGAAGTCAAGGTCATCCAGGAATCTCTGGCGGAAAAGCAGTAAGCTGTTTGTATTCTTAAAAACCGGTCCGTGTTCGATCAATTGGCATCGAACACGGATTTTTTATTTGCAGAACGTTTACCGGAGAGGATCAAAATGATGGACAAGTTGTGGGCCCCGTGGCGAATGGAGTATATTTTGCAGCCCAAGGCGGAGGGTTGCATTTTCTGCGACAAGCCGAAGCAGAACCAGGACCGGGAAAATCTGATTCTGGCGCGCGGCAACACGGCGTTTGTTATTATGAATTTTTATCCCTACAACAACGGCCATGTGATGGTGGTGCCGTATCGTCACATTGCCGATCTGGCGCAGCTCACACCGGAAGAAGGTCAGGAGATGACCTATTGGCTGGGCCGCTGTACGACGGTGTTAAAGCAGGCGATGCGGCCGGAGGGTTTTAACGTCGGCATGAATCTCGGCCGCGTGGCCGGTGCGGGCATTGACGATCATTTGCATTTTCACATTGTGCCGCGATGGAACGGCGACACCAATTTCATGCCCATCTGCGGCCACACCAAGGTGCTGTCGCAGGGGTTGATGGAATCGTGGGATGCACTGCGGCCGCTGTTTGATTGAAAAGGCCTGCCCGGCTATTTCGACCCGATCGCCATCTTGAGACGAATATGGCGCAACACCAGGTCGAGCAGGAACATAAACAGCAGTATGCCGGCGACGCCGCTGATCATGGTGAGCGGCACCCGGGTTTCGAGGATAAAGCTTTGCACCTGCGTCAGCCAGCTCATCTCCGCAGACGGCCATTGCCATGACGGCCAGGACAGCTTTTTGAAAGAATTGACCACCGGCGCATAACTCATGAACAGACTGCTCACCTTGAAGAAAGCGACGGCCCCGCAGGCAAAGCCAAACACCTGCAGCAGCCCGGTATGCAGCGAGCCGAGCGTGTCACCACCCAACTGCCGCACCACACGGCGGGAAAAATGTCTGGACGGTTCCCAGGCTGCAGAATGGGCAAGCTCGCTGTACAGCGATTGATACTGCCGCACCTGCTCCCGGCAATAGGCACAGGCCTGTAAATGGGTTCGCACCGATTCGACCTCAGCCGGGTGCAACACCTCATCCAGAAAATCCTGGATTTGTTCTTCCGATATATGATTTGAGCTCATAACGACTCCTCCACCCGTGCCTGCAGCAAACGGGTTCGCATCATCTGCCGGGCGCGGAACAGATAACTTTTCACCGTGCCTACAGGCAAATCCATAATGTCCGCAATTTCCTGGTACTTCATCTCTTCGACGTGGAACAGGGTCAGAATCGTGCTGTAAACCGGCGCCATGGCGTTCATCGCTCTTTGCAGGTGCCGGGATAGATCCTGCTGCTCCGCCAAACGATCAGGCCGCTCCCTTTCGTCGCCGATGCGTTCAAAGGGATCCTCGCCGTCGTCCGCTTCGTGCAAATCGCGCAGCAGCGGAACTCGTTTTTTCTCCAAATAATGCACGCAGGTATTGTAGGCGATGGTCGCGACCCAGGTCGATACTTTGCTTTTAAATTGAAACGTGTTGATGTTCTGATAGATTTTTATAAAAACATCCTGGCACACATCCTCGCGCTCCTCCGTGCGGCGGACCATGCGCGACACGATGTGGGCGACCAGGCGTTTGTACTGCTCGATAAAAGGCTGAAAGGCTGCAGGATCGCCGGATAGCATGGCGTCCAGCAGTAACTTTTCGTCCGCGATATTCATATCCTATTAGACCGTTAAAACCGGGAAAAGTTGCACCTGCCGCCCTCCGGCCTGCTGCAACCGCTTGAACGGCGGACTTGCGTCGTCGGTCCGGGAATCCGCATAGAAACACCCGCGGTTCCAGCAGGTCAATAAAATGTAATACTCTGAAATTTTTCCTGCAACCTTTTTTCAACTCGCCGGTCAGATAAAATAGAGTGAGACCATAAAATCCCAACCTTGAAAGGAGAAGCCATGCTAAAGGACGTCCTGGTACCCATCGTCATTTTCGGTTCCATGATCTATGGGATCAAAATATGGCTGGATTATCGTATCCGCAGATTGCTCGTCGAAAAAGGGCAGGTAGATGAAAAAGTGAAATTTCTCTACCATAAATCGGCTGACACGCCGGTCGCCGGCTCGCTGAAATGGGGCATGGTGCTGGTGGCCATCGGCCTGGCCGTTTTCCTGGCGCCGATGATGGCATCGGATCACGAAGAGTACACCCTGGGCCTGATGGCGCTGTTCGGCGGCATCGCCCTGGTGGCGTACCATGTGCTGGCGTTGCGTATGACCAAAAAAGCGGACTAGACCGATCCGGCGCTACGGCCTATGGCGACGCAGGCAGGTCCGCCATAGGCCGCAGCCCTGACAGCGCTTTATTCGATGCAGATCAATTCCATTTGCGGTTCCGAGAGGAACCGGCACCCCGTCTCCGTCACCACAATCATCTCTTCGATCGTAACCACACCATGGCCCGCCACGGTCAATCGCGGTTCGATGGTATAGATTTGATCCTTCTCTATCTTTAAATAGGGCAGATTCTTATAACGTTCCCATTTGGGCGACAGCAAACCGGCACCGTCATGAGCGCTGCGGCCGACCTGATGGCCCAGGGCATGGGGATATTCCTCATAACCAGCTTGCACGATGATGTCGCGGGCTACGGCGTCGACCGTCCACCCCTCGACACCGGGCCGAACGGCTGCCGCGGCTTTGTGCACCGCTTGGTGAATGGTATCAAATCCGCGTTGCACGGCAGCCGGCGCCTGTTTTTCGCCGTCGCGGAGCACATACCAGGTGCGCTGCAAATCAGCAACATAGCCGTCCTTGCGCACGCCAAAGTCCATGTTGAGAATATGGCCGCGTTCAATCTTGCGGGTCGTAGGACCGGCGTGGGTGCCGGCGGTATCCGGGCCGGTGTATACGGCTGGACAATGATCCGGCGACCAGGCGGTGGTCAGGCCCCGAGCGTTCACCTGCTCCATTACAAAGGCGGCCACCTCCTGTTCTGACAATCCCGGTTTGAGGAAATTCGTCACCTTGGCAAAAATAGCCAGGGTCTCGCGAATGGCTTCCTGCAGGCGTGCAATTTCCGTGGCTGATTTGCGGCCGCGCAGCGCCGCGACGATCTTTTCGCTGGTCTGCAGTCTGGACAGCCAGGGCGTATTGTGCAGGTATTCGCACAGAGAGAGATACATGCCGTGGGTGAGACCGTCGGCCATGACATCGTTGGTGGAATAGTTGATGGCGATGGTGGCCGGGTCGTTTTGCTGCAGAAATTCCAGCAGACTGTCGCGTATGGTGGTCTTGTAGCTCTGCACCTCAAAGGGAATGTGGCCGATGAGGCCGTTGGCATCGATGGCGCCCACCAGCGCTACGGTTTGGCCTTTGCGGCTGATCAGGAACGCGGCCGGCCAGACCACACCGGCGCCCACCAGCAGGTCCATGACCGGATCGGGGACGGCCGAGCTTTCGCGCACGAACGTGAGCCAGAGGTCGACGTTCTGTTCCTGCAGAATTTGCACGGCTTGGGACATTTTTTCTTTATACATACGCCTCCTTCGCCAGTATGCAAGCCGCGAGAGCGGCCTGGCAGGTTTTTTTATTTGGGGGTGGTAAATGTAAATCCCAAACCCGGCTCAGCCGGGGAAAAAGCAGTTCTCGGCAAAGAGGTCCTGGAAATCGGGAT
>CAZISM010000096.1:0-20232 GCA_964541895.1 uncultured Cytophagia bacterium
GGCCGCTGCTCTGGCCGGACATGGAGATCCGCAGGACCAGCTTTTTGTAGATACGCACTGTGTTTCGGGATGGATTGTATTGCAGCGGTTGCACCGCCAGGCGCACTACGCGCTGCTGGCGGAAAAAAGCCGGTTCGGAAAGATCGGTGACATTAGCAGGGTAAAACTCATCCCGGCTGTAATAGGCTTCGTCAGGAACGAATCGCTCCTGCCCGTCCTTGTCCACCCGGGGGATCGGCAAAAGGTGCAGACAGGATTTTTCCTCTGTGACGGCTTCGACGATGTGAATCTGTACCGCTCCCTGCAGGGGCACACCCAGGGTGATGGTCTGTCCCGGCACAGCGGCCATGCCGATGTCATCCCGGTAGGTCGCCCGATCGAATTGCCATCGCTGAAAGGTGCCGGTGGCATAGGTCACGGTATCGGTTTTCCATTTCTGCGGCTGAAAAACCAGCTCTATGCTGGTACCTGCAGCGGCTGTCATGCTCCAGGAAGGATTCGCTGATTTTTCTCCGGCGCCGAGCGCTTGCGCCAGCAGACAAACCAGCAATAAAGTTCGAACGGATCGAGGCATAAGGTAATCTCTGCTATGTGGCCGATTTATACAAGATAAGGCTAAAATAGGCAATGATCAAGAGTTAAACAATACAGCGCCGGGGTTTGTTCCCCGCCGGACGCAGGGTGCAGAACAGGGTCAATAGACCTGTATGGTCACCGGCGGGCTGTAGCGGAGCTGGCCCTGGTGCAGCGTGCGTACCGCCAGTTGGTGGCGGCCCGCCGTCAGAGGCCAGCGAAAACGGAACGGCCGAGGGACCGTTGCGACGACCTTGTCGTCCACCAGCCAGTCGATGGTGCGAACCTGCGCCGGTGCCACAGCGGTGCACAGCAGCGTTTGATACTCCTTGCGCAGGATCGGATCGATTTTGTAAATATCGCCATCATCCGGAAAGCTGATCGCCAGAGGTTCTTCGTTCATCGTGTCCGGGCCGGCCGCTTCCGGCGGCAAGGGTATACCACTCTCCTGCATCCAGGCGGTGAATTCCGCCGGCCAGATTTCATATATCCTGGTCTCTGTCTCCTGTGCCCGACCCGGTTTTTGCACCACTCTGCCGCTGCGTTTGTCAAGATGAAACAGCTGATGCACCTTGCAGGTGTCTTGCGGTGCACTGCCCTGGCGGTACGTTTCAGAAATCAGGGACCGGCAGAACCGGCTCGGCAATCGGCCGGAACGGCTGCAAATCAGCTTTGTTTCCAGATCCTGAGGCTTTGGAAAAGGCGGCGGCTCCTGTTGTCTGTGCAGCATGAGCATGACATCACGAAACAGCGGTGCGGCACCGGTAATACCGCTGATCTGGCGCATGGAAGTGCCGTCAAAATTACCCACCCAGACTCCCACGGTATAGCGCGTCGTGTAACCCACCGTCCAATTGTCGCGAAAATCCTTGGTGGTGCCGGTTTTGGCCGCGCAGTCAAATGGCAGGTGCAGCGGGCCCCCCAGGCCGAACGCCGGCGCGCGGGCTTGCGGATCGGACAGGATATCGGTAAGAATGGCGCTGACCGGGCGAGAAAAAATGGTACGCGGCGGCTGCGCAGCCGTCGAATCCTGCAGCCACACCACATCGCTCCATTGTCCTTCTCCGGCCAGGCTGGCAAAGGCGCGCGTCAGTTCCAGCAAAGAGACCTCGCCGTTGCCAAGGGTCAATCCCAGGCCGTAAAAGGTCGCTGTTTGCGCCAGGTGGTCCATGCCTGCCAGCCGTAACCGCTGCAACAGCAATTCTGTGCCCAGGGATTCCAGCAGGCGCACCGCCGGCACATTATACGAACAGGCGAGCGCCGTGCGCAATCGCACCGGGCCGTGGTACTTTTCATCGTAATTATGCACCGTAAAATCACCGGCGGTCGAGGCGGCATAGGTTTCCACATCCGCCAGCACAGAGGAGGCGGTATAGCCGTTTTCCAGCGCCAGGCCGTAGGTGAACGGCTTGATGGCTGATCCGGGCTGGCGCAAACTGGTCACGCCATCGACCTGTCCCTGAATATCGTCATTAAAAAAATCAGCAGAGCCGACATACGCCTTGATCGCCATGGTTTCGTTATCCAGCACCAGCACAGCGGCGTTGCTGACCCGGTGGTTCTTGAGCAGCTTGAGGTGGCCCTGCACCAGATCCTCCGTCAGCGCTTGCGTGTAATAATCCAGTGTCGTCCGCAATACCCCCAGCCCGGCCGGACGCCGGCGAATGGTCCATTGGCAGAAATGGGGGGCGCGAAAGGACAGGGGATACTCTTTGATGTTCAACTCGGTAGCCAGCGCCATGGCAAAGCGGCTGGAATCGATCATGCCGGCCTTGAGCATGCGCTCGAGGACGCGCGCCTGGCGTTCCCTGGCAGCAACCATGTTTCGGAATGGATTGTATCGTGTGGGAGACTGCGGCAGGCCGGCGAGCAGACCGGCTTCTGAAAGCGACAGGTGTGAAGCCGGCTTGTTGAAATAGCGCCGGCTGGCGGTCTCGATGCCGAATATCTGGTTGCCGAACGGCATGCGGTTGAGATACTGCTCCAGTATCTCATCTTTGCTGAGTTGAGTCTCCAGACGCAAGGCCAGGGCCATTTCCACCGGCTTGCAGTACCAGCGACGCGGCAAGCCGTATACCTGTCGCACCAGCTGCTGCGTGATGGTGGAACCGCCGGTGACGATGCGCCCTGCGTTCAGGTTGCGCGCCAACGACCGCGTCAGCGCGATCGGGTCGATGCCCGGATGATAATAAAAGCGCTTGTCTTCAGCCGCCACCATGGCCTGTTTCATTTCCACGGCCATATGATCCTGACCCGCCCAGTAGCACAACTCTTCGCGGTCGTTCAGCATCTCCCGCAAGAGCAGACCATTGGCATCAAAGAGGCGCAGGGACAGATCGCCTTGACGCGCCAGTTCGGGCCGGATCGGCCATAACAGAAAGCCGATGACCGGCACGGCCGTCAGCAACACCATCAACCACTTTTTTTTGCCTGCAACGTTCAACGACATTCGTCCGATTTTAAAAACGTCAACATGTGCTCCAATCGAGTGCCGGCTGCACACGGTACGAATCACTCCACATGGAACCTGCTTGCATTAAACGATCATACTCCGGGCACACCTCACTCTATCCAGGATAGGGCTCCTGACCGAATTACGCTTGCGCCCGGTAAAATTTTTGCCTCCATAATATAAGAACCCTTTCGCAACATTCATCACCCTTTTTTTCACTCCGGCCTCTCATCGGGTGACTTTTACATCAGGCAATAAAACCATTGAGTTTACAATTTAAAATGACTAGTTTTTCATACAGGCCAGGAGGATATCATGGAATTCGATCACATACTTTCGCATCGCTACAGTGTGCGCGCCTATCGGCCGGATGCCGTGGACGACGAAACGCTGCAACAGGTATTGCAGGCGGCGAACCAGGCGCCCACCGCCTGCAACAGACAACCTTTTCAAATACTGGTGATACACACTCGCGGGCACGAAGCAGAGCTGGGGCGCATCTATCGCCGCGAATGGTTTGTACAGCCTCCGCTGGTGCTGGGCATAGTGGCCCTGCCGGAGCAAGCCTGGTCGCGACGGGATGGGGTGAACTATGCGATCGTGGACGCCACCATCGCGTTCGATCACCTGATCCTGGCTGCAACCAACCTGGGACTGGGCACCTGTTGGGTGGCGGCGTTCGATCCCCAGGCTTGCCGCGAGGTGCTGAGCCTGCCGGCCGAGTGCGAACCGGTTGCGTTTACGCCATTGGGTTATCCGGCCGATCAACAACCGGTGCGGAAACGCAAACCTCTGGCGCAACTGGTTCGCTACGAGCGGTGGTGACCCATGTGGCAAAAAGAAAAGAATGTACCGCTGTTGCTGGCGGTGGCGCGCATGGAGGGCCTCCGGGTCGGCGCAGATGATCGAGCCTATCAGCAGCTTTGCGCCTGCGGGGTAAAGTACCGGCAGCGCTATGGCGACAGTGTCATCAGCTCCATTCCCGGTGTGGAATGGAGCCGCATGCTGTTTCGTGCCATGAATCAGGATCCCACCAAACGCCGCCCCTCTTCTGAAGCGCTCCTGAACCGGGCGCTGAAAGACAAGGGGCTGTACCACATCAACACCCTGGTGGATCTGGGCAACTGGTGTTCTCTGGATTTTCTGCTGCCGATCTGCGTCTATGATGCGGACGCCATCCGCGGCGAGGTCGCCGTACGCTCGGGTCGTAATGGTGAGCACTATTTGGGGCACAACGATCAGGTGATGAATATGGAAGGCCGCTTTGTCCTGGCCGATCAGGAGGGGCCGTTCGGTTCGCCGATCAGCGACGCGCAACGAACAGCGGTCACGACGGCTTCCCGCCATGTCTGTCTGGTTATTTTCGCCCCAGAAGAGTATGACACGACTCACCTGCAGGAACGGCTGACGCTCTTTGTCCAACGAACTCTGGAGTACTGCGGCGGCCGCGTCGAAGAGCAGTATATTCTCTAGAAACAACCCCTCCGGCGGTTAATCTCCCTGGCACCCTCAACCGCTCTTGCAGAGCCTGATTATTTCGTTCCGGCCTTCGGTCGGGCTTTGATCGCCCGGGGAATTTTTCCCCGGGCGGGACTATCGATCGGGCTTTAGCCCGAGATACAATGAGGTTCTGCCTCCGCTCACAAAACCAATCCTGCCGCCGCATGTACCAAACGGAGCGAAATCCACCGGCACGGATTGGCGCGGACACCTTTCCGGCTTTAGCCGTGGCTGGTAAACATCTGCCGGTAATGGGCGGAATCCAGCAGCACGCCGCCGCTCTTTTCATAAAAATCATTATCCAGTTCAAAAACCCCTTTTTTGGTCCTGGTCCATTCGGCGTTATAACAGGGATGGTACTGCAACATGTTCGACCAGTTGCGGTAATTCTGGTGGCCGTTGGTTTCCAGCAATCCCAGACCAAGTCCCGGGAACGGCTGCAGGCGGGCCGCCACGTTTTTATTCCAGTCGATCAAAATAGGATTCACCGTCAGATCGGCGCAGAAACAGGGCACGTGGCGTTCAAAAGCCGCCATGGCGATTTTCATGGTCATGCTCAGGGTTTTGGCAATGGCTTTGAGAGCGATGGCGCCATAGCCCATGTCGATCCGCTTGACCGCATCCTCGTCCGTGTGCGCGCTCTCGTCCGCCGCCAGCCGCACCGGGATATCCCGCACATCCACTTCCAGCTCTTCCGGAAACGGTTCTTCGATGATGGCGATCTGGGCAAAGGCGCCGATCTTTTTGATATGATCGATGAGTTTGAGCAGAGTCTCTTTTTTCTCATAGCGGCCGTTGGCATCGAAATAGTACGGCAATTTTCCGCCGGCCGTCCAGGGCGTTCGCTGATCGCCGATCGCCTTGTGAATGGCCGAGATCCGCGCCTTGTCTTTCTCTAGCATTTCGGCCTGCGTACCCGGCTGGCCGATTTTAATCTTCATGAAAAAATAGCCCTGCTCCACGGCCGCCTTGATCTCTTCAATGGGGATGGCATAGGCCATGAGCGGGATGCTGGCGACGCGATCGTGACGCTGCGCCAGCGCCGGCCGGTACGGTTCCGGTATCAGCTGATCAAAACTGGTGATATTGTTTTCGCGACTGTACAACATCCAGGCCGCATTATCCAACCCCACCAGCGCATTGAGCGCAAAGGTTTTACGCAAGCCGGGGTGATCGGTGATTTTTTTGCCCTGCTCATAGACCTCGGGCAGAATCTGTTCCAGCAGATCCACCGGGGTTTGAAATCGCCGTCCTTTGGCCAACTGCATCGCTCGTTCGGTCAGCGTGTACATGAGGGCGTTGCCGCCGGCCTCAGAGTGTCGGGCAAAGACCTGGGCGTCAGACCACAACACATTCTGCGTGCAGATGCCGATCGCATCCCGGCCGCTGTCCGCAACCATACGTGCCGCGGTTTGCCAGATCTCGGTCATGTAGCCGCCTTTAAAGCCGAAAGGACGGACCAGCGGCTCCCGTTCAAAGTTGGTGTCTACTCCAGCAATGGTGATCATGTTGTTACGCTCCTTGCCATAGAGGACGGCGGAAGGTCGATGAATGAAGGACAGGCCGGCCAGGGCCGAACCGGCGCGGACGAAATTTCGGCGATTCATGCACATGTCGCTCATGGGCAACTCCACAGGTAAACAGATGGTGAGGCGAACGATGGATTGACTCAACACGAAAAGCCGGTCTACAGACTCCACGGTTTGCGATATTTATAGTGCAAGAGTTTATTAGCGGCCTTGTTGTTGACGATTCGTTCCTTCACCGGATCCCAGACGATGCGGGCGCGGACCGCCATGGCGATGTTGGCCAACAGCGCAAAGGTGGTGGAACGATGGCCGGTTTCCAGGTCACACAACGGTTTCTGCCGGTTCTTGATACAATCGAGAAAATTGCGGATATGCTGATTGGTCAGATCCTGGTTGGCACCGCCGAACTGTTTTTCTTCGGCGGCGATGACCGGCGTGCCTTCCTGAAACTGGCCGGGCGAAGAGGGCACGATTTTATAGTTGATACCGTTATTGCCGGGATACAGATTGCCTTTGCTGCCGCGAAACTCCACTTCACCGGCGGCCAGCGCTTCGCCGCCGCTGCCTTCGTATTGCCCAAAGACGATGGTGAGGCCGTTCGCCATTTCAAAGGTCGCCTCCAAATTGACCGGAATGGTGCGATCGTCGTCGACGCCGATCATGTTGCCTTGCGCGGTCACCGCCAGCGGCGCTTCCTGGTTCAACACCCAGCGAATGGCATCACAATAATGGATGCCCCAATTGGCCATCTGCGATGAGTAATCCGCCCACCAGCGGAATTTGTACGGAGCGATGTTGTAGCGAAACGGTCGATACGCCCGCGGCCCCAGCCACATTTCCCAATCCAGCGATGGCGGCGGCGGCGCATCCGGAAAACGGCCGATGCCGGACGGCGCCATGTTGTTGATGCGATAAGCCCGCGCCAGATTCACCGTGCCGATCTTGCCGGATCGGACCAGTTCGCCGATTTCGCGGTAGCCGGCAGAGGATCGCCGATGCAAGCCCACCTGCACGATGCGGCTGTGACGCTGCGCCGCCTCCACCATTTTGCGGCCTTCGACGATGGTGATGGAGAGAGGCTTTTCCACGTACACGTCCTTGCCCGCCTGGCAGGCCTGAATGGTCTGAATGGCATGCCAGTGATCGGGCGTAGCCACAACCACCGCATCGATGTCCTTCTGTTCCAGCAATTGCCGGAAATCCCTGTAGCGGCGCACAGTACTGTTGAGGTGTTCTTTCATGCGCGGCAGCACCTTGGTGCCGCAGGACTGTAACACCTCCGGCTCAATTTTGCTGTAATCGCGCTGCAGATACGGTTCATAGACATCGCACAAGGCGACAATGTCTACATCCGGCTGTATGATAAAACCATCCAGCAATTGACTGCCGCGATTGCCGACCCCGATCAAACCAACCCGGATCCGGTCGGCGCTGTTTCGGGCACGCAGGATGGTTGGCGCCGCTGTGATGGCAGCGGCGGCCACCAGCGCGGATTGCTTGAGAAACGTTCTACGATTGCTCACATGTTCTTTCATGGCGACCTCTGCTTGATTTGGGATTAAGACAATCATCCGGGCACTCACCCTTCAACAAGGCCAGCAGATTATCGGTGGCCCGGCGCTGCAGCTCCAGAGCGGCGTTTTCAGAGTACCAGGCGTAATGTTTGGTGGCCAGCACATGGGGGTGCCTGGCCAGGCGCGCGCTTAAACCGGATAGCGGTTCCTTCCAATAGACATCCAGACCTGCCGAGTGCAGGACACCATCGTCCAGCGCGCGCAACAATGCCTTTTCCTCTATAATGGGACCTCGGGCCGTGTTGACCAGCACCGGTTTTTGTTCCAGCTGCTGAAAGGCTTCGGCATTGAACAGGCAGGTGGTCTCTGCGGTCAAATTGCAATGAATGCTGATGACATGGCTGGTCCGCAGCAGCGTGGCCAGATCGGTCCTGACCACACCCAGACGGAGAAAACGGCAGTTGCTGACGTACGGATCCACCGCAATGACTTTATTGAACAGAAAGATGGCTTTTTCAGCCAGACGGCCGCCAATTCTGCCCAGGCCGACAATGCCCAGCGTCAAATCCTTCAACTCCGGCAAAGGCATTCGCGGCGGCGCGCCGAATTTTACGCCAGGTGCGTTGGCCAGGGGCAGGGCCCGGCTGCAGGCATAGATCAGAGACATGGCATGATCAGAGACCGAATCGTTGGCGTATCCCTGGACATTGGCTACGAGCACGTTGTGCGCTGTGGCGGCTTTTACATCGACATTGTCATAGCCGACACCGTATCGCACCAGCGCCCGCAGGTTCGGCAACGCTGCGAAAAACGAATCATCCACCAGAGTGCCCCGCACCAGCACGCCGACGGCATCGCGGGCGAATGCCAGTTTTTCCGATCGCCGTGTACCGGAACCGCTGAACACACAAAATTCATAGCCGGCTTCCCTGAACCGGCTCTCTTCATAGCTGTAATCGGAATACCCGCCATCCAGAACGACGATGCGTTTCACCTTGTTTCACTCCATTTCTAATCATGGAAAATAGCCAGAAAATGGTGCTTTGTCAAATGAAAAGTGGATCATTTTTCCCTTGCAATGCACTCTTTATTTTAATAAAATAGCCTATACTTTCATTCAGCCGTGCCGGTCATCACCCGTATCTTTTTCGGCCTTTCATCTTATTATGGCGTGTTCATCGGTGTCATGGGTATTCTCGATCCGACTACTTTGTTCTGGTGTGTGCTGGTATTCCTGGCCAGGGTCAGTGACGTTACCCTGGGCACGATCCGCACCATCAGCATCGTTCATGGTCGCACCCGGATAGCGTTTCTGCTGGGCTTTTTCGAAGTCAGCTTGTGGATTACGGTGGTGGCCAAGGTGCTGGCCGAGATTTCCAGCCGGCCGATCCTGGCCGTCTTTTACGCCCTCGGCTTTTCCACCGGCAACGTCGTCGGCATCCTGATCGAACGAAAAATGGCCTATGGCTTTATGATCATTCGCGTGATCTGCAGTCAGAACGGTCCGCAAGTGGCCGAACGACTGCGCCAGGCCGGCATTGCCGTAACTACGTTTCCCGGCCAAGGCCGCAGCGGCCCGGTGACCATGCTCTACATTGCCACACGCCGGCGGGTGCTGCCCGAACTGCTCAGCCAGGTGCAGACGCTGGCCCCGGACGCCTTTTATACCGTCGAACCGGCCAGCAACATCAACAAACTGTATCAGCCGACCTTTCCTGTTTCGAGCGGATGGCGCGCCATATTCAAAAAGAAATAAAAAGGACGAGGAGGTTATGCGTTGAAGGGATGCCACGAGCCGATCATTTCGGTTCATGACCTGCACAAATCCTTTTACGAGCAGCCGGTTCTGCGCGGAGTCAGCCTGGAGGTGTGCGCCCACGAATTGACCGTGATCATCGGCCCGTCCGGCAGCGGCAAATCCACTTTTCTACGCTGCCTCAACGGTCTTGAAATCCCCGATCGCGGCACGATCACCATGTCTGATATCACCCTGCAGCGCGACAACGGTTCGGACAAGGACTATTATGCGCTGGTGCGTCGCCTGCGCCAGCAGGTCGGCATGGTGTTTCAGCAGTTCAACCTGTTCCCCCACCTCACCGTATTGGAAAACGTCAGCAAAGCGCCCATCGTTGTCAAAAACATTCGCCGCGACGAAGCCGAGGCAGAGGCGGCTGTGCTCCTGGATAAAGTCGGCCTGGGACAGCACCTGCACCACCGGCCGGCGCAGCTCTCCGGCGGCCAACAACAGCGCGCCGCCATCGCCCGCGCCCTGGCCATGTCCCCTCGCATCATGCTGTACGACGAACCGACGTCAGCGCTGGACCCGAGTCTGGTCGACGAAGTGCTGCAGGTTATGCAGCAACTGAATCAGGAGGGCATGACCCAGATTGTCGTGACCCATAAAATGAGTTTCGCGCGTGAAGCAGCTGACCAGATGGTCTATTTCGAAGAAGGCCGGATCATCGAACACGACACTCCGGAAACCATGTTTTCGCAGCCTAAAGATGAACGCACACGCAAATTTCTCAAGCGCTATCTTTCAACTCCCACGCCCTGAATGTCATCGAGCCCTGTTACCATGATGAAGCAAAAATCTGCGCCATTCCGGCAACGCCTCACCCTTTTGCTCCTGCCCGCCCTGTTGTTCTTCAGCCAGGCACACAGCGAAACGCCGCTGCGCTGGGGCGGCGATTCAGAAGGCGGCGCACCTTACAGCTTTCAGAATCCGGCGCAGCCGTCCGAGACCATCGGCTACGAAGTGGATCTGATGGATCACATCGCGCAAAAAATGGGACGCCGGGCGCTGTTTGTGCAGAACCAGTGGGACGGCCTCATTCCCGGACTGCAACGGGGCAATTACGAGGTGGTGGCCAACGGGCTGGAAATCACCGACGACCGCAAACAGGAAATCGCTTTTTCAGAACCCTATTACATCACCTACGAACAGCTCATCGTCCGCAAAAACACCTATACCATCAACTCGCTGGCCGATTGCGCCGGCAAAAAAGTCGGCGCTCTGAAATACGCGGTATCGGAACGTATTCTGCGGGAACAGGGCAACATTGACGTGCGCAGCTATGACGGCGATTTCAACGCCTTTGAAGATCTGGCCAACGGACGCATCGAAGCGGTGTTGATGGATTTCCCGCTCGCCCTCTATTACGGCAAGCCCAACAGCCGCTTGAAATTCGTCGGCGATCCCGTCAGTCGCATCGAGTACGGCTTTGGCGTCCGCAAAGAGGATACCGCTCTCTTGCAGCACATCAACCGGATCCTTGCCGACATGAAACGGGACGGCTCCCTGCGCCATATTCTCGAAACCTGGGGGTTGTGGAATCAGATGATGGCCGATTATCTTGCCGATCCATCGCCGTCGTCCACGCCGCCACATCACTATGAAGCGTTTGTCAAAGCCATGGGATTGGAACGCACCTGGGCGGACCGGATGCGGCAGTATGTCGCTTATATCCCCCTTTTGGGCAAGGGCGCCATCACCACCCTGGAGCTTTCCCTGCTCAGCATGCTCCTCGCCATCACCCTCGGCCTGGCGGTCACACTGGTGCGGTTGTATCTGCCGGCTCCGTTCTCCACCGCCGCCGTTGTCTATGTGGAGGTGATTCGCGGCACCCCCCTGCTCATTCAGCTATTTCTGATCTTTTATGGTCTGCCCAACCTCGGCATCAAGCTCTCGCCTTTCGTCGCCGCGGTCGCAGGACTGGGCATCAACTATTCTGCTTACGAAGCCGAACTCTATCGTGCCGGCATTCTCGCTATTCCAGCCACACAAACAGAAGCGGCGCTGGCGCTGGCCATGTCGAAGCGCCAGGCCATCCGCCACATCATCCTGCCGCAAGCCCTGCGTGTCGTCATTCCGCCGGTAACAAACGATTTTATCGCCCTGCTCAAAGACTCTTCGCTGGTCTCCGTCATCACCATGGTGGAACTGACCAAAGTGTACGGCCTGCTGGCCACGACCTATTATGACTACTTTGGCATCGGCCTGCTGACCGCTGCCATGTATCTCTTCATCGGCCTGCCCTTTGTCCGCATCTCGCGTTGGGCCGAAACCTTTTTCAGCAATTACTACAAGCGCCCAGGACAAACCGGACTCTATCGCAAAGAGGACCGTTCCAATTAATTGCACCCCTGGCCAGCTCTAACGCCTGCCTCCCGGAAGAGAAACAGATCCTGATTTGTTATAGGCGATATCACCAAAGCAGAGAATTGTTGGAAAATGGTATAATATTTGCTAAATTTTCTGCTTGTATGTCCATTCGTTCCAGCCAGGTCAACACGCCCTTACCAGGCAGAGAGTTGTGCTCGCAAAGGGGCCAGTTACAGACCAGACCCGACCCGGCTGACAAATTTATGTTTTAGAGGATGTTATGACTTTTCGCCTTGCCGCTCTCCTGCTCAGCATCGGCCTGCTGCCGCCGGCGCAGCGATCAGCTGCCGCCGACATCGCTGCCAAACAAACCACACGGGAAACCGTGCCTCATGTCGTTGTGGTCAAATTTAAGACCGGCTTGCAAAAAAGCAGAGGTTCCGTCGCATCCGACTGGCAGCAAACAGCCGCCATCGATCGCCTGCACCCCGTCCTGCCGCCGGCCACGGCCTTGCGCAAACAAAACTCTGCCGTCGGCCTCGACCGCGTTTACTATGCCTATTACTCCGATGACCGTGCCCCGTCCGAGGTGGCGCGAATCATCGGCAACGACAGCCGCGTCGATTATGCAGAACCGAAATATGTGCAGCGTCTCTGCGCCGTTCCCAATGACTCTCTATATACTCAGCAGAGCGTTTATTTCATGCGCTTGAAAATGGCCGAGGCCTGGAATCTGGCCAAGGGTGAAAGCGGCTCTGCCCTGATGGCGGTAGTCGATGGCGGCACCAACATCGCCCACCCGGATCTGGCAGCCAACATCTGGAACAACGGCGGCGAAATTCCCAACAACGGCCGGGATGACGATCAAAACGGATTTATCGATGACATCCATGGCTGGAATTTTGCCAACAACAGCGCTGATCCCACCGGGTTGGCCCACACCCCCCTGAACAGCGAGCATGGCACCCACGTCGCCGGTATCTGCGGCGCGGTCACCAACAATACCAAAGGAATGACCGGCGCCAGCTGGAATGCCAGACTCATGGCGGTCAACGCCTCCTCGCCCTATAGCGATAATGCCATCGTCTACGGCTATGACGGTATCCTGTATGCCGCGGACAACGGCGCCGATATCATCAACTGCAGTTGGGGTTCTCTGGGCAGCGCCTCGCTGTACGAACAGGATGTAGTCGAGTACGCACTTGAACGCGGCAGCATCATCGTGGCTGCAGCCGGCAACGAAAACGATTCGACCAACCACTACCCCTCTTCCTATGAAGGCGTGTTGTCCGTGGCGGCCCTCACCTCGGGCAATATGAAAGCCAATTTTTCCAATTACGGCAAGACCATCGATATCGCGGTGCCGGGGGTATCCATCTGGGGCACGGTAGGAAACAACAGCTACAAAACGATGAGCGGTACCTCCATGGCATCGCCCCTGGCCGCCGGCATCGTGGCGCTGGTGAAAGCCGCCCACCCGACCTGGAACGGAATACAGGCCGCCGAACAGGTGCGCATGACCAGCATCAATATCGATCTGATCAATCCGGGCTACAAGGGCGATTTGGGACGCGGCATGGTGGACGCCGTGGCTGCTCTGACCACGGTCACGCCTTCGATCCGCATCGATCGCGTCCGCTTTGTCGACGGGAACGGCGATGGCGTGATTAAACCGGGCGAACGGGTGCAGATCTTTCTTTCTCTCATCAATTACCTGGCGCCGGCAACGGCCATCCAGATCTCTCTGCGCGAAGACAGCCCATACGCTGATCTCACCTCTTCGTCCGCCACCCTTGCCGCCATTGAAACCATGCAGACCGTTGAGCTGGCGACCTCCTTTGAAATGCAGGTCCATGAGGATGCCCCGCGCGGCCACCTTATCAACTTTACCCTCGAACTCAAAGGCGGCAAATACGCGGATTCGGATCAGTTCGATCTCCTGGTGCTGCCCACCTTTGGCAATATTGAAATAAACCATCTCGCCACCTCGGTGACCAACGTAGGCCGGCTTGGCTTCGGCAACACCGATGCCAGTCTCGACGGCATCGGCTTTAAATACCAGAAAGGCCCCAATCTGATTTTCGAAGGCGCCCTCATATGCGGCACCGGCGCCGATCGCATTTCCAATGCCGCCCGCGGCGTTGTGCCGCCCGGCAAAACCTCTGTTCAATTTGACAATGATTTCGCCACTGCGGAAGATGGCGACCTGCAGTTCCGTACGCCCGGACTGTATACCGATCAGGAGAGCATCGGCGTCTTTGACGATCGCAACGCCGACCGGCCCATGAACATTCGCGTCACTCAAAAAACCTATGCCAATCAATCCGGACTGTATCAGGATTTCATTCTGTTCGAGTACGACATCCTTAACACCGGCACCGAAGCGTTGACGCCGTTCCATTTCGGCTTTTTGTTCGATTGGGATATCGACGGCGGCCATTACGGCACCAACAAGGCTGCCTACGATGCCTCGCGGCGCATGGGCTATGCCTACGATACCGGTGCCGGTCCGGACACCTATGTCGGTTTGGCGTTCCTGGATAACGTTACTACAGGGCATCGCGCAATTTATAACGATGAAAAACACCCGCAAAACACCACCTGGGGTTTGTACGACGGTTTTTCCGATGAGGAAAAATGGCTGGCCATCAGCGGTGGCACCAATTTTGGCGAGGCTGGACCGGCAGATATCTCCCATGTCGTCTCTGCCGGCCCGTTCATGCTGCGGCCGCAGGAACACCTGGTTCTGCATCTGGTGCTGGCGGCCGGCAGCGGCCTGGAACAGTTGCGCAAATCCGTAGATACAGCGCAGTCGTTTGCGCGCACTCTGTCAACGGCTTCCGACCCGACAGCCCCGCTCACCTGGCACCTGGAGCATAATTATCCAAATCCCTTTAACGCCGGCACCAGCATCCGCTATACTGTCGCCACCGCCGGCCCGGTCCGCCTGGACATCTTTGATGTGCTCGGGCGGCATTTGCGAACCCTGACAGACGGCTACCGGGAAGCAGGCAGCCATACCGTGCACTGGGATGGCCTGAACGAGCAAGGGTTCAGCATCCCCTCCGGCACCTATTTCTGCCGACTGCAGGGCAAAGGCCAGACGCTGCTGCGCAAGCTGACCCTGCTGCGCTAGCCGGGACCCGCAGGTGAAATCCGGCGAAACCTTCCGTTGCCGGCTTCGTATGTTAAAGTAGAACAGACAGGAATTTACTATGCCAAATTCGACCGGCTCCATGAAATGGATTTTGCTTATCGCACTCGCCGCCATCCTCATTTTTCTCTACAGCATAGACGATATCCTGCCCTTTAAAGCCGCCTCCTTTTCGCTGGACCGGTCCCAGGCCATTGCCAAAGCGAACACCTTTCTCGAAAAGGCCGGCTATGACCTCTCTCCGTTTCAAGTCACGGCCATGGTGAAAGAATGGTCGTCCGCCTTTCAATACCTGCAGACGCAAGTGGGACTGGACACCGCTCTCATCATTGCGCAGAACCGGGACGCGGCCATTTTTTCCGTAAACTGGATGGTGTACTATTATCAGAACCTCCCGGCCAGTGCACCGCAACAGAAATTTTATGTCGAAGTGACGCCCCGGGGAGAGGTCTGCTGTTTTACCCATATCATCCCGGCCGAACTGGATAGCCTGCCTCTGCCGCAGGCCCATCTCAAACAGGACAGCGCCCTGGCGTTGGCCAGGGGCTATATCGCGCTGCAGGGCATTGCGCTGGACTCTTTTCAGGTCGACAACTTTTCCAGCCAGTCCTTTGCCAGGCGCACCGATCACCTGTTTCGCTGGAAAAAAAATTATGAACGGGCGCCCGGCGAATTGTACCTCTCCGTCAAGGTGCAGGGCAACCGCATCGATGAATTCCGGCAATGGTATGATCCGCCGCCGCGCGACTCTGTGAAACTGAAAGCGGCCCAGGGCTATCGCTTTTTCGTCCAGGTGGCGGCGATCATCCTCTTTTGCATCTTTATCGTGCTGCCCATACTGCTCTTTCTGAAAAAATACCACGAAGGCGAAGTCGGGGTCGGACGCGCCAGCCTGCTTTTTATCGTATTATGGACAACCGTAAGCGCCTATACCGTGCTCACCATTCCGGTACAGGCGTTTGGCTGGGGACTGGGCGAATTGAGTTTTGACTTTATTGTCCTGGTCAAGCTGGTGATGTACATGATCATCGTCTATCCCTTGTGGGGCACATTGCTGTTCACCAGCTGGAGCGTCGGTGAGTCTCTGGCGCGCGAAACCGGAGCGCAAAAACTGGCCGGTGTGGATGCGCTCTTCCATTTCAGAGCATCGACGTTGACCTTCGCCTCGTCGGCGTTGCGCGGCTATGCCTTTGGCTTTATCGCACTGGGCGGAACAGCCCTGCTGTTGCGATTCAGCTTGCACTATCTTAACGGCACCACCACCAACATCAGCGGCTATATCTCCACGATCGCGATCTATCTGCCGTTTCTGGTGCCATTCCTGACCGCACTGACCACCGCGCTTATGGCCGAGATACCATACCGGCTCTTTTTCAACGCCTTTATCTATCAAAAAACCCATCTGCGCACCCTGGCGGTCGTTGTCAGCGCGTTGCTCTTTGCCGTCACCGGCGGCGTGTTCACCTATTATCCCTTTGTGCTGAATCCGCTCTATCTGGAGCTGTTGCTCCTTTTTGTCCTCGGCCTCTTTTTCGGCACGCTCTTCTGGAAATACGATCTGCTGACCGTGCTCGTCGCCAACTTTGTCTTCATCGGCGTTCTGCAGGCTATCCCGATCGTCACCAACACCGCCCCCTACCTGTTCTACTCGGGCGTGGTCGGTCTGGTGCTGCTGTTCGTTCCGGTCCCGTTCATCATCAGCGGCTATCTGCGCAAAGAAACCTTTGCCTATGAAGCGGATACCACCCCCGCGCACATCAAACGGATCAGTGAACGCGTGCGCATGGCCAAGGAGCTGGAGATCGCCCGTCAGGTGCAGATGAAACTCCTGCCCAAGACCAGCCCCACCCTGGCCGGATGCGACGTCGCCGGTTTTTGCATTCCCGCCAAAGAGGTGGGCGGCGATTATTATGATTTTATCCCCCTGGGCGAACAGCGGCTGGGCATCGCCATCGGCGACGTCTCTGGCAAAGGAGTTCCCGCCGCCATCTATATGACGCTGACCAAAGGGGTGTTTCAATCCCACGCCGAAGTGGACGTGTCACCGAAAAAAGTCCTCACCAAGGTCAACAGCCTCATGTACCGCTCCATCGAGCGCGGCTCCTTCGTCAGCATGTTTTATGCCATCATCGATCTGGTGGCGATGAAAATGGTCTATGCCCGGGCAGGCCACAACCCGGCAATATATTTCAACCTCAGCAAAAATCTCTTTGACGCCCTCGAACCGGCCGGCATCGCCCTCGGTTTGGAACGGGGCGAGGTGTTCAGCCAGGTCATCAGGGAGCAGGAACTGCCGCTGCAGTCCGGCGATCTGTTCGTTTTCTATACCGACGGATTCAGCGAAGCCATGAACCGCGACCAGCAGCAATACAGCGAAGAACGGTTGTATGCCACCATCCGGGACACCGCCGGCGACACGGCGCAAAACATCATTCACGCCATTTATCTGGACGTCAAAGCGTTCTCCCACGACTACCCGCAGCACGACGACATGACCATGGTGGTGGTGAAAATCCACTGACCATCGCTCCGGCGGCACAGCCTGCATATTTTCTGCTTGAAATAATGCACGCTATTGCGTAACATTATGATCATCGCGCTCATAACGGTTCTCAGAGCCGCCTTGCCTCGCCGGATCACTCAGTCATTGACAACCATTCCATTCAGGAGCCTGCAATGCCCAATCGTTGGTGTTGGTTTCTGGCGCTCAGCGCGCAGCCGATATTGGCCAGCCTGCCCACTCTGTTTGATCCACCCCTCTCTCCCCGCATCGCCAATTATACCATACAGGTGAATTTGTCGCCAACACAAAGACGCCTGCAGGGCCGCGAGACGGTGCTCTGGCACAACAAAACCGAAACAGCCGCCACCGAGCTGCAGTTCCATCTCTATCTCAATGCGTTTCGCAACAACCGCTCCACCTTTATGCGCGAATCCGGATCCCGAGCCGTTGCTGCAAAGGCCGACAGTGCCGCCTGGGGCTATATTAACGTCGATCGCCTGTTGCTGGCAGACAGCACCGACCTCACCAACCGCATCGAATTCATCCGGCCGGACGACGGCAACCTGGACGATAAAACCGTCATTCGCCTGCCCCTGACAGCACCGGTCCAGCCGGGCGCATCTATCGTCCTGCATGTGGATTTTACCGCGCAGCTGCCTCAACCCCCCATCGCCCGCACCGGCGCCAAAGACGAATATTTTTTTGTCGGCCAATGGTTCCCTAAAATCGGTGTGTTTGAAAACGGCCGCTGGAACTGCCATCAATTTCATGCCCACTCGGAATTTTACGCCGACTTTGGCGTATATGACGTTCTCATGACCGTGCCGCAAAAAAATCTGCTGGCGGCCACCGGCCTCTGCCTGGGCGTGGAACAGCATGGCGACAGCACAGCCACCCATCACTACTATGCCCAGGATGTGCATGACTTTGCCTGGACCACCAGCCCGGATTTTGTCGAATTCAAAGACCGGGCACAGGATGTGGAGATCAGAGCCCTGCTGCAGAAGGATCACGCCGGACAGGGACAACGACACCTCGAGGCCGCCAAAACCGCCATCGAATACTTTCAAAACTGGTACGGCGACTATCCCTATCCCAATCTGACGGTCATCGATCCGCGCCGCGGCGCCGGCGCCACCGGCGGCATGGAATATCCCACCCTGATCACCGCCGCTACGGCGTATGGATTGCCCGAAAGCGTGCGCGTCCCCGAGATGATCATCATCCATGAATTCGGACACAACTATTGGTACGGTTTAGTGGCCAGCAACGAGTTCGAAGAGCCGTGGCTGGATGAAGGCATCAACACCTACAGCGAAATTCAGATCTTTGCTGACAAATACGGCCCCAACGGCGATATCATCGATCTCTGGGGACTGGAAATCAACGACCTGCATCTGCACCGCCTGCAGCACCTCGCCGATGATCACACCGATCGCATTCTGCAAAACGCGTGGTCCTTTTATTCCTCCGGCAGTTATGGCGTCAATTCCTATTCCAGACCCGGACTCGTTCTCTGCACCCTGCACAACCTGCTTGGCAAGGAGACCATGCTCAAGGTCATGCGCACCTATTTCGAACGCTGGAAATTCAAACATCCGCACACGCGGGATTTTATCGATGTGGTCCATCAGGTGAGCGGACAGGATCTCAACTGGTTTTTCAACCAGGCGCTCTATGCCAATAAAATCCTGGATTATGGCATCGAACGGGTATCCTGCCGGCCGATCGCAGACTCGGCCGGGTATGATTATTCTTGGCCGGTCCGCACGGACAGCAGCGCAGTGACACCGAACAACCAGAAAAAAGAGCTGTATGAATCCCTGGTTTATGTGCGCCGGCTGGGACAATTTATCTTCCCGGTTGACATAGAATTCCAGTTCGAAAACGGCCACAAGATACGTAAGACCTGGGACGGGCAAGCCAACTGGAAAAAATACCGCTTTGTCCGCAAAGAAAAACTGCGCTGTGCCACCGTCGATCCGGACCATAAAATTCCTCTGGACGTGAATCTGACCAACAACAGTTATACGCTGCAACGTCAGAGCGTGCGCATAAACCGTTTGGCAGCCCGGTTGCTGTTTTACCTGCAGGCGCTGCTGGATCAACCGGAGATACTGCTGTTGCTGCCGCGACTCAGTATCAATCTCTAGAGAGCGAGGCGCGTATGCTGGATTATCTGATCTGGGGCTTGAAACAGGTGCGCCGACACCGGCGGCTGCTGGTCATCCTCTATCTGCTCAACCTTTTGACAGCCCTGGTCGGGCTGTGGCCGCTCCATGCGGCCATGCGCGAGTTTGCCGGTCACAGTCGATTGACGGCCACGGACAGTATGCCTTCGTTCGACCTAGTGCTGGAATTTCTCATCTATAAAAAAGATGTGCTGCCGGCCATGGCGCCCGTCCTGGTCGCCTCGTTCCTGGTCTATGGCCTGGTACAGCTCTTTCTCTATGGCGGCATTCTCTCTGTTTTTTTGCGCAACCGCAAATACGAGGCCGCTTATTTCTGGGGCCGCTGCGGCAAGCTGTTTCGCCGCCTGCTGGTCCTGCTGCTGTGGAGCCTGCCCTTCCTGGCTGTTCTGCTGTTGCTGCCGCAGTCCTTCAAGCTGATTAAAAAAGCGCTGTGGGGACCGGATCCGTATCAGTACATCACCTTCTGGAGCGGCTGGCTGGTGACGATCGTGCAGATGGCCTTCATGCTGCTCTATTATCTGCTCTACGATTACGCCGCCCTGTACCTCGTTCGCCATGAAAACGCGCGCTCTTTGGAGGCGCTTAAACATTCCCTGATCTTTAATCTGAAAAATTTTGCCACCACCACCGGCATTACCTTTGCCGTAGCCGGCGTCGGCATCGCCCTGATGCTGCTCTATAGCGCCCTGGCCGCCCTGCTGGATTTCGAT
>CAZISM010000097.1:0-20073 GCA_964541895.1 uncultured Cytophagia bacterium
AGCACAATCGGCACCAGGATCCAGACCAGCGCATAATTCTCATAGATCATCTTTTTCCGCACCATATAGATGATCAACAGGAACAGCAGCGCACAAAAAAGAACCGAGACATAGATGACCCGGTCTCCGTAAAAATGAACCGAGGGCGACGACTGCATGTCAAGACCGCTTTCGAATTTTTGTAATGAGAATGGTAAACATGACTTTGATCATATAGAAAAACGTGGCCAGCCCCTGAATGGACGACCGCCCGTGTTCCCGCACCAGCATGGTCACCGGCACTTCGGCGCAGAGGAATCCCCGGTCGATCAGTTCAAAGGTGCTGATCGGTTCCGGGAAATCCTGTGGATAATTTTTCGATAGAAACGCGATGGTGTGCCTGTTGTAGGCGCGAAATCCGGAGGTCGGGTCTTTGACCTCCTTGCCGGTCAGCAGAAAGATCAGCTTGGACAGCACATAGCCGCCCATCAGCCGATAGACGCTGGAGACATTCTGCTTTCTGCCCAAATAGCGGGAGCCGATGACAAAATCGCCGTTCCCCTGCCGCAACGGGCCCAGCAAATCGGCGATGAGTTCGGCCGGATGCTGGCCATCGCCATCCACCTGCACCGCCCAATCATAGCCGTTGCGCTCCGCATAGAGCAGGCCGGTCTGCACCGCGCCGCCGATGCCGAGATTGACCGGCAGGGAAATATGGTCGATGCCGCACTCTTGCAGCACCCGTTCGGTTCGGTCGGTGGATTTATCGTTGATCACCAACACATCCGCGCCGGGACAGTGTCTGCGAATGTCGGCCGCCACTTTACAGATGCTGCTCTCTTCATTAAAAGCAGGAGAAATAATCAGTATACGCGGTTCCGGGGCCATAACTCCACTCATGGGTGCACCGCCGGGCTGGACGACAGCGGTGTCTTGAATTGGTAAATGACAATGTCAGGTTGAATATGCGGATCCTGAGCGGCGAATGTTTTCAGCACCTGGCTCTGACTTTCCACCCAGGCGAAAAAGCGCCGCCGCTCGGCCACGATCGCGGGGTATTTTTTCTGTGAATACTTCCAGTCAAAGAACGACCTGGAAAAACCGTCGGCAATGTAGTACTGCATCGACGAGTCCTGAATGGCTCGGATGAATTCATCGCTGCGGCCGAGCGTTCGCGAGGTGAGTTTCACCGGCAAAAGCCGGTAGCGGACGGACTCACCCGATTTGGGATCATAGGCATTGGGCAGCGTGGGCGGAAACGCCTCGGTGACGATGCCGCTGCCATCGGCCAGGTGCTCCATGATCCAGCGGCGGGCGCTGGTGCGCGGGTCCTCCTGCGCCAGGGCGGAAAAATAGCGAACCGTTTTTCCTCCCTGCAGCAGCGCCAGGCCGAGGACGATGCCCGCCATGATGGCCGCCTGTCGCAGCGGCCGTCGGCTCAACCGCTGCGCCAAATCGTGAATCGCCATGGCGGCGGCCAGCATGAAAAACGGCATGATCGGCAAGAGATGGCGGATGGCCTTGTAGGCCATGGATTCGAACAGAACATAGGTCAAAAGCGTGAACGAAAGCAGCAGCACATCCGCCGGCTGCCGGCGAACGATCTGCCGGATCAAACCGGCCAGGGTAAAGATCACCAGCACCCAGCCCAGGGTGGCCGGCAAATCGTTGGGATAAAAAACGCCAAATCCCTGCGATTGATCGCCGGTCCAGTAGGAGAACAGCGTACCGCCGCTGCCCAGCTTGCCCTCTTTTTCAAATTGGCCGGTTTCCACCAGACCGGCGCGAGCCTTTTGAAAATCCAGCAGAAAAAGCGGACAGGCCGCCATAAAACCGATCACCGCAGCCAGCAGCAGCAGCAGCAGCTTCCGGTTCAGCAGCGCCCGCCAGGAGAAAGGCTTGGCCAGGTGATGGCATAAATGGGCATACAGCGCCGGCACAATGGCAAAGATCATGCTGAATTTTGTTGCCAGCGCCAGGCTGCTGAACAGGCCGCTGTACATGTATGAGGAGGTGTTCTGCTTTTGCAGTATCCGGGCGGCAAAATAGACGGCCAGCAAGGTAAAAAAGCTGGCCGGCAAATCCACGGTGCTGTAGTGGCTGTTCTGGACATGGACAAAATTCACCGCCAGCAGCGCCGCGGCCAGCAGAGCCAGACGCCGGGAATAGAGCCGGCGGACCAGGCGATAAAGAACATAGACCGAGAGCACGCCCAGAATCACCACCAGCAACCGGCCTGCCAGGTAAAACGGAAACGGCGACAGCTCATAAAACGATCTGGCATCGGCCAGGGAATCAAAACGGCCGGTTAGCAGGTTAAAGCCGATATAAGCGGCAAACGGAATGGTCAGCATGTAAATATAGAACGGCGGATAGGTGCCGATCGCAAAATGGACCTGCTTGTCCATGAAATAGGTGGAAAACAGCCGGCCGGCCTGCGCCACCAGCTTGATTTCATCGGCATGATAGAGAAAAGGCCGGCCGAAATCGATGTGATAGAGCCGCAGCAGCAGCGCCGCAAGCAAGATAACTGCAAGAAAAATATGATCTCGTGTCCGTTCGGTCATGATCAATCTTGAAAAATGATAAAAATCAGGGGGACACTCGGTCCCCCCATTATCCAACTATAATACTCAAAAAGTCAGCAAATGCTGAAAATGTTTACTTTATCTTTTGGGAATTGCCGGTTTGGCCGGAAAGGTCCAGGGTTTTTCCTGTATCTGCTTTTTCAACACCTCCAGCGCCCTCTCCAGCTGCAGATCCCGGCCGGCCATCTCTGAAGCCGGATCGTTCTCCAGGTAAATATCCGGATCAGCGCCGTGATTTTCCACCAGCCATTTGCCTTCGCGGCCGTAAAAGGCGTTGTTGGACTGGTGCACCGTGCCGTTATCGATGGTTTTTTGGCCGTTGATGATGCCGACCAATCCGCCCCAGGAGGGCACGCCGATCACTGTACCCAGTTTGCGCGCTTTGAAATGTTCCACAAACGCTTCGCCGTCAGAGCCGTTGTATTCGTTGGTCACCAGCGCGTAATGCGCGCGAGAGGCGCTGTTGGGGTAGCGGAACGACTCCATGCCCTGCATGGTGTTGTACGCCACCTGTTGCCGCTCGAGCTTGTCGATGACAAAATACTCGACCCAGCCGCCGCCGTTGCCGCGCACGTCGATGACCAGCCCTTTTTTGTAACGGAACGCCCGCCAGAATTTGTCGAGCTGGCCGAGATTGTGCGCACCCATGGCCGTCATGTGCATATAACCGATGTCGCCGTTGCCGGCCGCCAGCACCCTGGCAATGTTGTCCGCGACCCAGCGGTTGTAACGCAGTTCGTACTCGCTGCGTATGGGTTCGATTTCAGCGGATTTGGCTCCCGCCGCCTGCGGTTTGCTGTTGACGGTTATCTTGACCTTCTGCCCTTTGGTCACCTGCAGGTATTTGTAGGGATTGTCCGGATATTTGATTTCGCGATCGTCGATGGCGATGAGATAGTCTCCTTCACGCAAAGCAAGATCCGGACGTACGAGAGGGTTCTTGACATCGCGGTTGAAATCGGTGGGGCCATAGATTTTGGCAAAACGGTAATAGCCGGAACCATCCTGAGCAAAATCCACTCCCAGGGCGCCGGTAAACACCGGATTGTCCGGCCGGCACTGCGGCCCCATATCGCCGCCGCCGACATAGGTGTGTGAGACACACAACTCGCCCACCAGTTGCGACAGCAGCCAGTTCAAATCCTGGCGCGAGGTCAACTGCGGAATATAGGTGCGATAATCGTCACCCATTTTTTTCCAGTTCCGGCCGTGCATGTTGACGTCATAAAAGAAATCGCGGTACCAGCGCCAGGTGTCGGAAAAGATCTGATTCCATTCATCGACCAGATTGACGCGATAGGTCATGCGTTCGAGGTTCACCTTGTCACCGAGCGCTTTGCTGGAGAACGCCTTGTCGAGGGAGGTGACAAAATAGTCATTGCTCTTTTTAATGATGACCTGTTCGCCGTTGCCGGATATGCGCCAGTCGGAAATTTTCAGATCCGTTTTGCTCTCTTTTTGCGATTCCATATCATAGATATGCCACTGCCATTTCTCAGCCCCGTTGGGCTTGTAGAGCTCCTCGTATTCGTCCTCGGTGAAGGCATCCACCGAAGCCCAGCTCACCTTGCCTTTGCCGGCTTTGCAGTAGAACAGATTGCCGGGCTGCACGGGCAGCGGCCAGGTCCGATCGGCCAGCCCTTCCAGATCGATGCGAAACGGCGCCGGCGTGGTCTCTTTCTTCTCCTCTTTATCCGCCTTTTCAAACGGCGGCTTTTGTCCGGATTTTAATTGCACCACCATGACCTTGACCGGCGCGGAGATGATATGATTGTCTTCAAACACATCCATCTGCACATCAAAATTGCGATAGGAGAGATAGTAGAGATATTCGCCGTTGGCATCGAACGCAGGGTTGAGGTTATCATAAAAATCCGAGGTCAGCGGGTGGGACTTGGCCTGTTCGAGATTGTAGAGATAAACCTGGCTGTTGCGGTTTTCCAGGATAAAGGTATAAGCCACCCAGCGGCTGTCCGGCGCCCAGGTGTAATCCGTGGCCTCCCAGGTGAATTCGTCGTTCTTTAGCCGGTTGGAGCTGCCGATGGTGACGAGCTTTTTGGTTTCCACATCCACGTAATAGAGGGTAAAGGTTTTGTCGCCAAAGAGAATTTTTTTGCTGTCCGGCGACCACTCGAGCCGATAGACGGTTTTGTTCAGGCCGTTGGTCAGGCGCACCCATTCGCTCCCGGCCTGATCGGCCTTTTGCAGATACAACTCGTATTCGCCGCTCTTGTCGGAAAAGAACGCCAGCCATTTGCCGTCCGGTGAGAGTTGCGGATAGCGTTCGCGGCTGGCTGTGGTCTGGGTCATGTTGGTAACGGGCTTTTGGTCGTCCGTGGGGACCAGAAAGACATCGCCGCGCGCTTCAAAAACGGCGATCTTGCCGGACTGGTCCAGCGCCATGGTTTGAATATACTCTTTGGGATTGACGGTGCGGTCCGCCATTTTCCAGCGGTCTGTGGGAATGGAAACATCGACTTTACGGCTGGAATTGGTTTTGCAGTCCAGCACGTACAGGTAGCCGGAATTCATGTAGACGATCTGGCGGCCGTCACTGGATGCCATCTGCACATCGTAATCGGCATGCCGGGTGACCTGGCTGGTCTGCCGGGTTTTGAAATCATAGGCATAAATGTTGGCGATGCCGTCCTCACCGCGATCAGAGACGAAATACATCCTCTCTTCAACCCACATGGGATAGCTGTTTTTGCCGACGTAATCGGTCACCTTGGTGAACGAGGCGGCGCTAAAATCATAGAGCCAGATGTCCTGGTATTGGCCGCCCTTGTACCGCTTCCAATAATACTCTTCGTTGCCGCGCGGCGCATAAACCATTTTGCGGCCGTCCGGCGAAAAGCTCGCCAACACTCCGCGCGGCACCGGCAGTTTTTCCGGCATAGAGCCGTCGACCGGCACAGCGAACAGCTTCACGATGGGGCGAAAGGTATTTTCCACGCCGGAACGGTACACCACCTTTTTGCCGTCCGGCATCCAGGTGACCACGCGGCTGTCGCCCGGCTGCCAGGTCAGGCGACGCGGCACACCGCCATCGCCGGGCATTACGTAGACGTTGCCGCTGCCGTCATAATTGCCGCTGAACGCGATCTGCTTGCCGTCCGGCGAGAACTTGCCGCAGAACTCGTTGCCCGGATGGGTGGTCAATCGGGTAGCCAGTCCACCCTGCCGGTTCACCACCCAAAGGTCCTCTTCATAGGTGAAAACGATTTTGTCGCCGTTGATGTCCGGATACTGCATGAACCGTCCCGGAACAGCTGCCAGGGCCAACAACGGAAAAAAGGTGAGGAAAAACCATAATTTTTTCATAACGTTCTCCATGTTTTTAGCCTGTAAAGGTAAAAAAATTGCCTCAGGAATCCAAAATGTATTTTCCCGGCAAAGCCACTCAATCGGCCCGGATTGATTTAAAAAAAATGAACCACTAATGCACGCAAATGGACGCGAATGTTTTTATTCGCGTTCATTCGCGGTTTCTCTGGCTCTTTGCTCAACCAGTCCGGTTGATCTAACAATTAATAACAAAAGTAACCACCGAACTGCATCTCCAAACGAGCACGAACTGCGAGATATATCTTATTTATATTATTATCTTTACATCAACTATAGCTTCGTGGTTGGTATACATGCAGTCCAGGTCTGTTTGGGGAATGGTTTGTCGCTGAAAATGGTTACAAGAAGCGGCAAAAAAAGGGTAATAGATGTACAACGCCGATTTACTATCCTCATCGCGGTCGCTCGAGCATGCGCTCATCCTCGGCGGCAGCGGCTTTATGGGCAGCGCCCTGGGCCGGCGGCTGGAACAGGCCAATGGCCTGACGAGTTATCTCGTGCACGCTCGCCCTCTCCGCCGGCAGAACGACCGGCAACGGCTCCATCACGGTTCGTTATCCAGGTTTGACTGGCGCACGCTGGCAGGCGAAAAGCCGGACGTGATCTATCATTTCGCCCGTATCCCGGGCAAAGGCCGCTTCGGTCGATTGGTAGCCGGTCTGCAGAGCGCGCGCGCCAACAGTCGATTGCTGCAGTGGCTTGAATCCCAGCCCCAGCCGCCGTTGCTGGTCCTGGTTGCCGGCACCCTGAGCTATGGTTCGCACGGCCATGAATGGATTACCGAAGACGCGCCCTATCGCCCGACCAGCTTTGCCCGTGAATACAGCCTGGGCGAAGCTCCCATCGTGGCCGCGGCGCGCCGGCAGCGGATACCGGTTCAGATCATGCGCCCCTCCTGGGTGTATGGACCTGAATCGTGGTTCAAAAGTTATTACCTTAAACCGATGCTGCAATCCGGTATTATTCCCCGCTATGGCGACGGTTCGGCCTGGATGTCTCTCATCCATGTCGAGGATACGGCTGCCATGATTCACTACCTCTCCCTGTATGGCGCAAGCGGCGAGAACTATAATCTGTTCATCGGCGAGCCCTGGACGCAGGAGCGCTTTGTGCAGGAACTGCAGCAGCTCACCCGTTTGCCGGTGCAGCCGGTTGCCGTGCAGGAGTTGCTGCGTCGTTATGGCCGCGTCGTGGCGGAAGCGTTCGCTTTTTCCCTGCGCGTCTCCACCAAACATAAAGCGCTTTATGCCGGATTTCAGGCGAAATATCCCGATCACCGCCAGGGATTGGCGGATCTTTTATCAGCTCCTGTTCTCGCCGACCGCACCGCAAAACCCGCACGACCACACTCGCCGGCTGCCCCGGCGACAGACCTGCAGGCTGACGTCATATCCAGACTGATGATCAGCGGGGCCTGAATACATACAAGCTGTACTCGCCGCAATTCCAGAACACCGTTTTATTGAAAAGCTGATCGATGCGCCACAAGAGACGCCCCAAATAACTGCTGCCGTCTATAAAGCGATGACGAAACCAGGCCGGGTAGAGAATGCTGTATCCCTTGCGCTCCACCAGGGTAAACCAGGGCTGAAACGCCCTTTTGATTTCGCGGCTGGAACGGCATCGACTGGCCAGCGGTCGCTGCGGGGCATAACCCGGCCACTCCGGCTGCAACCGGGCCACGCTCTTGCGCCAGCGCAGGCGCAGCAGGTTCCACACCATATCGAACAGATACCAGCGATTGACAAACGTCAACACCATTACACCCTGGTCCGACAGGTGATGACGCAGCCGCCCGGCGACCACATCCAGATCGGTTACGGTGTTCAAGGCGCCATAATAGCAATAGATCAAATCAAAGCGCTGATCCGGATAGAGGCGGGAAAGCTCCTCGGGCGTGCCGATATCGGCACGGACATCGGCAGCGGCGAGGTGCTGCAGGTTGGCGCACGCCTGGCGCCACATGCCGGACGATACGTCGATGCCGCGCACACAACGGTCAGGATATTTTTCGGCAAAGTAGCGCAGATCCAGGCCGGGGCCGTAGCCGATCTCCAGACAGGATTGAAACGGGTACTGCTCCGTAATACGACGAAAATCGTCACGAAGGCGTTGCAGGATCTTGTTGTTGCGGTAATGCTCCTCGAACCGCTCCGACTCCTGGTCGTAATAGTCGGCCACGGTGTGATAATAGCGGCGGTCCGAACTCTCATCCCTGCTTGCCAATCCCCAGGCAGCCAGCCGCAGGTGATACTGCTGCAGCACGATCTGAGCGGTCGGATAGCCGTGCGATTTGCTGAACAGGCTCTGGCTGCCTGCCAGCAAACGATCGCGCGTTTCCCGATCCGCACCATATTTGATCCTCCAATAAACCCGCCAAACGGCCTTGAGCACAAGATTGAGAGCAAATCCCACCGGCCCAAAGACCAGCCCCTCGGCAGCGCGGATCGCTTTATAGTGCAGGTACGGTTCGACAGAGACCTGATCGGCCGACTGGCCATAGCGGGGAATGTAACGGCGGACCCACTCGTTGTCATGAAAGAACCGTTTCAGCAACTCGATGTTCCACAGCGGGTATAATGCGGCGACTTCAAAAGCGGTGTATTCGTTCTTTTCGGCCAGCTCCATGGCGCTTTCATCCAGCAGATAGTTGAAGCAGAGAAGCCGATGGGGATTGCAGCGGGGTATGCGGCGAAAAAGCGCCAGCATCAGTTTGCACAGCCAGACGCGATGGGCGGCGGTGATGATAAAAAAATCCAGATCGCTGCTGTCGCCGGCCACACCCTTGGACAGATCGCCGGAAAGATAAATCCCGCGCACAAATGGCAGCTTTTTGATTCGATGCATGGCGGTGCGAGCCATGTGCAACAGCGGTTGTGCCTTCTGCTCGGCCAGCGCACGCTGACCGGCGAGGTGCGCGCGGCCGCGCAGGAAATAGTACCCCTTTTCATGTCCCAACACCGACAGGGTGGCCGGAGCAGCCAGCCTGCTTTCGAGCACAGAACGGGAGATGTTCGGATCCGGGTGATAGAGAAAAAGCTCCCAAGCGGTCAAGGGATAGTCAAACATGTCAAAATAGACCAGGGTTTGCACAACGCCGCGCAGAGCGGCATCCAGCCGGATCATATCTTCCACGGGAGTGATCGAGGGTGCCATCGGAGAAAATCGCATAAAAGAATCCCCCTCATATCGACATTTCGAGCCAGGCCGGAGCCGGGAAAAACAGAGAACGTTTATGCCTCTGTTTCATGGCAGCACACTGGAATTAATATTCCACTTTCGCCGGCCAGATCATCAGAATTACGGTTGCGGACTTGACCTCATCTCGAATTCGAGCACCCCGCCTCCAACCAGTTCGTCCTGAGATACGCTGCGATCCAGAGCCGAACCGTTCAACTTCACCCGTGTTGCATACATAGCCTCATCAGACCAATTCCGGCTGCGTATCTCCAGCGTGCGTTCGTTCATATGAATCAGGGCACGGCGAAACAGCGGCGCCGCTAATTCGTATCTCGTGGTGCCGGCGACAGGGTAAAATCCCAGGCTGCTGAACACATACCAGGCGGACAAGGTGCCGCCGTCATCGTTGCCCTCCAGCCCCACATAGCTGTCATCGTATTTATGCTGCAAAATCCAGCGCAGCCACTTTTGCGTCAGATCCGGCCGGCCGGCGGCATTGAACAGATAGACCGCATGCAGGTCCGGCTGGTTGCCATGCCAGTAATAGGTATCCGGCTTCCACGAGCCCAGGGAAGCGCCGGCATGGCTGAAAAAAGCGTTCAGCTCGCTGACAAAATCGTCCCGGCTCTTGAACAGCGAGATCAAACCCTGCGGATCGTAAAACACACCCCAGCGCCACTGCAGGGCGTTTCCCTCCACATAGTCGTTGGTGTAGCGTTCCTGAAAATCAAAATAGGTCAGCCGCAGCGGCTTGAACGGCTCAACGAAATGGCCCTGGCTGTCCCGAGGCTGAAAATACTGCGTCTGTGGATTCCACAGGTTGCGATAAAACCGGCTGTGCTGCTGAAACATCTCCTCATCCTCGCTGCGGCCCAGAGAGCGCGCCAGCAAGGATAACGCGTGATCGGACCAGCCGAATTCCAGCGTGCGACTGACCGCTTCGTCCATGAGATCAGCGGGACAATAGCCGCTGGCCAGGTAATGCTCCACACCCTCTCGACCGGAAAACGCAGCCTGCGCCGGCGTCGGTGCCAGCGCGGTTTTGCGCATGGCCTCATAAGCGGTGTCGATGTCAAAATCCCGAATGCCTTTGAGCCAGGATTCGGCGATGACGATATCGGCCGGCGTGCCCAGCATCGAATTGGTATAGCCGTGCCCGGACGGCCAGCGCGGCAGCCAACCTCCCTGTCGAGCCATGGCCACCAGCGAACGGATGCAATCGCGTTGCACGCCGGGCGCGATCAAGGTATAGAGAGGATGCACGGTGCGAAAAGTATCCCACAACGACATGTCCGTATAATAGCCGTGCTCTTCGGCCCTGTGGATCTTGCGGTCAAAGCCGATATAATCGCCGTTGACATCGTCAAATCGTGTCGGCATGATGAAGGAGCGGTACAGGGCCGTATAGAAAATCCGCCGCTGCTGATCCGTGGCGCCCTCGATTTCGATCAGACCAAGATAGTGTTCCCAGCTCGCGCGCGCCGAGTCGACAACCTCATCAAAGCTCTTTCCGGCCGCTTCCGCCTGCAGATTGAGACGGGCATGGTCGATGCTGACATACGAGATGGCCAGTTGCAGCTCAACCACGCATGAATCAGCCTGCTTCTCCAGCACGACATCGGCGATTAACTTGTCGCCTTCCGCCTCGAGCTGCCGGAGTGGCTCGCCGTCCTTGAAAATCGAACAGGCGGGAAAGGCACGATCGAACTGGGCCACAAAGTAAACACGGATGCCGCCGTAGCGACCGGAAAAGGTGCCAAAGGTTTTAACCGACCCCTCAATCCGGTGCGCCTCCGGCAGCAGGCGCACATAGCCCTCCCGGCTTTTTTTCCCGCCCAGCGCACTCGTGACATCGATCAAAAGATGCGGGGTGTCCATCGTATTAAACGTATAACGATGCACGCCGGTTCTCGGGGTGGCGGTCAACTCGGCTAAAACGTCAAGGTCAGGCAGTTCCACCGCATAATAGCCCGGAAAGGCCTTTTCTCGCTCATGCGAGTAGCCGAGATAAAGCTCTCCCTGCACAGCTTGATGGAGCTGACGCGCAACAGCCGGCAGGACGCGAAAGTGGCCGCCATCGACAGCGCCGGTGCCGCTGAGGCGCGTGTGGCTGAAACCGATGATGGCGTCATCGCCATAATAGTAGCCGGAGGTATTTTGCGCCCGTTCGCGGAAAAACATGGAGACGGTCTCGGGACTGAGGCGCACCATGCCGAACGGCGTCGTGGCGCCGGGAAAGTTGTGGCCGCACACCCAGCGTACGCCGCCGGTCGCGATGAAAGGATTCACCCTTTGTCCGAAAAAACCCGGCGCAGCCGGCGTGTTGAGCGAAGAACTAGAATTGTGAACAAAGCGATAGTAGGATACAAAATAGACGGCCGCAGCGAGAGCGAGCAGCAGCATCAGGCTTGCCAGAACTGAAAAGAAATATTTAATTATTCGGCACAAGTAGTGTTCACAGTCGGTCAGGGTAGTGTTGAAAACGTCGAATCCTTGCTGCCGGCGGTGAATCCCGAGATATCGCGGGAGAACGCGCGGAAGAAGTAGAGGGTTCCGGGTTTTAAATTGGTCAATTTGACGCTGTGGGATTTGACCATGGGCGTGGCTGTGACCGAATCGGTATAGGCGGTGGTGAGGCCGTATCTGACTTGCGAATCCGATGCCTCATTGGTCTGCCAGGCAATGGTGGCGATATCCCTGCCGATATAAAGTACCTGCAGTTGTGACAATCGCAGCGAAGTGGTGCCGCCAGGCTGGGTGAGAGCGGCTTGCACCAGTTTGCCGAACGCCGTCGGCGTGCGGCGATCGCTTTGCGTCAGGTATGGTTCATTGGACCAGGACCAGGAGGTCCAGCCGATCTGCCTGGCGGAAAAATAGTCCAGCAGCCGCCGACCCCATTCCAGGTCATTATCACCGCCGCCGAATTCCCCGGCAAATATCGGGATTTTGCCGACGTACTGGCCGAAATACTTGTCCCACGCCCAGGGCTCGGCTTTGAACGGATAGGGATGGGTGGAGTAAACCACGTTGGCATACGGCAGCGGTGCTTCCCCCCAACCGCGCAAATCATAGGCCCAATCCAGGCCGCTGACAAACAGCAGCGCTCTGGGATGGACCGATTGAATGGCCTCAATAATCTGGCCGGCGCGCCGGCGCCACGCGTCCCAGGAGACATCGTGCGCTTCATTGTGGATGTCGAAGAGAATGGCCGGATTGTCTTTGTAACGCTCAGCCACCATCTTCCACATGGTCACCGCCTCTTCGTCCGGTATGGGTGGGATCTTTTCGGTGGTATTTTTCCACTGCAGATCCAGCAGGACATAGGCACCCGCCTCTGTGATCCAGTTAACAACCTTCTTGAAATAGGCGACATAGTTGGCGTCACGCATGATCCAGTCCTGGTTAAAGGGCAGGCGGATGATCTGCACTTTCCATTCCTTGACGATGTATTGAATCTCGGCCTGACTGATGCCGGCGCCGGTTTTGTCGTACTCTAGGCCGGAGCGATTGACACCACGCAAAATCACCACCTTGCCGTCTTCGTCGACGATAGCGGCGCCGCTGGTCCTGAGCCATTTGAATTGCAGGGCGGATGATTCAGGCTCGGTGCGTTGGCCCTTGTCTTTGCCGCAGGCAGAGTACAGTATGGGCAATAACAGCACGATGTATAGTGATCTTTTCATATTCCACGGCCGGCACATTGTTGTACAGATTTCATTTTGGTGTAGCGCGACCAGGTTGGTCGCGATCCTGCGCTTCCGGATGATTTTAACAATTCCCGCACATTCAAACAGCCGCGATATCCATGCCGCATTCCGCCGTGGCCCATCGCGACCATACTGGCCGCGCTACAAAAAACTTTATCATTTCAAACTTTAAACCAGATAATACGCGAGAACCCCGATTGTCAAACCGGGGTTCTCGTGTTAGTCGTAATATTTAAAAGCTGGAACTATCCGCTCTCGCTTAACGGTGATTCCAGGTATAGTCCAGTTCGGGCTTGTTGGAGTGACAGCTGGTTTGACAGGTAGCCGTTATTCGGTCCCATTTCCAGAGGCTGACGATTTCAGCATGGGGCGCAGCATCGATATGGCTGGGATCGCCGAACGACTTGGGGGTTACGTGGCAAAGCACACAGCTGTAATTAAAGGTCACAACGTGCAATTGATGGCGGCCCACCCCCATGTCGGTGACCTCGGTGCTGCGATTCAGCGCTTTCGGCGGCGCCATGTTGGTTGCGCTGCCGTGACACAAGCTGCAATTCTCCGGTCCACCAGCGTCGGCATGGCAAGTCAGACAGCTCTTTTCAGAATTGCCGCCTTTATAGTCCGTGCCGTGGCAGGTCTTGCACTCATCCATGGACCAGCTATCCTGGGCAATGAACTGGCCGTGAAAGGCTGTTGCCGCCGGGCTGGACCAGCCGGAGGCGTGCGGGTAGGAAGCATGGCAGCGACCGCAGGACTCTTTATCGGTGCCGGACGTGTAATCCGGTCCGTGACAGCCTGAGCAGTTGGCCAGCGACCAACTGTTCGCTTTTAAATAAGCACCGTGAAATTGGGCGTCGCTCTTTTCCACCCACCCGGTTTGGTGCGGATAGAGCTGGTGACAGCTGATGCAGGGACTTTTGCCCGGTCCGCCCTGCAGATCAGCGCCGTGGCAGCCCTGACAGCTGCTGAGCGACCACCCTTTGCCTTCCAGATAAGCGCCATGGAATTGCGAGTTGCCTTTTATCGACCAGTTGCTGTTGTGCGGAAAAGACTGGTGGCATTGAAAGCAGGGCTTTTTGCCGGAACCGCCCATATAATCCGCACCGTGGCACACCTGGCACTCAGCCATGGCATAGTTGGCGTTTTGCAGATAGCGGCCGTGAAAAGTATCCTTGCCTTTCGTCATCCAATCGCCGGTATGGGGATAGGTGGCATGACATTTCGTGCACGCCATGATGCCGTCGCCGCCCTGCAGCTCTTTGCCGTGACAGGGCTGGCAACTGGACAGATCAAAGCTCTTTTTGCTGAGGTATTTGCCATGCGAGCCTTCTTTGTCGCTCGCCAGCCAATCCGCTCCATGCGGATAGTCCGCATGGCATTTGAAGCAGGATATTTTGCTGGTGCCGCCGCTGTAATCTTTGCCGTGGCATTCCGCGCAAGAGGCCAATCCGGACTGCAGCACTTTGTCACCGTGGTTGTCACTCACCGACATCTGCGCCCAGCTTTCCGGATGGGATTTGGACGGCAACGGATTTTTATCATCCGAACAGCCTGACCAAACCAGCAAACCGGCGCAACACAAAGCGATAGCCAAATACAACTTTTTCATAAAGCCCTCTTTAATCACGTTTGCTGGCAATGCTACTGTGCTTTATGGCATTCAGCACAAATGGGATCGCCGTTGCGGTCATTGTGACAGGCCACGCAGTTGTCCAAATCCATGGCTGCGGCGCGACGATGGCTGCCGCCGGTTTTCTTGTTGGCCCAACCGGCGCTGGCGTGGTTGCGCGGCATCACCATTTCCTGGCGATGGCAATCCTGACAGTAATTCTGATCCTGGTGACAGGTGTAGCAATTCTCTTTGTCACCGCGCGCTTTCATGCCGTGGCTGAAGCGAAAATTGAGCGGATGAACCTGGCGATCCAGATTATCGCCCTGATGGCACTGCAGGCACGAATTATCACTGTGGCACAGCTGACAGTTGTCCTTGGCCGCCAGCTTGACGGCTCCATGACCCCGGCGCCAGTCCAGAGTATGATCGGCCGGTTTGAGTTTTTCCGTCCTGCTATGGCAATCGTAGCAGTAATCCGGCTTGTCGAGATCGTTATGACAGGTGGAACATTTTTTCATGCCGGGCAGATGCGTTTTGCCGACGCGCGCCTTGTCTGCGATACCGGCGTGGCAGGTCGTGCACGGCGTTTTCTCGCCCACATGTTTGCTGTGCGGAAACAGGGCAATATGATTGGTGTAACGGGGATAGCTGCCGGCCTCGTCCGGTTTGGTATGGCACATGGTGCACTCCGCCTCTTTATCGTGGCAGTTGTAACAGGTGTCCATATCCGGCAACAGGTTATCCGCCGGCTCGGCGCTGGTTTCGGCTTTGGCATGGCAGGCGCTGCATTCCGCGCCGCCTTCCATGTGCAGCTTGTGAGAAAAGATCAACGAGTCCGTGGGTGCTTGCGCCCAGACACAGGCTACGGCGAGTACCGTTATGATAAAAAGTATGCTGTTTTTCATATCCAATCCTCTCGTTACCAGCGGAACGACAAATGGTTCAAAATGCGCGAGTCGTTGTCTTTGAAGCGATTTTTCAACCACTGGTATTCCAGGTCCACATACCAATGACTGTTCAGTTTGTAGGAACAACGCACAGCATTGGCCAGCTGTTGATCGTATTCGTACACGGTTTCGGTGCGATACTTGGAATAGTCGATGTACAGAGATGCGATAAAACGGGGAAAGAGCTCCAGACTGTAATCGAACATCAGGCCTGTCTGATCGCCGGCATCGCCGCTCTCATAGATCAGGCCAAGACTGCCGTTGTCATTGGCCAACGCCAGATAGATCTGATCCGCCGAACCGTCTTCCATGGCGATGTGGCGATACTGGCCGTCCAGGTTCCAGGCTCCGGTCAGAGCGTAGACGGCGCCGGCGCGCATCTGGCTGGCTTTCTCCAATTCAAACATGGAGAAATAGCTGCCGGCATACACTTGCGGGGATTGTTGACGGAACTCTAAAACCGTAGCCAGCTTTTTGTTCCAGCTGGTGCGCGCCTGCACTAACGTACGGTGCAGATCGGAGGCTTTGGTGTTGTAATGCACCTGCACGCGCATGCGCGTTTTGGGCAGGGTGCGGTTGTCCAGGTTGAGACCGGCCAACTGCCACACCTGGTCATCCAGACCGTCCTTTTGCATATAAAAGGCCTGCCAGTTGGTGCTCAGGAAACTGCGCCAGTTAATGACGCCGCCAAAGGTGGTGCGTTCCTCGACCTCTGCCTTGCGCTGATACTGGCTTTCGACGCCGCCGTAAAGTTGTACAGAGAGGCGGGAAGCAAGTTTGATATCGGCGCGCGCACCGTCCAGCCCGCCCAACACCGTGCCGGGATGCAGAAACTGTCGGCCAACGACGATATCGACTCTTTGATTCAACAGATTCTTCAGGGCCAGGTTAAGGGCATAGGCGCGGAATCGCTGATCGCTGTCCAACGAGCCGCTGGCATCGCTGAGCGCACGCAGCGATCCGTTCAACTCGAGGTGGCGGCAGGGACTCTGCAGGTTGAACTGCGCGTACTGATAAATACGCGTGTGAGTTTCATCGCTCTCATAGCTGTAGATGGAATTCTGCAGCGAGCCATGAAAGCGCACACCCTGGGCGTGCAGAGAAACTGCAGCAACCAGGAGTCCTAGGAGGAGGGCATACCTTTTTCTCATGATTCCTCTCATCATTGGTGTATAGTAACATCGCTGATTATAGCTGGTTCGAGGTCAACCACTCGAGTATACATCACTCATTTCAGAACATATATAAACATCAACTTGACAAAACGCGGCGTCGGTTCCACGTCAGGTAAGGGATCGTATCGGTTCGACCACATCGCCGAATCGCTGGCAGAAAAGTCCGGACAACACCGGGATTCAAACTATGTTGATTAAATGAAAATTTATTCGTAATAGAATAAGCACTCTATGGGAAAAATGCAAGCAGAAAGGAGCAGAAACTTTTAATTGTCCTAATTTTTCAATTATTAATCATTTAGTTCGTATTTACGAACAACCGGATCTGACCGCCTGAGAGAGGGAGCCAAGCATGTTGCTGCAAGATTTTGCCGGCGCAAACCGGCCAGCGCCATTGACCATTGTTGACATCTCCTGGCCGGTCTCGGCCGTCATGCCGCTGTGGCCTGGCGATCCTGCCACAGAGGTGGAGGCATGGACCTCTTTGACGCAGGAGGGCTATTTCCTGAATCGCCTAAGCATTGGCGAGCACAACGGCACCCACCTAGGCAGTCCAAAACACTACCTGGCTGATGGCAAAGCCATGGCAGACGTTAAGCCGCAGTCGCTGCTGGCGCCGGCGATAAAAATAAACTGCCGCAGCCGCTGCCGGAAAGAACCGGAATATCGGATTGATCTGGCTGACATTGAACGCTGGGAACAGCGATTCGGACCCATACCGCCACACCACTGGCTGCTCATCGAAACCGGCTGGAGCCGATACTGGAACAGCGATCCCCCTGTCGATTACTGGCATACGTTTCCCGGCGTCACCGGCGCCGCAGCCGAATTTCTCTGCGCCAAAAGAAAAATTCTCGGCATCGGCATCGACAGCGCCGGCGTGGATGGCAGCGCCGGCCAGGACTTTGCTGTCGGACGATGTCTGGCCTCCTTCGGCCGTCTGCATCTGGAAAATCTATGCCGGCTGCAGCCGCTGCCCGGCAAAGGCATTCTCCTGTTCATCGGCGCCCTCGCCATCGTAAACGGCAGCGGCTCTCCCTGTCGCGTAATGGCGCTCTTTCCGCAGCGGCGTCTTCGCTGAACAGCGCCAAAGAGAAGGCTTGCGAATCTTGGCAGGAATGATTAAACTGTCAACCAGGCACATGAAAGCTGAAAGAAGATCAAGTCTGAAGTCAATCCGCCGGCCGCGAATGTTTTTTTGCGTTCATATACTGTTGTTAACCATCTTTTGCTGTGGCCGAAGCGTCCCGCTTCGTCGCCTGCTAAGCACCAATCGCTCGCCTCATGTATTAGCGATGGACCAAAAATGAAAACCTTGCTCAAAAACTGCACCCTGGTCCTGGCGGACGGTTGCCGCCAGGACACCCTGGAAATCACAGACAGCCGCATTACCTATATCGGCCCTGAACGCCGCGAATTCGCCGCCGACCGTATTATCGACGCCGCCGACCGCCTTGTCCTGCCCGGTTTCATCGATCTGCACAGCAACGGCCTCGCCGGCTTTGACTGTTCCAACGGCCTCTATACCAGCGACCGCTTTTCCACCAAAGCCGAGGATTATGTCCGCGGCATGGAGCAGGCGGCGCAGGCCTATGCCGCCAACGGCACCACCGCTGTGCTGTTAAGCAGCATCGCCACCCCCTTTGATCAGCTGTTGCAGGTGTTCGGCCACTTTGGAGGCTATCGCGTTTCGGAGGCCGCCTCTTTTCTGGTGAAAAACGTGCTCGCCGGCCTCTATATTGAAGGTACGTTCATGAAAGACCCGGCCTTTCGCGGCGCGCACAATTCCGATTATTTCATTCGCCCCGACATTGCTGTATTTGAGCAGCTGCAGACACAGGCGGCCGGCCTGATCGCCGTGGTCAACGTCGTACCCGAATGGGGCGATGCCGCCTGGAACCTGATGCAGCACCTGCAGACGCAGGGCGTGGTCATTGCCTGCGGACACAGCGGCGCCGACAATCTGCTATATGAAGAAGCGGTTCGGCACGGCATGCGGCTGGCGGTGCATCTGTTCAATGGTCCAACGCCGGTCTCGTTCAAATCGTTCAACCGCGGCGCCGCCCTGGAAGCGATTCTGCGCTCGAAAGAAATTTCAGCAGAACTCATTTTGGACGGCATTCATGTGGATGCCGCCTATGTGCTGGACGCGATCAGGCGCAAAGGCGTAGATCGCATCATCGGCATCTCCGACAGCATGTTTGCCACCTGCCTGCCTGATCTGCGCGAATTTTCTATTTTTGGCGTAACCGGACAGGTCAGCGAGGACGGCCGTTATCTGCAAGCCAAGGGCCGACCCAATACGCTCTTTGGCGGCAATATTACCATGGCGCAGGCGTTTAACAATCTGCTGAACTGGTTCACCCGGCCCATGGAAGGGGTATGGTACGAACTACATGAAGCGTTAGCGCCGGCTGATGCGTTGGTCAGGGCCAGTCGCATCTGTTCCACCAATCCAGCCCGACTGATGGGCTGGGATAGAAAAGGCGCGCTGGCCGCCGGCAAAGAGGCAGACCTGGTCATCGTTTCGTTAACGAATGCCGCCGACGGCTATCAGCTCCATATCGAAGAGGTTCTAATACAAGGTCAAACGGTTTTTAGTGCTCAAGGTTGAAGCAAACATCATCTGGAGGAAAACAGCATGAACACCATGTCCCGTCGCCAGTTTATACAAAATTCCGCCATCGTGGCCGGCATGAGCGTCGGTTCTTCACGTATCCTGGGCGCGAACGACCGCCTCTCCATCGGTGTCATCGGTTGTTCGGAGCGGGCCCGCTCGGCGCTGATGAAGCAGGTTGTTGGACTGGGCAAGCCGTGCAATGTCGATATCACGGCCGTCTGTGATCTGTGGAGCGTCAATCGTGAAAAAGGGGCCAAGCTGGTGACCGATAGCGGCGCCAAGGCGCCACGCCAGTACAAATACATGGATGAGATGCTGGCGCTCAAGGATATCGATGCGGTCATCATCGCCACGGGCGATTTTCAGCACGCGCCGCTGCTCAAGATTGCGGTGGAAGCCGGCAAGGACTGCTATTGCGAAAAACCCATGGCCATCGATATCGAATCGGCCAAAGCGGCCTATAAGGCGGTCCTGCTCTCCGGCCGTATCGTGCAAATAGGCACGCAGGGCATCAGCGCCCCGGCTTCGCGCGGCGCTCGCGAGACCATCGCCTCCGGCGTGCTCGGCGGCGTCAGCATGGTGGATGCCTACCAGTCCTACTGGGGCCCGCGCTGGCGTCATCGCGGCGAACCGGCGTTGCTGCAGGAAAAAGACACGGACTGGAAAGCCTGGTTGCTGGACCGGCCTTATCGGCCCTTTGATCCGCATCTCTATTTCGAATATCGCATCTATCGCGGATTCGGCGTCGGCATCGCCGGCCAATGGATGTCGCACATTGTCGCAGAGCAGGCGAATATCATGAACGTCACCTTTCCGAAAAGTGTGACGTGCAAGGACAACACTTATATCTGGAAAGACGGCCGCCAGTTCGGTGACACCTTTCAGGCTACGGTGACCTATGACAACTATATGTTCGC
>CAZISM010000098.1:0-16356 GCA_964541895.1 uncultured Cytophagia bacterium
GAGAACGTATTCTCATCATCAAACTCGGCGCTATCGGCGATGTCATTCGTACCACACCGCTGCTCCATCGCCTGAAAAAAGAGTATCCGGCCGGCCGCATCTACTGGCTGACGTTGAGTCCGGATGTGCTGCCGCGCCAGGTGGATCATGTGCTGCGCTTTGACGCCATCGGCGTCGCCATCGTGCAGCAGACCGAATTCGACCTGCTCATCAATCTGGACAAGGACCTGGAAGCCTGTAGCCTGGCCAATTCGGTCTCCGCCAGGATCAAAAAAGGATTTGTGCTGCATGACAGCCGGCCGTGGCCGGCCGATGCGGCCGCTACCGCCAAGTTCATGACCGGACTGTTCGACGACTTGAGCCGTGCCAACACCAAATCATATATGCAGGAGATCTTTGAAATCGCCGGTTATACTTTTGCCGGCGAGCCCTATATTCTCGATGCCGGCAAAGAGGAAGAGGGTTGGCCTCTGGACCGCAAACGCGGTGTCGTCGGCCTCAACACCGGCTGCGGCGGCCGCTGGAGTTCCCGCCTGTGGGCCGAGGAGAACTGGATCGCCCTGGCCAAGGCGCTGTTGCAGCAGGGGTACAGCGTATTGCTCCTTGGCGGCGAACAGGAACACGAAAAGAACCTGCGGCTGAGCCGGTTGAGCGGGGCCGCCTATTTCGGCCATTTTCCGCTGCGCCGCTTCATTCATCTGGTGGATCAATGCGACCTGGTCGTCACCGCCGTCACCATGGCAACCCACATCGCCATCGGCTTGCAGAAAACAGTGATCCTGTTCAATAATACCTTTAACACACATGAATTTGAATTATACGGCAACGGTGAAATACTCGAACCCGATTTCGATTGTGACTGTTACTATGCCGCCGTGTGTCCGAACAATTGCATGCAATATCTGCACGTGGACACGGTCTATCAAGCCTGCCAACGCTGGTTGAACAAAACCTGAGCGAACAAACCATGAAAGTAGTCATCGTCGGCACCGCCTATCCCCATCGCGGCGGCATCGCCCATTTTATCGGGCTGTTATCCAAAATCCTGCTCGAGCGCGGTCACGAGGTGACCGTGTTCTCCTTCACCCGCCAATACCCATCGCTGCTGTTTCCCGGCAAGACCCAAATGGAATCCGGACCCGATCCCCTGCAGACGCAAGCGCAACCCGTTCTTGATTCCATCAATCCGTGCTCCTGGTACAAGGTCGGTCGTATGGTTCGCAACCTGCAGCCGGACGTGGTCATTTTCAAATACTGGCTGCCGTTTTTTGCGCCCGCGTTCAGCACCATCGCCCGTATGGCGAAAAAGGGCGGCAGGAGCAGAGTGCTCTGGATCTGCGATAACGTGATTCCACACGAAAAACGCATCGGCGACCGTTTTCTCACCCGCCTGGCGCTGCAGCCGGACGATCGCTACATCGTCATGTCGGCATCGGTGGAAAAGGATCTGCTGCAGCTGGTGCCCGACGCTCTCTTCCGGCGCGTGCAGCACCCGGTGTATGAAATGTTTCACGGACGGTTCAGCAAAGCCGAAGCGCGGCAGCGATTGGGCCTGACCGAACAGCCGCATATTCTCTTCTTCGGCTATATCCGCCCCTACAAGGGATTGCAGCTGCTCCTTGACGCCATGGTCAGGATCCGCCGCACCGTTGATGCCCGTCTGCTGGTGGCCGGCGAATTTTATGACGACAGAAAAAAATACCTGGATCAGATCGAACGGCTGGGATTAAAGGATGACGTCGTAGTGCTGGATCAATATATTCCCAACGACCAGGTCGGCTTGTACTATGCTGCGGCGGACGTGGTGGCCCTGCCCTACCTCTCCGCCACGCAGAGCGGCATCGTCCAGATCTGCTACCATTACGACAAGCCGGTTATTGCCACGGACGTCGGCGGGCTGCCGGAAGTGGTGCAGGATGGCCGCACCGGTTTTGTGGTCCCCAGCCAGAACGTGGATGCCTTTGCCGACGCCGTCATCCGTTTTTATGCTGAAAGGCGTGAAGCCGAATTCGCCGCCAATGTGGCGGTGGCCAAGAAGGCCTTTTCCTGGGACCGCATGGCAGAAGCGGTCGAAGCGCTTGTCTAACCGGTGAAAGCAGATATGCGGCAGGTCCTCATCGTCAGCTACTACTTTCCCCCCTCGGGCGGCTCGGGCGTACAACGCACGCTGAAATTCGTCAAATATCTGCGCGAGTTCGGCTGGGAACCGGTGGTGCTGACAGCGCGCAACGCCGATTATCCGGCTCTGGATCCCGGCCTGGAGAAAGAGATACCTGCAGGCGTTGCGGTCTACCGGGCGCCGTTGCTGGAGCCTTACAAAATGTACCGCCGCTTCACCGGCCGCCAGGCCGACGAATCGTCGGACATGGCGACGCTGTCGCTGGACGGTAGGCAGAAACGAAAATGGTCGGAGCGCATCTCCGAGTTCGTCCGCGCCGGTTTTTTCGTTCCGGACGCGCGCATGACCTGGCTCTATCCTGCCGTGCACCTGGGAAAACAGATCTGCCGTCAACATGACATTCGCCTCATCTATTCATCGGCTCCGCCCTATACCACCCATCTGATCGGCCGGCGCCTGGCAGCCTGGAGCGGCAAGCCGTGGGTGGTCGATTTCCGCGATTCCTGGATCGGCTGGCTCTCGACACCGCAATGGCGGCCGTTCTGGGCCGCCTCTCTGGAACGGCGTATGGAAAAATCGGTGCTGACCCGGGCCGATCGCCTGTTAACGGTATCCAACGGCGTCAAGGAAGATCTGCTCAGCAGGCACCCGCTGCTGCGGGACGAACGCTGGCAGCTGCTGCCGAACGGATACGACGCAGAGGATTTCAATATCTGCGTGCCGGAAAAAAGCGACTTTTTTACCATCACCTACACCGGCTCCATGTACGGCAACCGCAATCCTGAATACCTGTTACAGGCGCTGGAACAATTACGCCGGCTCGAGCCCGAATTTTGCACCCGCCTGCGCATCCGCATCGTCGGCCGCGTCGGCGAGGCCATCCTGCAGCGCATCCGCACCTCGGCGGTCAACGATCTTTTCGAATACATCCCCTATGTCACCCATCACATCAGCCTGAGCCATCTGAAATCCAGCGACGCGGCGCTGCTCATCATAGATGACGCGCCGGCCAACAAAGGTATTGTGACCGGCAAAGTTTATGAATACATCGGCGCCGGCCTGCCCATTCTCGCCCTGGCCCCGGAAGGCGACGCAGCGGATTTGATTCGACAGCATCAATTGGGCGTGGTGGTGCCGCCCAACGATGTCGATGGCATTGTCAGGGCGATAAAAACATTATATGCAGGGAGCGGACCAGAAACAGGAGAAGCCGGGGTGTTGTTTGAGCGGAAACATTTGACCGGCCGACTGGCGGCGGTGTTTGATGAACTGACGGCAGGGTAATAATGGATTCGTCTGTCGCGTAGCAAAGGAATGCTGAAAATTCTTAGTGTGTTGTCATTGCGCCCAGCGCCAAGCAGGAGCGCAGAGCGTTTGCTCCGCGTCTGCACCCAAGTACCTCGCTGTACACCCATCACCTTTGCCGGCGACCATCACCTGACAGATTCTTCGGCACAGCAAATTATCCGTCACACAAAAGATTCCCAATGAATTGAGCCTCAGAACGGCTCACGCTCCATCAAGATCTGTCATTCTGAGGCCGGCGTCTTTTGCCGGCCGAAGAATCTGTGCGCGTCCGGATTATGCGGCCCTTTTGATCTCGAGCGGCCATGCGCCCAACACTTGCGAGATTGCCAACGCAGCCAAGTTGGAGCGCAGAGCGTTTGCTCCGCGTCTGTACAAAAAGGCCATTTAGAACTTTGCGCCTCCCCACTTTTTTCTCACCTCTGCCCACGCCATTTTTAATTCCTGCCGGTACAGAAGCAAAACCACCAATTCCAACACCAGCATCTGCCAGAGAACGGTAACAAGCCTGTACACGGGTGAGAAAAGGTTCAACACGACCGCCACGGCGATAAACAGCAGCGGATACATGATCAACTTGGTCTGATTGTACCGCCCCGGCAGCAACGGCCGCGCCCAAATGCCCAGAAAAAATCCCTGCGATGCTTTGGCGATGAAATTGGCCCATACGGCGCCGCTCAGGCCCAACGGTTTGATCAGCAAAATACTGAGAATGATTTGAAACAGAGCGGACAACAGCAGCGCACGCGGCAACAGCGCGGTTCGTTTGAAAAAGGTGAACGGCGCGAGGTAGAGGTTGTACATGGCCCGCAGGGCAAATCCCAGACTCAACAGCAGCAGAAAAGGAAAACCGTTGTAATAGGTCGGATTCCTGACGATCAGCGGCACCAGCACCGGCATGGCCACCACAAAAAGAGGAATGGCGAACAGCGTCACCGCCGAAAAGCCGGTAAAATATTTGTTGACCTGCTGCAGATCCGGCGACGGAGATTTCCAGATCCTGAACACCTGTGGATAAATGGCATTGGCCAGTCCGCCCTGCATAAATTCCAGCAACAGCGTGCACTTGACCGCCACATCATACACGGCCACATCTTCAGGCTGCAAAAAATGGTTGATGATAAAACGATCGAAATAGGTCAGCACCCATACCATCAGCGCATACAGGACCATGGGGTAACAGTACGCCAGCATCTCGCGGAAAAAACGGCGCTGCAACGCCATGCCGAACTCGCTCATCATGAGAAAAAACGCCAGCAGAAATATGGCGGCGCCGGAGAGCAAACGGCCCCACATCGGGCCGACGAGCGTATAGGGAAACAGATACAGACCGGCCAGACTGATGCCGATGGTCAAAACAAAATTGAACACGTTGACCCAGAAAAACCGCCGCAGCTTTTGCTGATAGATGAGCAGATTGGTGTAGGTCTTGAAAAAGCTGTTGCCGATGGCGGTGAGGACCGACATGAATCCATAGGGAAAAAACGACAGCGCCGCATCGCGAAACACGAAACGGAAGAGCAAATCTCCGGCCGCCAGCGACAGCAGGACCCAAAAAGCCGCCAGGCCAAGCAGCGACCAGGTAATGGTACCCATGCACGCGCGCAGCAGGGGACGGTCGCCCCGGTACTCGACGTAATGCACTACGATATAAGAGTCCAGACTGAAATTGACCAGGATCTGGATGAGAAAGGAAAAGCCGGTGTAGAGGGCAAGATGACCGAAATCCGCCGGCGTCAGCAGCTGGGTATAAAACGGCAACAGGATGACACTCCACGCCAGCGACGACGAGCCGATGATGGAATAGACGGCGGAGGATTTGAGGAATTGTTTGGAAATCATGATTTGTAATCGGGTTTGCCCAGCAGGCGCGCCAGACTTTCCACATCTTTGCCGAACAGCGAAAAGAGGTAGCCGGTTACGCTGCGCAGCCGCCACATCCAGTTGCCCCACGGACCGGAAAAAATCGCCTTGCGATAGTCCGCTCGTGCGCCGCGAAAATCCCTGCGCAACAGCCGGTACCGCCCGGAACGGGCATAGGCGATATGAATTGCAGAACGGAAATAGGCCCTGAGCCGGTGTTCGCTGACGTGCAGCTGCGGCTTAACCGCAGCCGGCATGGCTTTGTAAAAATCCATACTCAATGCAAAGGCTTTTCTGATATTATCCACTGTAGACGTTTTGGTCGTTTGGCTGCCATAATGGCGCCATTTGCCGAGAATGGTTTCGTCATAATAGAATTCGCCCTGACAGCTCAAGGCCAGCAGAGTCGGCAGATCCACCAGCGGCAACTGATGGCTCTGCAAAAAGCCGCCGATCTGCAACAAGGCGTCACGGCGAATACACAGGGTCATGGCAGGAATGCAATTTTCAAACAAAAGCAGGTTCAACAACCGTCCGACTGGCTTGTTGGTGTAAAACGTTTCAGCCGGCGAATCCGCTGCCGGAATCACGCGCAGCACGCGCTGCAGATCGTGACTGGCCTGTTCGGCCCGGCCCCAGGCGACGACGGCTTCCGGGTGCTGCGCAAGCGCCTGCACCTGCAACGCCAGCTTGTTCGGCTGCCACCAGTCATCCCCCTCCAGCACGGCGATATAACGACCGCGCGAAACAGCCAGCGCTTTATTGTAGGACTCGCCCAAGCGCTGGCCGCCGATGTTGACCTGATTGATCAGCTGCAACCGTGGCTCTTGCGGCACAAAACCCTGCACCACATCGGCGGTGTGATCGGTGCTGCCGTCATTGACCACGATCATTTCCCAGTCCGGCATGGTCTGCGCCTGCACCGAACGGATGCAATCGGCGATAAAACGCTCGTGATTATAGGTGGGCGTAATGACCGAGACCAGCGGCGTACTCATATGGACGCGACCTCTTGCTCGATCAGATCGCCAATGATTTTTTCCCGCAGTCCGTCCCGATAGCGTTCAATGGCCAATTCGCGGATGCGCTTTCGCTGAGCCTCATCGGTTTGCAGCGCCTGCTGCAGCGCCGTCACCGCCGCCGCTACCGTTCGTTCCTTCAGCACATACCCTGCACCGGCCACCGCCTCGGGAATACCGCCGGCCATGGTTCCGACCGGAACACATTCACACATCATGGCTTCAATGACCGCGTTGGGCAAACCTTCCCGTATCGACAACTGCGCGTACACGCCGGCGCGCCGGCACCATCCCACCAATTGCTCGATGGGCATCGGCCCGATCAGTTGCAGATTGGCCGGCTGCCGCTCCTGCAGATAACGCAAGGCCTCCCCGGTGGGACCGATGATGACAAAGCGTGCAGTGGGCATGGCCCGCGCGGCCTCGAGAAAAAGATCCAGCCCTTTGATCTTGACGCGGCGCATGTCATCACCCAGCGACACGGTCAAAACCAGATCCGCTTCTTTGGGTCCGGATGGGCGCCATTGCTCTGGCGAAAAACCGAACGGCACCACGCGGATACGGCCGCGCACCGGGCCGGCGTGCGTTTCTATGTCCTGCGCCAGCGCCGCAGCAACGGGCAACAGATGGTCGGCATAGCGGAGGCTGGTGCGGCTGCACCAGCCGCGGAACGGCCGCACAAAAACTCCGTAATTGAGTTCCGGCAGACAGGCCACATCATAGCCGGCAATGGCGAGAAAACTTTTTTTGCGAAAAAACCTGGCCCATAAAACCGGCAGCCAGCTGTGATAGTCGGAAAACCAGACGAACACCATGTCGGCTGCAAAAATATTTTTCAACAGCCAAAATTTCAGCTGCAACAGGCTAAGCACGTGCCGCCACCAGGCGCCGTAAAGATACAAAAAGCTCTTTACCTGGTAGCGCTTTCCCAACATGGCTTCATCGCGAACGATAAAGCTGCTGTTGCTGGGCTTTATAAAGAGAATGCGTGGTGTAAGCGTTTTCATTTGCATGTTTGTGAAATGGAGAATGATAACCTGGCAAAGGTTTTCTATGGAAACCTGACGTGCATCTGGTTCAAGCCAACGTGCCGTCAAAAAGCCAAGTCAGCGAACGGCACGGATGATCAGATTCAAAGCCTTATGCCAACCAATTCGCGTTTATTCGCGTCATTCGCGGATTATGCTTTTTGGACCAGGCTCTGCAATCCATCCGCATAGACCATTACGCGCTTTTTATCTGAATAATTCTGGCATCTATGCTGCCAAATTATTAAATTTTAGCATCAAATCAAATGCAATTCGTCTATTCAGCGAGAGTTCGATATGCGTACCCTCCTTTTTCTCATGCTGATGATCGGCTCATCGGCTGCCCAGATCCTGTTTCAGGAGCGCTCGCAGGAATACAACTTTTCTCACACCACCTACCAGGGCGCTGCCTTTGCCGACATCAACAACGACAGCTATGAGGATGCCTACCTCGCCAATGTCTTTGGACCGGCACAATTTCTGCTCAATGCCAATGGCAAGTCGTTCAGTGATTTGACCGATCCGAGCCACCTCCTCAAGGATCCACCCACCTCTTGCGCCGCCTGGGCCGATTTCAACAACGACGGCCTGTCGGACATTTATATCAGCGGCTATACCGCACCCGGTCGTCTCTATCAAAATATGAATGACGTAATGTTTGCCGACCGCAGTCAGAATCTGCCGCCTGAACCTGAAGGGAAAATGACCTATGCGGTCGCCCTGGGCGACTATGACAACGATGGCCTGGTGGATATCTTTGTGGCGAATTTCACCGAGGGCTGTAAGGACCAGCTGTTGCGCAATACCGGCAACATGGCATTCACGGACGCTACGGCTCAGCTGGGCATGGCCGAGGTCAGCAACGGCAAAAGCCGCTGTGCCGCCTGGTGTGATTATGACCGGGACGGCGACCTCGACCTCTATGTCGGCGGCCAACGGCACGCGTTTGTTTTTGTCAATCAGGGCAACGGCCATTTTTCCCCTCTCCCATTGAACCTGTACGAAGCCTGCGCCTCCACCTGGGTGGACTATGACCAGGACGGCGACTTTGATCTCGCCGTCTGCCAGGGTTATATCGGCAAGATAACGATGCTGCAGAATGACGGCCATGGTTCATTTTTACAAACCACCCTGGAGTCCAATACATCTGTCCACGAGCCCTATATTTCCTTATGGGAAGATCTGGACAACGATGCTGACCTGGATGTGGTATTGCTGGGCAATCCCTCCTATGGCACGGGCTTGTCCCTCTGCAGTAATCAGGGCCACGCCGTTTTTTCAGAAACCACCGGCGCTTCCGGTTTGTCTGTTGATCTGCATGGCTACAGCACCAGTGCGGCCGATATCAACAACGACGGCCGTCTCGATCTTTGCATCAGCGACGCCAACGTTAAGCGTTCCTTCCTCTATGTGAACGCATCACTGCAACAGAACTGGATCGGCCTGAAACTCGTCGGCACTCGCAGCAACCGAGCCGGGCTGGGCAGCATCGTCGATCTTTATTTCGGCGGCCGGCGGCAGGCCCTGCTGGTGGATGGCATTGGCGCAGGCTCCAACGGACTCTGCTTGAATTATGGATTAGGATCACGAACCTCTGTGGACAGCTTGACCGTGCACTGGCCCAGCGGCATGATCCAAACACTGCAAAACATAGCCTGCAATCAAATGGTGACGATCATAGAAAACGACAAACACGATTATGTGGATCTCGGCATCGACAGAATAGTGGCCCCGCAAACAGTTATGTCCGGCGAGGCGCAAAACCCCGGCTTTATAGTAAAAAATTATGGAATTGAATATAGCGGAGAAATCATTGCCAGTTGTATCATCGATTCAGCCGGCATTACGGTGTACCAGAATTTTCAGAACACTCTGGCGATCGCGTTGACGGATTCCCTTCTGGTACAATTTCCAGTTTGGACGCCGCGACGTCCATCCCTGTACCAACTGCAATACGCGGTCCATGTGATAGGCGACCGGAATCCCGCTAACAACAAGAGAAGCATGACCGTACAGGCGGTATTCAACAAAGACATCCGCATCAAACAAATTTCAGCACCACTAGCCGGAGCATTTATTGCTTTACCCATCTCTCCGGAAATCATCATCGAGAACAGCGGTGTGGAAAAAATAAGCGAGTTCGAGGCGATCTGCGAGATCAAGGATCGCAACGGAGCATTGGTCTATCGTAACAGATCCACTGTTTTTGATCTGAAAAGCCAGGAGCAGAGGAGGCTCACCTTTGCCGGCTGGTCCCCGGAAGGTGAGAATCCTCTGACCGTTCAATTCCAACTCGTCCTGGCCGGCGACGAATACCTGAGCAACAACGCGCTGTCCATCGTTATCAGCAGAAAAACTGCTGTTGCTACGGATGGCAGGACCGCGCCCGATGAATTTCGTCTGTTCGCCAACTATCCCAACCCCTTTAACAGCCAGACCACGGTTCCGCTTCATCTGCCGGCCGACGGGCGCATATCAGTGCGCATCTGCAACAGCGCCGGCGCCATCATCCGCACCTGGAACGAAGCGTGCGCGGCCGGCGAAAAACGGATCGTGTGGGATGGGGTAGACGACAACAGCAGGTTGGTTCCTTCGGGAGTATATTTGTGTCAGGTGATCTATAATGACAGGGAGGGAATCACAGCGCATCAGGTGGCGATCAAGATGGTTTTATTAAAATAATTCACCCTCTAATTCTTATCGCCCGGCCATGTGCCCGAGATACAGGGATACCTGCTTCATGGCCTGGGGTCGCGTAGCGACCAGGCGAAGGCAGCCAGGCGTTTCAACGCCTGGTATAACATGTGAGGGTATGGCGTCGCGCAGCGACTGCTTGAAAAAAATCCAGATCGCCCGACCAGAAAGCAAAAATCAATTACGACACTTTGAGTTGCCGCAAAAGGCGCGGCAACATCCGGGGTCCTCTTTTTACGATATGAACAGGAAAATAGCGCGACCAGGCTGGTCGCGCTGCAGCGATTCCGATGTATATGCATAAGGCATACGAAAAAAAGGGCCGCACGGCTCGACAGCCCGTACGGCCCTGACCCACTGGAATAAAAGCTATTTTCCTGAATGTCCTGCCAGATACCGCTCCGCTTCCAGCGCCGCCTGGCAGCCGCTGCCGGCCGCGGTGATGGCCTGACGATAGACGGAATCCTGCACATCGCCGCTGCCGAACACGCCGGCCAGGTTGGTGTGCATGCGCCGGTCCGTGGCCAGATAGCCGGACTCGTCCAGGGTCAACTGTTCACCGAACAGTTCGGTGTTGGGATGGTGGCCGATGAAAACAAAAACGCCGTCCACCGGAAATTCGCTGATCTGACCGGTCTTGACATTTTTCAATTTCAAGGCCTTGACCGATCCGTCGCCTAAAACCTCTTCCACCACCGAATCCCAGATAAATTCGATCTTTTCATTCGCGCGGGCGCGATCCTGCAAAATGGCATCGGCGCGCAGTTGATCGCGGCGATGAATGATGGTCACTTTGTTGGCAAAGCGGGTGAGGAACAGCCCTTCATCCAGAGCGCTGTTGCCGCCGCCGATGACCGCCACGTTCTTGCCGGAAAAAAAGAAACCGTCGCAGGTGGCGCAGTAGGAAACGCCCTTGCCGATATATTTGTTCTCGCCCGCTACGCCCATGCGCTTGGGCGTGGAACCGGTGGCGATAATCACTGTGCGCGCCTCAAATATCTGGTTGGCGGTGTGCACTTTTTTGATATCACCGTCCAGCTCAAGTTTGGTCACCACATCATAGAGCATCTCGGCGCCGAACCGTGTGGCCTGCTGTTCCAAGAGCTGATACATCTCAAAGCCGCCGAGCCCGTTGGGAAAACCGGGAAAATTTTCCAGATCATTGGTCAGGGTGACCTGGCCGCCGCGCTCCATGCCGGATATGACCAGGGGTTTAAGATTGGCGCGTGCCGTATAAATAGCCGCCGTCAGACCGGCCGGACCCGAACCGATGATGATAACATTTCGCATTAACGCCTCCTGAAACAGTCGGATGATTAAACTCTCTTTCTATAGATGCAGAAAAACGGGAAAGGATTCTACTAAATGGGATTGGGAATGTCGATAAACCGCACCTCGATGCCAAACTTTTCCCCGACATGTTCGCCGAGCGCGCGGATGCCGAGCCGCTCGGTGGCATAATGCCCGGCCGCCAGAAAATGGATGTTGTTTTCCCGGGCATAGTGCATGGTGGTCTCTTTGGCTTCGCCGGTGATGTACAGATCCAGACCGGCGGCCACCGCTTCCGGCAGGACAAACTCGGCGCCGCCGGAGCAAACGCCCATACGCTGAATAGTGGCAGGGCCGTTGCCGAACACCAGCGGCGCCTGGCCGAAGAGCTGTTCGGTCTTTGCTGCCACCTGCTCCAGGCGCCAGGGCCCGACCGTGCCCTGCACACCCACATCGCCCAGCGGACTGATATCGGTCATGGCGAACGCCCTGGCCGCCAGGGCATTGTTGCCGATGTCAGGGTGCTTGTCCAGCACCAGATGATAGCCGAGCAGGGTTATTTCGTTCTGCAGCAGGATCTGCAACCGTTTTTTCAACGAACCGCGGACAACGCGCGGGTCGCGCTCCCAGAACATGCCGTGATGCACCATGACCATGTCGGCCTTGAGGTCCGCCGCACGCTGGAAGAGCTCGGCGCTGGCCGAGACGCCGGTAACGATCCGATTGACCTGATCACGACCTTCCACCTGCAGCCCCACCGGACCAAAATCCTTTATGGACCCAACCTCCAGGTACTGGTTGAGGTAGCTGATAATGGTATCGCGTTGCGGCATAGGGCACTCAATATTTGTTGATATGAAGAACCGAATCCAGGGTCCGTTTGGGCACGTGCAGCCGGCCCTTTTCGTCCTTGTAGTACTTTACCGATTCCAGCAGCGGTTCCACCACCGGTTCTTCGTCCGGATAACCCAGCGCCAGCAGCGAATCCAGTTCGAAATGTTCCGGGACGTGAAAACGCTCCTTCAGCACCGGCCTCTCAATAATGGAGCCGATCCAGCAGGATCCGATGCCCCGTTCCAGAGCGGTGAGGATCATGTTTTCCGCGGCGGCGCCCACATCCAGGCCGCCGCCGTCCGGCCTGATTTTTTTATTCACCAGAATCAGGATATGGGCCATCGGCGCCTGTTCCGGGCCCGGCCGCCCCTGTTCCGGCGGCAGATAGCCGGCCCACTTGGTGTGGTCGAATACAAACTTTGCCAGTTCTTTATCCTGGACCACCAGAAACTCCAGCGGCTGCAGGTTGGACGCCGAGGGCGCCAGCCGGCCGGCGTTAACGATGTCGACCAGGTCCTCCTGGGCGATGGGCTGTTGTCGAAACCGGCGTATGGTGCGCCGTTGTATGATCAGATCATAAAGCGACATGTGTTCCTCATCATGGGAATTGATTATCGTGTGCGGTCCAAAAGCAATTAACCGCGGATTGACGCGAATGAACGCCAAAATAAATATTCGCGGTTATTGACGGTTTGAATTCCTGAACCAAATGCCGGACACGTGTGAGGTTCGACATCTCTTGCCCACAAACCACACATGGCTTTGCTTTCGAGTTCCCAATATTCAGTGTCTGCCGTGGTCTGAACGCATTCTATAATATAACGGCTTGCCGCTGAAAAACAAGGGAAAAGAGCACGCGCCGGCCCGGCAGGCTCAAGGGAAAGTTCTTGGGAAATTGATGAATTTATGATATATTATTGCAACATCTAGGAGCAAGGAGATACTATGCGATTGCAGGACTTGTTGACCGACAAGGTCATCCGCATTCCATTGCAAAACACCGAAAAGGAAAAGATCATCGAAGAGATGATCGACCTGCTCGAACAGACGAAAAAGCTGCGAGACCGCAATCTGGCGCTGGCCAAGGTTTTAGAGCGCGAACGGGTGATGAGCACCGGCATGGGTGAAGGCGTCGCCATTCCGCACGCCAAGACCGAAGCGGTCGACGAGCTGGTGGCGGCGTTCGGCATCACCTCCAGCGAGGTGGATTTTCAGGCCATTGATGAAAAGCCGGTTCGCCTCGTTTTTCTTCTTGTTGGGCCTATGGATCCCACGGGTCCGCACCTGCAGGCGCTGAGCCGCATCTCTCGCCTCATGCATCGCAAGGATTTTCGCGACCGCCTCATCGCCGCCCATTCGGCCGAAGAAGTCATCGAGGCCATTGCCAAAGAAGAACAAAAATACATCTAACCCGAGTATCTGCCTGACGCAGATAGAGCACGAAAGATCCCATATGTCCAAATATCAATCCATCGCCGGCACGCGCGACGTTTTGCCGGAAGAACAGCCGTATTGGCGGCGTATAGAAAAAAAGATCAACGACATCACCTCCCTCTTTGGCTACAAACGGGTGGATCCGCCGATTTTTGAAGACACCCGCCTGTTCATCCGCGGCGTCGGTGAAACCACCGATATCGTCGAAAAAGAGATGTACTCGTTTACCGACAAGGGCGACAACAGCCTTACCCTGCGCCCCGAATTCACCGCCGGCTTTATCCGTCTCTACCTGCAGAACGGCATGCACATGCTGCCCAAGCCGGTCAAACTGTTTTCCATGGGACCCATCTTTCGTTTTGAACGGCCGCAGGCCGGACGCTTTCGCCAGCACACGCAATTCAACGTCGAAGCGTTCGGGGAACAGGACCCGGCCGTGGACGTGGAAGTCATGTCCATAGCGTGGCAGTTGTACAGCGAGCTGGGATTCAAAGGGTTGCGCTTTCAATTGAACAGCACCGGTTGCCCGCAATGCCGTCCGGCGTATATCGAAACCCTGAAAGCGTACTATCGGCAGAACCTGCATCGCGTCTGCCCGGATTGCCAGCGTCGCCTGGATCGCAACGCCCTGCGCCTGCTGGATTGCAAAGTCGAAGGCTGCCAGCCGGTCATTGCCGAAGCACCGGTCATCAGCCGCCATCTCTGTGGCGAATGCCACGATCATTTTCAGCACTTGTGCGGCCATCTCGATCGGCTGCAGCGTCCCTATGTGATCAATCACAAGCTGGTGCGCGGCCTCGATTACTATACTAAAACCGTTTTCGAAGTCTGGGTGCAGGGCATCGGTTCGCAAAACGCCATGTGCGGGGGCGGCCGTTACGACGGCCTCATCGAACAGCTGGGCGGCGATCCCACACCCGGCATCGGTTTCGGCTCCGGCATCGAGCGCATCATTCTCAGCATGAAGGAGCAGGGTTTACCGCCGGAACCGCTTGTGGAACCGCAGGTGCTGGTGGCTTATATGGGGGAAAAGGGCAAACACAAAGCCCTGGATCTGGTTTTCCAGTTGCGCTCGGCAGCTATTCCGGCCCTGATGAGTTTTGGCGACAAGAGTTTCAAAGCGCAAATGCGCGATGCCAATCGCATGCAGGCGGCCTGCGTGCTCATCCTGGGCGACAGCGAAATAGAAAAGGGCGTTGTCGCTCTCAAAGATTTGCGACAGGGCGAGCAGAGTGAAATCAGCGATGCGGCCGTCATCGACGCCGTTAAAAATAAACTCGCACAGTAACATGCCGCTTTCCAGCAACAGAATTAAATATCTCCGTTCCCTGCATCATAAAAAATATCGTGATCTGGAGAACAGATATTTGCTGGAAGGGGTGCGTCTGCTGGAAGAGGCGCTGGCCAGCCCGGTGATCATTCACGAAATAATCACCAGCGCCGTTGAGCCGTCACCGCGGCGGCAGAGTCTGTTGCAGAGCGCCCGGGACCGGGCCATCGCCATCCACGAGGTTTCCGCCGCTACGCTGGCCTCGCTGTGCGACACCGATGCCCCGCAGGGGATTGTAGCCCTGGCGGAGAAATCGGCCGTCACCGCTCCGCGCTGGTCCGGGTTGCACGAGCCCACGCTCCTGATATTGGACCAGCTGCATGACCCCGGCAATCTCGGCACGATACTGCGCACGGCGGAATGGTTTGGTGTGCAGACGGTGTTACTCAGCCGGTATACCGTTGAATTGTACAATCCCAAAGTTGTGCGCAGCGCCATGGGCGCCCTCTTCCGCCTGCGCTGTCTTGCCGACATGGACCTGGGCACCGTCCTGCCGCTGCTGCAGCAGTCGGGCTATGACATCGTCACCTCGCGGGCTGAAAACGGCCAGACCACTGTTCCTCACGCCGACAAAATCGCGCTGGTCATCGGCGGCGAGGCTGAAGGGGTATCAGAGATCGTGCTGCACCATTCAGACCGATTCATCACCATCCCCTGCCGCGGTCGCGGCGAATCTCTGAACGCGGCTGTGGCCGCCGGCATTTTACTACAGCAAATCACCTCCAGTCACTCTAAATCGGATACGCATGAATAACGAACCGCCTGCTTTCATGACCCCCAAGGACCTGGGGCGACTTTTTTTGTTCACCATCCTGGCGATTATCGTGGCTCAGGGCTTGGGCGCCTTTCTGCCCATCGACTGGCTGATCCTGGTGCAGGAGCTGGTCATCGTGTTGCCGGCGCTGATCATGATCTTGTCCAAAGGATTGCCCTGGACCTACAGTTTCAGAATCCACCGTGTGCGGCTCCCGGTGCTGTTTTGGGGCGTGCTCTTGAGCGTCGCTGTGGTGATTCTGACCGATGAGCTGGACCGCCTGCTGAATCTGTTCTTCCCCATGCCCGACATTCTCAAGCACGAGCTGGAAAATCTGATGAAAGCCAAAGACGCTTCCCAGGCGGCGTTGATCATCGCCGGGGCAGTGGTCATGGCGGCGCTCAGCGAGGAGATGCTGTTTCGCGGCCTCATTCTGCAAACCCTGGAGCAGTTCAAGGACGCCGCCTCGGCCATCGTCCTGTCCGCCATTTTCTTCGCCCTGATCCATTTCAACCCCTGGGCCGCCATCCAGATCGCAGTGCTCGGCTTTGTCCTCGGATACATGTCGTGGAAATCGCAAAGCATCTGGCCCGGCGTGTTGCTGCACGCAGGCAACAATCTGCTGGCCTATCTCTGGGTCAACCTGCCGCGCGAGCGCTGGGACTGGTACTGCGGCGAACATCACGTCAAGATCCAATGGCTTTTGC
>CAZISM010000098.1:16456-20055 GCA_964541895.1 uncultured Cytophagia bacterium
GAGCGCTGGGACTGGTACTGCGGCGAACATCACGTCAAGATCCAATGGCTTTTGCCGGCCGCGTTTGTTCTCGTCATGGCCCTGCAGCGATTCAACAGCGCCTGTGATCATCAGAACGGACCGTCAGAGTCTTTATCCCACCGTACATAAATCGGATGAGCCGGACGCACATCTCGGACCGCAAAAGTATCCAACACGGTTTGACCAAAAATATAAAGTGCGTTTTTCGGCGTTATGATGTCCTGACTTTGCGTGCACAATAACCCAAAGACCTCAAGCACCTATTCGTGATGAATGGAGGACGATGAGCATGTCTGTAAAAAATCCTACGGTTCGCATCGGCATGATACAGTCCGCAGAAGAGATCCGTTTTTCCTGCAGCGGTTCGTTCCACTTTGTTGCGTTGGACGGAACCGTCCAGGGCGAAGGCCAGGCCGGCGAATGGTATACTATCAAGGGCCACGACGCCGTTGCGGCCGAGATCCGCTGGGGTGTACGTCTGGCCATTGCCGAACAGGAGCAGGACGCTCTTGATACTATCCAGACCCTGACAGCGCGCGGCATAACGGCGACGCTCTGGCGTCAGGGGTTGACCCTGCCGCTCGACCATATGATGATGGACAACCGCGACTATTGGGTCGTCACCGGTCCTTTTGACGATCAGAGCCAGGCCCGGGAGTTTGTCCGCACCTATGAGCCGGTGGGCGAAGCGGTTGTGGTCAAGGAGATCCTGCGGCCCAGCCATGGGACATGCCGCTGCGGCGACCTCGTCTGCAACGACGGCGTCCGCATCGTAGCGAACGACGAAGCCGGCGTCATCATGCTGGCGAATGTAACCGTCGGCATCGAATTCCACTGGCAGCATCAGGCCACCCAGACCCTGCCCGGCGTGCTGGAGGTTCGATTCAACAATCAGGGCCGCCTGTTGGCCATCAACGAACTGGACATTGAAGAGTATCTGATCAGCGTCAACTCGTCCGAGATGACGGCGGAAAATCCCATGGAGCTGCTCAAGGCACAAACGATCGCCGCCCGCAGCACGATTCTCGCCACCATGGGCAAACACCATTACGACGAACCGTTTCATCTCTGCGCGGATGACCATTGTCAATGCTATCACGGCAAGGGCAAGGTGACCGACGCTTCGGTGCAAGCCACGCGCGAAACCGCTGGGGAAAATCTCCTCTACGGGCAACGGGTCTGCGATGCCCGTTATGCCAAAATCTGCGGCGGAGTCATGGAGGACTATCCATACGTCTGGGACAACCGCCCCGTCCCCTACCTGGTCGCCGGTGTCGACGGCAAAGCAGACCTGTCCACCTCTTTGCGTGATGAAGAGCTGGTCAAAGCGTACATTGACAGCGAACCGGATGTTTATTGTAATACGATAAAGTATGAAATTCCCACCCGCCTGCCCTACAACACCCGCGAACTGTTTCGCTGGCGCGTGAGCTATGACCGCGAACAGGTTGAAACGCTGATCAGGAAAAAACTCGGCGATGACTTTGGCGAACTGGTCGATCTCTTGCCCGGCGAACGCGGCAATTCCGGACGCTTGCTGTGGATGGATGTGGTGGGCAGTAAAAAGACGGTACGGGTGGGCAAAGAGCTGGCCATCCGCCGCATCCTTTCGGAAAGCCATCTCTATTCCGCCTGTTTTTACATCGAACGGGAGCGGGACGATGCCGGCCAGGTGAGCCGTTTTCACCTCATCGGCGCCGGCTGGGGCCACGGCGTCGGCCTCTGCCAGGTCGGAGCCACTGTGATGGCGCAGCTGGGATTTGATTACCGCGCCATACTGCAGCACTACTATAAAAACAGTACGTTACAAAAAATCTATTGATGTGATTCCGCAAACCGGCTGATTTGTCGCTACTTAAGGTTTGTAAAAGGACCTACAACAAATCAGCCCAGAGTATGAAAATTGTGATTTTCAACGACGAACTCCGGTCCGAAATGCAAATGTACCTGATGTTAAGCAACCTCCATGACGTGGTCGTGGCGAGGGATATGGATGATCTGTTGCACTTGTTGGATGAACAGAGTGCGGACCTGACCTTTCTGGATCTGACGGTTCGCAAGGATGATGGCGGCCACCAATGGGACGGACTGGATTTTGCCTCCAGGATCAGACGGCTTTTCCCCGATCTCAAGCTGGTGGGCATCTATGATCACGGCGATTCCACGGTGCCGCAAAAAGCGGAAAACTTTGGCATCACCGAATTTATAACCCGGCCGATCAAGAACAGAGAACTGCTGCAAGTTATTGATGCATAGCTGGACGTGAATCGGGCCAGGCCAATTTTTGTCGTGGCCGGCCGAAAACAGCAGAGGGGATGAATAGTACATCGCTCTGGCCTGCGGAAAAACGGCTGCAGGACAGCCGTTTTTATTGTAGACATTTCTGGCGCCATGCCGAACCTGACGGCATGGTGCCATTTTTTTTATCTGGACGAACGATGGAACTCGTTGACTGGAATGTAGAAAAACACTACCTTATCCAGTTCAATGGAGAGGTCTATGAAAACAACCTTGTTGTATCCCCCGGCTGCTTTGTTGCTATTCGTTCTTCTCTGCACCGTTGTGCGGCCGGCGACCGCAGCGGAAAACTCCGGCCGACTGGTTGTCGGCGTCTGCCAGTTCCCGGTCTCTGGCGATATCGCCGCCAACGGCCACTGGATCAGGAAACAGATGCTGGAAGCCAAAAAGCGGGGCGCGGATATTGTGCAGTTTCCGGAATGTGCGTTGTCCGGATATGGTGAGGAAGATTTTACGTCCCTGGAGCAGGTGGACTGGGATGAACTGCACCGGCAGACCGCGGGCATACTGGCCATGGCGGATTCACTGAACATCTGGGTTCTACTGGGCAGCAGCCATCGTCTGTCCGGCGACCACAAGCCGCACAACAGTCTGTACGTCATCGATCAGGATGGCAACATCGTGGACCGCTATGACAAACGTTTTTGTACAAAAAGCGATTTAAAATACTATACGCCGGGCGATCACTATGTCACCTTTGAGGTAAACGGCATCATCTGCGGTATTCTTATCTGCTACGATGTCCGCTTCCCCGAGTTATATCGAGATTACACTCTGCAGGGCGTGCAGGTTCTGTTTCAATCTTTTTACAATGCACGGCAAAAAAAAGGCGGCATCCACCCCGTCATCATGCCGGTCACAGCCCAGGCCCATGCCGGCATCAATCACTTTTTCATGCTGCTCGCCAACTCGTCAGCCCGACACAGCTGGCCCAACCATTTTATCACCCCGGACGGCCGCATTGCCAAAAAATTAAAACCGGATCATCCGGGCGTGCTGATAGCGGAAATCGATGTCAGCAAAAAATATTATGACGCCAGTGCGCCCTTCAGGGCAGAGGCTATAAACGGCAAGCGCAACAGCGGCGACACGGTGGACGATGAGAGATCCAGAAATAGAACTGGCTATTAATACCTCATCAAGAAAATGTCGAGCCGCCGCAGCGCGACCAATCTGGTCGCGCAACATCTTTTCGCCGGCTTCTGCTGGAAATAGCGCTTTACACAAACCTGAACTGAGCGTTTCGTGCTCAAAAAGCCGCCGATCGATCAATTCAGGAA
>CAZISM010000099.1:0-19819 GCA_964541895.1 uncultured Cytophagia bacterium
GCCAGAGATGATGGTTCAACAGGTAGACGAAAAAACCGTCCCACCAGGAAGAGTGGTTGGGCAGCAGCAGCACCGGCGCATCCGGATCAAGAGCCGGCTCAGCGCCCAACAGATGACAGGCGTAAAAATGTCGACGAAAAAGCCAAAACAGATAAGGCCGGAACAGCCCATGCGCCCACATCTTGTGGTGTGCCGTGATCACGGATGGCGCTCCACGATCAGCTCTCGTCCCTTTTTGACATATCCGCGCGCGAGTTCATTGCACAGGATCATCAATTTGTCGGCCGGCGGAACATAAATCCTGCCCATAAACGGATTACAGTCCCGCTGCTGCAAACGGTACAAAATACCGCGATAGATGCGACTGGCCGCCCTGATGGAAAACTGGCTTTCCGTAGACAACAGATCAATACCCGCATCGGCCTGCTCATAATAGTCATGCGCCCGCTGCACCTGAAAACCCAGCAGTTGCTGCAGGGCCGGCGTCCAGCGTTCTTCTGTGACATCCTCGCGGCTGACCCGGAACCGTTCCAGATCTTCAACGGGCAAATAGAGACGGCCGATGTTTTTATCCTCCTGCACATCGCGCAAAATATTGGTCAACTGCATGGCTACACCGAGTTTTTCCGCATAGGCAAAAGCCGCCTTGTCCTTATAGCCGAGGATATGGGTCATCATCAGCCCGACGACGCCGGCGACGCGGTAACAGAACACATAGAGCTCGTCGAAGGAACGGTAGGGCTTGAACTCGAGGTCCATGCGCACTCCCTGCAACAACTCCTCAGGATAGAGCTGCGGAATCTGATAACGCTGTGCCACATGGATAAAGGGCTGGATAGCCGGGTGGGCAGAGTCGCCGGTTCGATAGGCCAGTTCCAGTTCTTTGTGCAGATAATCCAGTTCGAACAGCAGCTCATTTTTGCCTCGCGATCGCGGTATATCGATGAGATTATCCGCAAATCGACAGAATCCGTACAAAGCGAACGTCGCCCAGCGCCTCTCCAGCGGCAGAAAGCGGGCGGACAGATAAAAACTGCGGGCATACACCCGGGTGATGTCTTTGGCAAATTCAAATGAAGCGGCAAGATCCGGCAGCAACCAATACCGTTCTTTCATAGAGTATCCTAAATAACTGGCTTTATATCATCACGTATGGCCGATTCTGTCGCTTCCGCCGTCAACAGAACGCCCGGCAGTCCGGCGCCCGGATGCGTAGAAGCTCCGACCAAATAGAGTCCGTTGATGTCTTTACTGCGGTTATGCGGGCGAAAGACAGCGCTTTGCAGCAGCCTGGGCTCGACGCCCCAGGCGCTGCCGTAATAGGCATTTTGTTTGCTCTGAAAATCCCTGGGGGTAAACACTTTGCACACCTGCAAATGTTCCTGCAGCCCGGCAAGCCCGAACTCGTATTCCAGAAAGTTCAGGATGCGCCTGGAAAACGGCTCAGCCTCCTGCTCCCAATCGATCCCGGACTGCAGGTTGGCGGTGGGCACCAGCACATAGAGCGACTCGCAACCCGCCGGCGCCATGGCGGGATCGGTCCGCGTCGGCGCATGCAGGTACATGGAAAAATCCTGCGGCAGCACTTTGCGCTGGAAAATATCCTGCACCAGTCCCTTGTAGCGGTGAGAGAGAATCAGGGTGTGGTGCAACAGCTGGGGATACTGCTTTTTGATACCCAGATAGAGCAGCACCGCACTCATGCCGTACTCGATGCGACGCAAACGGCGGTCGGACCAGGTACGCCGGTGTTCCGGCCTGATCAAATCGCGATGGGTATGCAGAAAATCGGCATTGGAGACCACCACATCCGCCGGATAAAACCCTTGTGCGGTTTGCACACCCGTGACGCGGCCGTTTTTAATGACAATTTCGCGTGCCGGCTCATCCAGGTGCAGGTCGCCGCCGCTCTCGCGAAACAATTTAGTCATGGCGCGAACCACGCTGTACATGCCGCCCATGCTGAAATGGACGCCGCCGGTTTTCTCCAGGTACGGGATCATGAGATAGACCGCCGGCGCCCGGAACGGATTGCCGCCGATAAAGAGCGGATGAAAGGAAAAAATGAAACGGTGCCTAAAGTCGTCAAAGTAGCGACTGACGACGCGATGGCACGGTTCCAACGCCCGCAGGCGCAGGGCGCGCGGCACGAACGCCAGCATGGTCGACCACTCCATAAACGGCCGTCGGCCCAGACCCTCTTCCATCACCGCCTGGTGAATCGCCGCCGACAGCTTGATAAAGTCATCGTAACGTTCGGCATCGCGGCGGTTGAACTGGGCCATCTGTCGCCGCATCGCCTGCGTATCGCCGCTGTAATCGATAAAACTCTTGTCATGAAAATAGATGCGATAAAACGGATCAAGGCGCCGAAGCTCCAGATAATCGCTCATGGATTTTCCGGCCTTGTAAAACAACGTTTCCAGCAGATCGGGCGCGGTGACCAGAGAAGGCCCCATGTCCCAGGTATAGCCCTCCTGCTGCAGCAGGTAGGCGTGACCGCCGGAGAGTGGATTTTTTTCCAGCACGGTTACGCGAAATCCGTCCGTCTGCAGCCGGTTGGCCAGGGCCAGGCCGCCCAATCCGGCACCGATGACTAGGGCTTTTTTATCCACGTTTGTTCATATCCTTAAGTAAAAGTTCGGACGCCAGTTTGCCGGAAAGCAGCACCAGCGGTACGCCGCCGCCCGGGTGCGCTGAACCGCCGGCAAAATACAAGCCTTTGACGGAACGGTTACGATTCGCCGGCCTGGCAAACGCCGCCCAGCGCGAGTTGCTGGCCAGGCCGTAGATGCTGCCGCGATTACTGCTGAAACGTCGATACAAATCCTCCGGCGTAAAGATTTGCTCACACACGATTCGGCCGTTCAGATCCAGCCCGTGTCGCTGCAACCGCCGCAAGACAATACGGCGCATCGAATCCGTTATCGCCGCCCAGGACTGCCCATGGCGCAGCCAAGGCATATTGATCAACACGAACCAGTTTTCCATTTGTGCCGGCGCATCCAGCGCCTGACCCTTGCCGGAAATGGCGACATAGATGGTCGGATCGGATGGCGGTTGTCCCAGGCGAAACAACTGCTCGAATTCGAGGCGATAGTCCGCAGAGAAAAAGATGTTGTGCTGGACCATCGGCTCATTACGACCCTGCACGCCCCAGAGAAACATCAGACCTGACAGGGAAGGTTCATAGCGGCGCCAGTGCGCAATCTCTTTTTTATAGTCCGGCAAAAGCGTCGCGAACGATTCGACCACATCGCCGTTGCACAGCACATAATCAGCGGCGATTTCGTTTCCATCAACCACGACGCCATGCGCTTTATTCCGGGACACCAGAATTTTGCTGACGCGCTTGCCGGTATAGAGGGCAACGCCCTCTTCCTCCGCCAGCCGCGACAAGGCCTCCACCAGCCGGTACATGCCGCCGTGCACATAAAAACCACCCAGGCCATACTCGACATAAGGGATGATGTTCAACGTGGCCGGCGCCTGAAAAGGATTGGAACCGTTATAGGTGGCATAGCGGTCAAAGAGCTGTCGCAGACGGGCATCGCTGAAAAACCGGCTTACGCCGCGATGTACGGAAACCAGCGGGTCGATGTGGTGCAGATGCAGCAGCGTGGCGGCATTCTGCCGGGTAAACCAGTTGGATGGTTCATGTATGGGCGAAAACAGAAACGAGTGCGCCGTGAGTTCATAAATGCGTTTGCTGTAGGCCATGAATCGAAGGAGGCTGCCAGAATCCGCGGGCGAGAGCCGGCCGATCTCGCCGGCAAACCGCTCCAGATCGGAAAAAGAATCAAGAACGGTATTGTCGGTAAAGAAATAACGACAGAGGTGGGACAGGGGAGTAAAGGTGAGATAGTCTGCACGGTTTTTGCCCACGCCGGCAAAGAGCTCGTCGATGACAAAGGGCATGGTCAGCAGCGTCGGACCCACATCGAAGCGAAATCCGTTGTATCGATACTCCCCCAATTTGCCGCCCAGCTTCGGCTCCTGTTCAAACAGCGACACCTGCAGACCATGATGAGCCAACCGGCAAGCAGCGGCCAGGCCGGCCAGACCGCCGCCGATGATAGCCACCGTTTTAGCCATTTCGTCTCCCTAATCGCTCAAAAACCGACACTGTTAAAAAGACGAGTGCAAAGCCGTAAAAAAAATCTTCAATCGGTATGGTGTAAATACGCCAGCCCGTGATGTACAGATCATCATACAGCACCACCGGCCTGGCCGTCAGATAGCCGTTACATAATAATATAAGACCGAACAGAATCAGAAAAAAGTAAATTAGAAAAGAACGGTCAAAAATTCTATGGACGTGACCTATGTACGCGGCGAGAGAAAAAACGGACAGCGACAGAGCGGTATACTCTTTGCCGGCCGTAATGGCAACCAGGGCGGCCACCACGGCTGCGCCGATGACGGCCGGGATGAATGTGGCGGAGCGGCGGACCGGGTGGGGATGATCATGGGTGAAAATCTGCCAGATAAAAAGGCAGGCAAACGGTACGGTAATAAAAAAGAGCCATTCACCTGCGGGCAGACCCAACATCACCGGCCCGGCCGTATAACGGGGGTTGAACCACCAATGGCGACCGGCCACTAAAACATCCCAGGCGAGAAAAAACGGCGCCACCGCCGCCACCGCCAGACCAGCCCGCCGCCAGTGCGCAACAAATCGCACCCGTTGGTCAAAGCTGAACAGTACCGGTCCGGTCAACACCAGCAGGTTAAACAGCAGGTATTCATAAGCCATGGCGGAACACCAGAGCTTTTACCAGATCGGCCTGTTTTTTCTCAGCACTGTCCAGAGGGACGTGTTGAAGGATAAAACGGAAGGCATTCTGCAGAAGGACGGCGTCATATTCGTTATGGCGCTCCGGCAGCAGAAAAAGGATCTTTTTCAGGTTCTTTTCCGCTTCCGCACGCCGTTTGAAAAAAAACGGCAGAAAATAACAGGTGGTGCCATGGATAAAAAGCGATTCGATATCCTCAGGATCCGCGGCCAGTCCCTGATCCATACCTTTGAGGCCCCGCTTTGTCCATTTCAGTTTTTCCGTAGGTAAAAGGGCGTGCTTGCCCTTTAGCGCCGTCAGGGCGCCCATGTAGGTCTGAGCCCGATACTGCCACGACGGCTGTTGCTGTGCCAATCGGCCAAAGCTGACCGTTGCCGAGTCGATCAAGGCGCCGTTTTCCACGCTGGCGTAAAACAGCAGGCGCGCCTGTTCCAGGACGCTGAGCGGCACGGCGGCCTGCATGGAATCGGGATCGGCAATAACCGGAGCATGCAGCATCAGAAACGTGATAACGTATTTCATGGCTTCCGCCGGATGTTAGGTGTAACCGGTTGTTGACTGCAGACCATATAACAATCGGCCAACCGGTTTTTATCCCGAAATCGCACAAATCGATAAAAGAGGCTGGAGGATGACAGAGGGGGAGGCAGGCGTAATCGGTTGAAGAAATGCTGGTATGGTACTACGAACGGCGTGTCGCGCAAAAGGATCAAAAAATCCCGGATCCCTTCGAGGTGTCCGGGATTTGATTCCGGCTTGTCCGGGTCAGGGCGTTACCATCTTTACCTCAACGGTATCATGTCTTTGCTGAGCATGAATTTGAACAGCCATATCCTGCAGTTTTTTCGTCAACAGCGAATCTGCGGAGAACTGATAGATCCGGTTGTGTCCGTCCGACCATTTTTGCCAATGCAGCAACCGGTTTTTTTCCAGTTCGCGCAGGCCGCGTTCCATCTCGGCCCACTCTCTCTCTTTGATCAGTTGCCGGATTTCGCTGTTGACCACGACCCGCAGGCCGCTGTCGGCGCTGAACGCGATCGAGCCGCGGTAATGGGGGTATCGACGATCCCGTTTGACGATTTTTTTCCATTCGGAGCTAAAGCTCTGCAAATGCTGCAACCGCTCCGCCAGTTCTTGCGGATCAGCCTGCTCTGGCCTGCTGCCGTAGAAACCGCGCGGCGGCGGTGGCGGTGGCTGTTCTCTATCCCGCAAGGTATAGGAAGGGCCTAACCCGGCGGACGGCAGCGTAATCATAGCCATGGCATCTTTGGATGAAACCAGGGTGTCCTGGCTGGAAAGATTGAGGATGTTGGCGGCTATTTTTTCAATTTGGGCGGGTGGAATTTCGTTTTGTTCGGCTTGCGTGACAAAAACTTCATACTCTTTCTTCAGAGTCTTTTTTTCGCTGTCATCCCGGACAGCGGCAAACAATTGCGTGCCCAGCGTCTCCAGGGTGGGTCGCAACACCGACTTTTTCAGCCCTTTGCTGTCCACCATGACCATATAGATAGCGCTGGAAATCACCAGCACCAGCACGGCCAGCGCCGCTTTTTTGACAACTTGCATACTTTCTCCCGCTTGCCTCTATAAAGAATATGACTCTGCAAAAGGGCAAAAGGTTTCACACTTTAACACTTTTTAACTCGGCACAATGATCCGCAACGCCATCGGCAGCACCGTGGCTTCGACCACCTGGCTGGCTTCATCCGGCTCGCCGTCCACATGGAATGGACCCGGGGTCTGCCGGGTGATTTTCACCGCTTTGGTCTGGTAGCGCTCGTATTGTCGAATTTTATCGAGTTTGCCGGTAAACAGTTTGGGCAGGTGATACAGGGCGGAAAACAAGCCGATGCGATGGATAATACACAAATCCAGGAGACCGTCATCAGGCTGAGCGTTGGGTGCAACAATGATGCTGTTGCCCCACTGCGGCGTATTGGCCAGGGTCACCAGCAAGGCCGGAATCTTGAGCGTTTTGCCGTCGAACTGCAGGGTAAACACTTCGGGATGGTAAAAAAAGAATTCGCGGACGCCGATATAAAAATAGGGCAACGGGCCCCGCAGGCTGCGATCATCGAATAATTTGCCGATGAGCGCATCAAAGCCCAGGCCGCTGGTAACGAAAAAGTGGCGATGGGCGATGGCACCGGCGTCGATGGCGCGCACGCGGCCTTCGAGCAGCAAGCGGGTGGCGCGACGCACGGAAACCGGAATGCCCAATCCGCGCGCCAGGCCGTTGCCTGAACCGATGGGAACCAGTCCCATGACCATGTTCTTATGCAGCAGCGCAGTAGCGACTTCGTTGGCGGTGCCGTCGCCGCCTACCGCGACCACGGCGTCGTAGCCTTCGCCTTCCGCCGCCAGCGCCATCTCGTGGGCATGGCCCTTGTATTGCGTTTCAAAGTAATCATAGTGGAAAGGGGCTGTTGCCAGGATCTTTTCCACCATTTTGCGGATCAAAACCGGGTGTTTGATGAAACCGGAACGCGGATTGTGAACGATTTTTACTTTCGAAAGTTGCATCATATCATTCTTTCGCAGACTGAGCCTGCTCCATGCTGCCGAGAAATGTCTCGGCATCGATAAAACCGATTTCCCGCAGCGCGGCTATCTCTTTGCCGTCCGGCGTCAGAAATACGAGCGTAGGCATGCCGCTGACCTGGTACAGCTCCATAAACGCCTTGGTGGCTGCGTCAGGCTTGGTGCAGTCCACTTTTAAAAAGTAAAACTGGTCGGCCCTGGCCGCCACGCGCGGATCGCTAAAGGTTTCACGATCCAGTTGCTTGCACGGGGCGCACCAGTCGGCATAGAAATCCATAAACACCGGTTTGCCGGAGGAAAGGATCTGCTCCATGGATTGGCCGTTGTAATGGTTCCAGGGCAAAGAGACCGTTTTTTCCTGAATGGCGCCGTTGATCCAGGTGATGCCGAGGAGCAACAACACCACGCCGACCACTTTTTTAAAAATACGAAACGTTTTGCTCTCGCCGCCGCTGTGGTCAAGAAAACCGAGCAGCAGGCCGCCGACCAGTCCGGTCAGACCGGCAAGAAAGCCGAATATGTTGCCAAGCCGCTCCAGTTGCGGAGCCAGGAAATAAAAGGCCACGCCAAGCAGCAGAAAACCGAACACTTTTTTCACCCAGATCATCCATTCGCCGGACTGGGGCAGCCGATTCAGCAGCCCGGAAAAGGTTGCCAAAATCAGGTATGGCAACCCCAGGCCCAAGCCCATGGCAAAAAAGAGCAGGCCGCCGCGCACCACCAGCCCCATGCGGGCCACCAGACTGACCAGGCCGATGATGATGCCGGCCGCACAGGGCGCAATGATGACGCCCACAGTCAATCCCATCACCAGGCTGCCGATCACCCCCTCCCGGCTGGAACCAAACTTGCTGAGCAGAAACGTGGGCACAGAGATTTCAAACGCACCGAACATGCTGGCGGCCATGAGAAGGATAACGGATGCGATGGCGACTACGAACCAGGGGCTCTGAAAGAGAAATCCCCACTGTTTTCCCGCCATACTGGAGACCAGGCCCAGCAAGGCAAAGGAGAGGGCGATGCCCAGCAGATAAAACAGCGCGCTGACAAAGCTTGCGGAACGCGAACGGGCCTGCTGGCCGCCGAAATAGCTCACCGTGATAGGGATGATGGGATAGACACAGGGGGTGAGGTTCAAGGCCAATCCGATCAGGAAAAACGCCACCAGCGCAGATCCCAGCCCTTTTTGCAGAATTTCCGCCGCCCGCGACTCTTCCGCAGAGACCGCCACTGCCGAAGGGATTGCCGTCGGATCGGAGGCGGAGGCCACCGCTGCCGGCCCGGAAGAGGCGGTGGTGATGGTGAGGTCGGCGCGCAGGGTATCGCTGGCCGGCGCAAAGCAGCTCTTTTCACTGCAGCCCTGATAGGAGAGCACGGCGATCACGGCGCGCTGTCCGACCGGAGCCGCTGCCGCCACCCTGGCGCGGACAGTGATGAGGAGCCGGCCTTCATAGACCGACATCTTTTCATCGGAAAATTCAAACGCCTTCATCAACGGCGCCGGGAAGTCGATGCCCTCGATCTCCAGGCCGGCATCCGGCGCTATGGACAGCTCCAGCGGAATGAGAAAATCCTGGGCCGGTGTGTGCGAATTAATATGCAATCCGTCCGTGATGGACAGGGTGACGTCCAGGCGCACGGCCTGGCCGGCACTCGCCGCCGCCGGATCGGCTTTCATGGTGGCGGTAAGAACGGTCATGCTGCCGCCCGGCTGACTCCGCGCCAGCGAAGCGATCAGTGAGAGAAGGACAAACCAACGTATCGATCGATTCATGGTCACCTGCTTGTTTTTTTAATATAACCTTCCCGATAGGCATATTTCTCCAGCACCCGCTGCAACACGCGCCGGCCGCGGAACAGCCGTGACATCACGGTGCCGATCGGCCGGTCGATCATATCAGCGATCTCTTTATAGCTGAATCCCTCGATGTCGGCGAGAATGATGACGATGCGGAACTCTTCCGATAGCTGCGCCATGGCGGCTTTGACTTCGTCGTCAAAAAGGCCTTCATAGCGGGATTCGTCAAATCCCTCCCATTCGCCTTCGGCCTTGGAGTCATCGTCGCTTTCCAGGCCGAATTCAACCTTGTCCAATTGGACCGATTGCGGGGTGCGGACCTTTTTTCGGTATTTGTTTATGAAGGTGTTGGTGAGAATTTTAAAGATCCACGCTTTGAAATTGGTGCCCTCTTCAAACTTTTCAAAAAACCGAAAAGCCCGCAGATAGGTGTCCTGAACCAGATCTTCAGCCTCTTCGGCATTTCGCGTCATCCTCAACGCGGTCGAATAGAGGGAATCCATATGTGCAAAAGCGATCTCTTCAAATCTCTTTTTTGCCTCTTCCGAGACCATAATGCTCTTGTCTTTCATAATCCAACTGTCTTTAGGTTCACGACCACGCCGGGCCGCTTTCGCTACATTTGCGATTCGTCCTTCCAGCGTGTGATGCGCCATTTGCTATCGTAGGGACTTTTACGAAAATTAAAAATGGCGTTGCCCGTCAGGTTGTATTCCCCCTGCTTGCCGTACAGACTGAGATGAAGCGTTTTTGACAACTCGGCCGTGTTGCCGTCCTGGAGCTCATAGATGGTGGAATTCCAGGTCAGGGTGATGGTGTCAAAACTGCGCAACAACCGACCGGTGGTCTTTAAATCCACATCTCGATTCCATGAAACGAACAAACCGGATGTCCCCAGATTTGGATCGAAATATACGAAAACAAAAGAGCTGTCCAGACACTGATCATAGACCAGAGAGTCCTTGTACGTATAGGCATAGATAAAATTTTCCAGCACTTCGTCCGGAGACGCCTGTTGTGTCAGCCTGATGCTGGCACCCTGCGAGCGATCCAGTTTGGGTGCGAACGGATTGAGACAGCTGAACGTCAGCAGGGCGACGGCTAGACTATAGCGGATGGCGGCACGCATGCTAGCTTGTCCTGGCCGGATCGACCCGGCGTGGTCTCAGCGGGTCCACTGACCCAGTTTTAATATTTTTTGCGCGGCCGGCATATACGACACGGCTTTATGAATCTCGGAATCGGAATATTTGAGCACCATGTAATAGTGCTTGCTGTCCCACAGGTTGCGCGCCATTTCCGCCTTGACCAGGGACTCGATAAACGCCTTGTCCTTCTTGTAGGCCTCTTCTGAAAATTCGAGATTCTGCTTTTTGCACATCGCTTTCACTTCACCGACGAGCTCGTCGCCGGTTTCGAACGAGCGGTAAAATTTCATAAAATCCGCTGCCAGGGTCTTGTTCTGAACGGCCAGTTTCTGCCCCAGTTCGAAAAACACCCGTTTCACGATCAGCTGGTTGGTAAAGCGGGTGATCGACTCCGGCCGGGTGGACGAGTCCGGCACAATACCGCCGCCGCCATAGACGGTGCGACCGCCGCGGGTTTTATAGGCCTTGCGCGTGCTGTCCTGCTTTTGCGGCTTGTCGTCGTCATAGGCATCGGCGTAATAGTCCATAATGCCGTTATCGTACGGCCGCTGAATCAGGCGGCCGCTGGGCGTGTAATATTTCGCCACCGTCAGGCGAATGGCGGCGCCGTCCTTGAGACGGATCTGATTTTGCACCAGCCCCTTGCCGAAACTGGTCTGCCCCACCACCAGGCCGCGATCCAGATCCTGCACCGCTCCGGCGACAATTTCTGAGGCACTGGCAGAGCCGTGGTCCAGCATGACGATGAGCGGCATCATGGCGTGATCGCTGCTGTTGGTGGAGTAAAAATCCTCGTCGTTCTGCTTGTTGCGGCCGCGGGTATACACCAGGCGATGGCCGCCGGGAATGAACAGATCGGCCAGTTCGATGGCCTGCTCCAACAATCCGCCCGGATTGTAACGCAGATCCAGGATCAATTGTTTCATGCCGCGGCCTTCCAGATCCTTGATCGCCGCTTCCATCTCTTCGGCGGAGGTTTTTGCAAAGCGGGCCAGCCAGATGTAACCGGTCTTGCCGTCCTCCAGCATGAACGCGGCGTAAACACTATAAATCGGTATGCGATCGCGGGTGATGACCACATCAAACGGTTCGGCCTGGTTGTCCCTCGCCACGGTTATCTTGACCTTGCTGCCTTTGGGGCCGCGCAGCTTTTTGAACACTTCGTCTTCCGTGATGCCGTAGGCCGACTTGTCTTCAATGCGGATGATCTTGTCCCCGGGCGCCAGGCCGGCCGCTTCCGAAGGACCGCCGACAATCGGCGACACCACCGTCAACACCTTGTTTAAAACGATGAACTCGATGCCGATCCCTTCAAAGGCGCCTTCGATCCGCTCGCTCTCCTGTTCGAGGTTTTTGGGAGCCAGATAGACCGAATGGGGATCCAGCTTGCCCAACAACCCCTCGATCGCACCCGTGATCAGTTTGTCGCTGTCCACCGGCTCCACATAGTACCGCTTGACATACATGAACACTTCCATAAAGCGGTCCAACTCGGCCCGGATGTTCTCCTGCGGATAAAGATCGGAGGGACCCATCTGAACGGCAATGAATCCGACGGCAAACACCACGGCGGCCAGCCACATTATTCGTTTGAACGAACCTTCGCTATGCAGAGATTTCATCGTTATCCACGACTCCTTTATGCCAGGGATTCGAATTTATATTGCAGTTTCAGATCGCGACTCTCGCCGGGTTGCAGCGCCAGCGCCCAGTGCGGCATCACCACAGAGGATTGATAGACCCGCTCGAAACCGGCTTCAGAGAGGGAAACCGTTTCGATGGGGAATCGCCAGAAGGTGGCCGGTTGATCCACCACCAGGCGGGCCATCAGGCCCAGCCATTCGTCGATGAGCATGAGTTCGCTGGTCTCGGTCAACTCGCCCATGCTCGCCAGACGGGCGTCGGCCAACGGCGTGCCCGGACAACTGTAATAGCGATCCGGCGCATCACCGGCCATGAGGGCAAAAGCGGACTCGCTGCCGAACCACAAGGTGACCGGCAGGGTGTGGCGATTGCTGATACGATAATGCACCTCGATCTGATCCGCCTTGGGCTGGAGGAATATTTTCTTGCACACATGGACCGGAACCCAGTCCGAGCCCACCCAGACATGACCGTCGCGCTCGAGGGTGAGCGTCAACCCTTTGCCTTTTTTACTGATTTTCGCCTGGTACGGCTGATTGACAAAATCCCCCTGTTCGCCATACTGGGCTTTGTAGAACGTCTCCAGCGTCGTATCCGGCCGCATAAAGTGATCGATCAGCGAGGAGCGTCGATACCAGTCATAGTTGAGATGGCGATCCAGATTTTCCTCTTTCATCAGCACCAGGTCGTGAATGCTGGCCACTTCCGAAACGGCCGCCTGATGGTTGGGCGAAAGCGCTTCACGCAATTTGCGATGATAGGCCTCCTCCCGCCTCGTCATGGTATCGAGTATGTTCAGCGCCTTGTCTTTCAGATCCAGCTCGAACAACGCCCCGCCGTTGTTGGGGCTGAAAAAGAGGTTGAATCGATCGCTTTCCAGCACGATCTCATTATAGCCGTCTTTATCGAAATCAATGATATCGCCCTGGGTCCAGCCTTGCTGGTACTCTTCGTTCGAGCGCTCCAGCTTGTCCATGGCCACATCGGCACGAATAATGTTGTTGTAAATAGGGTAGCGCAGGTTGGGCAGATAGAGACCGCCGAACACGCCATGCCAGTACGGACAGTTGCACTGGCTGGCGTAGACGTGATCCTGAATCCTGGCCAGCTCTTTGCTTTTTTTGCCGGCGAGCCGGCTGAACCGCTCGCTCGTCCGCAGCATGCGCTTGTGGAGATTGTTGGACTCTGGATATTTGGCGAGAAAATTGCGCCAGAACCCGCCGCGGACAAACACCTTATTCTCTTCCGCCATACCCTGGTCTTTAAGCCAGTGCTCAAATTCCTCATACTGCACGATCGAGCGCGACGGCAGGGCCCATTCCATCATCTCGCGATAGGAAGCCGTCGGCAGATAGGTCCGGCCGACAGGCGACAACAGCTGCAAAGCTTCGCTGAAGGTCAGGATGTTGATCCAGTCGCGGTTCTCGCTTAACAGGCGGAAAAAATTCTCCACCCAGCCGCGCTCGTAGCACTGCTCATAGGTTTTTGGCCAGACGCCGAATTTTTCGCCGTCATCGGCAAACACGACGAGACGTTGGCCGTCGTCGGTGGCGATGCTGCGCAGATAATCGATGGTGGCCTCCGGGGGCATAAAGGGCATAGTATAGCGCAGCTTTTCGCTGATGGGAAAGATCCGCAGCATCTGGCCGTTGTTTTCCGTTGTATAATAGCCAAAGAGCTGATCTTCCTGCAACCCGGCATACTTGAAATGGGAATCATCGATCACCGTGTATTGCACGCCGGCTTTAGCCAGCGGTTCCGGCAGTGTCGGTTCCCAGACGCGTTCCGCCACCCAGGCGCCAGTAGCGTCATAACCGGTCTCTTTCTGGACGAACGCGGTCAGCTTCTCGATCTGGCCGATTTTATCCTGGTCAGGTATGGTCACCAGGATCGGCTCGTAATAACCCCCGGTCATCATTTCCACGTTACCACTCGCCACCAGTTGTTTCAGGCGGGGGATGAATTCCGGATGGTTTTCCTTGATCCACTGAAAAAGAATACCGGTATAGTGTTGCGCCAGCTTGATATCCGGAAATTGTTCGTGCACCGATAAAAACGGCAAATAGGCCTTTTGATATGCGTCTTCAAATACAAAGTCAAAGTTACCGACAGGTTGATGATTATGGATGCCGATAACCAGATTAATCTTTTTCAAAAGTGCTCCTTATCAGTTATGTCACAACGGGGCGTGCCGGTGGATCGCGTCAGACCCGGGCGGCTACCGCCTGGGCCACGTCCAGAGTGGTGCTGCGGCCGCCCATATCATAGGTTCGGACCTGACCGTCCCTGATCACATCAGCCACCGCCTGTTCCAGGCGACTGGATTTTTCTGTTTCACCCAGCCAGTCGAGCATCAACTTGACCGTCAGCAACATGGCCATGGGGTTTACTTTATATTGCCCGGCATATTTGGGCGCAGAGCCGTGGGTGGGTTCAAACACCGCATAGTGATCGCCGATGTTGCCGCTGGAACTGAAGCCGAGGCCGCCGATCAACTGGGCGCACAAGTCGGATATGATATCGCCGAACATGTTGCTGGTGACCAGCACGCCATAATCCTGCGGATTTTTCACCAGCCACATGCACATGGCATCGATGTTGGCTTCCCACAGGGCGATGTGGGGATAGGCTTGAGCGATCTTGCGGGCTTCGCGGATGAACAGACCGCTGGTTTCCCGAATGACGTTGGGCTTTTCCACCACGGTCACGCTCTTGTAGCCGTGTTGGGCCGCGTAGTCAAACGCGTCCTTGACGATGTTGTGGCTGGCCTGCCGCGTGATGATGCGGAGCGAAACCGCCATATCCTCGCCGGCGACGTTGCCAAACCGTTTCATTCTCGGATTATGCTCGACCAGCGCATCGCGCAGCTTGTCCGGCAAGGGATGAAATTCGACACCGGCATAAAGGTCCTCGGTGTTCTCGCGGAACACCACCAGATCGATGTCATCGCGAAAGTTCAGTGGATTGCCCGGATACGCTTTGCACGGCCGCAAATTGGTTCGCAGATTAAACTCCTGGCGCAGGCGAACAATCGGGCTGCTGTAGACCAGACCCTTGCCGCGCAGGGCCGGCGTCAGCTCTGCATCCGCTTCCTCTTTGGGCTTGGAGGTGATAGCGCCGAACAGACAACAGTCGGTATTTTTTAACAATTCGATAGTGCGATCAGGCAACGGGTTGCCTTCCTGGCACCAGAAATCCCAGCCAATATCACCGGGAACATACTCTGCATTCAGCTGCAACTTGTCCAGAACGATGCGGGCGGCATCCATGACATCTTTGCCGATACCGTCCCCCGGCAAAAGGGCAATACGGATTTGCGCCATAGAATAATCCCTTCCAATAGGTTATAGCACATTAATTTGGTGATTTAATGCCTATTTTTCAAGGAAAATATGTACTAGAGATTGAAGGTCAGGGAGAATTGGTGGGTATTGCCCAGACTCTGCTTAAACGGCACATAGGCATAGTCCAGCTGCAAATTCTTTACGCACAGGCCGAATCCCATGGTCCAGTCGCGATTGCTGTGATTCGAGGCATAACCACTACGAATAGCCAGCGCCGCCAGCGGCCACATTTCGATGCCCAGGTTGACATAGCTCTCCTGTTCCAGCACCTGCACGTAATCGGCCGCCAGTTGCAGGCGGTGGCTTTCCGAGCTGAGCGGCAGCAGGTAGGCGAGTCCCAGCCGCACCGTTTGCGGCAACTCGCTCTTTTCCCGATACAGGGCGCTCATGGCGCCCAGATTTTGCATTACCACGGCGCCGGCAAGGCCGCGGACCGGTGAACGATAATACAGGCCCAGATCGACCGCATAGCCGTTAGCCGTTTCAACATATATTTTTTCGAACAGATATTTGAAATTGACGCCCACATCCACCTGTTCGGTCACTTTTTTCGCCAGCGCCAATCCCAGAGAAAAGGTGTGCGCCGAAAAAGTGTCCAGCGGCTCTTCGCTGGCCGTGGTGCGCTGTTCGATGTCACCCACGTTGGTGAGCGTAGCGTGCACGCCCCAGGAGAACCATCGTCCCGGCCCGGCCAGACTCAACGCTTCATGGTTGATGCCCTGAATCCATTCGTTGTGGGTGATATGCAGTTGCCGTTTGCTCATCCCCGCCATGCCGGCCGGATTCCACAACGGTGCGCTGGCATCCTGTGCCAGGGCCGTATACGCCTCCGCCATGGCGGTGGCGCGGGCACTGCCGCCGATTTGCAATGCGGTCAAGCCGCTGCCGCCCTGAGCCCAGGCGGCAAAAACGCTAAACATGATTACCAGTACGGTTCGTTTCATATTCTTCCAAATGGTTTTAGTTGATTCTGATACCCATAGCCCGGAAGGCCGCCACGGCTGGCCGTCCGGCCGTCCTTTCATGTGCTTAAAAATCGAAACACCAGGTAAAGAGATGATCAGCGCCCGGCCCTTCATCGGCAAACACATAGGCATAATTCAGGGTCGTACGCCGATTGAACAGATACGCGCCGAACCCCAGCCCGAAACAGGGCCGCAGATCGTCCAGTCCCAATTGCAGGCTGCCGATTTCCTGATAGTTGAATTCCGCCCCGGCGTGCAAGCGCGGATTCTGTTCCTTGCTGTCTTCCAGCTCCGCCGTCAGCAGCAGCCACTTGGGCACCCGGTAGGAGGCGGCTACGCGTAGCACGCGCGGAAATCGGTAGGTGGTGCTGGTGCCGCGCTCCCACACCTTGTCCGTGTTCCAGGTATACTTGGAATTATTATCGCGCAACACGACGCCCAGGGCAAAATTTTTAATCGGCGTCAGGTAGGCGCCGATATCAATGCCAAAACCGCGGGAGGTGAGCGCGGCATCGTCGTTGGTCATGTTGGGCATGCGATTATACAATACTTTGGCGGAAAGGCCGACCGAGAACAGGGAGACCGGGGCCATGGCGAACGAAAAATAGAAAGCGTCTTCGCTGTTGGAAAACATGCCGATAGAATTGCCGCTCATATCGCGGCCGTCGATGTTGTTGACACCGGCCCGCAGCCAGGCCAGACTGAAACCGGCTTTCATCAGCTGCCCGCTCTCATCACGATGCGGCTGCAGGGGCATGGCGAAACCGATAAAAGAGGTTCGTCGGTCCAGCGGCAAATAGCCATAGGCCAGAGCGAGTTGGCGATGCGGCAGATGCGGCAACAGCGCCGGATTATACAGGCCGCTGATGGCGCCTTCCGGAATCGCCGAATGGGCATCGCCCAGGGCCTGAGCGCGTGCACCATAGGCCATGCGCAGAAACGCGCCGGCATAGCCGCCGTCACCGTTGCGGCCCCAGAGCCCGCTTGCGACCAGGACAATAAAAAGTATGGAAATTCGTATGTTCATGATCCGCTCTCTAGTTTACAATCATCACCTTGCCCCAGTAGACGCCGTCGCCGTCGAGCTCTACCTTGTAAAAATATACGCCGTTGGCGACGCTGTCGCCATAATCATTGCGGCCGTTCCAGACATCGCTGTAATCCGACGGACCCCGGCGAAACTGATTATCCACCACCGTGGTCACCAGATCCATGGCATAGTCAAACACTTTGATGGTTACGTGCGTATCGGCGAGGGTGTTGTACTGAATGCGCACATGCCCGTCGCCGCCGAGCTGGTTATGCCGCATGGGCGAAAAGGGATTGGGATAGGCATAGGTGCGCGGCTCCCCGCCCTGGCCGGTGGCGATAAAAGCCCGATAGATCTTCCAGGAATAGCCGTTATTGCTGCTGCGCGCCAGACCGTCGGTTGTGCCGGCCCAGATGACGCCGTCCCGGCCGTAAGCAGAATCGGTTTCAAGTTCGTAGACGCGGTTGCTGCTCTCCTGGTCGCGCATGGCTGGAAACAGGTACCAGGTTTGTCCATAGTCGATGGATTTGAACAGGCCGTTATCGGTGGCCACATAGACCACGGAATCGTCAAAAGCAAAATTGTGCGCCTGTTCATCCTTCAACAGCGTCTGCCAGGAAAGCCCGCCGTTCTCGGATTTGGAAACGGCATAATACTCATTGGTGCCTTCCGCTTTCCAGGTGGCGGCCCAGAGGATCCGGCGGCTGGTTGTTTTCTGATAGCCCAGCGCTGTGATAAAATTTCCCGACATCGCCTGCGATTGATTGTAATGGTTGTAATTCGTCCAGGTTTTGCCGTTATCGGTGGACTTGTTCACCCCTTCTGCCGTGCCCACATACAGATCGCCGTCGCCGGCCACAACGGCAAAGGCCCTGTGGTTGAGCCGTTTGCCCGGATCAAAGATGAACGAATCCGGCGTGACCACGGTCCAGGTTTTACACCAGTCGTCCGATTTCATCAAGCCGCCGCCAAAGCAGGTGATCCAGACCGTTCCTTGCAGGACCTCGATATCATACGCGAGGTTCTGCACCGGCGTGGTGCCCGGCTGGCCATAATGCGACCAGGTGGCGCCGCTATCAAAGCTGATGCTGATGCCGGTGCCCTTGGACAGCGTCTGTTCCGACGCTTTGGTCAGGGTGTCGGTCGCTGTCGCGACAATCACCGTATCACCGCTGGCCCATAAACCGCATACCGAGCCGTGTCCGACGCCCACAGCGGTGCCATAGGTTTCAAAACTCTCGCCGTCATTGGCGGTGCGGGACAAGCCGTGGCCGGTGCCGAACCAGAGCGTGCCGGCCCCGTCCGGTTTGATATCGGTGATGCCGTTGCCGGCCAGACCCTTTTGCGGCGGTGTGGCCGCACCCATGTGAAACGTCTTTAGCAATTGCGCCTGCGAGGCCGCCGCAATGACCCATAAAACGAGAACTGTTCTTTTCATCACATTCTTCCGATTATACGATCACACCGATCTGCGTGGCCGTTATTTCAACGTCACGGTAAAAAACAGTTCGGCACTTTTTTGTCCCACCAGATCCTCGACGATAAAACCCAGTTTGTAATCGCCGAGCAGATTGCCGCTGTCAAAAACACCGCGGATGGAATAGACGCCGTCGTTGGCGACCACATCGCCGCGATAACCATAATCCCATTTGCTGAGATCGAACGCCAGACCGTTATCGTAAAGCGTGTAGGGGCTGGCCGCCGGATAGGTGCCGTCCGGCTTTTGCCAGGACATGCGCACCTGTTTTACATCACGAAGACCTTGTGGATCGCCGATGGTCGCTTCGATCAGAAACGTGGTGGTGCCGCTGGCCGGCCGCTGAACTTCCCGGACCATAGCCACCTCCACGATCCGGGGCGTGCCGTTTTGAATGACCAGGGTGCGCTTGACCACGGCGCTGGTCAGGCCGCCCTTATCCACGGCCTGAAATTCCAGCTCATAGCGCCCGTTTTTGCCGGCGCCATAGCTCCTGTCCATGGCCAGGGTGCAGCGACCGTCCCGGGCCACCGCATCGCCGGAGGCACCGTCGTCAAATAAAGTATCGCTGAAAATTTGCTTGCCGCCCTGAAAGGCGCTGAGGATGACGCCCATTATATCATCGAGACCGGTCGAATCAACGACCGTCGCTTCGATATTTTGTACGCCGCTGAAGCCGCTGTGGAGCGTATCCGGCGCCTGCACCGCCGTGATCAACGGCGGTTTGACATCCATGGCTGCAACAGGAATACGCAATGCATCGACAGCCGGGTCGGCGGCAGAGAATTGAAACACCACTTTGAGTGAGCCTTTCAAGGTGGACGGCCAGGTGATCCTTTGTGAATAGATGCCGTCAAACGCCACGACATCGCCGTTGCCGGTTCCGGCTCGATCGCCATCGTCGTAGCATGCCACCGTGAGCAATTTTTCCGATGTGCCTTCACGGAAAACATCCAGCGTGATGGCAGGGATTGCACCGGCCGCCACCCCATCCAGGGCCACGATCACCATAAAGGAACGCCCCGGACTGACGATAGCAGGAACCGATTTTGCGGTCAATGTCCCATTGCTGTCCG
>CAZISM010000100.1:0-19655 GCA_964541895.1 uncultured Cytophagia bacterium
TTGCGATTCATGGGCGATATTATTTTGACCACGCCGCTGCTGCAGGTTCTGCGCACGCGCTATCCATCCGCTCATATCGGGTATCTGGCGGAATCCCCCTATAACACGCTGCTGCAGCCGCATCCCTGTGTGGATTCGCTCTATGTGCTGGACCGGCATCGGCAGCTGTCGCAGCTGGCGCTGATCAGACAATTGCGCAGAAGAAAATGGGATCTGGCCATCGATCTGTTCGGCAATCCGCGATCGGCCCTGTTGACCTTTCTCAGCGGGGCGCGCATGCGCATCGGCGGCGATTTTCGCGGCCGGCGGCACTATTATACGCACCGCATTCAGGACGATGGCCGCCGCAAAACCGCCATTCAATTTCACCTGCAATATCTCCAACCCCTGGGTCTTGCGGCCGAAGCCGATCCGCCACACCTCCAGGTGACAGAGGACGAACGGGCCTGGGCGATGCGCTTTCTGGCTGAGCTCGGCTACCAATCGACGCGTCCCGTCCTCGCCCTTCATCCCGGCGCCACCTGGCCGGCCAAAAAATGGCAGGCGCACAAATTTGCCGAATTGGCGGCCAAATTGCATCGAGAGCAAATCGGACAGATCTTGTTCACGATGGGGCCTGGTGAAGAAGAGCTGGTAACGTCGGTCCGCTCCCAGAGCGGTCTGGATATGCCCATGCCCAAACTGCTGTCACTGCGGCAACTGGCGGCGGTTCTACAACAGTGTCGCGCCCTGGTGGCCAATGATTGCGGCCCCATGCACCTGGCGCCGGCCGTCGGCACGCCGGTGGTGGGCCTATTCGGACCCGGTGAGCCGGATATATGGTTTCCGTATGATGCCGCCAAAGGACATCGGCTGGTCTATCACACCGTGGACTGCAGTCACTGCCATCGCGATTTCTGCGACAAGATGACCTGTATGCAGGTCATCACCGTCGAACAAGTTTTCGAACAGGTGGTGTCTGCAATGACTTTTTCACACCCTTAAAGGGGGGCAAGGTTTTGCGAAAGAAGCAAGGTACCAGCCTGAGGTGGCCATGTCTGCGTCTCTGATGATCGTGGATGGCTACAATGTATTGCTGGCCGGCCGGCGCGGTTTGCAGTCCGACACCCTGCAGCAGGGGCGCGATCAGGTGCTGACGCAACTGCACAGCTATAGCGCAGGCAAAAAAATCAGAGTGGTGGTGGTGTTTGACGGCCAGCACAGTATACGTGACGCGGTCGCCGGCAGGATGGCAGGCACGCGCGTGCTTTTTTCCAAGCCTCCTGAGACGGCTGATAGCCTGATCAAACGGCTGGTGGAAAAAGAACGGCAACCGGCGCGTCACGTCATTGTGGTGACCTCCGATCGGGCGATCGCCCAGTATGCCCGCTCCTGCGGCTGTCAACACTGGACCGTAGGTCAATTCCAGCAAAAGCTCAGCGAGCAGCGTTCCTCGCTGGAGCTGGACGATAAATATCGTCAGGGCGTATCCAGGCAGAACCTGGACGAGTGGTGTCGCCTGTTCGGTGTTTCTGCGTCTGGTGACGATGCGGCGGCTGATCATGCGGATGAGCAGGATGAACAATAACGCAACAGGAAAAACCGGCTCTATCCTGAAACGGCGCAAGTGGATCGTCGCGCTGGTGATGGCGGTGAGCTTTCTCTTTTTGCTGGTGTACAATTTCGGCAGTTATATGGTGCTGTCACGAACCGGCCGGCATCTGGAGCAGGCATTGGACGCCCGCTTGCACAGCGTGGCCGCCATGACCGTGCAGTTGATCGAGCGCCAGGTGACCGATCTCGCCTCCGAGTCGGACCGGACGGGGCTGCGGCTTTTTTTGCAGCGCCTGCGCACGGAAAACCAACTGGAAGCGGCCTACCTGGTCGATTTTCAGAATCGTGTTCTGCTGGATTCTGATCCGGATTGGCAGCGCCTGGTGAGCCGCGCCTATCTGCAGAAAGACAGCACGGCCATACGACTGGCGCAGCAGGGCCGGATCCAGGTCTCGGCCCTGCACACGGTCACAAACAACCGTTTCAAGAGCGTCTATGCGGGGGTGATGGATCTGTACGGCAATCAGGCCATCGTCGTGCTCGAAGCCAACGCCGATTTTTTGCAGGCCATGGATGATTATTACCATCTGCTCTATCTTGGAATTTTGATCAGCCTTGTTATGCTGCTTCTGTTGATCGTGTTTTTGACCGCGGCCACGTCGCTGTTTCTGCGCACGGAAACGCAGCTGTTTCAGGCGCAACGGCTGGCGTCTCTGGGACAAATGGCAGCCACCGTGGCCCATGAAATTCGTAATCCGTTGGCCATCATCAAAGGCACCGCCGAAGTGTTGCGCGAACGGGTCAAGGCGGAGCCGGAGCTGTTCGGCTATATTCATGATGAAATCGCCCGGCTGAATCGTCTGGTCAGCGATTTTCTTTCTTACGCCCGCGAACCGGTGCTGCGCAAAGAGAGCTGCGACCTGGCAGAGCTGATCAGCGAAAGCGTCCGTCGCCACCCTGCGTGTTCCCGCATCGACTGGACGCCGCCACCGTCCGAGGTCGTGGTCTATTGCGACCGGGACCGCATCCGCCAGGTTCTGGACAACCTGTTGCTCAATGCGCACCAGGCGATGGAGAACAGCGAGGGCCGCATTGAAATTTCCTTGCATCTCGAGCGGCATCGCGGCCGGCGTCATGCCGTGGTCGCCGTGCAGGATGAGGGGCCGGGACTGCAACATAATCAGCACGATATTTTTGAACCCTTTTACACCACCAAGTCGTCCGGAACCGGTCTGGGTCTGGCGGTGAGCCGGAATATCATCGAAAGCCATCAGGGAAGAATTGAAGCGCTGAACCGCACGCAGGGCGGCAGCGTTTTTCGATTCTATCTGCCGTTATCATGATCGAACCTTTGCGAGCATACCATGACGATTGCCAAGCTGTTGATTGTGGATGATGAAAAAAGAATGTGCTCCATTTTAAAAGCCGCCCTGGAACAGCCGGACCGGTTGATAACCACGGCCGACAGCGGCGAGGCTGCGGTCGCCGCCCTGGGTGTGGAAACCTTTGACATCGTGCTCAGCGATATCAAAATGCCCGGCATCAGCGGCTTGCAGCTTTTGGAAAAAGTCAAAGCGAGAAATCCGGAGACGGAAGTGCTGTTGATGACGGCGTTTGCCGATACGCAAACGGCTGTGGATGCCATGAAGAAAGGCGCGTACGATTATCTGATCAAGCCCTTCGAGATGGATGAGCTCAGGTTGAAAATCACCCGGATTCTGGAAAAGCGCGCCCTCAAACAGGAGAACGTGCAGCTCAAGAGTCGCATCAAAAAGAGCTTTTCTCTGGAAAACATGGTGGGACGCAGCGGCGCCATGCAACAGGTGTATGAGCTGGTGCAAAAAGTAGCGGCCAGCGACGCCACGGTGCTCATCAGGGGCGAAAGCGGTACCGGCAAGGAGTTGATCGCGCAAGCTATTCATCAGTTGAGCAAGCGGCATGAGCAACCGTTCATCGCCGTGAACTGTGCGGCGCTGCCGGAAACCCTGCTGGAGAGCGAGCTGTTCGGACATGAAAAGGGCGCATTCACCGGCGCGGACCGGCAAAAGCCCGGTCGCTTTGAGCTGGCAGGCGCCGGGTCGCTGTTCCTGGATGAAATCGGTGACATGTCACCAGCCACGCAGGTGAAAATGCTGCGTGTACTGCAGGCCAGGGAAATCATGCGGGTCGGCGGTACGGAGACGATCGCGGTTCAGGCCCGCACCATAGCGGCCACCAACCGCAACCTGGAGGAGGCGGTTAAAAAGTCGGTGTTTCGCGAGGATTTGTATTATCGCATCAACGTGTTTCCGATCCAGCTGCCGCCGTTACGCGATCGCAGAGAGGACATTCCCGATCTGGTCGCCCATTTCCTCAAGGCTCAGAATCTGGATGCCCATGCCATTGACCCGAGCGTGATGCCGCTGTTGACCGCTTACAGCTGGCCGGGCAATGTGCGCGAGCTGGAAAACCTGATCGAGCGGGCGGTGATCATGTCCGGCGGTCAAATCATCACGCCGGCGGATTTGCCGCCGCATCTGCGCGGTGAGGCGCCGGCCGGGCCGCTGGCGAGCGGCGGCGAGGATTTCCCCACTCTCGACGACATGGAAAAGAATATGATTCAGAAAGCATTGCTGCGGGCGCACGGCAACAAAACCGTCGCGGCGCAGCTGTTGGGGATCACGCGGCGGCAGCTCTATTCTAAAATGGAACGCTGGGGCGGACCGGCGCGTTAAAGATCAAAGAGCAAAATGCGCAAATACTTCGTATATCCGTAATTTATATTTCTTGCATCAAGCGGCAAATATGCTTATTTTTTGAGGTAATTTCGATAACTCAATCAAGGAGGTCCTCATGAGAAACGCGCTCCTCGCCATTTTTGTTTTGGTTCTGGCGATCAGTGTTTTTGGTCAGAATGCACAGTATATCGGTTCTGAGAAATGCAAGATGTGCCATATGAGCAAGGCCAAAGGCGATGCCTACGGCGTCTGGAAAGCATCCAAGCATGCTCAGGCCTTTGCTACGCTCGCTACCGAAGAGGCCAAGGCTGTTGCAAAAAAAGCGGGAATTGAAGATCCGCAGAAATCTCCCAAATGTCTGAAATGCCACGTCACCGCCGCCGAAGCTCCGGCTACGGCTAAAGCGGCTACGTTTGCACAGACCGAGGGCGTGGGCTGCGAAGTGTGCCATGGTCCGGGATCGCTGTACAAGGATATGAAGGTCATGAAGGCCCTCACCGCCGGCACGCAGGATGCCAAAGCCGTGGCCTATGTCAGAGGCGATAAAGCTTCGTGTGTCAAATGCCACAATCCCGAAAGCCCAACCTATAAACCTTTCAAAGCGGACGAGATGTTCAAACAGATCGCCCACAACATGCCGAAAAAGTAATCTGATTTTTAATACCTGTATAAAGGTTCTGCCGCTGTAAACGGCAGGACCTTTTTTTGTTTATGCGGCGATCAGGATCACACACAGTGTCATGAGATTGCTTCGCTGCATGGGAGAGACGTTTCTTTCGCAGCAGCCGTGCCTACGCTCGCAATGACAGGGTTTTTGTGGCTTTGATGGCCGGCGGGGAATCCGCGGGCGGATCGGGAGCGGTATTGTATCTCGGGCGAATGCCCGAATAATGGTTTCGCCCGGGGAAACATTCCCCGGGCGAGCAGCGATTAAAACTAAAAGATCTTTATGCTCAGCGATAGAGAAACACCATTGCCCAGAGGATGAGAATGACCAGGCCAAAGCCGAGCACCAGGGCGGTCATGCCAAAAATGCGGGCGCTGCGAGTCAGCCACGACGGCGGCGGCGTTTGCTCCAGGTGCTCTTCCAACCGGCCCTGTTCCTGCAGCTGTTCATACTCTCGGGGACGTTCGTGCTGCCATTCATCCAGCGGCACTTTGCCGGTAAAAATCACCGGATCCATAGGGAATTTCTGCGGCCGGAAATGGGTGTTGAAAAAGTGAATGGTAAAAATAAAGCCGGTGGCCAGCAACGCCTCATCGCTGTGGATGATCGTGGCTACGTTGATCGCCCAGCCAGGCAGCAGTTTGGTAAAAAATTCCGGAAACCAGAGAATCAACCCGGTGGAACCGATGATCGCCACGCCCCAGAACACGGCAAAGTAATCAAACTTTTCCCAATAGGTCCAGCGACCGTAGCGCGGCTGTTCGCCTTTGCCCCAGAACCATTTGATCGTCTGCCAGAATTCCAGCAGGTCCTGTTTGTTGGGCACCAGGCTCTCGGGGCTGAACATGTATTTCAGCAGCGGCGTATGTTCCTTTTTGGCGTTCCGGTAAATCAGCATAAAATGGAGGCCGAAATAGAGAAAGGTGATGATGGCGCACAAGCGATGAATGAAGCCGGCCGCCTGCACACCGCCAAAGAACTGCACCAGTTTGTAGGCCCATTCATAACCGGAGAATTTCAGGGACATGCCGGTAAAGGCCAGCCCGAAAAAGCTGATGATCACCATAAAGTGGAGAATACGCGGAAACAGTTTAAAGCGGACCATGTAGGCCTGCGGGGTAGACGCCAGCGTATCCTTGAGCCGTTTTCGTTCGCGCACGGAACGGGGGATCCACATCAGGGTGTGCAGTCCGAAAAAGGCAAAGACCGCAATCACCAGCAGGGTCATGGCCCAGAAGGTGTAGAACAGAATCGGATATTTGATCCGGTTATGGTGCGTGGCATGGGTTAGATAACCGGCAAATTTGCGATTCGAGTTCGGGTGACACTTTTTGCAGGTTTCGACGATGTTGTTGCGGCTCAGCGTCGACGCCAGATTGGTCACCGGCAATATTGAATGCGAGCCATGGCAGTCCGAACACTTGGCGGCAATCGTGGAGCCGAGCTGGGACACCTTGCCGTGATAGGTTTGAAAATAGGTTTCGGTCACGTCCTGGTGGCATTCGCCGCACTGCCCGAGGATCTGGGCGCGGAAATCGGTGCGATCCACTCGTTTGATTTCGTGCGATTTGTGGCAGCTGTTGCAGGTGGGCAGTTTTTTATCCGTCTGCGAAAGCAACGGACTGTGAATCGAGCTGTTGAAATGTTCCATGATGCCCAGATGACAGGTGCCGCAGGTTTTGGCCACCTGCCTGGGATGGACCGAAGAGCTGTCGTCATGGGACGGCAGCACGCGATGGGCGGTGTGGCAGTTGGTGCACACCGCCGAGACCATGAGACCGCTCTCGAGCAGCCCTTTGCCGTGAATACTTTCCTGATAGTGGGCGACGACCTCTGTTTCCGTTCCCTGGTAGCGCACCGCCGCTTTTTCGCCCTCACGGTGGCACTTGGCGCATAAATTGGGAATGTTGCGGGTGAAAATCGGCGCGTTGATGTCGGTGCGGGCGAGCACGTTATGGGTGCCGTGACAATCGGTGCAGCGGGGACCGTTGGGATCGCCCTTTTCCACCAGCTGGCCGTGAATGCTTTTTCTGGTTTCATCACCCTGTTCGGCATGGCAGGTGGTGCAATCGACCGGGCCGGCTTCTTTGCACACCGGCGTTTTGCGGCGGCTGACGTTGGGGTGGCATTTGATGCACGAGGTCTTTTGATAATGGATCGAGTGCTCGATGTCGGCGCTGTTGACATATAAAGAATCGACGGTGCCGTCCGGCCGCGTACGCGTCAGCGATTTTTCCTTGTGGCAGCTCAGGCAGTAAAAATCCTGGAACTCTTCCGTATAAAAGACACGACGGATTTTGTGCGGCGAGTGGCAATCGACGCAGGCGGGAATGACGTTGGCCTGCTTCTCCCAGAGCTCGCCGCGAATGACGCGCTGATGCACCTGCTCGATCTGGGCGTGACACTGCATGCAGGTCGAGGCGATATTATGCCGATGAATGGTCGATTGCGGGTCCGTATGCGGCAGCACGTTGTGGGAGGTGTGGCAGCTGGTGCAGACGGCGGTGACGATGAGACCGCCCTGGAACAAACCGGTGCCATGGATGGATTCGCTGTAATTCTTGATCACATCCTGCTGCGGCAGCTTGTGGCGCTTGGCCACCGGACTGTCTTCGCGATGGCACTGGCCGCAGGTGGCAGGGATGTTCATGACATAGGTCGGCGATTTCGGATTTTTGCGGCCCAGAATCGTATGCTTGCCGTGGCAGTCGATGCAACCCGGCGCGTCCTTGTCGCCGCGGGCGATGGCGCGGCCGTGCAGGCTGGCGGCGTGTTTACGGGCGATCTCGTCATGGCACGACCCGCAATCGACCTTTTGCAGCGGCGTCTCGTGCGGGAATTCTTCCACGGCGGCATCCGGATGGCAGGAGACGCAGCCGTTGTTTTCATGGGGCGTGCCTTTTAAGGCGCTTTCTTTGACGTAGAGCGAACGCACCTTGCCCTCTTTTTCGCCGGTCAAGGTGGGGTCGCCATGACAGGTCAGGCAATCCGTGTCATCGGCCGGCGTCGCTTTCGACAGCAGCAGGGAGGAGGAGAGCAAAAGCACCATGGCCATAACGAGTGTGATAGACCGGTAGCGATGGGCGAAGATTCTGGGAAGGAGACGCATACGAAAGGCTCCTGTTGGTAGAGGGTTGGCATCGCGGCCTCCGGCCGTGGCAAAGCGGCCGGAGGCGAGCGGTAACATCAAATCCCTGTCAGGGAATCGGCGTATGACTAGTGTTGCTTCTGATCCTGGTCGCGACGTTTTTCTTCCAAAGAGCGATACCAGGCCGGGAAGCGCTCTTCCGCTTCCTCCCGGGTCATTTTGCCGGTAAACGAGGCCAGGTTCATGGGATAATCTTTGGGATGAAAAATGGCAAAGAACATATGATAGAGCAGGATCGCCAGCGTGGCCAGGATGGCTTCATAGTAGTGTATGGTTTCCGAAACCTTGATGATCCACACCGGCATGATCATGGTCGCCTCGGCAGGGAACCATAGCACAAATCCGGTGACGGCCATGACCGCGGTGCCCCACACCAGCGCCCAGTATTCCGCTTTTTCGATATAGCCATAGCGCTCGAAATCCGGGTGCTCCCTGGTCAGGCCCAGGTGGTGTTTCATGTTGACGATAAAGAGACGGACATCCTTGATGGTGGGCAACAGCGCTTTCAGCTCGCCTTTGCCGGCTTTAGAGAAGAGCAGATAATAGATATGATATAATCCGGCGGCCAGCATGACGACAGCGGCGGTGCGATGCAGAAAGGCGCGTACCGCTTCGGAGAAACCGATCTTGGCCAGCCAGTAGGCGGTGTCGCCCGTCGTATAGCGCAGAGCAAAGCCGGTGATGACGAGAATGGTAAACGAGATAAAGATCAACAGGTGCTGAATGACCCAGGCGCGGTCGAAGCGCTGGACCGTGTCCTGCAGCTGCAGGGCGCGATACTTGGCACGAACAAAGCTCAAATAGATAATGGCGTTATGCAGAACCATGCCGCCGATGACGGCGACGATCATCCAGATGTAGAGCGTTTTTACGATATCCGAATACTGGTCGGTTTTGGAAGCCGGTTTGGCATGGATATAGCTTTTGGTGAATTCGGCGGTGACGTTGACGTGGCACTGGCCGCAGGTTTTCTCCAGGTTGCCGGCGTGGATGGTGGAACGCGGATCGGTTGAGGGCAGGACGTTATGGGCGCCGTGGCAGCTGACGCAGTTCGCCGCCACTTTGGAACCGCCCACCGTGGCCATGCCATGATAGCTCTGTTTGTAGGATTCAACCGGATCCGAGATCAGGCCGTATTTTTCATTGAGCTTGAGAATGCCGTGACAGGGCGAACAGGTTTCGTCCGACAGATTGGCGGCGTTGGTGGAAGCCTTGGGATCCTGCGGCGACAGAATTTCATGTTCGCCGTGGCAGTTGTTGCAGGTCGGTGCTTCCTTGATGCCGCCGGCCAGGGCGGTGCCGTGACTGCTGATGTCGTACTCTTCGCTTTCCCTGCTGTGGCATTGGCCGCAGGTCTTGGACAAATTGGCGTGATGGATCGGCGAACGGGGATCGGACATGGGCAAGAGCAGATGGCTGCCGTGGCAGGACGAACAGCTGGCCACATCCATATTGCCCGCTTCCAGCGCTTTGCCGTGGATGCCTTTTTCGAATTTCTGCACCGGATCGGCGATGCGCAGATTGTGGGTGGTCGCCGCACCATGGCCGTCATGACAGGTGCCGCAGGTGGAGGGCAGATTTGCTTTGTGGGTCATGCTGGTGCTGTCGCCGGCGCTTTTGATGTTATGAGCGCTGTGACAGGAGGTGCAGCTCGGCGCCGCCGAGTCGCCTGCCAGAAAGGCTTTGCCGTGCTGGCCATCGCTGTAGAGCGTTACGGCTTCTTCATGACAGGTGCTGCACTCTACTTTTTTTAATTTTTCCGGATGCGGATCGCCTGCCGCGTCCGTGTGGCAATCTGTGCAGGCAAAGCCGCCATGGACAGAGGCGTGGTAGAGCGAATCGCTGACATAGAGCGACTGTTCCAGGCCGGATGCGAGCGTGCGGCTGAAATCGGCCGTACCGTGGCATTCCTGGCAGGTGCTTTGGCTGAATACAAGAGAGGTGAGGGACAAAATAAACAGGAGAGCTGCGATCGGTTTTTTCATGCCTTGTTCCCAACGAGTTGATTAGTGTGGCGTTGATTAGCAAAAATGCGCACAATTTACCTATAACGTTATAAATTTCGAATTTTATTCAATATTTGCAATAGTAAATTTTTTTTAATCGCCGGAATGACGAATTTTGTCGCAGGAGCCGGGCGGCGCAGCCGAGGGCATACCGGCCGGCAGGGCCTATGCCGGCGCCGGCCCGCGGACGATTCTATGAATTCCGGCCGCGCCGCCTGCCAGAGGCGTGGGTGCCATGTACGGCATTTTTCCCTGCGGTTGAGGGTGTGAAAAAAAAATCCTTTGCCTTTGGCATTATATGGTGTATATTAAATAGAATAAAATGTTACGTCCGCATTACCAGATATGGAGGTTCGTGTGAAGAAAGCACTGTTGGCGATTCTGGCTTTTTTGCTGGCGGTCACTTTTCTGCAAGCGGCAGAGATGAAAACCGCCAATTTTAAGATCGAAGGCATGACCTGCAACGGTTGCGTCAATAAGGTAAAGACGTCGTTGAGCAAAGTGGAAGGCGTCAAGGAAGCGACGGTCACTCTGGCCGACAATTCAGCCAAGGTGGTCTATGATTCCGGCAAGACCAACGAAGGCGCATTAAAAGAGGTCGTGACCAAAGCCGGTTACAAGGTGGCAGCGAACAGCGATAAGCCGGCCGGCTGCGCCGGTTGTCCGGGTGCCGCGGGGTGTTGTCCGGGAAAAAAATAGGATCAGACACCAGGTGTCCGGTTCTGTCCATATAATTTGAACAATAGTGCGTCGAGGGTCTCTTCGGCGCACTTTTTTTTTGTGCGCACCATCAGCATCGTAATTTCAAAAAAAAATGCCGGACACCTCTGCGGCGCCCGGCATGGGATTCCGGTATACATGGTAACGCTACGATTGCGAGGATAGTCCCACCAGATCGCGATACGCCACCGCAGTGGCCGCCATGCACAGCGGCACCGCCACCAGCACGCCGACCACGCAGAAAAGAACGCCGATCAGGATGAGCAGAATCTGTACGATGATAAACATGACAAATTCGAAGAGATGATTCCTTACCAGCAAACGGCTCTTTTCCATCGCCTGCCAAAAATCCAGCTTTTGATCCATGACGAACGCCGGTGCGAAAATATACCAGGCCATGACCACGAATCCGGGTAGAATACAAAAGATAAACCCGAGGGTGGTAAAAGCGGCGACGAGAATACCCATCAACATGGCGGCGACAAACACTTCAAAGCCTTTGCCGATATCACCGATACCTGTTTCCTGGCCCTGCAGCTTGCGGAACAGAATAAAGTAATATCCAGCCTGCAGCGGTCCGATCAGCACAATGCCCAGCACCGTGGAGCCGGCGGCAATGCTGATGGCCAGGTACACCAGCGTGAGCACCACGTAAAATCCGAGATCCTGGTTGATAAGATTCCATCCTTCGCTGATCCATCTGCCGATGTTGACGGGTGACGGCGTTGATGTGTAACCTGTGTCCATCGCTCTCCTCCTTTGTGATGGGTTGGTGGCTGACCGACTGGTACATCTCTGTTGGCAAGAGCAAACCGCTGCGGTGCGGCTAGTCCGATTGGGCCACGCGCACCCTGAGTTCGCCGATGCCGGTGGAAACCATCAGATACAGTGAATCGTCCTGGTCTTTATAATTTTTGGAATAATAATAGTTGCCCTCCTGCCGGAACCAGCTGGGATGGTTGACTTCGGACAGAAAGAGAAATTTCGATACTTTCATTTTTACCGCCACCTCTTCGGGCACGATGACCGTGGTGGCGCCGATGTCCAGATCCAGCCGGGCCATGGCGCGCTTGATTTTGTCGCCGGTAAAATCGACGGTCATTTCGCCGATAGAGCCGTTGATGTCCGCTTCCGTAAAGTTGGCGTTGCCCAGATGTTTCAATCTGACCTCGCCGACCTTGCAGTCCACATCCAGCGTTTTCAGCTCGGTGCGGTTCGGCCGTTGAAAATCCAGCCGGGTTTCACCGGCCCAGCTCTTGAGCCGCAAACCGGCCACATGCAGATCGCCCAGCTGCAGGTCCAGCTTTCCCGCTTTTAATTCCACCTGCAGATCCAGGTCCGGCTTGTAGGGCAGGGCGATTTTGATGACGGCATAATCCTTGTTTTTGCTGTCACCATCCTTGATCATCGACCAGTTATGATGATCGATGTCGATCTCCAGGCTTTTGTTGCGTTCGTTATAGACCACATCCAGTTCGCAACGATTCTCATAATATTCGACAAAGACCTGGCATTCATCGCGATCGTTCCTGGTGAGCTGGACATCCCCGCCATCGGCGTGCAGGACCACTTCCAACTTGTCCCGGGTTCGATAGGTCTGGTCAAAAACGACTTTTTTATCTTCACTCCAGGCCAGGCTGCAAACCAGCAGCAGCAACAGGAACAGGGGGCGATACCGATTCATAAGCCGACCTCCTCGATGGATATACTATTCAAGATAATGTACGTAATATTTGGCAAAATGTTTAGCATAAATTATGGCGGATAATCCTTCCGCGGCAGCCCGGACTAGAACGACCGCTGCAGACGAAAGGTCACGATGATGTCCTTGCCGTTGTGCGTGGTCGGTTTGGCAAAGTCGATACGAAAATCGCCGTCGCGGCTGGCCAGGCCCAGACCGACGTTGGTTTTGAGTTTTTTCCAGGTCAGCGTGTCAAAGCCGTCGTCCAGCGACTGGTTCTGCAGCGATTGGTCGGCGCTCTCATCCATTGGCCAGTGTTCATAGGTGCTGCGGGCGTTTTCCTGGTTGAACCAGGCGGTGCCGGAATCCATAAACAGCACCAGGTCAAAGTCATCCAGCAGGAACCAGTCGCTGCCAAAGGTGTTGATGCGGTATTCGATGTTGGCCAGCACCATGCGGTCGCCGGTCAGGCTTTTGAAGCGGTAGCCGCGCAGGGTCGAGATGCCGCCAAGGTCGAACCAGTACATGGGCAATAGCATGCCGGAGGCAGAGCCGGCGCGCAGGCGGAGGCTCAGATTTTCGCCCCAGCCGAGCGGCTGATATCTGCGGAGGTCGACGATGGCGCGGCTGTAGTCGAAATCGCGGCCGTGGCTCACTTGGCCCTGTTCCAGAGAACCCTGCACGAACCAGCCGCGCCGGGGATCCTCCTGGTGGTCGCGGGTGTCGATGGTCATGCTGTAGGTCATGACTTGATTCAAATCCATGGTACGGCTGCCGGCGTTGAGCGCGTAATCAAAGGGCAGGGCCGCCGGATTGGCGCGGAACTGTTTCTTGCCGCCAAAGAGGGACCATTTCGCTTTTTGCTGCAGATCGCTGATTTCGTCTTCGCTGTATTCGGCCTTGAATTGCACATGGCGGCCGATGTTCTGCGTGCCGTACACGCCATAGCCTTTGCGGCGGTAATAGTCTCTGAAATCTTCACGAATCAGGGCGGCGGCAAGACCGTTTTCGGTATCGCTGATGATCCAGCGGTCCTGGGTGTCGGTCAGGTCGTGCACCTGGCCGCCCAGCGCAAACCGAAAATCGCGTCCGATCCACCGTTCCAGGCCGACGCGATACTGGATGTGATCGCGCACAAAAGAGTAGCCGATTTTGCCGAGCACGGCAAAACGTTTGCGCCGTTCATCCCACCAGTTGTTCTGCGGAAATTTCAGACCGAGCGTCAAGCCGTCGACGCGATTATAATCCGCATATAGTCCGTCGATGCCGTCTTCCAGGTCCCAGTCCGGCCGCCAGTTGCGCTCTCGCCGCCTTTCATAGTCTCTGCTGGTCTCGCTGGTGGCGAGATGAGTTTCCACCAGATCGCCATGAATGACCGCGCCTTCGCTGCGCCAGACCTTGCCATTTACACAGACCAGGTTGCCGGCTATGACCGCCGCGGAATCCAGCTCGACATCGCTAAAGAGCGCCAGAACTGTTCCTTCAACCTTGCCGCTGATTCGCAGCGTGCCTTTGATAATCTCCACATGGCCCGGGATCTGTTCATCCGCTTTTATATTGCCATCGCCGGAATAGCGGCGGACATCAACGGCCAGCGTATCCAGATATTTTTTTTCATAGGTGCGAACGATTTGCCGTTCGCGTTTAGAGAGCTTTGCCAACGAATCGCTTTGCTGCTTGCTGCGGGCCTGGCTGACCGACCCGGACAACAGCAGTGCAGCGCACAGGAACAATTTGACAGCTGAATTCATATGACCTCCTCTAGGCAATTGCAGCTACAATGTGTAAAGCAAGAGCAGTGCCAGAGATTACACAAAATGATGAATTGTAAAATATAGATTTAGAGCAATATTGTTCTTGCAATTTCTTTTTTGTAGTAAATTTACACGTGTAGCCGTTCAGTTTTGTAGGAAAAGTACACACACCTAAACGAGCAGAGCCACTTAATCAGTACGAAGAATGGCCAGCAATTGTTGCATATCGTCGGGAAGGGGCACCTGGAAGCGGGTCAGCTCTCTGGTAGCTGGATGTATAAAAGCCAGGGTGCGGGCGTGCAGCATTTGGCGGGGGAACTGTTTCAGCAGTTGAATGGCATATTGGGTTTGGCTGTGGTTGAGGCCGGCCAACTGTTTGGAACGGCCGCCATAGGTGGCATCGGAAAACACCGGATGGCCGATGGAGGCCATGTGCACGCGAATCTGGTGCGTTCGGCCTGTTTCCAGATTGAGTTGAACGTAGCTGGTGAGTGGCAGCGTTTCCAGCAGCTGGTAATGGGTGATGGCGTGTTTGCCGTCGGGATGGATCATCATGCGCAAGCGGTCTTTGGGATTGCGCAGCAGCGGCGCTTCGATGCGGCCGGATTTCTGTTTGGGATGGCCCCAGATGATGGCGTGATATTCGCGCTCCATCTTGTGTTCCGACAGCTGCCGTGACAGGGCGAGATGGGTAACATCGTCCTTGGCCACCACCAGGATGCCGGAGGTGTCTTTATCCAGCCGGTGCACCAGCCCCGGTCTTTTTTCACCGCCGACGCTGGAAAGGCTGCGGCAGTGCGCCAGCAGTGCGTTGACAAGGGTGCCGCGCAGATTGGCAAAAGCCGGGTGCACCACCATGCCGGCGGCTTTGTTGACCACGATCAGATGTTCGTCTTCATAGACGATATTCAGCGGAATGTCCTCCGCTTCCACGTTGATCGGCTCATAAGCCGGAAACAGAATCACAATGTGTTCGCCGGGCCGGATGATATAGCCGGCTTTGGTGACATGGCCGTTCACGGTGATTTTGCCGTCATCGATCAGCCGCTTGATGCGCGCCCGGGTGATGGTGGGAAGGTGGTTGGTCAGGTAGACATCCAGCCGTTCTTTCTCCTTGCCGTCGGGCACAATCATTTCCAGAGTTTTTTCTATGGTGTTGAGCATGATTCCTTTTTATATATACGGATGTTGGGGCCAGGCCGCTCGATTGCGGCAAAGCCGGCCAGCGGCAGAAAAAACGCGTCCTGCAGATCATAGTGCGACCGGCCCTCGGCCGGCGCTGATGCCTGGACTGTATGGATCTGCTGATATCGGCTTGCCAGCAGCCGATCGATGTCAGGATCGCGCAGGTCATGGGGATAGAGGCCGGACTCGGTGGTGATGATGTAATCGGGAAGCGCCTGTTGCCGCCGGCGGCCGCAATAGAATGAACTGTCCAGCCGCGTCCACATGGCATAGACCGGCGTAGCGGATGTGGTATAGTGCTCATGGCGACGGCGATACAGTTGCGCCAGACCGGGATTGGCGGCGGCCGCAGAGTCGGAGGCAAAAAAATCCATGCTCGCCAGCGTCGCAGGCAGCTGCACCTGTGCCCAGTAGGTGGCGTGCTGATAGATGGAAGCGCCTGAGGGTACATGCGAACTCATCCATTCGGCAGCCAGCACGCGGCTGTCTTTCCGGCTCAGCAGCCGGTCGGACTGGATGACCTGGTGCAGGTTGGGCAGCAGGACTGCGCCGGCCAGCACCGGTACAGCCAGCAGGAGCAGACTGCGGCGGCGGTACCACAGGCGATCGAACAGAGACAGGGTTCCCCATGCCGCCGAAAGAGATAAAAATGGTATCAGCGGCAGAGCGTATCGGGCAAAAACAACCAGTCCGCGACCGATGACAAGATAGAACAGCAACGGAAACGCCAGCAGCACCAGACCGGGTTTGGGCGCCTGCCGCAACAACAGGAACGCGCCAACGAGAGCGAGCAGAAACAACCCCGGGCCCATTCCATACCAGAGCGAAAAAGAGGCATGATGCCACCAGCCGCGCCCCAGATCGATACCCATATGCCCGGAAGCCAGGTGCGACATTTCAAAGGAAAAGTCGCGCAGAAAAGCAGAATAATCCAGCAGGACAAACGGCGATGCAGCGATGAAAACGACGGCAAAGAGAGCGATGCACCAAAACGCCTGTTTGAGAAACGGCACCAGCTGCCGCTGCTCCAGCCAGACGGCGAAGAGGACGGGGGCGAGGCCGAACAGACCGTTGTACTTGCTGGCCGCGGCGAGGCCGGTGAAAGCAGCGGCCAGCAGGCTGAAGCGCCATTTCTTTTCTGCCAGCCGCTTCAGGCTGAAATAGACAGCGCTGACGATAAACAAGGTCATGGTCACGTCGGTGACGCCGAAATGGCTGTCGCGGACATGCAGCGGCGCCAGCGCCAGCAGCAGGCTGGCCAGTAATCCCGTACGTTCATCCTGAAGTTTTCGTCCGATTAAGTAAACCAGATAGACCGTGGCGATGCCGGCTGCGGCTGAGAGGGTGCGGCTGATGAGGTAAAAAACCGAGGGATCAAGAAAAAAAGCGAGCGCAAAATCCTGGGCGCTGTGAAAGAAACCAAAGACCGTGCCGAAGGCGTAATAGGCGACAAATCCGGCGAAGCAGAGGTAGATGAACAGCGTGGGATAGTTGAAAAAGTGTGGATTTAGATCGCCGTTTCCCATGCCCATGGCGACGATGATGATCATGGATTCATCCGGCCGGCAGCGTTCGTTGGGCAAACCGAAATCCAGGCCCCAGAAGCGGACGACGGCGCTGAGGAGCAGAATGACGCTGAGAATATGTCGATGGGTCAGGTTACGCACGGCGAATCACTTTATCCGGTATGGCGGCCGGGACTAGTTGGCCATGGGTGAGCAGAACAGGGCCAGTCCCGGTGTGTCCACCTGTAATTTGTATATGGCGTTGGTTTCGGTTTCGGTCAGGAACAGAGTGTCCAGCCTGGGGCCGCCGAATTCAATGTTGGAAGGTCTTTTGCCCGGCGTGGCAATGGTCCTGTTGACAGAGCCGTCCGGGTTAAAGACATAGACAGCGCCGCCGCCGAAATGGGTCACATACAATCGGCCTTTGCGGTCAAAGGCCATGCCGTCGGGATCGCCGCCCGGCAGTTCGGCAAAGACGCGGCGATCGCTCAGCGAACCGTCTTTGCGCACGGCAAATTGCAGAACGCGATTCATGGCGGACTCGCCGATCATTACGGTTTTGCCGTCCGCCGCAAAGGCGATGCCGTTGGGGAAGGCCAGGTCGGTGGCGACCGCTTTCACCTGCCGGGTTTTGATATCGAGGCGGTAGACCACACCGTCGCGCTTGTTGCGATCGTAGGCATTGGGATCGGTGAAATAGAGATAGCCTTTGCGGTCAAAAGCAAGGTCGTTGGGACGATGAAACGGTGCGCCGTTACAGTCAGCCGCCAGCCGTTCACTTTTTCCTGCCGGGGAAATGCGCAGGATGGCGTTGACGCCGAAATCGCAGGCAAACAGCGAGCCGTCTTTGTACACCGTCAGGCCGTTGGTCTTGGCAAAGGTAAAGGGTTCGGCGGCCGCGTAGAGAAACACACGCTGGCTGTCTTCGGCAACGCGGGCGATCCAGTTGCCGCGACAGTTGGAGGCATAAAGCGTGTTGCCGTCCCAGGCCGGTCCTTCCGGAAAGCTCAATTTATCCAGGACCAGTTGCCACGGGCTGGCGGTCTGAGCGGGGCTGCTGCTGATCCACAGCAACAGAACGAGCGCGGAAAAGAGTCTGTTATTCATGATTCTGCTCCTTATCGGGCCAGTATATGCCTGCCTGATTGGCGCCGTGCTGGCCGGCCTGATAGCTGCGTTCGTCTATGGGCTGCAGCCGTTTTATCATTCTCTTGCTCAACAGCGGATAGTAACGCACGTGATCCAGCTGATCCGAAATCACGTCAGCCGGCTCGTCGCGACGCATCCAGTCGAGGTGATCGAAACGACTCAGGTCGAGCGGAGCGGTATAGCCGCGCAGGCTTTTGGCATACTCCATGTTGTAATAGCTTTCAAAGTAGGTCAACACCAGTTCGCGCAGAGAACGATGGATGGGTTCGCGGAAGCGCAGGCCGACGAAATTGGATTTGGCGACCGCACCCCAGCAGCCGTCCACCTTGTAGAGCGCAAGGAGATGATCGTCGTCGCGCCAGGCCTGCAGGTCGATGATCAGCGGCGGAAAACCGAGGCGCCGCAGCGCCGCTGCGGCAAAGAGGGCGCCATCGAAACAATGGGCTTGCTGATCCGCCAGCACCCGGCGCGGACAGCGATAGAACGAATCGGCGCTGTAGGTGAGGCTGTCCAGATATCTCTGAATGGCGGCGGGAGAGTTCAATGCGCTAAAGCGCTCCTGTTCTGCAAGGGTCCAAAAACTGGTCCACTTTTTCATCTTAAACTCTATTACGTGATATGAGTCACTATTTGGTTGCAGACATCTGCTTATTTTAGGCAGCATTCCGCACAGATCATAGCCCGAAGGTGGCCGATACCAGGTGTAGGATGGGATGTGTCGAGTTCGGTTATCCTTCGGGTTTTATTATAGCCACCGGCGCCTCCTGCGCATCTGGCCCGCCTGTTTTTTCCTGAACCATGCTGATACTTCTCAACGTCACCGCAATCAACACGATGGTACCGCCCACAGCGGACCAGAATCCCGGTTTTTCGCCGATGAACACCAGGGCCAGTATGGGATTGGCTATGGGTTCGAGACACATGATCAGGATGGATTCCAGCGCCGTCACATGGGACACCGCTTTGGTGTAGAGCAGGTAGGGTAAACCCAGCTGAACCACTCCCAGAACCAGCAGAAAAAACAGGCTTTTCATGTCCGGAAACGCCTGTACCAGGAACGGCAGACTGAGGAGCGTGGTCAGGATATTACCCAGAAACACCGCCCGCAACGGCGACTGTTCGTGGCCTTTACGCAGCAGCATGACAAACCAGGCAAAACAAAAGCCGCTCAACAGGGCGGCAAGATCGCCCCACCTTTGCGCCGCAGAGATCTCATCTTTGAAAAACAGCACGATGCCGGCCAGAACCGCCGACAGCGCCAGCCAGTCGATCGATCGCACCCGTTCTTTGAGAAACCAGATGCCGAGAACCGCCACCCAGATGGGTGCCGTGTACTGCAGCAAAATCGCATTGGCCGCTGTGGTCATCTTGTTGGCGATGACAAAGGTGACTACGGTGCCGACATATGCCAGCGCGTTGAACACCTGCAAGCGATTCCAGTGTGTGTTGCGAGCGGGCAGAAAAAACGAGAGAAAAACAGCCGTAATGAAACTGCGGTAGCCGGCAATCGCCACCGGGTGCAATTGCACCTGTTTAATCAATACGCCACCCAGACTCCAGAGCAGTGCGGACAGCAGCACGAAAACGATC
>CAZISM010000101.1:0-10560 GCA_964541895.1 uncultured Cytophagia bacterium
GGCGAGGGTCTGGTGATGGACTATCTGTCCGACCGTGCCGTGCAACACTATTTTGACACCTTTGATCAGGCGTTTCGTACCTATCGCGGGCCCTTTCCGCGCGCGTTCTATCACGATTCGTTCGAAGCCTCCGGATGCAACGGCAGTGGTGATTTCCTGCAGGAATTTCGGCGCCGCCGCGGCTATGATCTCACCGCTCATCTTGACGCGCTCTACGGCGACGGCGATGCCGAAACCGCGGGTCGCGTTCGCTGCGACTATCGCGAAACCATATCGGACCTGTTGCTGGAACGATTCACCCTGCCCTGGGTGGATTGGGCTCACCGGTACAAAATGCTCACGCGCAATCAGGCCCATGGCAGTCCCGGCAATCTGCTGGATCTGTACGCCGCCGCGGATATACCCGAGACCGAAGCGTTCGGTTCCAGTCTGATGCCCATCCCGGGCCTGCGCATCGATACCACCGTATATCGGGCTTTCGGCAAGCCGGATCGCCTGGTGAACAAATTTGCCAGCAGCGCGGCGCACGTCCGCGGCCGCAAACTGATCTCCTCCGAGAGCTGCACCTGGCTGGCGGAGCATTTCCAGATTTCCCTGTCGCAAGTCAAGCCGGAGATCGACCGTCTGTTCATCTCCGGCGTCAACCATGTTTTTTTTCACGGCATGACCTACACGCCGCGGCAAGCGGCTTACCCGGGCTGGATGTTTTATGCCTCCACCCAGTTTGACCGCTTTAACCCGTTCTGGCGCGATCTGCCCGAGCTGAACCGCTACATCGCCCGCTGCCAGTCGCTGCTGCAGAGCGGCGATCCCGACCCGGATGTGCTGCTCTATTTCCCCATCCACGATCTGTGGACCAGAAAAATCACCACTCGTGAAAATCAACTGCGTTTGACCGTACACAACGCCGAGGTGTGGTTGTATCAGACGCCTTTTCACGAAACCGCCCAATGGCTGGAGAAGCAGGGCTATGTCTTTGATTATATCTCGGACCGGCAGTTGCAGGATGTCAAGGTTCGCAAGGGTGCGTTGCAGACACCGGGCTGCAACGCGCAGGTATTGCTGATCCCCGAGTGTGAATATATGCCGCCGGCCACCCTGCAAAAGATCGCCGAGCTGGCAAAGAACGGCGCCAGGATCGTTTTCGTCAACTCTCTCCCCAGGGATCTGCCCGGCCTGGGGGCCGGCGAGGCGGATCAAAGGCAGTGGCGGAATTGGCTGCGACAGCTGCCGCCGCCGAGCCAGGATCCGGCTAAAGCTCTGCAGCAAGCCGGTGTACGGCCGGAACTCCTGGCCGCGCTGGGTTTGAGCTTTGAACGGCGACGCGATCAGGATCGCTGGCTCTATTTTATCGCCAACCTGCAGGAAAAGCCGGTCACCCAACATATCGCGCTGACCCGCTCCGGCCGGTCGGTTGACTATTTTAATCCGTTGACCGGTGAAACTGCCGTGCTGGCGGTGCCGCCGGATGGCCGCATACCGGTTACGCTGCAGCCGGGAGAATCGTGCCTACTGCGTACCAGCAAAACTGCTGCGAACGGCCCGGCAAAAATTCAGTGGCAGCCGCTGGCTGGCGGGGTCACGCTCGCCGGCCCCTGGCAAGTCCGTTTTGGCAGCGGCGAACCGGCCGTGCACCCCGACACGCTGGCGATCACCGAACTGGTTTCGTGGACAGAGTGGCCGGTAAAGAACGCTGAATCCTTTTCCGGCGAAGTGGCCTACTCCTGCCAGTTCACCAAGCCGGCCATACCAGCGCGCCGCTGGCGGCTGGATCTCGGCGTCATCCGCGAATCGGCCCGCGTCAGCATTAATGGCCGTGAAATCGCTACGGTGTGGGCGCTGCCGTTCGTCTGCGAGATCGATGATGCCCATTTATCAGCGGGTGCGAACCGTTTGACCGTTCAGGTGGTCAATCTGGCTGCTAATCGCATCGCCGATATGGACCGTCGCGGCATAGCCTGGAAAATCTTTTATGATGCCAATATCGTCGGCACCAATTATAAACCCTTCGACGCGTCAAAATGGCTGCCGCAGCCGTCCGGCTTGATCGGACCGGTTCAGCTCCTGCCGCTGGCAGCGGCTGAGAACTAGAACCTGAATCGAGCCATCGCTGTGGCGGAAGCGTCTCGCTTTGGCGGCTTTATGAGCGCGAGCAGACATCGCTCCATGCAGCAATGAAATAGACAACCCGTTTGACCTGTTATTATGGGTGTTGTTTTTCAAAAGCAAAAGCTGATGTTAACCAGGGATGTTGGGAACTGTCAAGTACGGGAGAGTATCATGAAAAAACTGGCTCTGTTGCTGTTTGCCATCTTTAGTTTTGGTTGGACGGCCGATCAGGTGCAAGTCCTGTCGGTCTCGCCGGCGGGCAGCGTAGGCTTTGCCGGTGATGTGAAAAGCATCACCGTTACCTTTAATCAGCCCATGGTACCGCTCCAGGCTTCTCCGTCGGACCTGACCGAAGGGCCGCTGCAGGTGCAGCCGCCGGTCAAAGGCCGCTATCGCTGGCAGGGCACGCGAACGCTGGCCTTTATTCCCGAGCAACCGTTGAAAATGGCCAGCCGCTATACGGTTACAATTCCGGCCGGTGTCAAGGCGGTATCAGGCGCCGCCCTGGCCAGCCCGTACGTCTGGACCATTGAAACTCTGCGGCCGCTGCTTCTCGGTTCCCAGCCTGAACATGACGCTCAGCAAATCACCCTCGATGCGGCGATTTTCCTTCAATTCAATCAAACGATGGAACCGGCGCGGTTATCCGGCAAGATATCCGTTCGCGACGGCAAGCAATCCCTTCCTGTGCGCCTCGAACGCACCCGGCTGGAGGAGATGAGCTGGCGATTGGGCAGCGACTCGACCCGGGTGATCAAGGTTATTCCGCAGGGACTGCAAAAAGGCAGGACCTATGCCGTGCAGATCGACAAAGGCGTTTTGGCGGCAGAGGGCGATCTCGGCCTGGAGGAGAGCAAAATGCTGGCGTTCTCTACCTTTGGTCCGCAGCAGTTCATCAATTTCAGTTCCGGCAGCGACGAAGAGGATCAGCAGATTACGCCGAACAGCGGCATTGCCTTTCATTTTGTCAATCCCGTTGCCTATCCGGAGCTGGTGAAAAAAATCCGCTTTGAACCGGCGGTGGAAATACCCGCTTTCTACAGCGAACGAACCTGGCCGGGGACCAGACTGTTGCTGGATCTGGAATTTAAACCCGAGACCAGCTATACGTTTACCATTCCGGCCGATCTGACCGACAAGTTCGGCAATCTGTTGGGAGAGACGATAACCAGAACGTTCACCACCACCTCTTATCCGCCCCGACTTTCGCTCAATACCGGGCCCGGCGTTCTCGAAGCTTACGGCGACCGCCGCTACCCCTGCTTTTTTGTCAACACCAACGAGGTCGGCCTGCGCATGGGACTGGTGCCGGCGGACCGGCTGGTGCCGCTGCTGCTGAATCCGGATAGTCTGTATAATCTGCCTGAGCCCTTGCCGGCCAAATGGTTCATGGTGGATCGCAGTTGGTCCATGCAGAATCCCCGCAACACAAAAACTATTCGCCCCCTGGAGATGGATTGGCTTCTGGCCGGCCGCAAGACCGGCCTGGTGCTGGTGGAGCTGGACGACCGTATGTCCGAAGAGAGTGAGCGCTACAGGCGCCTCTTTCTGCAAGTGACCAATATGGGCGTATCGGCCAAATTTTCGCCCATGAACAATCTGATCTGGGTGACCTCGCTGAAGGATGCCACGCCGATCGTCGGCGCTAAAGTGGATATCCGTGACGATCAGAACAACAAATTGTGGAGCGGTGTTACCAACGCGCAGGGCTATGTGGAAAGCCCGGGCTGGCGCGACCTCAAGGTTGTGCAAAAGGATCGCTGGTCGTCGCCGCGGCAGTGGGTCATCGTCAGCAACGGTCTGGATGTGGCCTATACCTCCTCCGAATGGGGCACCGGCATCGAGCCCTGGCGTTTTGACATCAGCTACGAGTGGAGCCCGGAGCCGGTGAAAAAAGAGGGAGTGATGTTCACCGACCGCAACCTCTACCGTGCCGGCGAGACGGTGCACATCAAAGGGCTCATGCGTGAAAAGCGGTTCAGCGAGTGGGAGGTACCCGCCATCAAAGAGGTCCGGCTCAAGGTGAATGATTCCCGCGGCAATCTCGTCACCGTGGACACGGTGGCGGTTTCCAGCTACGGTTCCATTCACTACGACCTGGCGCTCAATCCATCGGCGCCGCTGGGCTATTATGATGTGGTTGCAGAAAGTTTGAACACCAGCGGCGACTATTACAGTGTGATTATGAACAGTTATTTCCGCGTCGAGGCGTTCCGGCCGGCGGAATTTTCAGTAACCATGGTGCCGGAACAGGAACATGTCATCCTCGGCGACAGCGTCCGGGCCCATGTCAAGGGCGCTTATCTTTTTGGCGCCGCTATGTCAAAACAGCAGATTTCCTGGAACATGTATCTGAGCCGGCTCTGGTACACGCCGCCGGAATATGATCGTTATTTCTTTGGGCCATCGGATTGGGACGACGACAGCGGCTTTCAGGGGCTCAATCTGGGACATGGTAAAAGCGTGCTCGATGCCGACGGGCAGTTCCACCTCAAAGGCAAAGCCGACGCCATGGCGGTGGACCGGCCGCTGTCGTTGAGCCTCAGTGCCGAAGTGACCAGTCCCAACAACCAGGTCATCGGTACTTCGGCGATCATCAAGGTGCATCCGGCTGATTTTTATATCGGCCTTAAACCGGCGACGACGTTTACGCAAATCAACACCCCGTTCCATTTTGAAATGGTGACCGTCACCCCGGACGGAAAACCCCAGCCGGCGCGAAACGTCAAAGTAAAAATCGTGCAGCGGCAATGGCATTCGGTGCGCAAAGCCGGCGTGGACGGCCGCTACGAGTGGATCAGCAAACATGTGGACACGCCGGTCGATTCCATGATGTTGACCGGACAGGAAAAACCGGTTTCAGGGCAGTTCACCGTCAAAGCAGCCGGCTATTATCTGCTGACCGCAGAAGGGCAGGATCCCAGCGGACGGCGGACGCTGTCGGAAGTATCGTTTTATGCCGTCGGCAGCGGCTACGTGGCCTGGGAACGGGAAGATGACGATCGCATCCAGCTGGTCCCGGACGCCAGCCGCTACAAACCCGGCGAAACCGCCCGCATCATGATCAAGTCGCCGTTCGAAAAAGCCAAAGGACTGGTGACGCTGGAACGCGAGGGTGTGCTTTGGCAAACCGCCGTTGAATTGAACGGCAGCACGCCCACTATCGAAATTCCGATAGCGGAAAAGTACCTGCCCAATGTGTTCGTTTCCGTGATTCTGTTGCAGGGCCGAACCAGCAACTATGTTTTTTCCCAGGAAGGCGAAGACGTCGGCCGGCCGGCGTTTAAAATCGGTTACGTCAACCTGGCCGTAGATGCCGGCAGTAAACATGCCCGCATCGCGGTCAAGTCAGACAAGGAAGAATACCGTCCCGCCGAATCCGTGACCGTCACGCTCGACGTGAAGGACTCTGAAGGTCGTCCGGTGGCAGCAGAGGTGACGCTGGCGGTGGTGGACCGCGGCATTCTAAATCTGACCAACTATGAAATGCCGGATCCGTTCGATCAGTTTTACACCATGCGCCCTTTATCCGTGCAGACCTCGGAAACCCGGTTGCACGTGGTAGAGCAGCGAAATTACGGCGAGAAAGGGGAGAAACGCGGCGGCGGTGGTGCTGAATTTGCAGACGCCAACGCCGATATCCGCAAGAATTGGAAGTCCGCGGCCTACTGGAATCCGGCGCTGATGACCGATAGCAACGGTCATGCCCAGGTCACCTTTACGCTGCCGGACAATTTGACCAGTTTTAAAATTATGGCTGTGGCGCAGACGCTGGACGCCAAATTCGGCAAAGGCGCTAATGAATTTCGCGTCAAGCTGCCGATGCTGCTGCAGGCCTCCATGCCTCGCTTTATCCGCACCGGAGATCAGTTTGAAGCCGGCGTGGTGGTGCACAACTATACCGGCAAAAAGGGCAAAGGGGTGGTCGAGGCTGAGGTGACCGGCGTCACCTTGAAGGGACCGGCTAAAACAGAGTTTGAACTGGAGCAGGGCGAGAGCCGCGCGATTCTATTTCCGTTCGCCGCCGCGGTGGTGGGCGATGCGCGTTTTCGTTTTCGCTGCCGCATGAACGATGTGAGCGACGGTTTCGAGCGCACCATTCCGGTGCAGTCGCCCGGCACCAGAGAGAGCGTGGCGGTGTACAAACGGGTGGAGGAGAGCAGCAAGGAGCAGCTGCAGCCGCCCAAATCGGTTCATGCCGATTTAACCAAACTGGAAATCACCGCCGCCTCTTCCGCCATGTCGGAATTTTCCGGTGCGGTGGAATATCTCATGTATTATCCCTATGAATGTCTCGAGCAACGGCTGTCCAAAGCGTTGCCGGTGATCGTCTCTGCGGATCTGGTCAAGACCTTTAATTTGCCCGTCAAAGGTGAGCAAACCTATCAAAAGATCGTCACCAGCATGCTGACCGATCTGCCCAGGTACCAGATGGAGGATGGCGGTTTCACCGCCTGGCCCAATGGTGAGCGGTCGTGGCCTTATATCAGCGCCTATGCCGCGTACGGCATGACCATGGCGAAAAAGGCCGGTTACAAGATCGATGAGGAGATGTTGACGAGCACGCTGGATTATCTGCGCTCCGTGCTTAACGGCGATGTGTCGCGCACGTCGTACCCCTATGACGATCTCTCCTGGAAATCCACGGATGCGTTCATCCTGTATGTTCTTTCGCTGAACAACCGCACCGATGCCGGCTATGTGGAAAGGCTGACCACACGATCGGACGACCTGCCGCTGGAAGCACAAGGCTATCTGTTGCGCACGGTGCACGTTCTGTTGACCAGGCCGAATCAGAACGCCGGGCTCTTGTCCAGTTTCAAAAAGCTGTTGCGCAAAACGGCTGGCGGAACCAATCCATTGGAAGCCCGCAAAGCCGAAATGGTGCAGGCCATGATGAACCGTCTGCGGGTATCTCCGAGCACCGCGTATTTCGAAAAAGATACCAATTCGGACATGGCCTGGATCTATCACAGCACTGTTCGCAGTACGGCGCAGTGTCTGCAAACGCTGCTGGAGGTCGGGGCCGAGGTGCCCTCTGCCGAGCAGGTGGTCAAGTGGCTGCTGACCAGTCGCCGGGATGGTCACTGGAGCAACACGCAGGAAAATTTTTACGTGCTGCTTGCGCTCTCCACCTATTTCGAACGGTTCGAAAAAACCGAACCGCAATTCCAGGCCGAGATCAAGTTGGCCGGACAGCAGGCTTTTGAGGCGCTGTTCTCCGGACGATCCACGACGGTACAGCGCAAAGAGATCAGCCTGGCCTCCTATGGCGACAAGCTGCTGGATGTCGACATCGCAAAATCCGGGGCCGGGGCGCTGTATTACGGATTGCGCATGAGCTATTACCCTCTGCAGGTCACGGAGCCCAGAGATCAGGGGTTTGCCGTGCTCAAATCGGTGGTGCCGGTTCAGAGCGAGCTATGGCCTGACGGCGCTTATCCTGTGGGGCAAATGGTGCGCGTGACGCTGACGGTGGAGACGCCTGAAGACCGCCACTATGTGGTGGTCGACGATCCCATACCGGCCGGCTGGGAACCGATCAACGTCAGCCTGGCTACGGTCAGCGATGCCGTGCGCATGCTCGATCAGCAGGAGGAACAGCCCTGGTGGGCCGGATTCACCCACGTTGAAAAACGCGACGATCGCGTGTTGCTCTTTGCCGATTACCTGAATGCCGGCGTGCATACCTATACTTATCTGGCGCGCATCACCAGCAAGGGCAGTTTCAGTCTGCCGCCGACCAAGGCGGAAGAGATGTATACGCCCGAAGTGTTCGGCCGCACGGTCAGCAAGGTGGTTCGGGTAAAATAGCTGTTGAGAAGACAAGCATGATATCAGGTTCTGTGTTGCTTTGTATGGGTGGATTCAACCGCCCAGTTCGTTGAGGGCCGCTGTTTTTGATCGCCCGGGGAATTTTTCCCCGGGCGGAACTATGGATCGGGCGTATGCCCGAGATACAATATGTTTTGCCTGAACACATCATCGGGCCGCCTATTCGGGGCTCTGGGTTTTTTGAAATTTTTTTCCCAGGGTTGCGGCTTTTGCACTCCCGGCGGTCTGGTTTTTGGTTTATTGGTCGCGTAGCGACCGTGCGAAGGTAGCCAGGCGTTTCAACGCCTGGTGCACAAAGCAAATAAAAATTCCGTCGCGTAGCGACGGTCGAAACCGCTTCAACACTGCCGTAGGACGAAGATCCCGTACCCTGCAATAATTGTATTGATTCAGCGTTACATTCCCGGAGCCTGCTTATGCTGCGCCATCGACTTGTTTTATTTTGGAGTTTACTCGCCTCCGTGGCTTTTGCCACAGACACCGATTCTTTGCATAACGTTCTCCGTGGTTTGGAAAAATCGTTCGGCGGACGCCTGGGCTTTATGGCAAAGGACCTGGTTACCGGCCGCACCATCAGCTATGCAGCAGAGGAAAAATTCACCACCGCTTCGACCATAAAATTGCCGGTTATGGTCGAATATTTCTATCAGCGCGCTGAAGGAAAAATCACCCCGGAGCAGACCGCGTTGTTGGCGGACAGCCTTAAAGTGGGCGGTTCGGGCTTGCTGCAATATTTCAGCGGCGACAGCCGGCAAAAGCTGATCGATGCGGTCATGCTGATGATCGACGTGTCCGACAACACCGCCACCAACATGGTGATCGACGCCCTCGGGCCGGATCTGAAATCGCGGTTGGCGGCGGTGAACAATCGCATGGCCGGCCTGGGGCTGAAACATACCCGCCTGAACAACCGGCTCATGGGCTGGAAAACCAAGACCGATTCGGCCGAGTCCATTCGCTATGGCGTCGGCGTGTCCTCACCGGCGGATATGGTGCTGTTGCTGGAAAAGCTGTATCGTCGTGAACTGGCGGATTCTGCGGCGTCAGCCCACATGCTGAGCATTCTATCGCAGCAGTTTTATAACGATCTCATCCCGCGCTATCTGCCTTTTGAAACCAATGCGGATTTGACCGTAGCGCACAAAACCGGCAGCGTCACCGGCGTGCAGGCGGATGTGGGGCTGGTGCTGTCGAAAAAATTGAACATGGCCGTTGCGGTGTTTACGGAACAGGCGCAGGATCGCCGCGACAGCTATGAGAACCAGGCCGGCATCGCCATCGCCCGCGCCGGTCGTCTGGCCTGGAATTATTTTACCGGTGATTCCGGTTATGCTCGACCTTATGTCACCTCCGTGGATTGGACCTCCCTGCCCGGCGGCAAATGGACGCGGGTGTTTCTCAATCATGCCGTGTATCCGCACCCTTCGCGAAAAAACGGCTATACCTACCAAGACCGCTATTATCCTTATGACCCGCATTATAACGACAGCAGTGTCGTGATCATCGTGCCCAATGACTTTAACGCGACCAGGTCTGAAACCGATCTGATCGTGCACTTTCATGGCTGGAACAACGACGTGCTCGGTGTGCTCGAGCAGTTTTACATGGGGCAGCAGCTGATCGCTTCGAAAAAGAACGCCATCCTGGTTCTGGCGCAAGGGCCGTATCGAGCCTCTGATTCCGGCGGCGGTTGTATAGAGGATCAGGGCGGTTTGCAGCGCATGCTGCAGGATGTGATGCAGGTGCTGTACGGCGAAAAAATTGTCAACAGCACTCAGGTCGGTCGCCTGATCATCACCGCCCACAGCGGCGGCTATCGTCCGGCTATATATGCGGTGGCGCGAGGCGGTCTGCAGGAGCAGATTTGTGAAGTATTTCTTTTTGACGCGTTTTATGCGCTCACGGAAGAGTTGCTGCCCTGGCTCAAAAGCGACAAAAAGCATCGTTTGCGTTCCATTTATACCGAGCATCTGGCGCAGGAACATACCGCGTTCAAAGCCTTGTTGAAGAAAAACCGTCTCGCCTGGCAGGACAGCTATTCGGACAAGGCCAGGATCGTGCTCATGCTGACAACGGTTTGCCACGATTGCGTCATCCGGCCGACGTTTTTGCATTGGCTGAAGGGCAGTGTGCTGGATAACCGCTGATAGTAGAGTCCAGGTTGTGAAAGTTCGCCGTTCAGAGTCCGATCTCAGGCCGTGACTAAAAGGCGCGGATTCCGGATTTGCACACGCTCTGGCATGCCAAGCTCCACCCCCTCTGTCATTGCGAGCGAAGGCACGGCTATCGTGAAAGAACAGGCTCTCGAATACAGCGAAGCAATCTCCGGGAGCCGCCGCCATATCTTTTCCAGCTGTTTCGTTCCGCCAAACCCCACGTCGGCTCTTGATCGCCCGGAGATTGCCATGAGAATCACAATCGCCATTCTTGTTTTTTCCTGTCTGTTTATCTCCTGCACCAGTCGAATCCATGAGGATCTCCCCCCGGACGTTAAAGTCCTGCTGATCATTCACAATCCTTACATTGAAAAAGCGGGCACTTTGTTGATCAAGCTGTTGCACTGGCACGATCCCGACAGCCTGGCCAGGCTCTGCATTCAGGATCTGGCCGAGGTCA
>CAZISM010000101.1:10660-19207 GCA_964541895.1 uncultured Cytophagia bacterium
TGGCACGATCCCGACAGCCTGGCCAGGCTCTGCATTCAGGATCTGGCCGAGGTCAGCGGCGGCTATGCCCGATTTCGTATTGCAGAACGCATCGAAGTGGATGAATACCCGGTCAAAGCAGACGGCTTTGTCTATAGCGACGATTCGTTTCTGCAATGCTGGCACAACCGATCGTCCTGTCATCAGCCGGACCTGGTCGATTACCCGGCTCTGATCCGTCGTTTTGGCATCAGCGACAAGGTGAACAGCGGCCAAATCGATGAAGTGTGGCTGTTTGGTTTTCCCTACGGCGGTTATTACGAATCCATCATGGTGGGCCCCGGCGCGGTGATTTGCAATGCACCGCCGTTATCGCTGCCAGAGTGCAAGCGGTTGTTTGTAATCATGGGATTCAATTACGAACGCGGCGTCGGCGAAATGCTGGAAGACTTTGGCCATCGCACGGAATCGGTCATGACGCATGTGTTCGGCGGCTGGAATCAGGACGAGAGCAACGACTGGAACACATTCACCCTTTACGATCAGGTGGCGCCCGGCAGGGCCCAGTGCGGCAATGTTCATTTCGCGCCCAACAGCACCCGGGATTATGATTGGGACAACGCCACCGTCGTCGAATCCGGCTGCGATGACTGGTTGCACTATCCCGATCTGCAGGGGAGAACACGTCGGGTAGAGTGCAGTGAATGGGGGTGTGAGATACGCCGTCACCACAAGTGGTGGTTCAATCACTTGCCGCGGGCCCAGGGCAGGAAAAACGGCGTTTGGAATAACTGGTGGAAATATGTAACTCATTTTTCCGACGCCACGGCATCCTGATTAAACAATCATGTCAAAAAATGTCGGACCTCAAATGTACGGCATTTGGTTCCGGTTAATCCGGTTTTGGCGGTACATCGATATTTTTCTGCGAGGAGGACCAGGTGAAAGTAGAAGTATTTATCATCGCGCTGCTTTGTGCGGCTCTGGCGACGGCGCAAACGCTGCCGACACCCGAAAACGTTCTCGGCTTTGCGATCGGTTCACAACCGGCTGATCACGGCCGCATCTGCCATTTCCTGAAAACATATGACGATCTGTCCGACCGGATGGAGGTGCGCACCTACGGCCAGACCTACGAAGGCCGCCCCCTCCACTATGTCCTGGTTTCGTCAGAAGCGAATATGAAAAAGCTGGCAGCGCTGCAGAACAGCCTGGCCGATTATGCTGATCCGCGCAAAACCGATGCCGGCCGCGCCGCCGAGATGGCCAAGACACTGCCGGCCGTTGTCTGGCTGGCGTTTAATATTCACGGCGACGAGCTGTCCGGCAGCGATGCGGCGTTGCAGCTGCTGTACGATCTGGTCAGTCGCCACGATGCCGAGGTACAACACCTGCTGGATCAATTGATCATCGTCATCGATCCGTCGCAGAATCCCGACGGCCGCAGCCGCTGGCTGCACCAGCTCGAACAGTGGCGCACCCCGTTGACCAACACGGACATCCAAAGCGTACATCACAGCGGGGTCTGGCCTTATGGCCGCGGCAATCACTATCTTTTCGACATGAACCGGGATTATCTGCCCATGGTGCACGAAGAGACGCAGGCCAGGGTGCATACCATGCTGTCATGGCATCCGCAGCTGGTGGTGGATGTTCATGAAATGGGCCCCATGGAGACCTATCTCTTTTCGCCGCCGCGGGAACCGCTGCATCCGCTGATCAACGCGCATCACAAAAAATGGTGGGCTGTTTTTTCTCACGACCAGGCGGCGGCCTTTGACGAACACGGTTGGCGTTATTATACGCGGGACTGGTCCGAATCCTGGTATCCAGGATATACCGATGCCGTGCCGCTGTTTACCGGAGCGCTGGGCATACTCTACGAACAAGCCGGCGTGGACGGCTCGGCCGTCAAACAGTTTGACGGCGATGTGCTGGAATACAAAGAGTCGGTGCAGCATCAATATGTCAGCGCCCTCGCCAACCTGCGCACCGCTGCGCAACACCGCCAGGAATTGCTGAGTGATTATTATCAGCAGCGCCGGCAGGTGGTGCAGGCGGCCGGCAGGGACCGCTATAAAGCCCTGGTCCTGTCGCCGGCAAGACATCCGGCGTGGTTGCGGCAGTTCATAAAACAGATGTTGCTGCTGAACGTAGAGGTGCGGCAGGCTGCATCTGATTTTACTTTGAATAGAGCAGCCGGCTACTATGAGGGCGTGCAAAAAAAGACGTTTCCTGCCGGAACCATATATATCACCATGGATCAGCCGCAGGCCCATCTGGTGCGGGCGTTCTGTGAATTCGATCCGCGCATGAGCAGCGAGTTTACCACGCTGGAACGGCGAGAGCTGGAAAAGCATGGCCGCTCGCGGATTTATGACGTGACCGGCTGGTCCTTGCCGCTGGCGTTTGACCTGGATGCCTTTTGGAGTGAAGAGCCGGTGCAGGTGAAGAACAGCCTGTTGGCAGTGCCGCCATCCGGTGAAGGAGGTTTTGACGGCTCGTCCAGCTCTCTGGCGTTTGTCATTGACGCCAGGCAGGAGCTGCTCCCGCACGCCATGGCCAGGTTGTGGCGGAAGAGCTGTGTCCTGTATGCGGCCGTAGATTCGTTCAAGCTGCAGGGCCATCACTTCAGCCGGGGCAGCGTGGTGCTCTTTAAGAATAAAAACAGTGCGGATCTGAATGAAATCCTGCCGCAGTTGAGCAGGGAATTGGCCATCGAGATTGTCGGTGTACAGACGGGGCTGAGTCAGGTCGGCTCTGACCTCGGCAGCGGTCAGTACAGGTTGCTGAAAAAGCCGGTCGTCGCTTTGCTGGGCATGCCGCCGGTCAGCACCAACAATTTCGGCGAAATCTGGCACGGTCTGGAACAGAAAGTAAAGTATCCCTTTTCCATCCTCGATTTGACGCAGCTGTCGCGATTGGATCTGGAACCCTATAACACCCTGCTGTGGCCTTCTCTGCGCGCCAATCCGGCGGACCTTTCGGCCATGCTGGGAAAAAGCGGAATTGAAAAATTGCGTCAATGGGTGGAAGCCGGCGGCACCTTGATTGCGCTTGAATCGGCGGCCGCCTTTGTGGCGGATTCGACGGTGAAATTGAGTCAGGTTCGCTCACGGTCGCAGGTATTGGCTCAGCTTGATGGCTACACTAAAGCGATGGCGCAGCGGCGTTTGGTTGAAAGGCCGGTGGTGGATAGCCTGCGGCTCTGGGGCGAGCGCTGGAGCGCCGGCGACAGCAGCAAAGCCGTCAAATCGGCGCCGGCCGTCAACCTCAAGGAGCTGCAAGAGATGGAGACCTGGCTGGGCCGCTTTGGTCCGCGCGGTACGATCATGCGGGTGGATCTGGATGTCGAGCATTGGCTGACCGCAGGACTGACCGGCCGCGTGCCTGTTCTGACCGGCGGAGCGGCCTGCCTGCTGGCCAAAACCGGGGTGCAGGTGGCTGGTATGTACAGCGAGGCCAAAACGCTTCGTTTGTCAGGACTGCTCTGGCCGGAGGCACGCGAGCGCTGGGCCAACACCGCCTATGTGACGCGGGAATCGCGGGGCAAGGGACAAATTATTTTGTTTGCCGACGAACCGACGTTTCGCGGCTATTTTCTCGGCAGTGAACGGCTGTTCTGGAATGCGATATTCCTCGGTCCGGGTATGGCGACGAGCCCCAGGATGCCGCAGTAAAAGAGCGCGCTTTTTTGCATCGCCCTCTTGCCGGGTGACTAGTGATAGCTCTTTTCTCCTGCCCGAATCGCCAGATTCAGCTCGTTCTGTTTCGGCGGCAAGGGACAGGTGGCAAAAGGGGTAAAGGCACAGGGCGGATTGTACGACTTGTTGAAATCAAGAATCGTTTCGTTCTTTTCATTCGGTTTGGCGGCGTAGAGAAATCTGCCGCTGCCATAGGTTTCCTGGCCGCTGGTTTCATCGCGAAAGATGATGAACAGTTGCGCGTCGTTCGGCTCGGCGAGTGCGTCGAGCTGATAGTTTTTGTTCTGTAATGTGAAATGCAATGAACCCGGACAGGACATGTTTTCTACCACGCCCTTAACGTTTACGATGGGAATGGATTTCGCCGAAGGATACGGTTCAAAACGCGCCGTCACCCGCCAGGCCGGATCCACCGGATACCGCTTAATGCCTTTGAATTGCAGGCGGGACAGGTGTTCTCGATCCCGTAAACGAACGCCCAGTTTTTCACCGCGCTTGATGATAAACCAGGTCAGGGAGCCATGTTCCAGCACCGTAGCTTTAGCGTTGGCATCGCTATAGAGCACAGCTTCGGTAATTTCTGTGCTGTCGACAATGTTCACCTGTACGCCCGGTTTGACTGCGACTTTGGTCAGACCATGATCGAGAAAAATTGAACCCATAAACGCCGGAGCCTTTCCGGCTGGAAAGACCATATCGTTGGTTCGATCAGAGCCGAAGCGATTCTCGCCCTCTTTTAACCAGAACAAGCCGGCCAGCGTCAGCCAGCCGTCCGCTTTGGTCAGATTGGCGATGCGTTTCTGATGCCAGGTTTCGATCTCTTCCATATATGCCGGATCGACTTTGGTCGAACAGGACAAAGTCAATCCGATTAAAATGAATGCGATAAAATAAAAAACCGGAAAAATTTTCATGCCAATCCTTTCGCTCCATTCTGGGTCCCTTTTCAACAAAAGATCCCCGGGTGTCTTGCCAAAGGAACCCCGGGTGTTCCACTCTGCATTTTGTAAATCGTACCTCGCCGTGGGAGATTGCTTCACTCCATTCGAGAATGTGCCGATTCACTGCTGCATCTGCTCCGTTCGCGATGACAGGGAGGGGGTAGATGCCGCAAGAGAGCGCGGCCCCATCCGGGGTCCCTTGCTGTTATTTCAACGGCGGATTTTTCTCTTTATCCCACCCCTTAAAATCCTGCAAGCGATGGACCTCGTATGTTTTATTCGTGCACAGCACGTGCGGTTCCAGCTGATGGCCAACGACAATGCGCTGCTGCTTGACCTGGTAGCTCTTGTCCGTGCCCAGTTCGTACAGCGTTTGTCCTTCCAGTTCCTTCAAACCTTCCACTTGTACATATTGGGCGTTGACTTCCGGTAATACGATCAGCAGAAAGTCGTTTTTATACTTTCGCAGCGTACAGGCTACCGGAGTTGGTTGAGAGGATACAAAGGTAAAGGGGGAGACTTTTATCGTTTGTTTCAGTTCAGGTGCTGTCAAAAACGGCTCCAGTTTCGCAATTTCTTTGGTCACAGCCAGGATGGCTTGCCAGTAGGGGGCGCGGAGCGGACTGACCGAGGATCCCCAATAGAGCACGCCCCGGGCGCCGTGCAAAATGGCGTCATAGGCCATGAACCTGGATTGGGCGAACGAAGGAAAGGTCTCGGGATTCAATTCCGCCGGTTTGTTCTGCAAGAGTTGCTGCCAGGAAAAGGCTTGCAACACCATCCACACCGGTTTGCCGGGAGCGGCGGACTGCATGAGATCCGTATAATCGCCCACGCAGGAGAGGGTGACGTTTTGCAGATCGCTGTGGCCGGTCTGGCCGACCGCTACCGGATAGATATCGCAGCCGGCAATGTCCGCCAGGGCGGAGAATTTTTTCAAATGGTTCTGCGTGTTGCGCGGCGCGTGGTTGAACCAGATGGGACGGCTGGGATCCAGCTGTCGTACCAGTTTGACCCCCTTTTCGAATCCTTTGACCAGATTGTCGACGCTGGTTTCGTGCCAGGCGTACAAGCTGTCCAGCTGCCGGTCGGTCCATGGTTTTTTGAAATAATCCTGATATTTGGTTTCCCAGGTGATGTTCCACAGCGCTTCGTCCGGCGCTTCCCAGACCGCCAGAGCCGGATGGCTTTTGAACGACTCGATCATGTTGCGCAGAGTCTGTTCACGATTGCCGGCATCCTGGCCAAAGTCGAGCGACGAACCGGTGTTGATCCAGCCATAGAGCCCGGAGGCACGCAGCAAATCCAGATCCTTGGCCGTGGCGGGAGAGTGCACGAGATTGATGCCGTGTTGCGCCAGGTGCTTGAGCTCCTGGGCATCCATTGGATTGTGGTAGGTGCCGAGGATGAAGCGCTGTTTGCCGTCCAGCTGCAGATAGCCATCCGCCGTCAATCGTGATTGGGCAGCAACGAAAGTCGATAGCATTGCCAGCGCGAGCAGGGAAAACAGAAATCGTTTCATTATCACTCCTGTATCTTTAGTAGTTGGACTTTGCCGAGGGGTTGCTGTGGCCGAAGCGTCTCGCTTCGGCGCATTTTAGGCACGCATCACTCAGCTCAGGTATAACGCAGCCAATTTCTATTCCATCACCCTTTGACCTGTTCAATGATTTTTCCGGTATCGAGGTCGCGCAGGATGGTCTTGATGCGGCCGTCGGGCATGTGCTCTTCTTTGATCAGTACATAGCGCTCCGCGCCGCTCTCCGGCGTCATCTGGCTTTCGTCCGCAGTGGTCTGTCCGCGCCAGTCGTCGATCTGAATCTTTTCCCACTGGTGGGTTTTAGCTGAGCGATAGCAGGCATCGATCATGGCGTTGACGACATAGCCGTCGTAGAAATCTTCCAGCGGTTTCGTGCCCTGGTCCATGGCGTCAAAGACATCGAGGAACATGTGGGTATAGCCCAATTCGTTGGCTTCATCGCCCACCGGAAACAACCAGCCTTTGTCGCCTTCGGCTTTTTCGGCGACATAGCCGCCGGAGCCGACGTTGGTGAAATACTGAAACCCGGTTCGTAAAAAATGATCCAGCCAGATGGTGCCTTCGCTGCCGGCCACTTCATCGCGCAGATCCATGCCGCCGCGAAACGCCCAGCTCACCTCGATCTGGCCGAGCGCGCCGTTTTCAAAGCGGACCAGAGCGACGCCGTGATCTTCGGCCGGGATTTTATGCACCAGGGTGTCGGCCCAGCACACCACCTCTACAGGCCTGATATCCTTGCCGATGAAATTGCGGATGATCTCGGCGCAATGGCAACCCATGTCAATGATGGCGCCGCCGCCGGCCAGGTCGTTATCCCAGAACCAGGCGCTGTGCGGTCCGGGATGGGTTTCACGGGAACGCACCCACAGCACTTTGCCCAGCGCGCCTTTTTTCACCGCGTCCAGAGCTTTTAATGTTTTTGGCGTATAGACCAGATCCTCCAGGTAGGCATGAAAGACGCCGGCCTTTTCCACCGCTTCCAGCATGATGCGCGCTTCTTCGACATTTCGTCCCAAAGGCTTGGTGCAGAGCACAGCTTTACCGGCCTGAGCAGCCAGCAGCACCGCTTCCTTGTGCAGATAATTGGGCAGACCGATCAACACCGCATCGGTATCCGGATCGTCGATGGCTTTTTTCATATCGGTATAGCCTTTGGGGATGTCCCAGGTGCGGGTAAAAGCATCGGCGCGATCCTTGGTGCGGGAAAAAACCGCCTGCACCCGCTCGCGGCTGCGATAGGCGTGCAGCGTAGTGGTATAAAAGGTGCTGATAAAGCCGGTGCCCAACAGGGAAATGCGATGAGATGGTACCATGATCAATCCTCCGCTTTTTAGGTATGTTGATTTCAGAGTTGCAGCCAGATCACGCCCCAGATCATGGTAAGAATGGTGATCAGGGGGCCGGTTTTGAGATATTCGAGAAAACTCAGGGTGGTGCCGTGTCGATGCGCTGATTCCGCCACGATCAGATTGGCCACCGAGCCGAGCAGGGTAAGATTGCCGGCGAGAGTGGACGACATGGCCAGATTGAGCCAGGCCAGATCGGGATTGGGCAGGTGAGGAATTAACGGACGGAACAGCAGAACGGCCGGCACGTTGGACACCAGATTGCTGAGCAGCGCGCTGACCGCGGCAAACAGCGCGGCGCCGCTCTGTGCAATGGGACTGAGAAGGTTAAAGAGCCTGCCGCTGATACCGGCTTTTTCTATGGCGCCGGTGACGATGAACAGCGAGGCAAAGAACACCAGCAGCGACCAGTCCATTTCCATAAAGACCCGTTCCGGTTTCGTTCGCCGCGTCACCAGCAGCAGCGCAGCCGCAGAGAGAGCGGCCAGCGGAATGGGCAGGTTGGTGAGGAATCCTGTCAGCATGAGCACCACCGCCACGCACCCTTTCCAAAGCAATCCTTTGTGATAGCGTTGTGCGTTTTGCGCACGCACGGTGAACGTTTCATTCTTGAATTGGTTGTGGTAAACCAGCACGATGATCAGCCAGGCGATAGCCAGGCCGACCAGTGCGATCGGCGCCAGAATGCGGGTGAACTCGGCATAGGGAATCGCGGAGGCCATGCCGATGATCATGTTCTGGGGATTGCCGGTGATGGTTGCCGTGGAGCCGATGTTGGCGGCGGTCGCCAGCCCCATGAGATAGGGAATCGGATTGCGCTCCAGCAAGCGGGTCATCTCCAGGACCAGGGGCGTGAACATGAGCACAATGGTGTCGTTGAGAAAAATGGCAGAGAGAATGCCGCTGCTGAAAATGATCAGAGCAAGAAGCTGGCGCGGCGTTTGCGCCCAATGAATCACGCGATCGCCGATGAGGCGGAAAAATCCGGCAAAGCTGAGATTGACATTGATCACCATCATGGCAAAGAGCAGCACCAG
>CAZISM010000102.1:0-18911 GCA_964541895.1 uncultured Cytophagia bacterium
TGCATGGCAGCGACCTCCTGCTAGTTTTCTCTTCTGATCATATGGTCAAAGTGCAAGTACAGAGTCTTGTTATTGTGGCGAAAGGTCATCTCTTTTGCTTTACGTTCCGCCTTGATATAGGGCGAGTCGAATCGGGGATAGTGTGTGTCCATCAGGTGACCGTTGACATAAAAACCGGCGCCGTATTTCAAGGTCAAGGTCTTGTGGCCGGAGGAATACTCCAGAGCTCCGTCATGATATTTGATGCGGATCAGGCGCATGCGCTGGATAAACGCCTCAAAGGTCTCCTGATCGGCGCAGCCGGCTTCACAGATCCAGTAGGTCTCACGCCCTTTTTGCACCATTTCGCTGTGGCGTTCGTTGTAGGTTAATTCATAGCGGGTATGAAAAGCGACAAACGTTTTCCCGGAGCGCACGACGAGACAGGTGCCGTCAAGAAAAATCTGGTCGAACGAATTCACCGGCAGATAAAGGTGGGTGTAGGGGATCAGCTCTTTTTCAAAGCGGCTTTTGTGAACCGGCAACTGATAGATCGCGAGGCTGATGTTTTCATCCTGTACGGCATGCGGCATCCGGCCGTTGCCCACCCAGTAGGTGGGTGAATTGTCGAACGGCGGTTTCTGGCCGGGATAAACGGCGGGATGAGTATGAAAGATGGATATCTCGCTGTTCAGGGAGATGCCGAATATATGTTCCTGGTTGCCGTATTCTCCCGGATGGTAGGCCTGGGTGGTGTACATGCTGAAATGGGGCGTTTTGTAGGTATAGGTATTGGCCCGCTGCAGCGCGGCACCATCGCTTTGGGCATGAATCGTCCGACTCAACCACGGATAGAGATTCAGTCGCTGCAACAGCGTGTAGCGGATTCGGTTAAAGTCGTGCAGGAACTCGTTGCTGAAGAGCGCATAGTTCTCCATGGCGGCCATCGTGTTCGCGATCACGGTGGGTGGCGTAAAGGCCTCCATGCCCCATTGCATCATGATCTGATGTTCCTCCGTACCCAACAGCCCTTCGCGGTCGAGCTCGTCGATATCCAGTCCGGAGGACGCTTTAATGATCACCGTTCGTTCATCGCGGCCGATGTCGCGCCAGAGCTCCGGTATATGATAATTTTGTATCGTGTGAAAATTGATATCCATGCCCCAACGGCGAACGGGATCGGCCGAGTTCAGAAAGAGCGGTTGGGTAATTCTTCTGGTTGAAGCCTGGGCGCCCGACTTTTTGCCGCGCTCGTAGCTTCGGCCGCTGGTGGTCACAAAATGGCCGCGATGGGATTGTGAGGCAATGTCGTACAACAGCAGATCGAGAATCATTTGACTTTTGGTGACGATTTCCGGATCGCGGGCAAAATCGATGAGGTTGCTCAGGGGGGCGATATCTTCGATATAGTACACGTTAGAGTACCATTCACTGAATCCATAGAGCCAGCGCAGGTGCAACCAGGCGAGGATGCGGGGACGGGCCTTGGCCATGTGCTGGCGGCCGTTCAGGCCGGAATTGCGGAAAACGGAATCCGGCAGCCATTGCCCGGCCAGATACTCGGCGGTGGCAAAAAGCAACTGGTGGTTTTCGCTCCAGTAGCACATGCCGTCTGTGCCGGGCTCATCCAGCCAGTACTTAAAGCCGAGCAGCATCTGCTCCAGTTCGGCGACCATCGCCGGCATCAGCCGGGCCCGATGTCGATAGAGCATGCGCAGGCTGGATTGCAGCTTGAAATCGCTGCAGTCGTAGCGGCCATCCACAAAGGCGCGGATGGTTTTGATGTCATCGAGTGAAATAGTTTTGCCCTGTTCCAGTTGCAGTACGAGATCGTTTTCGTGCGTGCGCAAGGGCGATAGCGGAAGAGATCGAGCCACCGGCGTATGGTGATTGCGATATGCGTCCCGAATGAGCGTCCCGATGGCCCCTATCGCGATCAGTCCGCTCAAGAGAATTAAAGTTCGACGCATAAGATTCTAGTCGTTCGCTGTTGGCATGTTGGTTGACGGGCAGAATGTACAAGTCAGGTCTGGCAAACAGAACAGGCGCCGATGAACCGGCGCCTGTTCTGCAAGCGGATGAAGCTATTATTTGATCAGCGTCATCTTTTTAACGATGCGGCTGTTGTTTTTGCTTAACACATAGAAATAGGAGCCGGTGGGCAGATCGTACGCATTAAGCTCGGCACGATAGCTGCCGGCGCTTTGCACCTGATCCACCAGGGTGGCTACTTCACGGCCGGTCAGGTCGAACACCTTGAGGGTGACCTTTCCGGTCGCTTCGATGGCGTAATTGATGGAGGTCGTCGGGTTGAACGGGTTCGGATAATTCTGGTCCATCGAGAACTGTTCCGGAATCGCGTTGCTCACCTTGACGGCGGTAATGACGGATTTCCAGTTGGTGTCGCCGACCGGTTTGCGATCAGAGCCGATAAAGGCGGGATTGCTACTGGTGTAGGCGCAGTCAAACGTCAGATCCCAATATTCATTGCTGCGACGGTCCAGATCGACTTCAGCGGTGGTGATGGCCCCTCGGTAGGTACCGTTGGCATAATACCATTTCACGATATCCAGAGGCGTTTTGGGTATATTCGCCAATTGTACCGCCGCTTCAACGATAGGAACGCCCAAGCCCGCATCCAGTTTGCCGAGAATGCGCTGGGTGGCGAACGGAGCCAGTCCGACATTGACCGACTGCAGGAATTGAACGACTTCCGGCTCTGTGTATATAACGTTATGATGAACTTCAAACTTGACGTTGACGGTGTCGTTCGGTTCATCGTTCAGCATGGTCTGGATGGGAACGCCGTTGGCATCGAATTCGCCCGGCAATTCGAACTCGACCGGACGCCACGGATCTTTGGGATCGCGGCCCAGCATCATCGGATTGTAGAGCAGGTTGTTGGTCATTTTGAAGGTTTTGCCGACATCGCCCAGCATGAACATGCCAAAGGTGCCCAGCCAATGCACAAAGGTACAGTGATCGATTTCGATGTGGCGGATAAAATTGTTCTTTTTGTTGGCATCGCGGTGACGAATAATGCGATCGATGCCGTTTACGAATGTAGAGTTGCGCAGGATCAGGGTGTCGGTAACGGCATCGCGGAAATCGAAGCAGCGGCCATTGCCCGGATCATTGCTGGACAGCTGTCCGGCGTTAGACATGATACAGTTGGTCAATTCAATCTTGCGGTTGCCGGAACTGGAACGGAGTAGAACCTGGGCGGCGTTGTTGAGGATACAGCCGTCAAAGACCAGCACCTTGCCCGGCGCATCGGCGCGAATCAGCTGGCCGTTCATTTTAAACAACGGATCCGGATTCGTGGTGGTCAAATCCGGCCCCATGCCGTCCAGGATCAGATTGTAGATATAAGCATCATCGCGTGTATAAAGAGCTTGTTGAACGTTGCCGCTGGCATCCGGCCAGACGCGGATGATCGGCAGCGGGCCGTTGCCCGGTTCCGCTTTCAAGGTCATCTTCCAGCCGATGTTTTCGATACGATAGTCTGCAAAATAGGTGGCGCCGCGTTTAAAAACGTACACCGTATCTTTGCGTTTGCCCTGGGCGGTGGTATCCGCTGCGATCAGTTTGTTCACAAAGCCCGCAGACGGATCGAGCACCGTATCGCCGAAAACGATGGAGGCGGCAAAAAACATGAGCAACATAGTAGCAATCAATGACTTCTTCATGATACGCTCCTTCTTGGTTAAAGGAATTTCTGACCTGCAAAACGGTTTAGCCGTTTTGTAATTTGAGAAGGCACCAGCCACACCGGCAGGGACTGAAACTGGGCCCGCGACCGGTTCGATGGAACGATGTACTTCTCACCTGCGTTGTTTTTCAGGAATCGGCCGACCACCTCCTTCCAAAAGCAAAGATAGGGTTCTTATAGGGACAAGCGAACACCCAGATCGCCTACAACTCCGTTTCTGTTTCCACCCTGATCCAAATGCTTGAATGAATAATAATTGCCTTCAATGGTGTTGGAAAGGTTGCTGAGATTCACAAACACCGAGACCGTCTTGTTGAGCTGCTGCTTCAAGACCAGATCCCAGCGGCTAAAGCTCTTGCGATAGACATCCAGATAATCCAGGTTGCTGACGGTATCCAGGAACGGGCCCTGGAAATAGACCGACAGTCGGCCGGAAAATCCGCCCAGATCGTAGCCCAGAGCGACGTTGCCTACGTAATTGACCTGGCCGATGAGCTCCCGGGTCGTGTAATAATAGGTAGGAACCGGAGGCTTGGGCGGAAATCCGCCGGGCTGCACCAGCTTGAATCGCGGGTATTTGGTCTCGGACCATATCCTGGAATAATTGGCGTTGATGATAAAATTCCGCAGCAGGCCGGGCAAAAAGCCGAGGTTGGTTTGCAGATCGATTTCATAGCCCCACACCTTGGTGCCGTCGGTGTTCACCGGTTTATCCATGGCGAAACCGCGGTAGGGTCCATAGGCTTTCGGCAATCCCAGGCTGTCCGCCTGCGCGTTGCTCATGATCATGATATCGTTCAACCAGTAGAAAATGTCATCGATTTCCTTGTAGAACCCGGCGATCGTCAACAGACCGTATTTCGTGGAATAGAACGACGTATTGGCGTCGTAATTCCACGACTGGGCCGTTTTGAGTTTCGAGTTGCGCTGTTCGATCTCCTGATCATGATAGCTGACCACCAGAGCCGGCAGACGCATCTGATAATCGGGGCGTGACAGGGATTTAGTAGCCGCCAGGCGCATATCCCACCAGCGCAGCGGCTTGAAGCGCAGATGGAAATTGGGCAGCCATTGCCGGTTGATAAAGGTGGCGGTGGTATCGACGATGGTGGCGAACTGGCTTTCCAAAAATCCGTTGATGTTGGGTGAAAATTTGGCTTTATAGATATTGTTCTCTTCTTCGTAACGCGCGCCGGCGATGACCGTCACCACCTGGCCCACGTTCAGTTTGGTCATCAGATAGGCTGCGTTGACCCGCTCCTGAACCGTGTATTTATCCCGGTTGCTGGCGAGTTCATACACATATTCATAGCGCAGGCGGTCAGCGCTGACGCCGTTCTTGTTCATCTTGAGCCATTCGCGTACCAGTTGCTCATCGATGAGGGGATAGAGCAGATAGTCTTCGTTGATGGTTTTGGACGGATAGGGGGGACCTTTCAAAAAGTCGGTGAGCAGGCCGTGAAAGCGGTTCGGCCACAGCGAGTTGTCCCAATCCTTTGCGATCAGGGAATTGTCGGATCCGAGTACGTAGGGCTGCGAATCGCGAAGCCAGTAGGGCGCTCTCCAGTAATCGCTGTTGCGATGGCGGGTTTTATCGCGATGCTTGTAACCGGCTTTGATATGGCCGGCGATGGCTTTGGTCAGGCTGAACGGGTGCTCGATGTCCAGTTTGGCCACCAGGTTGCGTTCGTCGCTTTTATCTTCATAAGATAAGGCGTCATACAAACCGGCTTTGGAAAAATTATTCCAGGCATACGGAATCAGGTACTTGCCGGGCATCTTTAAGGTGTCGAGGCTGCCGATGATTTTCATGCCCGAATTGGAGGATCCGGTCTCATCAAAGTGCAGCACATGGTTAAAGGGCACGTTGTTTTTCGTGTAGGCATGGGCCAGGGCCCAGTCGATCTTGAATCCACGGAAATAATTTTGCCCGATAATGGAGTTGTTGAGCGTATTAATCGTCTGGTCGCTTGCCTGCGGATCGTATTGCACCAAACTGCCCTCGGCGCTGTAATCGCGGTTGGTGTTGAAGCGATTTCTGGAGGTCTGGTTGAACACGTTGACGAATTTTATGTTGCCTTTGTCCGGGGTGTCCAGATCAAAGGTCAGTTCGCCGCCGTAGCGTTTCCGTTTCTCATAGGTATAGCCCACGCGCAGGCTGGCGATTCTGTAGTCCAGACTGGCAGGAATTTTCCAGCTGTCGACGAACGATTCGGTGCTTCGGTCCCGCTTTTCGGCATAGGCTGAAGTCTGGATGCCGAGTTTGTTTTCCCACAGCCGGTTGCTGTAGCGGCCGACCACATTGAACTGATCGTAGGACCCGGTCATGCCGTTGTAGGAACCGGTGGCGTCCATGCGGATCTGACGGCCTTCTTTGGCTTTGCCGGTGACAAGGTTCACGGTGCCGGCGATGGCATCGGCATCCAGATCCGCGGTCAGCGCTTTGTACAGTTCAATGCCGGCGAGAGCGTCCTGGGAGATGACGCTCAGATCGATTTCGCGATTTTCGCTGTTGGTGGCCGGCACTTCGATGCCGTTGAGCGTGATGGTGGTAAACTTGGCATCCAGACCGCGGATAAACACCTTTTGCGCTTCACCACCGTCTCGCCGTATGGCTACACCCGGCAGGCGGCCTACCGCTTCCGCGGCGTTGGCATCAGGCAATTCCTTGATGCGTTCCTGGGAGACCACATTGACGATTTGATCCGAGCTGATCTGTTGATTGATGGCGGCAACCTGACCCTCACGCTGCGCGGTGATCGAAATCTCTTTCATGGCGATCATCGTGTAGGTCATTTTAATGTTCTGCGTCAATCGGCTGCCGTCCTGTACGGTGATGGCCAGCTCGAACCGCCTGTAACCGATATAGGTGGCCACCAGAGTATAGGAACCTTCGGGAGCGTTGTTGATGGTATACACACCTTCCAGGTCTGTGGTGGTGCCGATGGCGGTGCCTTTGAGGAATACGTTGGCGCCCACCAGCGCATTGCCGGTCGCACCATCCGTTACTTTGCCGTGTATCTGGCCGGCATATGCGACGGTGAACGAGAGCACCAGTACACATCCCAGCAGGATCATTAGATTCAGGGGTCTGGATACCATTGACGACTCCTTTTCGTTTTATAGTGATTTAGGTCTCTTTGACGGCTGCGCCAGTACGCCGGTTTATAAAAAGTGAGGATTGATGGAGAATAGTTACTTTCCGGATGCCACATCTGCGGCTCACCCGGCGTGCTGTAATGTGAGCAAAATATTCTGATTGGAGTCCGATCTGAATCGGCAGAGGCGTTAACTCGGGCCAGCCTGTGGCCGCCCGGAGTCGAGACATTTTTCACATATATGAATAATTTTCTTATGTCTTATGATAATCAATACAATGTTCCCGAACAAGTAAATTAACCGTTAATCGGGCCGGAGTATTTGCCATAAAAATTATGTTGTTGTTTTTCGATAATTTAATTAACTTGATTAACAAATGTTAAAATGTTAATTTACCGTAGCAGCCTCGGCAGGGCCGGTGGAAGAGGCCCCCGGCGACACTTCCATGGGGAATAGGCGTCAAGACAGGGAACCAAACAGCTGCATGCCGATGGATAAGGATATCAAGCAAATATACAAAGAGATCGAATCCTCTCTGTTTCAGAGCGATCTGATCAAGAATTCCAAGTACAGCAAAGCTTTGCTGACCTATCTGCTGAACTGTTCTTTCGAGGGAATTACGCCCAAAGAGCTGACCATCGCCTCGGAAGTGTTCAACAAAGATCAGCATTTCAATCCCGGCGAAGATCCGCTGGTCAGAGTGCATGTTCATAATCTGCGCAAAAAGCTGGAAGAGTACTACAAGGGGGAGGGCCGGAACGATCGCTACGTTCTGGAAATCCCCAAAGGGCAGTATGTGATTCATGTTCTGGACCGGGCGGAGAGAAAGGGTTTATGGGATCGTGTGCGCCAGAAAAGCAAACAACGTAACCTGTATCCGGCTGCCGTGGTGCTGCTGCTCGTCGTTTGCCTGGTTTTGTTGTTTTTCAACCGGCGTATGCATCTGCAACTGGACAAATATCATATCATCGACAGCGACGATCCGGTGTGGAGTGATTTCATCAAAACCCAAAACGAGACTATGATCGTTTGCGGAGATCACTTTTTTTACACCATCGATATCCCCTTTGACAAACGCTCTGTTCATATCCGCGACACCTGGATCAACGAGCCGGAGGACATGAAGCATCTCTTTTTCCCGCCCGATAACAGCAGCGTCAAGCCGTCCGGACAATCCTACTTTCCCTATTCCTGTATGTGGGCGTTGCCCGGCATTATCAAAGTGCTCAACTCGTCGCCCCGCCAGATCGTAATGCGCAGCTCGTCACAGTTGACGGCCAACGTCATCGAAGAACAGAACATGGTTTACATCGGCAATATCAAGTCGCTGGGCTTGCTCTCCCTGTATGTACAGCAGGCTCATGTCCAGTACGATTTGCGCGACCGCATCCTCTATCACATCACCGGCTCCGACACTCTAAAATACTTTGCCGAAGCTAATGAGGATATTTATCACAAGGATTACGCTTTTATCATAAAATGGCAGGGACCGCGCGGCAATTCTATTCTTATGATCGCCGGTTTTTATACCATCGGCGCCAAGGAAGCGAGCCGTCACTTGACGGAACGGGCCCTGCTGCCGGTGCTGGAGAATTTTATTACCGAATCCTGCGGCCAGGTGCCGAAAAATTTTCTAGTCATCATGCAGGTGTCCGGCATCCGCCAGGCCATCACGGATTCCCGCTTTATTCTCGCCAGGTCTCTCAATCCGCTGCCGGAAAAAGCGGGCGATCCTGCGGCCGCCAAATAACCGAAGGATCGCCTGTGTGCTTGTTCAATCCACCTTGATGGAGCAGAGTTTTTCGATTAATCGCTGTACGCCAAGCCTGCCAAACCCGATCATGCACCCGGGTCTGTTCAGATGATAGCGCCATGTGTTTATTTTAGCAGAGTCAGTTTCTTGATTTGTATGAACCGCTCCGCTTCCATTTTATATAGATAAATGCCGGCGCTCACTTTATTCCCAGAGTCATCCGTGCCATCCCAGAGCACGCGAAATGCGCCGGAATCCTTTTTTTCCTGCACCAAAGTTTTGACCTTTTCACCCAACAGGTTGAATATCTCGATTCGAATATCAGCGGGCTTTGCGACATGATACTCAATCACGGTAGTCGGATTAAACGGATTCGGCCAGTTTTGTGCCAGGGCATACTGTTGCGGAACCTTGCTGTGGACCGTGACCACACTCGAATAGCTGGTCTCGCCGTTGGTGTCCACCTGCTTGAGTCGATAATAAAGAACCGGAGCCGGCCCCGGATGATCGGTGAAGTGATAGATCGCCGGCACAGAGGTTGTCCCTTGCCCGGTGACGAATCCGATTTGCTGCCAGCCCCGGTCCGGCTGAAAAGCCCGTTCGACGGCGAATCCCAGATTGTTGGTTTCGCTGAGAGTCCGCCACATCAAGTCCACCTCATCATTCGCTAATCGTGTGGCGCACAACTCGGCCATTTCAATTGGCACAACCGATGACGTTTGATTTTCATGATTGAGATATAAATAATCAAAATCGACCAGCATGTTCATTTTTGTCCATGTCCGACCGATGAGGCCGACTGCCGGCGGTTCGATGGTTTCATTTTTGCTTGCGGCGACGATCCAATCCGTCGCCGTGCCCGTGTTGTATTCGAAAAAGTAGGTTGCTCCGGTTTTACGGATTCGCAAGCGCACAGGCATTTGGCCGGAGAATGGGATTTTGTCCTCATCGCCGCCGGTTCTTTGAACGGAAAGCAGATTTTTTCCGGAATTGAGGCCCCAGTATATCAGATCGTATTGAGAAAAGCGCACGATCAAACCTGTCATAAAGTCTTTGTCTGAGGTGAATAGAGAATCTATCTTTGTTTCGATAATCCAGTCTTTGCTGTCAATGGTTCTGAGCAATTGCGGTGCAAAATCACCGGTTGCGTAATGATTAAATTTGTTGGTGTTGGGCAGGGTGAGCCGCAGATGGCCGGTACGGACCGTTTGATTAAACATCGGACCGGACGCGGGAAGATGATTCGTGTAGCCATCCATCCGGCCCGTAGTAAAGTCCTCGTCAACGGGTTTAGAGGCTGCTAAAACGACCGTATAGGTGGTCTGGTGAATATCGTTGCTGGATATGACCAGATCAGCCCTTTTCTCGGATATCGCTGTAGGTAGATATTCAACGTAGATGGTCTGCGCCGTGTTGAACGGCAAATCAAATTGCGTTGTTGGATTCAATATCTTGAATTCATGACCGGGATCGTTGGCGATTTGCATGCCGGTAATCTTGAGCAGGCTCTTTCCTGCATTCTTGACGACAAACGTTTTAAACCGCTTGGTATTCAACCCGATCGTTGAAAAATTCAAAGATGGCTCTGTTACGCTCAGAACGGCTTCATAGGGATTGCGAAAAACGGCGGCGATCGTTTTATCGGACGTCAAAGATACGGCGACTGAATCCTTTTCTGGTAAGGCAGGATCGGTCCATTTTATAAAAACATCATCGCCTGCCGGTATGGCTTTCAGAATGACCGGAACGCCCTGAAAGTAGACACCCGTCCACGGAAACTGCGATGGTGCCAGTGCGTTGACCCTGACGCTCCCTGGACTCCCAGAGATGTCGACGGTCAGGCGGGCGGTGCCCGCCAGTTTGAACTTGTCGACAATGTTTTTGCGGACGACATTGGGTCTTTGTTTCAGAAAATCCTGCAAAAAGGTGATATTCTTTTCCCAATCGTTCAGATCCCAGAAACTTACGTCGCAGACCGGACCCCACTCGTTTTTAAAAAATCCATGCGCCCATCCCTGCCATTTTTGCTGTTCCAGAGCGACATTGCCGCGTATGCCGTTGGCGAGGCTGTCCAGCTTTGCGATTGTCGTATTTTCCGCCAACCCTGAATTGAGCATATCAGCGAAACGATTGAGAAAGATATTCGTATAGGTCGGATTTTCGAGCAATTTTCGCAATAGCAGGGTCGCCCAGATGTAGTTGGCTTTGTCCGAGCTCCACCGATTGATGGCATTAACCGGGGCATCCCGGGTTATCCATTCGATGGAATTGATGTTTACATCTTCTTTCCAAAAATTGGCAAAACCGTGATCGTTATCCCAGAAAATCCACCGCCAGCGACCATTTGCGACAGCAGGTCTGAAGGCGTAATAATTATTATGCGGCCAATCTCTGTCTCCGGAAAAAGCACCGATGATGACATAATCGGTAAAATTGTCAAGGTCGAGGTAGCTGACCGCTTGCTGAAAACTATCGGGATGGGCCAGCGGGTGAGACTCTAGAAACGCATACAGCTCCTTAAAATGCTGATCGGTCCCTTCCACGATCTCCTGGTCGAAATTCGTATTGGCCTTGAGCATGTCCATTTTGCTGATGCCAAAATGCCTTTCAACGAACTCTTCGTCAAGATGTTCCCGCAGGTTATAGATGCCCCAGAATTTACCATTAATATAGAGAGCGATTTCCCTGCTTTCCGGCGCCAACGCGGCGGTCCCTCGGCAAAGTGTTGTGATCAGAGAATTCCGCAGCATGGTCCATTTCCCATAATAGAACATCTGGTCCTGGCTGGCATGGAGAACCAAGCGATCAAAAATCTGCACATTGGTGCGGGGGAACAGTTGGTAATCCAGCCGCGATTGGCCATATTCTGACCGAAAATACAGCCGGTATGATTTCTTGAGATATCGACGGGAAGAGAGTCCGTGCACACGGATGCCGGCGGGGATTTCAAACGCCAAACTCTTGTCCGATTCAAAAAAGCTGGCGGAAATAGGCCTTTCCCACTCTTCGCCTTCTTCGCTCCAGTTTACGTTGATGCCGATCACCGGATCGTCCAGATTGGCAGGATCGGTCACCACCGACATAACAGGAGGAATCACTCGTTCATTGATGAAATAGGTTTTTGTGGCGGTGGGGCCTTGTGAGTTATTGTTAGGAAAAACGGCGGCCCGGAGTGCAGTGGTTTGACTGATCGAAATCGGCTTGCTGGCGATGGGAGAGTTTTTGTTGACAGCCGCTCCGTTGGTGGTATAGCGGATTACAGCACCTGCAAGCGACGTGGACAGGGTAACACTGATGGCCGTGTTGTAAAAGCCTTGTTCAAGACTGAATTGGGGAAAAGCAATGATCATACGGTTGGCTGCTCCGGGGGTGGGCTGAAGGCCGGCTTGCCACTCTTGTCCATCCGGAAAACGGCCGTACGCAATATCCGATTTTTGTGATTGATAGAGTATGATGTCGATCAATTCGTTTTGAGAATTAAATAAAAGAATCTGCTCGACGTCGGCACTCAACTTAAAGTTGGTGTGCAGTTCTGCGCCGACTTTATCCTTGCCGGATGCCCAGATCAGGACATACCCTTGTGGCGGTAGAATTAAGGATGGCAGAATCCACTTGGTACCGGGATCCAACTGATCTGTGAGACCAAATCCCTGAAGATTGACGGCTTCGGTTCCTCGATTATAGAGTTCAATCCAATCTGAAAAATCGCCGTCCTGGTCTGTTTTGGTGGTGCCATTAGAAGCGAGAAGTTCATTGATGAGAATGTTCGACGGCTTGGTCAGCGGCTGATTGGCGGAACCCGGGGAGGGTTGAAGATAGAATAGCGTACCCTGCCCGTCGAAATATCTGCCCAGCGTCACATCGGCTGTCTGCGGTCCGAATGTGATTTCATCCACCACTTTGCGTTGCGGCGTGTATAACCCCACCTGCTCGCCACTCGTGCTCAGCTTGAAATTGGTATGGAGTTCGGCCGGATTCAACCTGTCCTTGCCCGACGCCCACACCACCAGGAAGGATTTTGCAGGCAGTGGGATGTCCGGAAATGTCCATTGTTGCGGATTATCAAAATCGTCGGTCAGGGTGTAGCCGGCCAGGTTCAAGGTCTGGTCGCTGGCGTTATAGATCTCGAGCCAATCCGAATTCGTTCCGTCTTGGTCCTTGGCGCCGGTTTTATTCTCCGCCATTATTTCATTGATATACAAACCTGGGTTTTGCAGGGCGAGTCGGTTGGCAGACGCTGGGGTGGGATCGAGCGGATACAGGGTCTTGTCTCCGTCTGGGAATCGACCGTAAGAAACGTCTGCCAGTTGTTCGGTAAAGGTGATTTCTGAGACCAACTTCTGATCTGATCCATACAGCCAGATGTGATCTCCGGTCTTGTCGATGGTAAAATTGGTGTGCAAGGCGCCACCGGTTGAGCGGTTTTTACCTGATGCCCAAATCATAATAAAGCTGTACGGTTGGATGGTGACGGAAGGAAATAGCCATTTTCGTGGCGCGTTATTATCGTCCGAGAGTGAAAAATTGATCAGGTTTATGGCCTTGTTGCTCGTGTTCAACACTTCTATCCAGTCGGAATGGTCGCCATCCTCATCGGCGGCGGAAGCGTCGTTATCGGCTAAAACTTCATTGATGAGAATATAATACGAATCCGGCAGCAGGGCATTGCTGCTTGAGGGGGTCGGCCGCAGCTTCTCCTTCCACTCTCCACCGTCTGGAAACCTGCCGCAGGTAATATCGTCTTCCTGATTTACAAACGTTGCGCGGTCCAACACCGTCCCGTTTTTGGCGTATAGGGAGATGGTCTCTCCTGATTTGTCCAGCTTGTAATTGGTATGCAACGGCAAGGTTAAAGTGCGATTTTTCCCTGAAAGCCAAATGATGAGGAAAGCAGCCGGCTTGATCTGGATCGTGGGGAATATCCATTTTTGCGGTTGATTAAAGTCATCGGAAAGATAAAAGCCGGCGAGGTCGACCGTTTGGCTCGTGGGATTGTAAAGTTCAATCCAATCCGAATAATCGCCATCCTCGTCGGTTTGGATAGTCGCATTTGCAGCTGAAATTTCATTGATTTTGATGTTTTGAGCCCAAGCTGTCGAAGTCAGAAAAAGAAACAGAACTGCTTTAATGATACGGTACATCGGCTTCATTTGCTTTTCCATTTTTCAGAATTTCCTGTGCCATTGGAATGTTAGGAGGTCAGGCTGCGGGACCACAGATGCGGATACTGCCTCGGAGGACAACGAAAGGTCGCAGATATCTATTCATACACGGGTCATGATTCGTTTGGCCCTCCTGGCGGCGCTCGAACCATCGCCGTTCCTGATAACGGCGCCGAATCAAACCGGACTATGTTGAAACATATCAAATATAAATACTGAAAACAAAGCTCGGTGCAGAAATATTTCTCACGCCGCCTCAACCGTGCCGGTATACGTATGCTGCCCACAGCCTTGAATCGAAAACCGGTTGCATAGCTTGCATGGGGTGTTATTTAAATTTTTGTTTGATAAATTGCACTTGTATATCGACGAAAAATTATATACATTTTTCGCGTAAAAATGCTGAATCGAGCACACCTTGGCTCCTGCATGTAAGGCATCCTCTGCGCCGTTTATCCCAAGCTGACATCACGGCCACCAGTTCAGGTACGATCGGCAGCCGCTATGGCGTGAACATATTGGTTTGTCTCAAATGTCGACAAAATTGTAACCAATAGGACATTTTCGCCTGTCCCGGCTGGTTTTGTGCCATATATAACCTTAAGAAACATAATGGATTGGTCATACAATTTGTAAATCGGTTTTGTGGCACATTTTTTGATGAAATGAATAAAATAACATTTACCTCGGATTAAAGCGGTCATCGGCAGGCCATCAGGAGCAGTACGTTATGATTACATGCCTACACCAGCAAGACAACTTTGCCAGCGATTAAGACCATGGCGGTAAACTACTCTCTCAAACAGATGCTGGCCAACGGGATGTCGAGAAACTGGATCCTCGCGGTGATCATTCTCGTTTTCATAGCGGCGTCGGTCATTTCGTTTCCGCATTCGATCCAGTTATACGGCAAGCTCGTGCCGATGCAGCGCTGGGTATTGATGCGCACGGAAGACGGTCAGGTCACCTACATGACCGTAAACTATCTGACCGGTATGCAAGAGAGCTTTTATGCCAACCAGATGGAGCGCGGCGAGATCGTCAAGTTCCATTTACTGCCCGGTCTCGCCGGGCGCGAACGAGTCGTTTATCAGGATACGTTGGCCGTCATGACCAGCAGTGAAGCGAACGAACGATTGGCACAATTACAGGGTGAACGCGATATGGCGATCGCCAACCTGATTGCCGCCCGCAGCGGAGAAAAACAATCTGTGGTCGATACCTACCGCCATCGGCTTGAGCAGGCGCGATCCATAGCCGAAGAAAAAAGCAACATGGCGGACAGGGCGGTTAAACTATATGAGAAAAAGCTGCTGTCGCTGGCCGAATATGAAGTAGCCGTTAACGAGGCTCGTGTCGCACACTCTGAAGTGGAAAGCGCCATGGCCCAGTTGACCGATATCCGGACCGGCGTAAAACCCGAGCAAGTGCAACTCCTGGAAACACAGATCGAATCATTGAATCGACAAATCGAATTAGCCGCGCAGCGCATAAAATCTTATACGATCCTGGCACCGTTTTCCGGCACCCTGGAGACCATGGTCAATACAGATACCCTGCTGATTCTGTCCGATGATAGCCAGTATGCTCTGCTGATGCCGGTGCGAACGGCAGACTGTGCGGAGTTGCGACTTGGGATGACAGTCAGCTACAGCATAACCGGTCAGGGGGAACCCCCCCCGGCCGTCATTTGCAAGATCGGCAGGGAGATTCAGTATCTGAACGGAGAATCCGTACGATTGGTAACGGCCAAAGTTGATAAATCGGCGTGGAACGTGTCGCCTGGAACCATTTTGCCTTGCAGACTTGGCACCGGTCGCACAGCGGCTATCAAACGGTTGCTGCAGGGCTGGAGATGAACGCCGTGTCGATCTCTACGAGACGGGAATATAAATACATTGTCTCGCTGGCGCAAATGGACGATTTGCGTCGAGCTCTGGCCCCCTTTGTGGATTTGGATCCGTTCAGTCGCAGCGCCGAAAAAAATGAGTATACGGTTCGCAGTATTTATCTTGATACCACAAGCAGGGCGTGCTACCATGAAAAGCTCATCGGCCTTCCGATTCGAAAAAAATATCGTATTCGTGGATACAACGGCGTCGAAAAGGACAGCCTGGTGTTTTTGGAGATCAAGAGAAAAGACCATGACATATGCAGCAAGAACCGGGCGCCGCTTCGGGAACGCCATCTGCTTCAGCTGTTCAACACCCGGGATCTGGACCGTTATATTTTGCCTTTGAGCGGGAACGGCATCGAAAAAGAAGACGCCAGCCGGTTTTTGTATCACTATTACCGAAAAAATCTCCGCCCGGTTGTGCTCATCGTCTATGAGCGCGAAGCATTTGTGGGAAAATTTGATTCTTCACTGCGCCTTACCTTTGATAAAAATATTCGATCCGCAAAGTGTACATCGCTCAACACGCTGCATGGCAGCAACTATATACCCGCGCTAAAAAGTGCGTTTATATTTGAAGTGAAATTTCATCGCGGCGTTCCCGGTTGGCTGCAGAACATCCTTGTCCGTCACGATCTGAAGCGGACGTCTGTTTCCAAATATGCGATTTGCCTGGATTCGCTGAAACGAAATCCGCCGGCCTCCGTGCGGTTGAACAGAGCATGAGGTCACGTCCCGCACCCGTGGTGATGCCAGATTGCTTTTCACGCAAATAGGATATAACATGTTCAGAGAATGGAGTCACATTACTTTTCCACAGACAACAGTCGGAATTTTAACCCCGCTGTTAATGGCGCTGGCCTGTGGATATTTTATCACCTGGTTGTATCGCATTACCCATAAAACGCCCGGGTTTTCGCAGAATTTTGCTTATTCGCTGGTGTTGCTGTCCATGATTACGGCGGTGGTGATTTCTGTAATCGGCAGCAATCTGGCGCGGGCATTCGGACTGGTGGGGGCATTGTCCATCATCCGCTTTCGCACCGCCATCAAGGAGCCCATGGATATCATGTATGTCTTTTTCAGTCTGGCTGTAGGCATGGCCGCCGGCGTCGGTCATTACAAGATGGCGTTCCTCGGCAGCGTATTTATCGGCTCGGTGCTCTATATTTTTTCTCGGACCGGCTCTAATCTCACCTTTCGCCGTGAATATTTGCTGCAGTTTTCCTATGCCGCCGGTGATGAGACTGAACCGGCCTATCGCCCCATTCTGGAAAAATTCAGCCGTCGCTTTGAAGTAGTGAATATAAAGGCGGTCAAGGAAACCGGCATGACTGAATTTTCGTTTTATGTGCAGATCCATGATCGTGAGGATGGCAACAAGCTTGTACAGGCGTTGCAGGAAAATCTCAGCATCGATAACATTAATCTGTTCTATGAAGAGGAGAATTACTAGACCGGCAGCTCGGTGGATGGTTTGTAAGGCAGCAAAAAAACTAGGAATTAACAACAAATTTAAATAAACATAAGGATTCTGGGAAATGAGCTAACTACGAGGTGTGAACATGGCCCTTTTCGATCGCAGTAGCTTCGGGAATGCTCGATGTGGCATTACCATTCTGAGCGTTGTGATCTTTCTCGTTCGCCCCTTTCCCTGTGCCGCTGCCGATTCCCCGCACACGGCCGCTGATTTGCGAAAGTGTCTGTATGAAATACAGCGTTTTCATGCCAAGCAGAGCCTCGATCCGGAAGAGACCAATAGAAAACAGCGTGCCCTGGAACTGGCAGGCTCGGAATTGCAGCCCGGCAGAAAAAAGCATGGCCTGCAGGGAATGTACGATCATGGCGACCTGCAGAATGCCATTCGCAATATCCGCACTAATCCCCGCGCCAGAGCGATCCACGACGCCATTTTGAGGCAAGCCCGCTTCTGGGCCGCTCTCCCGGACTCGGTACTGTACGGCTTGCTGCCGTCGCCAAATCCCCGCGCCCTGACCCCGTCGCAGTATCACGGCTGCCCCATCCACGGCGGCAATCGGTCAACCCTGGAAACCAGTCTGCTGCACCCCTATCAGTATCGCTGTCGTGTGGGCGGTGAATGGTGGTACAACGGCAAAGCCGTCACCAATCCGGAAACAGGCGAATGCGTTACCATGCTGGATCAGGGTCAGGGCTGGGTGGCGCCGTCCGGTTTTCCGCAGGCCGGTGAAACCTATTACTTTCAGGCTGCCTATCGACTCTATCTGATCTTGAAACTGTTTGCCGTGCCCTATGGTCCCGAGCTCGCCAACGACGCTGCTGCATCTGTCGACCAGGCATTACAGATCCCCGGAGCTGATATGGCGCCTGTCCGGGCGTTGGCGTTGGCTTATGCCTGGACGCAGGACTCCCTCTACAGTCACAAAGCCGGCGTGCTGGTAAACCGTATGGCAGAGATCTATCCGCATCTCAACGGTTCGAAAGAGGGGTATGTCGTTTACGATGAGTGGAAAGATCCCATACGCGGCTATGTCAGCGAGGCCTCCGGCCGCGAGCAGTTGTTCCTGAATAATTTTATGGAAATTTATGATCTGATCTATGAAGGCTTTAGCCGCGACAGCGACTTGGCGGATCTCTTTGCCCGTCAGGGCAGTCCGGACCAGGACGGCGACGGCCTCTACACGACTCGCGATCTCACCGCCAACGTCGAATGCCATTTGTTCGGCTTTGCGCTTGAATTCCTCGATCGCACCATCCGGCTGGCGCCGGGTGATTTTCTCATGTCCTCACTGGGCTCGCTGCTGCGCCTGGCCGGCATTATGGAGTCGCAGCCCCTGCTGGACCGTCTCTACCAGGGCAGAAACAATTTACCCTCGCTGATGATCAACAGTTTTTTCCGCGACGGACGCTGGTGGTACGATTCGGCCGGGTACAGCTCGCACAATGCACAACGGGTAGCCGAACTGGCAGAGTGGCTGCACGGACGGATACCGGCGGTCGATCAGGAACGGGCCCGGCGCATCGTCTCTTTTCCCTTGCGCATCGATTGCGACGGCCGCTTGCCATTGATCGGAGACACCGGCAACTCGCGCGGAAAACACCTGGGCCAACCCTCTTCGCTGATCCACCTCATGGCCGGCAAAATGGTCGGTCATCCCATCACGTTGCCCAGTGAGACGCCGGCGGCAGTTAGTGACGAAGAGATTTGGTCGCTTTTTCATGCTTCGGCCGACAGCTTGACACACCCGCCCGTGTCTCAACGATCAGAGAGCGAGCTGTTTCATGATGCGGGATTTGCCATTCTGCGCAGCGGCGATCAGGCGGGAAACCGGT
>CAZISM010000103.1:0-18585 GCA_964541895.1 uncultured Cytophagia bacterium
GAAGCCGGCCAGATGGGCGAGATTCTGGGCAGCATGGATAAAATCGTCGAGGACATGAAAAAAGTGGAAGGGGATCTGCACCAGCAGATTACGCGGGAGACCATCCAGCGCCAGCAGCAGATCCTGTCGCGCATGCTGGATGCGCCCAGGTCGATACGGGAGCGAGAGTACAGCAAAAAGCGCAAAGCGGAAACCGGCAAGGAGTATGACGCCACCAGCCCGCAGGATTTGCCGGCTGATTTTGGCGACCGCCGGGAAAAATGGCAGCAGGATGTGCTGCGCGCCAAAAAAGAGGGCTATAGCCGAGACTATCTCGACCTGATAAAACAGTATTTCGAGGCGTTGTTTGAACGCGAAAACACCAAACCGTAGTGCGCTGATTCTGCTGTTGTGGGCAGGAGTGCTTGCCGCCCAGAACCCGCTGCCGACCACGCATCTGCGGGATCTGTATCTGCGAGCCCAGGAGCTGGAATCGTTTAATCGCTTTGATCAGGCGGTGGAGCTGTACCAGCGCCTGTCGGAAGCCAATCCTTCGGATCTGGCGGCCTATGCCGGCGTGCGGCGATGTCTGCTGCAGCTGCATCGTTATGCGCAGCTGGAACAGTTCATTTTACAGCTGCAGAAAACCTATCGGCACTTGCAGTTCGAGTGCGACCTGGCGGAGCTGCAGTATCTGCAGGGCGAGAAGGCGCCGGCACTGCAGCGGTGGCTCGCTATCGTGGATGCCAATCCACTGAGCGAGGAGGCCTACCAGCGGGTGGGTGGGGCTCTGGAAGCCTACGAACTCTGGAAAGAGGCCCTGTCCGTTTACCAGCAGGGACGCAAGCGCTTGAAGCGACCGCAACAATTCGCCTTTGAGATCAGCCGTATCCGCTATCACGAACGACAGTATGAGGAGAGCAGCGAAGAGCTGTTGGCCGTATTGAAAAGCACTCCCGAACAGTTCGGCCAGGTTCAGGCCCAGTTGCTCAATTTCATGTCAGATCCTCCGGCGTTTATGCCCATCCTGCATGCCATTGAAAAAGCCCTCAAGGCCGACCGATCCTTGGCCACGGCCGGACATCAGATTCTCGGCGCTGGCTGCACCCAGGCGAAAAAGTATGATAACGCGTTGCAGTACTATATCCAGCTCGAGACCTTGACCCGCTCCGGCGAAATGGCGGCGCTGCCGGGCCATTTTATTTTCTCCCTGGCGACTACCGCCTTGAACGATAAGGCCTATGCGGAAGCGCGCGCGGCGTTCAAACGGCTCGTGGAGCATTATCCCGCCAGTCCCTACAGCAGACGGGCGGAGTTGTCCCTGGCAGAAATTCATGAGCAGCAAAAAGAGTATCCGCAGGCGATCGACGCCTATCAGCGGTTTGTCGATCGCTATCCGCGCGCCAATGAAGCCTTGGCGGCGTTGATGAAAATCGGCGAGATCCAGTTCAACAGCCTATACGATCTGGCAGCGGCGGAGCAGACCTTTCTGAAAATGGCGAACGATCGCAGTTCCGCCGGCTATCGCTTTAAAGCCTGGCTGCGTCTGGGCGATGTCGCCGTTGCCGCCGGAAACCTGGCGCGGGCGGAATCGTGCTACGAGACCGTCGGCAGGGAGGCTCCGGAAACGATACCAGACAGCAAGGAAGCCCATCTTGGACTGGCCAGGGTAGAGTTCTACCGGGGTCGTCCAGGCAAGGCCATCAGCCGGCTCAGTCGGCTTTTATACGGCAAGCCGATGTCGGCACCGAACAAGACAGAAAATGACGCCCTGGAGCTCTATCTGTTTTTAACAGAACATCGCCCGGATTCCATCGGTGTGAGCACCCTGGGGGAGGCGCACTTTCTGATGGCCCAGCGCCGCTATGCCGACTCGGTGGCGCGAGTGTCATCCGTGTCCGGCCCCCTGTTGCCGGCGGCATGGTTGCTGGCGGTAGAGGCCTATCGAAAGCTGGGTCGACCGGAGCGCGCCGTGCCCTATTGTGATTCCCTGCAGCAAAACCTGGAGGCGCCGTTCGCTGACCGCGGCCTGATGCTGGCGGCGGAGCTGTATCTGCAGGATCTTGGCGACCCGGTCCAGGCACGAAAAAAATATGAAACAGTATTGGAAAAATTTCCGCAGAGTGTTTATATTGAAGAAGCGCGTTCTCGCGTGCGCGAACTGGATAAAAAATTAAAGCCCTGATGAAACGGCTACGAAACTATTTAGCGCTTTTGCTGAGCCTGTACGGCTCAGCCTTTTCTCAAAAGCTGCTCATCCCCATGGACCTGCAGCAGACCGACCACCTCAAAGCCTACGGCATGGCGTATTGGGTACTGCAGAACGGCATCAATGTGGAATGGCTGCTGAACTATCGCGGCGGTGCCTTTCTGTTGGATTATGTGCCGGCGGTAGAGCGGGAGTTGCGCGTGCGCGGCGTCCAGTTTTCGGCTGTCAGCGGCAGCGAAGCGGCGGCTATCTATAGCACCATCGAGCAGGAAAACATGGATGTCGTCCTGCTGGAAAAGGCGCCTGAAATCGCCATTTATGCACCGCCGAACAAACAGGCCTGGGATGATGCGGTCCTGCTGGCTCTGGATTATGCGGAAATTCCCTACAAGACGCTGTGGGACGAAGAGGTGTTGCGCGGCGATCTGGAAAAATACGACTGGCTGCACCTGCACCATGAAGATTTTACCGGCCAGTATGGAAAATTTTACGCCAATTATCGCAATGCAGAGTGGTACAAGGATGAGGTGGCCAAGAACGAAGCCGCGGCCAGGAAACAGGGCTTTGCCAAGGTCTCTGAATTGAAACGGGCCGTGGTGCACGCGATCAAAGAGTATGTCGGTGGCGGCGGCTTTCTGTTTGCCATGTGTTCGGCGACCGACACGTTCGACATAACCTTGGCGGCCGGCGCCATCGACATAGTCGATGCGGTTTTTGATGGCGATGGCCTTGATCCGCAGGCGCAGGCTAAACTGGATTTTAAAAACTGTTTTGCGTTTGAAAACTTTACCATCGAAACCAATCCCATGATCTATGAGTATTCGGATATCGATATCCCGCCCAGCTATGCGCCGGCCCTGCGCGGAGCAGAGGCCGATTACTTTACCTTGTTTGAGTTTTCCGCCAAATATGATCCGGTGCCGACCATGTTGACGCAGGACCATGTCGCCGTGATCAAGGGCTTTATGGGCCAGACCACCGGCTTTAATAAAAAGTGCATTAAAAAGACCACCGTGATTATGGCCCAGGCGGAAGGGACCGAGCAGGTAAAGTATCTACACGGCCAATTCGGCCGGGGTACCTTTACGTTTTATGCCGGCCATGATCCGGAAGATTACCAGCATTTCGTCAACGATCCGCCGACCCAATTGGCCTTGCATAAAAATTCCCCCGGCTACCGGCTGATTTTGAACAACATCCTTTTTCCGGCAGCCCGTAAAAAGGAACAGAAGACATGACAGAAGGCAAAGCAGGCCCCGAGATAACCGAACAGGAGCTGGTGTGACGAGTGACCGGTTGAGTCTGTCGACATCGATGCGGGTGCAACTGATCCCCATCACCTCCCAGGTGTCGGCTGTGGTGAACAAGAGCGGCGTCCGGGAAGGCCTGTGCGTGGTTTTTGTGCCCCATACCACCGCCGGAGTGACCATCAATGAAAACGCGGATCCGGACGTGGTGCGCGACATGATCCACGAGATCAACAAGGTCATCCCCTTCGAGGATCACTACGACCACGGCGAAGGCAACTCGGCCGCACATATCAAATCATCGCTCTTTTCACCGTCGCTGAGTTTGATCATACAGGATGGCCGCTTGCTGTTGGGCACCTGGCAGACCATATACTTTTGTGAATTCGACGGCCCGCGCAGTCGAACGTTTTATGTCAAAATAGTAGCCGGCTGACCATGAAAGCCATGGCCGAAGCCTGGGGACGATTGCGGCAGCTGCGCACAGTGCCACCGTACACCGCCCTGGCCTTGATCTATGACCACGTGATGGATCACGTCGACTATGATCACTGGGCCGGGTACCTGGATCAATTGCTGCGCAAACATGCCGGCAGCGTGCACACGCTGCTGGACGCCTCCTGCGGCACCGGCACACTCGCCCGGCACCTGCAAAAAAGAGGCTACGAAGTTTGGGGGTGCGATGCCTCGCTGACGATGGTCAGGAAGGCGCACCACCGTTCTCAGTCACGGTGGTGGTGCGGCGATGTTCGCCACCTGGCGTTGCGACAAAAGCCGCAGGCGATCCTGTCCACCTATGACAGCATGAACTATTTGATGAAAGCGGAAGAGTGGCAACAGGCGCTGCTCAGTTTCTACACGGCCCTGCCCGCGGGTGGTGTGTTGCTGTTCGATGTCAGCACGGTGCATAATTCCAAAACGGTGTTTCAGCGCTATGTCCAGAAAGAGACAACACCGGCCGGCACCTATTGGCGCAGCTCGTACTATCGTCCGCGCAGCAGCATTCAGGTCAACGAATTCAAGATCGTTCTGGCGCAAGAGCCCAGGGTGACCTATCATGAAATACATCGACAGAAAATAATAACGCTGACCAAAGTGCTGCAGCACGTCAACGCCAGTCCGTTTGTTCTCCTGGCGGCCTATGCGGACTTTACCCTGCAACCGGCCCGCGAATTTGCAGAGCGGTTGCATTTTGTGCTGCAAAAATAACCACAGCGGCGCCAGCCAAGTGCCAGGACGCCGATCAAACGAGCGATGGGAATCCCGCCATGGTTGAATTACAAAAAGTACGTGTCCATTATCCCAACGGCGATGGCGTGGAACAGGCGACCATGACGGTTGCGCCCGGTGAATTTGTTTTTCTCGTCGGCCCCTCGGGCGCGGGCAAGACCACGGTGCTGAAAACCATTTATATGGATATCAGGCCCATGGAGGGCCACGTGCAGGTGGGAACCTTTCATTCCATGTTTATGAAGGAGAAGGACGTTCCCTTTTTGCGTCGCAAGATCGGCATCGTGTTTCAGGATTTTCGCCTGTTCAACGATCGGGATGTGTTTGAAAACGTGGCCTTTGCCCTGGAGGTGATCGGCAAAGGACGAAAAGAGATAAAAAAACGGGTGCTGAGAACCCTGGCGGACGTGGGTCTCAGCCACAAGGCACGCAAGTTTCCACAAGAGCTTTCCGGCGGCGAACAGCAGCGCATCGCACTGGCGCGCGCCATCGTCAACGAGCCCATGTTACTGCTGGCAGATGAACCTACAGGGAATCTGGATCCGGATACGGCAGAGGGCATCATGCAGGTGCTGTTGCGTATCCACGCTCGCGGCACCTCCGTTCTGATGGCGACCCATAATTATGAAATGGTGAAAAAATACAAAGGCCGGGTGGTGTACATCAAAAACGGCGTTATACTCGAATGAGTGTGACAGGTACAGATCCCGTTCAACCGCTAACCGTTTAAAAGGCCAAAGAGGACGATGCGACTCACGTATCTGATAAAGACGACCTGGAAACATTTCCGGCGGGCATGGGTTTCGAGTCTGCTCACGATCGTCACCATAGCCTTCTTCCTGGTTCTCATCGGTTTTTTCGCTTTGATCTCGCTCAACATCAACCATCTGCTGGCCTCCTTGAGCCGGCAGGTGCAGATACACGCCTATGTGTCGAACGCTCAGGATGAGAGAGGGGTGGCGGAGTTGCAGGATCGTCTGGAAGCCATCAGCGGCGTGCAGCGGGTCGAATATATTTCCAAGGCCGAAGCGGCGCAATCGTTTCAGGCCGAATTCGGCAAAGAGCTCTTTGATATCCTCAAGGATAATCCGTTGCCGGCCTCCTTTATCGTCTATGTCAATGACCAGCAGCGAACCGAGGCTGGTATTCAGGCCATCGCCGAGAGGGTTCAGGTGGTTAACGGCATCGATGAGGTGGTCTATCATGTCAAAACGCTGGCCTTGCTGAACCGCTACGGCGGCCTTGCCGTAAAGATCAACGGCGCGTTGCTGCTGTTTGTCACCATGGGTTCGCTGTTCCTCATCGCCAACCATATTCGGCTGGTTATCGGTGCGCAGCGGCAGATTATCGCCACCATGCGTTTGGTTGGCGCCACGGCCGGATTTATCCGCTTGCCCCTGCTGGTGGAAGGCGTGTTGCAGGGTGTGCTCGGTGGCAGCGTGGCGCTGGTTGTGCTGCAGATCGGAGTGCTCTATCTGGTTTCCGGATTGCAGGGATTCACGTTGATCGGTATGGAATATGGCGGCCTGCTGCTGTTGTTGGGGGTGTTTTTCGGTCTGTCCGGCAGTTTGCTCGGCATCAAGCGGTATTTGTAATTTTTTCAGAGTTTCCTGCTGTGGCGCGGCCATTTTTCTCTTGCTTTAGCAGATTTGAATCACTAATTTAATTAAACTTGAAGTAGTGTGTTTTTTTGGGTCTATGGGACTCGACGAACTGACAGAACGCGAACGCCAGGTCTTTCTTTCCATCGTGCAGACCTTTATAGAGTGTGCTGAACCGGTTGGCTCGCGCTACCTCTCCAAATTCACTGAGCTAAAGCTGAGTTCAGCCAGTATCCGTAATGTCATGATGGATCTGGAAGAGAAAGGTTTGATTCGGCAGCCGCACACCTCTGCCGGCCGAGTACCGACCGACTGGGGATACCGGTTGTACGTGGACAGCCTCCTGGATGTGGCCAATCTGAGTCATACAGAAAAACAGCTGATCGAAGACCAACTCAGCAAATTCACCCATGACGTGGACCGGGTTGTGATCCACGCGTCGCAGGTGCTGGGCCATATTTCCAATCAGTTGGGTGTGATTCTGGCGCCGCGCTTTCAACAGGGCAAGATTGAAAAAATCGAACTGGTGCCGCTGGCCGACACCAAAGTATTGTTTGTATTGAGCATCAAGGCCGGCCTGGTTAAAACCGTGATCGTGGAAATAGAACCAGAAGTGTCGCCGTCGCTGCTGGAAGCGATTAATTCGATTCTTAACGAGCGCATGCACGGGATTTCCGTCGGCGAACTGCAGCAATCCTTTGACGAGCGCTTCAGGGATCTGGACGACAAGAGCAAAACCGTCCTCAGCGTCCTGAAGGAAAAGTCGGAAAAACTGGTTACCTTCGAAACCCAGACCGACTTTTATATTGCCGGCACCCGGTCCCTGTTGCAGCAGCCGGAATTTTCTTCACGGGAAAAGATCGGCGCCATCCTGGACCTGATTGACCGTCGTGATATTCTGGTGCGGGTGCTGACCGAGCACCCGGAGGAAGGCATCTCGATCGTCATCGGCGAAGAGAACAAGGAAGAGTTGATGAAGAATTGCAGCGTGATCACCACCACCTATACGCTGCAGGACACCGTCGGCACCATTGGCATCATCGGGCCGACGCGGATGCCGTATGAAAAAATCATCGGCTTGGTAAAATTTATGTCGGAAACACTTGGGTACCTGATCAGTAGATAGAGGAGTCGGTAAGGGCGTCTATGGAAGAAATGAAAAACGGGCAGGAGCTGAATGAGAAAGCGCCGGAAACAGCGGCTGAAACGCAAGCGCCCGCAGGAGAAGAACCGTTATCGGTTAAAATAGAAGAGTTGCTGCAGGAAAACCAGAAGGTCAGAGAACAGGTATTGCGATTAGCGGCGGAGTTTGACAATTACCGCAAGCGAACCGAGCGTGAATTTGGCGTCATTCGCCAGAACGCCACGGCCGAGCTGTTGGCTTCGCTGTTGCCGGTGATGGACGATCTGGATCGGGTGATCAACGCGTCCCAGGATCTGCAGGATTTCAATGCGCTCTGGGAAGCCATCAAACTGGTGCACAAGAATTTTTTCAAAGTGCTGCAGGACGCCGGCTTGACCGCCATGCAATCCGTCGATCAGCCGTTTGATCCGGAAAAGCATGACGCACTGCTCCACATTCCGGTGCAGGGAAAAGAGTCCAATCTGGTGGTGGAAGAGCATAAAAAGGGGTATGAGTTTCGCGATCGTGTGCTTCGGCACGCACAGGTGATTGTCAGCAAGTAAAAGGAGCAGAATGGGGTGCCGGCGCAGGCCGGCGGCACCTATCGGACCAGATGGAAGATAAAGATTACTATAGCATACTCGGAGTGACCCGCAACGCCGAGACGGATGAAATCAAAAAGGCGTATCGCAAACTGGCGATGCAATTTCATCCTGATAAAAATCCCGGCAACAAGGAAGCGGAAGAAAAATTTAAAGAGATCGGCGAAGCCTACTCGGTGCTTTCCGATCCACAAAAACGACGTCAGTACGATCAGTTCGGCCGCGCCGGTATGCGCGGTACCGGCGGCGGTTTTGGCGGTTATAGCGGCGGCTTTGATCCTTTCGATATCTTTCGTGAAGTGTTCGGCGGCGGCGGTTTTGGCGACATCTTTGGCATGGCCGGCGGTGCGCGTCGCACCGTACAGCGCGGCTCTGATTTGCAGGTGCGCATGAAATTAACCCTGGAAGAGATTGCCGCCGGTGTCAGCAAAAAGATTAAAATCAAAAAAATGGTTCGCTGCGAACGCTGTGAGGGCAGCGGCGCCAAGCCGGGCACCTCTCCGACCACCTGTCCGCAGTGCCATGGTCAGGGCGAGGTGGCTTATCGTCAGGGATTTTTTACAGTCAGCCGGACCTGCGATCGCTGCCATGGCGAGGGCAAGATCTTGAGTCAGCCGTGCGTCGAGTGCAAAGGGGACGGCCGCCTGCGCGGCGAAACGACCATGGAGGTTGATATTCCGGCCGGCGTAGCCGAAGGTCAGTTTATCACCTTGCGCAATGCCGGTAACGTCGGCCCGCGCAAGGGGCCGCCGGGCGATGTGTTGGTCATCATTGAAGAAGAGCCGCACAGCCATTTTGAACGTCACGGCAACGACTTGATCTATAATTTGACCCTTGGTTTTGCTCAGGTCGCCCTGGGCGACGAAGTGGAGGTGCCGACCATCACCGGCAGCGCCAAGATCCAGATCGCGCCAGGCACACAAAGTGGCAAAATTTTGCGCATGCGCGGCAAAGGGATACCACATCTGCAGGGCAGCGGTCAGGGCGACCAGCTGGTGCGCGTCCAGGTCTATACCCCGATCAAGTTGAGCGATCGGGAAAAAGAGCTGCTGCACGAATTGGCCAAACACGACAACTTGAAACCTAATAAAAACGACAAGAATTTTTTTGATCGCATGAAAGAAGCCATATTGTAGGTGCTATGCCGACCCTAAGCAGGCAGGAGGAACGGTTCCTTCTTGTTCTCCTGGGCCTGTTTATTGTGGGAAGCGGGGTGTGGTATGTGCGACGAACAGCCGCCTCAGGGGAACGGATGGATTGGCGCCGCCAGCAACAGCGGCTGCAGACCGCGTTTCAGGCGCCGGCGGCCAAGGCGGAACCGCCGATGCCGGCAGCGCCCCCATTAACGTCCAAACAGCGGGCGATCAGCACTAAAATAAACATTAACTCGGCATCGGCCAAAGAACTGGAACGTTTGCCTCGGGTTGGCCCGGTGATGGCGCAACGCATTTTATCATTTCGTACTGAGCATGGTCCTTTTCGTTCCGTGGAGGATCTGAAGCAGATAAAAGGAATAGGCGAAAAGACTTTGGCTCGAATACGTGATCGGGTAACGATCGATTAAAACCAGGATGAAACAGGGGCTGACAGATCATATGGAAAACGCCAACACCTATGTCGGCATGTCGTTCGATGCCGATGTCATTCGGTTTCTTGAAGTGGAGCGTGCTCCCCTGCTTGGCTTGATATCAGCCGGGGAGATCGCCTTAAAGTCGGCTTTTGACTTTACCACGCTCGGCCAGCCGGGCCAGATCGGCGCTAGCGCCGCCGCCATTGAGACCATGGTGGATCGCTTCGGCATCGGCGCGCGGCAGGTTGCGATCGCCCTCGATCACGCCATGGTGCTGCTGAAACGGCTGCGCGTGGACGCCGGATTGAGCGAGCAGGACCTGTACCAGCACATCGAATGGGAGATGGAGCAGTATCTGGTCGCACCTCGGGAGGAGTACCATGTCAGCTATGAACGGCTGCACCGTGAATCGGATCGATACGATTATTTCGTCGTCGCCGCAGTCCGCAAATCCCTGGTGGAACATTTGCGGGCCATCTTTGCCAAGACACGGTTGACCCTGCAAGAGGTGGATGTGGATGTGCTGGTGGCGCTGCGCGGTCTCAAGAGCATCACGTCGGATATGACCAGCGGCCTGGCCGCCGCTATCCAGACCAGAAACAACAGGCTTTTGCTGACGCTGATTAAAAACGGAGCGTTCCTCAATCTACAGACCATCTCGTTGCGTCCGGAACACGATCTGGCCACAGCCAATACCGAACGGGCCAAAGAGGCGGCGGCCTACATCAACGATGAGCTGCTGCGCCTGATGGACGCGCTGGGCGACGAAGTGCTGTTGAAAACCGTGGAACAGGTGTACATCACCCATCGTGCCTTCAGCAGCCCGGTCATCGCTGCGCTGCAGCAACAGCTGCGCACCGCCGAAGTGGTCCTGGTGGATCCGCTCCACAAGATCCAGCACGCGCTCAATGTCGATGCAGAGCGGTTGCTACGGGACCGGGCAGGGCAATTTCTGCCTTTAATCGGGCTATTCTGTAATTAGCCGGTGTCATCTATCCAAAACTGCTTGGGGTTCTTATGAACTTACTGATTGATCAACGAGAAGAAACATCGGCTACCCTGCCGCCGCAGGAGGAGTATACCTATTCCGCTGCTCCCCTCCCCGAAGAACCGGTGACGAGAGAAACACCGGTCGAACATCCGGTCGATTATTTCGATTACACCCGAACCGGGAAAAGCCGGCGGAATTATGTCTTTCCGATCGCCCTGATCATCATTTTGCTGACCGCGATCGCTGCCGCCACCTATTTTGGATTTTTTTACAAGCCCGGTGATCTGAGTTTTCTCACCAAGCGCGGCAAGAAACAGCTGGTGACGATCCCCAAGCCGGTGGTGACGACGCCAGTCGTTACCGATACCACCAAACCGGTCACGGCCACACCGCGAGATACCAGCGCCGCCGTTGTTCCGATGCCGGTGCAACAGACTCCGCCGCCGGCGCTGAGCGGCGACAAGCCCATCGCCAGAATGGCGCAAACCTTTGCTCAGCTCAGCGCCATGATCCCGTCAACCGTGAACGTGACCACCATGGTGCTGGACGAATCCTCATTTTCTATAGAAGTGTCGGCGGAAAATAAGGCGGCCATTGAAAATGTATTCACCGCCGTACATAACCAATGGGCTAGCGATCTCTCTTTTTCTCCTTCCGCCGGTTCGGCGGCCGTGCGCGGCCTGATCACCGGACTGTTGACCAACGCCGGTTCTGATCGTGCCGGCGCTTCCGTCAATCCGCAGACCGTGGTGCAAGAGTTGGAACGAGCAGCCAGAGCGGCGGATCTCAAGGTGATCGAAATCACGGAAATCAAGACCATGAATCAGAACAGCGCACGCCGAACCCCCATTTTCATCAAGGTGCGCGGCAGCCGTGCCGCGTTTCAGATGCTTTGCGCCAGTGCGGCCGGCCAGGATTGGAACCTGCACGTTGGCAAATTTATTCTTTTGAACAGTCAGGGTGAATCGGCGACCTTTGTGCTTCGCCTGGAGCTGATGCCATCGTAGAGAATAAAGGGTGACATGCGGGTTATCAGCGGTGCGTTCAAGGGACGGCGCTTGCATACACCCAAAGGGGATTGGCTGCGACCGACATCGGATCGGACGCGAGAGTTTATATTTTCCTATCTTGGCAATTACGTGCCGAACAGCATGGTGCTGGATCTGTTCGCGGGGACAGGCGCTCTCGGCATCGAAGCCCTCAGCCGCGGTGCCACCCAGGCCACCTTTGTCGATGTCTCTGCGCAGGCCGTCGCGATCATACACAAAAACCTCGAGCTGGTGCAGCACCACACTGAGGTGTACCGGCGCGAGGCCATGACCTTTGTCAGAGAGACCCGCTGTACCTATGATCTGATTTTTGCCGATCCACCCTACCGCTATAGCGAGGGCGCCGGTTTGTTGCTCGCCGTGCGTTCACAGCAGATACTGAACGCGCAAGGATTATGCATCTTTGAAACCTCATCACGACAACCGTTGCCGGTTGTCGCCGGCTTCCGCTTACTGAAAGAAAAATTGTTGGGGGATACTGCAATTTTTTTTTATGAGATTGCCCATGATGCCTGAACGAACGGCCATCTACCCCGGTTCTTTTGATCCCATCACCAATGGCCACATCGATATCATCAAAAGAGCGGTGACGCTGTTTGACCGGGTGATCGTGGCGGTGGCTCGTAATATTGCCAAAACGCCGCTGTTTTCGGAACAGGAACGGATGCAGATGATTATCGACGCGCTGAAGGATGAACCGGCCGTAGCGGTGGACAGTTTTTCCGGTTTGCTGGTGGATTATGCCCGTTCCGTGCAGGCCCGGGCGATCATTCGCGGTCTGCGGGCGGTGTCCGATTTTGAATTTGAATTGCAGATGGCGCTGGTAAACCGGAAACTGGACGAGCAACTGGTAACGGTCTTTTTGATGCCCCACGAAAAGTATACCTATTTGAACTCCAGCATCGTCAAGGAGCTGGCACGGTTTGGCGGCGATGTAAGCCATTTTGTGCCGGCTTTTGTCCATAATCAACTCTTGGCTAAATTGAGGAACCTATGAAAATCCTACAACGCATTCAGGAAAAAGCGAGCAACTCATTAAAGAAAGTGGTCTTTCCCGAAGGAGAGGATGAGCGCACCATCCAGGCTGCCAAAATATGTTTTGATAAAAAGCTGGTCATCCCGGTCTTGTTGGGTGGCAAGGAAAAAATAGCGGCGACCGCCGGCAAACTGAACGTTGACCTGTCCGGCATCGAAGTGCGTCAGCCTGATATAGATCCCAGCCTCGAAGCGTTCAGCACCACCCTCTATGAACTGCGCAAGCATAAAGGCCTGGACATGGAGACGGCGCGCAAGACCATGCTGCAGCCGCTGTTTTTCGGTGCGGTCATGGTGCGCAAAGGCCTGGTTTCCGCCAGTGTGGCCGGTGCGGTAAATACCACCGGCGACGTCATGCGCGCTGCCATTCAGGCGATCGGTGTGGCGCCGGGATTTTCCATCGTATCCAGCACCTTTCTCATGGTGTTACCGGACGAACGGGCTCTTACCTACGCCGACTGCGCCGTTGTACCTGAGCCGACAGCCGAACAGCTGGCTGATATCGCCCTGGCCTCTGCCGATACTCATCGCAGCCTGACCGGCGAAGAGCCTATTGTGGCCATGCTTTCCTTCTCCACAAAAGGCAGCGCCTCGCACCCGTTTGTGGATAAAGTTATAAAGGCCACACAAATAGCCAAAGAGAAAGCCCCCAACCTTCCAATTGATGGAGAGTTACAGGCGGACGCCGCCCTGGTCGCCGCTGTGGGTAACCGTAAAGCGCCGGGCAGCCCTGCTGCGGGCAGAGCCAACGTGTTGATCTTTCCCGATCTGCAGGCCGGCAACATCGCCTACAAACTGACGGAACGTCTGGCTGGCGCGCAGGCCATCGGCCCCATCATTCAGGGCTTGGCCAAACCGGCCAACGATCTGTCGCGGGGCTGCAAGGCCGAGGATATTGTCAATGTCGCGTGTATATGCAGTCTAAAGGCTTGAGGACCGACATGTTGTCCATTTCCGATCGATTCGCCAATATTTGTGAATCACAAACCGTAGCGTTGAGCAGCACTCTGGTCAAACTGCGACGCGAAGGCAAAGATGTTGTTGCTTTGGGGGCCGGCGAGCCCGATTTCGATACGCCGTCCTCGATCAAACAGGCGGCGATAACCGCCATTGATCAGGGGTTTACCAAATATACTCCGGCAGAGGGCATTCCGGAATTGCGCGAAGCCATATGCCAATGGCTGCAGGAAGAGTACGGGGCCAGCTATACCCCACGTCAGGTTGTCATCACCTGCGGCGCCAAACACGCCGTCTACCAGGGCGTGTTGGCGGTTTGCAACCCCGGCGATGAAGTGATTCTGCCGGCCCCTTACTGGGTCAGCTATCCGGAGATGATAAAACTCGCCGGCGCAGTCAGCAGAGAGATTCAGCCGCTGGCGGGCAACGACCTGAAAATCAGCGCCGAGCAGTTGCGCCAGGCTGTCACGGCCAGGACCAAACTGCTGATCCTGAACAGCCCCAGTAATCCCTCCGGCGCGGTCTACAACCGCCAGGAGATCGATGCGCTGGTTGAGGTGATAAAAGAGAAGAATATTTTTGTTCTCTCTGACGAAATCTATGACAAAATTGTTTTTGATGACGCCGAGTTTGCCAGCCTGGCCAACTATCCCCAGATTCGCGAGCAATTGCTGCTGGTCAACGGCGTCTCAAAAAGCTTTGCCATGACCGGCTGGAGGATCGGCTTTATAGCTGCGCCCGAGGTGGTGGCCAACGCCATCAAAGCGTACCAGGGTCACAGCACCTCAAATCCCAGCTCCATTTCGCAGAAAGCCGCCCTGGCCGCCCTGCAGGGCGACAAGAGCTTTATCGGCGAAATGCATGCAGCCTTTGCGGAGCGACGGAATTATGTGCAACAGCGGCTGACCGCCATACCCGGAGTCACCTGCTGCCTGCCGAAAGGTGCATTCTACGCATTTCCTAATGTCTCTGCCTATTTCGGCAAACGACACGGCAAAGTGAAAATTGACAATTCCATGGATTTATGCGCGTTTCTCCTGGAAACGTGCGGGGTCGCCATTGTGCCGGGCAGCGCCTTTGGTATGGAAGGTCACGTCCGGCTTTCTTTTGCGACCTCCATGGCGGTCCTGAAAAAAGCACTGGACCGGATTGAAAACGGACTCTTTTTACTCGAGTAAGCTAGATGACGGACAGCACGTTATTATCCGGTAATGTCCGGTTTGGCAAGCGCAAGCTGCACGTTCAAACCACATGTGATGCCAAAGTTCCGGCGGCAACGGTTCTGATCCTGGACAACGGCGAGGCGATAGATCAGCGCGATTACCTTTTGGAAAAGAGCGATGACGACAGCCTCCTCGAACAGGAGGTGAAGCAGTGCCACGACATGGTGATGGCTGATCTGGATCTGTTGAACGTCACTCTGCATAACGTATCAACCACCCAAAACGCGGACGCTTACGTCAAACTGGGGAATCTGCTCCTGGCAAAGGGGCTGTTGGATGAAACCATCGAGATCGCCACAGCAGCGCAGAAACTGGATGCGCAAGTGGCCGGCGGTTATTACCTGCTGGGACAAGCCCAATGTAAAAAGGGCGAACTGGAAGAGGCCCTCAATAACCTGGAGCAGGCCATTCGACAGACGCCGGATTATCCGGATGTGCTGTTGTGGATGGGCCGTGTGCATCGGGATATGAAAGAGTACGGCCGGGCGATCAATATGGTACGGACCGCTCTGGAAATAAATCCGGATTATGTACAGGCGCACTTTAATCTGGGCCTGTATCTGATCGAAAGCGCCCATTTTGATCCAAAGAACGTGGAGCTGCCGACGCCAATAGAGCGCATCAAAGAGGCCAAACCGAACCTGTTGCGCGCAGCCACTCTGACAGCGCAGTATTCCCGCAAAAAAATCGGCCAGGTGCTGGATCTGCTGGACGATCTGGATCAATGGGGAGAAGCGGTGCAACAGCTGCGGCAACTGGCTGATTCCAAAATCCTTGAAAGCCGGGGCCTTGTGGTGGACAGCGAGTTTTACCTTCGCTTCATGTTCACCGATCCGCAGCGCGAACACCGATCCCTGGACAACTATATTCGCCTGCTGGAGCGAACAGCGGCACAACACCCTGATTATCCTGACGTTCGCAGCAGCCTGGGCTCCGCTTACCTGGTGCGCTGCTGGCAATATTTCGGCAAAGCGGTGGAAGAGTACCGGGAAGCGGTTCACCTCAACCCCGATTTTAAAAAAGCGCAGAAGAATCTGCGACTGGTAGAAAACGACGGCCGCGGCTTTTTAATGTTGCTGCGGGCCATCTTTAAATAGGAGATCATTATTTCGATCTTGTGACCACCCTAACACACGCGTTCCAGGATTTGGAGTATACTCCTGCAGGTTTGCTTGTCCTGGCAGACATCGCTAACGTGCAGAAGCGCTCCAGACCCCTCGATAACACTCTCGCATTCTGAAAAGGTCATGGTAGCAGCCGAGTTTTAATAACTTGATGAGGAATTGGCAACCAGGAGGATGACGCCCGCCAGGTGGAAACCGAAATTCCCGAGCATACATAGATTTGGTATAAAATTTGCAATTAAGCTGACACAGGCGAAAATGGCCGGTTTTTATTCGAGTTATGGCCGAAAATCGTATCGCTGATAGACAGAAAACACGTCACGATGAAACATTATGCAACAATGAGACGATATGTGACTAAATATGGACTGATTTTACTCTTCCTGCCGTTGTGGAGCCTTTTCGCGCAGAGCCGTTTGCAGGTCTCGGCCACCGATACAGCGCCACAGCGCCCGGCCGCGTATATTTTTAATTTTACATTGGACAGCGAGTTGGGTAAGGAGGGACGAATCGGGATAGTATTTCCCGGCGAATTTGATTTGTCTCAGGTCGCTATGGCCGATTCCCGGGCGATGAGCGGCGGACTTGCGCTGACTGTGCGCAAGGATACAGTCTGGGCCGCTCGCACAGGTCGTGGTGCGGCTTTGCCGGCCGGGACCAGGGTCGACTTGGTCCTGGCGGTGGCGGTGAAAACCGCAGAGAACGCTACCTCGGCATTTACCGTTCTCGTCGCAGATACACAAAAAAGCGTGCGCCAAAACAGGCAACAGATCAGAATAGAAGCGTATAAAAGATCCACAACGAACAATCTATAATCCTTTACGGAATTCAGGCAGGGCGAATACTGGTGCGTTTACGCAAACACATACTCCTCTTTCTGCTTTTTTTGCCAGGCCTATTGCCGGCAGGGAACCTGGTCGTACGAGACAGCCTAACCTCGTATGCCAAAGGGAGCTCTGCGCTGCACAGGATTCGTTTTACCCTTTCTGCAACAGGAAATGGCACCGAGGCCGGTATTCCGGCAGACGGCAAAGTTCGTCTGGTTTTTCCCAGCGCGAGCGGCTTTGATCTGACCCAGGTGGTCGGCGTCATGTCCGCGGACCAGACTCTGTTCAACGGTGGCTTTACCCTGCCCGGCGTCGCAGCTGGAGACTCCATCACCTTTTCCCGCGATGGCACCGGAACGGCGGTGCCGGCTGCCACTGTCGACGTGGTCCTTATTGTTGCCCTGATCGGCAATCCCTCGCAGCAGCGCTTGAATCAATCCGTTATCATGCGTACCTTGACCGCAGCCGATGTCATCATTGACAGCGGCCAGAGCAACCTCTATCATATCGATGGCCCCATCGAGTCATACTTTCTTTCGGTTACATTTCCGCCAGGGAAGAGCGTTGAGGAAGCCGGCGTAGCGTTCGAATTACGGGTTACAAATGCCCTGGATGCCTTTGGCCATCCAGCCGCCGATTCGGTGATCATCAGCGCCGTATCGGGTGCTTCGCCGGCGCCGGACGGCACCCGAGCCATTCTCAACAATATCGGCGTCAGCAACGGCAGCGGCAGCAGTCAGCAGGTGCTGTTCCGCAAAGAGTCTGGTGTTAGTTTGCGGGGACGCAGCAAGGTCCGCGGCATAACTATGCAAACCAGTCCAAGTGATTTCTCGGTATGGCATAACACCACCATCGCCCGCCTGGATATCAGCGGCGCACCAACCACGGTGCAATCAGAGGTGGCTTTTACCAATCCGATGGTGGTGAGGGTTTATGATCCTTATGGCAACATCGCCGATACCTATAACAGGACGGTGACCTTTGGCACCACCGATCCGGCTGCGGCCAGGATCGCCTTGCCGACCAATTACCAGTTTGAAACCGATCCCAACGATAACGGTCAGCATAGTTTCAGCGGCAGCAGCTTTAAGCTGGCAACGACCGGGTCGCAGCGGATTTGGGTCAAAGAAACCACCAGCACCCTGGCGGACACCACAGAGCCCATAACAGTGACGCCAGCGGCCATAAAAAATTATACAATCACGGTTAACGGCGGCAACAGCCTGGTCACTGCCGGTACGGAATTCCCCATCGCCATAACCAATGCGGTAGATAACGCCGGCAATCCGGCTAGCGGCACGGTCGCGGTTGCGTTTCTGGACGATGCCAACAATCACAAATCCGCGAGCGGGGTGGCGCCGACCTTGGGCGCAATAACCGTTGTCAACGGTTCCGGGTCTGCCACAGCCAAATTGTATAAAGCGGAAACCGGCCTCTCCCTGCAGACCAGCAGTGGTTTGGTGACACAAAACACCGTTGCCCTGCAGGTACAACACGCGGCGGTCACCCGTCTAAATATCAGCGGCGCGCCAACCACGGCGCAATCAGAGGTCGCGTTCACCACCCCGATGGTGGTCAGGGCCTATGATGCCTACGGCAACCTCGGCGACACCTACAACAAGACGGTGACCTTTGGCACCACCGATCCGGCTGCGGCCAGGATCGCCTTACCGGCCAATTACCAGTTTGAAACCGATCCCGCCGACAACGGCCAACATAGCTTTAACGGCAGCAGCTTCAAGCTGGCCACGGTGGGTTCGCAGCGAATCTGGGTGAAAGAGACCACCAGCGCGGTGGCGGACACCACCGAGCCCATCA
>CAZISM010000104.1:0-18584 GCA_964541895.1 uncultured Cytophagia bacterium
CGTTTTATGTTCAACGGTCAGCAGGTATGGAAGCAGGGTGGGGTGGACCCGGCTGGGCGGACCGGCAGCGGGATGGCGTCGACAGAACAGCAGCAGCACGGCTAAGGCAAGACATAGCAGTCTCAAGGTCTGTCGTTTCATAAAATCCCCACGCTTGTTCCCCTAAACAAAGTGCCAACTGGAAGTGTTCCTGCCGCGATGGCTGACACGCTCCCCTGGTTAATATAAGATAAAAAACAATTCCTGCAAATTAATTATCGGTCTTTTCTCAACACCTCCAGCCACTCTTTTCCTGCATTGTTCATCACCGCCCGCCGAATGCCGTACACGCCGCTCCCCCAAACCATTCCCAGAAGGATCAACGTAACCAGTGTATTCATGCCCTGCTGCCAGACCGCGGGCAGGACGGCTATGAAGGCGGCGACGCTGCCGATGAGCAGGCCGGCCAGCAGCAGCCATCGGTATTCCGTTTGTAGCGTTTGCCTGATCTCGTCCAGAGTAAAGCCGATGGCGGCCATAACGGCCAACTCGGCGCGACGTTCATACATGTTCCGGGCTACCACCACACCCACGCCGACACTGCCGATCAGCAACGCCAGGCCCCCCAGCATCAGGAACATGGAGAGGTAGGTGTTGGTGATCTCGTTGAACATGGCCAAACGGTCCGTGGTCCGCTGGATCTCGGCGCCCTGATCCTGCCAGCGTTCCTGCAGACCGTTGATGACCTCCCTGGCGTCGGCTCCCGCCGCATCCACAAGAAAGAGGTTGAATCCGGTCTGCGCAGGAAACTGCTGCAGCAGGGCGGACTCGGAAATCAGGACATAGCCCTGGAACACGCTGTTGGCCAGACCGGCGATAATGCGAATTTTGACCGGATGGCCGGCCTGGTTCTTATAGATCAGCGTATCGCCCAGCGACCGGCCCAAGCCCCACTGCAATACGGTGTGGTCCACGATGCCGGGCACCACCTCCGCATCCATAACCTCCAGGGCCTGCCAGGGATCATCCACCTCCTTCACCTTTTGCACGAAGGAAAAGGCCCGCCGTGCCGCCATGTTCGCGGATTTGATGCCCAGCAGCGGTGCCTGACGGCTGCGGCTGAGATTCAGGCAGCTGGCGTCGTCGCCGCTCATGCGCCGCATGCTGAAAAAACGGACCTGTTGCCAGAGCGAATCGGTCAGATCGTAGGTCTGTCGACCGGCCGGCGTATCAGGATCTTCGGCCATAGGGGTCAGGGTCTCGAACCAAAAAGTGAATCCACCGGTTCCGGATCGTCGCTCCTGTGCCGCCGGCGGCGATACCCGATTGAGGCCGATGGCGGTGACCAGAAAAACCCCCAGGGCCAGCAACGAGATAATGGCCATACTGCGGCTCTGGTGTCTCGCCGCATTGCGCACGGCCAGCCGAGGGAGTGTAAATCCGTGTCCGGTCCCGGATCCCGAGTAACGGACCAGGAAGTATTTGCTCAAACTGATGAGTCCGCTGATCCAGAGAAAACCGGCCGCAAAAAAGAAGGCCGCAAGAGCGCCTGCTGACTGCAATGAGGCGAACAGCAAGAGGAGAAGGCCTGACGTCAACAACAGCACACTCGTCCACAGCCACACATTCTGCCGGGGCTCTTTTGCCATGGCGCGCTGCAGGTCATGGGGCATATGCGCCGCAAAGCGATGCACACGGCGGATAAACAAAATCATAAGCAACGCGGTGGCGATCAGGGTCCCGAATAGCATGGTGATGGGCCGGCTGGTCATGGCGATACGGCTCATGGCGAACGCGCCGGACCACCATGTCTGTATGCCCAACAGCAACAATCCATGATAGAGCCAGCCGAACAGAGGCGCCAGCAGCATGGCCAGCACCGCCAGCACAAGGCCTTCGATCAGGAAAAGCCGCCGGATCTGCGCAACGGTGAATCCCAGCGCCAGATAGAGTCCGATTTCGGGACGCCGTTCCTCCAGGTAGAGCTGGAACAGCAGCACGGCCAGCAATGACGCCGCCACAATGACGAAAAACGACAAACCTATGAACAGCTGGCTGAAATCGGTCATTGGCACGGCAGCCTGCAGAGCCTGTTCGCGAACCGGTTCGAAGGTCAGGCCGAATTGGGAAGGATCCAGGGCTGCCAGCAGCCTGGCTTCTATGGTGCCGGTGGCAACGGCTTCGGGAAAACGCAGAGCGGTAAAACGGCCGAAGCGGTTGGACCATAATCGTGCCGCGGTGACAGGTGAAATGAACGCTTTCGGCGTACCCCGGCTGGTTTCCCAGTATGCCTCATCCTTGTCGCGAATCTGCTTTAGATCGATGGGAATGCCGGGATGCCAGTCGCGACAGTTGTCTACGTCCGAGAGACCCGGCAAGCTCGGCATCAGCGAAAGATCTTTTTTGAGAGGAATAATATGTACAATGTTGAAAACAGCGCTCTGTTCCTGCAGCTGCGAATGTTCGCTCAATACAAAATAGTGCAGGGTGACGCGGTCGCCCTCGTGTACCTGCAGATCATCTGCCAGCCATTGATTGACGATGATGTCGTGCTCGTCCAGAGTGCGATTCAGGGGCAGGACGTTGGCGGTGGAGACAAACGAGTACGGCGTGATGTGCGGCCCGGCCTGAATGCGATTGATCAAATAGGTAAACACCGGCACCGGCGCAGCTGCGGCATCGATGATCGGCGGCTCGAAAAAAATCCGCCGTGAGGCCAGATCGCGCTGCCGCTCGTCCGCAGACTCGCGCCAGAATAATCCCATGTCTTCAGGCTGCCAATATTTTTTCAACAGCGAATGGATCGTTGCTGACGAGGCCGGGGTATCCAGGAGAATCATGTTGCAAAGCTGAGCATGGCCGGTTTCACGTTGCAGATCGGTGAGAGAAAAAAAGATGTTGTAGGGCTCGCGCTGCCCGGCCTGCAGGCTGAACCGACCATACTGGCCGTCAGCCAAAATACCCTTGACCTGGAAGCGGATAGCCAGGCTCTGCTCGCTCTCTCTGGCCAACGGCATTTCCAGAGGCAGCATGGCCGGTTTGGCGATGCGGACGATCCCTGCATCGCCCGGCTGAAGGTGGAGACGGCGGGCAAGATACGAGTTGATGTACACCTGCCTCGGCGCAAGCGAATCTGCTGCAAAGGGTCTTGGTGCGAATTGAAAAAAACGTGCCTCCACGCCATACACCTGGACCCGCTGGACTTGCTGCCGGCCGTCTGCCGGGCCGGCGACGCCGGCAAGGGCGAGCACCGGCGCTGCCGGCCGCTGCAACGCCTCGGCGAGGCTGTCGGCCAGGGCTGTGCGGACCATGCGGTCACCGCTGTTCAGTATATGATTCGCCTGTCCCAGCCGCGCCAGGGCGATGCGCTGCAAGCTGTACTGCAGCGAATCAGCCACGCTCAGGGCGCCGATGAGAACCGCGCCGCCGATAGCGGCGCCCAGCACGGTAAGCCGGGCACTGCGACGGTAAAAGGAAAGATTTTTGAAAGCAAGCTGTCTGAGGGAGGTCATAGGTCCGTCGCCGGAAATAATCGACCCTGGCGCAATTCGTACCGCACCGCCAGCAGCTGCGCCAGCATCGTCGAGTGGGTGACCACCATCAACGTCGTTTTTTCTTCCTGATTGATTTCGATCAGCAGCCGGCCCACGTCCATGGCATTATGCTGGTCCAGCGAACCGGTGGGTTCGTCCGCCAGAATCAGTTGCGGTTTATTGATCATGGCCCGAATCACGGCGACCCTCTGGCATTCGCCGCCGGACAGTTGCCCCGGTCGATGATGTAAGCGATCGGCCAGGCCGACGCGCCTGGCCAGCGTTTGCGCCCGCCGCAACGCCTGCTCCGGATCGGTGCCCAGAGGCAGTGTCGGCAATAGAATATTTTCCAGAACGGAAAGCTGCGGCAAGAGATAGTGGAATTGAAAAATAAAACCGATGGCACGATTGCGCAGGTGAGCCCGTTCCTGATCTGTCAGCCCCTCAATCGCCTGGCCCTGAAACAGGATGGAACCGGAGGTGGGTGTGTCCATGGTGCCGATCAGGTTCAGCAGAGTGGTTTTGCCGGAGCCGGATGGCCCGACGATCGCCACCGCCTCGCCGGCGGCAACGCGCAGGGAACAGTCGGACAGGATGGTGATCGGTTCGGTCTGTTCGGATTGGCGGACTTTTTTCCCGACTTTGGTAACGTCAAGCAGCACGAATACTCCTCCCGGCGTCAGCTGTGGTCCCGCATGATCTGCTCATAGGCGCTGATCATGCGCTCTGCCATCTTTTGGATCGTATAGTGCGATTGCACGATGTGTTGTCCCTGGCGCCCCATGGCGCGGGCTCGTTGCGGATCGCTGAGCAGCTGATGAATTTTTTCCGCGAGCGAAGCGGGATTTCCCGGATCGCACAAGAGGCCGCCGCCGGTGCTTTGAATGACTTCCGGAAAGGAGGCGGCGTTGGGCTGCACGACCGGCACGGCAGAGGCCAGGGCTTCGATCAGGTAGGTGCCAAAGGCTTCGCCATACGGCACCGGCACCGACAGCACCGACAGGCCGGCAAGAAACGAGATCCGTTGCGAACGGCTGAACGCAGGAAATATCTTGACGTCGCTTTGCACTCTGGCTTTTTCTATCTTTTTTTCTATACGCCGGACAAAAGGCTTGTCGTCCGCTGTGTGGCCGCCGGTCATGTGCAGTTGCAGATCCGGCCACTGTTTTTTCAACAGAATAAAGGCGTCCACCAGCGTATCCAGTCCGAACATGTCTGTCAAGCGGTTAAGATAACCGATGACCGGAGGCTGCATGGAGAGGGGTGCGGTTTGATAGCCCTGCAGCTCGATGCCCATGGGAACGACGGTAATGCGCTGCGCGGACAAGCCCAGCTTTTGCTGCATGAATTCCGAGTAATAGCGACTGACCGTGATAAAGCCGCTGATGTCGACGCTCTTTTCAGCCATTAGATCCCACAAGGGCTGCCGGTAAACGGCATCCATGGGATCGATCCACTGATGCTCGTCCTGCAGCGTGCAGACGATATGGGATTGCAGGCGCTGTTTCAGCTTTCTGGCCAGCCCCAGCAAAAGCGCATTGGAAAGATGAATCACATCCGGCTTGCCGTCCTGTTCCAGCCAGTGCACCAGGTGCTCCAGTTCAGAGGCTTGTTTGCCGTCTTCGCCCTGAAGCATGGAAAGGGTCATCTCCTCCAGCCCTTTGGCGCTGGTGGAGCCGGAGAGATGGGCGGCCACCTTGAGCAGCGGCCGGCTGTCCAGCAGTTTTTCCAGCCACATCGGGGCGTTGCGATAGCGGGGGAACATCTGCTTGAGGTAGATGTTGATGGCGCCGTAGAACACCGGGGTATCGCCGCGGGTGCGCAGGGTCTCTTCGTTGAGCGGCAGATACATGGGCACCATGATGACGTCATGGCCCATGGCGCGCAACTGCAGCACCAGTTCGTTGTCGCGCATGCAATTTTGACAATAAAAAGTACCGCCGGATCCGGGGATGATATATACAATTTTCATCGATTCGTCCTGTCTTATTCACTGCAGCCGAACGCATAGACGCGGCCGTCCTCGCTGCCGATGACGAGCACGCCGTCGGCGAAGGCGGGCGAGCCGCTAAGCGGTTTGCCGATATCATACGACCAGATTAATCGGCCGTTTTTCAGATCGACCATGTAGACACGGCCATCCATGGAACCAAAGACGACCCGATCCGCCAGCACAAGGGGGGAGCCGTCCACATCGTTACGGCTGCGAAAGGTCCATTTTTTCCGGCCGGTCTCTATATCGATGCAGTGGACATGGTGATCGCGGCAGCCGATCAGCACCTCATCCGCGGTCACAGCCGGACTGGAAAAGAACGGCTGGGGCTGTTCCGCGGCGCTGTAACGCCAGGCTACGGTTTTCGTTTTCAGATCAATGCACAGCAGTTCGCCGTCATACTGGCCGACAAACGCCAGGTCCGCCCTCATCGCCGGAGAGGAGGGGATGTAGGAACCGGCATCCACCTCTGCCAGGCTTTGGCCGGTGGCGGCATCGATGACGTGCAGCAGCGCATCACAGCCGCCAAAGAGGATGCGCTTGCCGTTGGTGGCGGGTGCGCCGTTGATATAATTGTCGGTGCCGATCGTCCATACCGGCCGGCCGTCGAGACTGTTCAGACAGTGCAGTTGATTGTCATAGCCGCCAAAGACGATCCATTTTTCTGTGCCGTCGGGCGATAACAGCCAGTTGGCGGATCCCATGATGCGATCGTTCACCGGGAAGCGCCACAGTTCCTTGCCGGATTTTGTGGCCAGGCAATAAAATGTGCCGTTCAAACTGCCGACATAGATGAGAGTGTCCAGCGCCAGAGCCGGTGCCTCGAAGGCTTCGTCGCCGGTAAACGACCAGACGAGCTGTCCTGTTTTCAAGGCCAGCGCATAGAGGTTTGCATCCGTAGAGCCGATATAAACACAGCCCTGAGATATGACCGGCGTGGATTTGATCTGGTCCTGCGTCTGGAATGACCAGAGCAGTTTGGGCTGGTCACATACGCTGGCAGCGATATAACCCGTCAGTTGCTGATCGCCCCGGTAAATCGTCCACTGGTTGGGCGCAGATCCGGGTGGTGAAGAATTTTGGCATCCCTGAAATGAAATGGCCAGACAAAAGAGCAACGAGTATGTTTGCTTCATGGCACCATGGCCTCAAAAAATTTTTACATGATCCGCCGGACCGGGACGGTCCGGCCACGAAGAACCCTCAAATCAGGAGCGAAGATACAGGCCTGCTATTTCAGCGACAGCGCCGCTGTCGGGCAGGCCTGCACGCATTCATTTGCAACTCTGGTCAGGCCCAGCCGCAAGCTCTCGTCAAACGGTACGTTGATGCGGACATCGAAGCCGCGACCGATAAAGGTGAGTCCCAGCGGTTCCTGTGCTTTTTCAGCGATGCGCACACACAGTCCGCATTTGATGCACTTGCCCGCCTCATATACGATCAGTTCGTGTTGCACGGACAGCGAGATCCGGTTTCGGGTTCCTTTGAAACGGGATTGTTCGGCGCCGTATTCCTCGCTATAGAGGCGCAATTTGCAGGTGTCCAGCTTCCGGCAATCGCAATGCAGGCATCGGCCCGATTCCTGCCGGGCCTGGTCGGGCTGATCCGGATCATGATGTTCTATATGCACGGACTCAATGGGCAACGCATCTGTCAGTGTTTTTACTTCGTTTTTATCCAGCCGGCCGAGACGGGAATAAAAGGGGAGCGGCGCAGCAAGCGGCTGTTCTCCGCCGAGATAGCGATGCACAGCCGCCGCCATCTCTTTGCCGTGGGCCACGGCGCGAACCGCCATGCGCGAAGGTGCAACGGCACTGCCGCAGGCGAACACGCCATCGCGCGGGGTGGCATAGGTCGACCGCTCTACGGTGATGCCGCGGCCGTTCCAGGGGAGGCCGAGATCCATGACCTGCTTTTCAGTCAGCGTTCCGGTGCACAGACAGACGGCGTCGTGGTCGCGCCGGAGCCGATCGACCGCCTGGGCCGTTTCCACTCTGGTTTGCATCTGCCACTGCAAGGCCGACAGATCGATCATCCGGACCTCGTCCTCCAAAACAGCGACCGGCAATCGTGCGGATTCGACGCCATAGCGCAGCATGCCGCCGGGTTTTTCGTTCTGATCATATACGGTGCAATGGTGCCCGTTTTGTTGCAGATAATACGCAGCGGCAAGGCCGGACGGACCAGCGCCAACCACCGCGACTGTTTTGCCGCTTGGGTTGGCCAGAGGCGGCTGATAGGGATGAGCAGAGGCGAGGTCGACATCTGCTACTAACCGTTTCAGTTCGCAGATAGCCAGGGGATGATCCTGCACGGCGCGATTGCACACTTTTTCACAGGGAGCGGGGCAGATGCGCCCCAGGATCGCCGGCAACGCAATGTCTTTTTTGACGGTGATCAGAGCTTGCCGGAAACGGCCCTGCTCTATCTGGCGCAGCATCAGCGGAATGTTCATATCAGCCGGGCAGCCCCGTTCGCACGGCGCCTGGCAATCGCCGATATGTTCGCTCAGCAACAGGTCGAGTGCGTTTTTGCGGGCCAGGCGAACCGGATCGTTGGCGGTTTCGATGACCATGCCCTCCTGCGCCGGCGCAGAACAGGCCGGCAACAGTTTGCCCGATTTCATTTCCTGCACCAGGCAGATCATGCAGGAGGTGAATGGTTTTAATCCCGGCCAGTGACACATGGTCGGAATAGAGATGTGCAGTGATTCTGCAATCTGCAGAATGGTCATACCGGGTTCGATCGATACCGGTCGATTGTCGATTGTTATTTGAATATCAGTTTCCTTCTCATTCGATGACGACCGCCTGCACCGGACAGGCCGTTCGACAGCTGTCACAGCGTGTGCATTTCGCCGCATCGATGCTGTGTTTTTGATACGGCGTAAACGGAATGGCGTCTACCGGGCACCGTTGCCGGCAGCGGGTGCAGCCGATGCAGCCATCGGTGATCGTATAACGGATCAGCGCTTTGCATTTTTTGGCCGGGCATTGGCCCTGCACATGGGCCTCGTATTCATGCCGGAAATATTTCAGCGTCGACAGCACCGGATTGGGCGCGGTTCGACCCAGGCCGCAGAGACTGCCGGAGACGGTCATGTGCGCCAACTCTTCCAATTTCAAAATATCTTCTGACCGGCCCTGGCCGGCGCAGAGTTTTTCCAGAATGTCCAGCATGCGGCGGGTGCCGATGCGGCAGAAGGTGCACTTGCCGCAGGATTGTTCCTGGGTAAAACTCAAAAAATAGCGGGCAATGTCCACCATGCAGTCGGATTCGTCGAGGACGACAAGGCCGCCGGAGCCCATCATGGCGCCGACCTGCAGCAGCGCTTCATAATCCACCGGCGTATCCGCCAGGCTGGCCGGCACACAACCGCCGGAGGGGCCGCCGATCTGCACCGCTTTGAAGGGTTTGCCGGATGCGGTGCCGCCGCCGATCTCTTCAACGATGCGGCGAACGGAGATGCCCATGGGCACTTCGATCAGGCCGCCGCGGCGGATCTTGCCGGCGAGGGCAAACACTTTCGTACCTCTGCTCTTTTCAGATCCCAGGGCTGCGAATCGTTCAGAGCCCTTGCGCATGATCCAGGGCACCAAACTAAAGGTCTCGCAGTTATTGACCAGGGTGGGTTTGCCGTACAAGCCCTCATTGGCCGGAAAGGGCGGACGGAGGCGCGGCATGCCCCGCTTGCCTTCAATGGAAGCGATCAGCGCCGTCTCTTCGCCGCAGACAAATGCGCCGGCGCCCTCCATGATGCGCAAACGGAGATTAAAAGGCCGGCCGAGAATGTGTTCACCCAGCAATCCTTCGCTTTCGCAAATGGCCAAAGCCTGGCGAATGCGTTCCACCGCCAGCGGGTATTCGGCGCGGATGTAGAGATAGCCCTGCTCTGCACCGACCGCATAGGCGGCGATGATTATGCCTTCGATGACGCGAAACGGATACGATTCCAGCAACATGCGGTCCATAAACGCACCGGGATCGCCCTCATCGCCGTTACAGATGACATATTTTTCCAGCTCTGCGGTTTCATGGACCAGCCGCCATTTCGCACCGGTCAGAAAACCGGCGCCGCCGCGGCCGCGCAGACCGCTGGCGCGGATCTGTTCGATCACCTGATCCGGTGTATGTTCGTCGAGAATTTTCTCCAGCGCCTGAAATCCACCCCTGCCTCGATAGGCGGCCAGGTCCAGCGGATCCATGGCGCCGCTGCCTTCGGTGGCGATATGGAACTGTTCGCCAAGAAAGGCCTGCACCGGCTGTTCACGTACGTCAAGCGGATAGCGCGACTCGCCGGCGAGGGTGGAATCAGTCAGCAGATTTTCCAGAAAGGTAACGGCTCTGCTCTTCAACCGGCTGGAGAGCCGAGGCGGCTGAAAATGGCGCAGAACGATGTCGCGCACCTCTTCCGGTTTGACGTGCGCATAAAACGCCTGCACGCCCTGGGCCGGGATCAACTCCATCAGCGGCGTCTGATGGCACATGCCGACACAACCGACGCGTTGAATTTTAGCGCGAATGCCGGTTTCGTCCAGCGTCTCTTCCAGAGCTTTCTGCACCTGCGCGCTGCCGCCGGCCACGCAACAGGAACCCAGGCCGATGCGAATTTCACCGGCCTGTTCATCCGCTGCGACAGGGTGCAAAGCGCGCTGATGGTCGTCATCGTGTTTCGCGCGCATAAAGTCTTCCAGAACCCGGTGCACGGATTCCGGTGTCAGGTGCCCATAGGTGACCTGATCGATGCGCACCACCGGCGCCAGCGTGCAGCATCCCAGGCAGGCTACCCGTTGCAGCGTGAACATCCCTTTGCTGTCGGTATCCTGATCTGTCGTCAGCTGCAGTTCTCGACAGAACGCATCGTACACCAGTTGAGAGCCTTTGACATGGCAGGCGGTCCCCATACAGACCTGTACGATGTGCTGGCCGACGGGCTGATGGCGAAACTGACTGTAAAACGTGGCCACCCCCTGAATGGCAGCCGGCGTTATGGCACTGATTTCACACACCCGGCGCAGGGCGGCCTGCGGCAGATATTGATAACGCTCCTGCAGCGCCTGCAGGATGGGGATGACGCATTCCGGCGTTGAACCGATCTTTAATACAATTGCGTCGATTTCCGCCAGATGTATTTGTTCTGTTGCAGCCATAGGTTATTCAGCTATGCAGTACAGGTATTTGTCACTGCGGATATAAATGCGCCCGTCGAGAAAGGCCGGCGTACAGTTGGAAGGCTCACCGAGGGGACAGTCGGCTATGGCCTGATAGATTTTGTCGCAGTTGAAAATGTGAGTGACGCCCTCTGTGTTCATCAGGTAGACGCGGTCGCCCACCTTGACCGGCGATGAATAAAAGCCGGTATCGAATTCCTGCAGCCAATACTTTTCACCGGTCGCGGCATCGCGACACGCCACCGTGCCGCCGCTGGTGGCGATGAACACATAGCGGTCTGTAGCCAGCGGACTGGACACTTCCGGAAGCTCTTCATCGGTTTCCCACAGCAGTTTTGCGGCGCCCTGAATATCGATCACGGCGACGCGCGAATATTCATTGGCCACAACAACTCGACCGGCCGCGTATCCGGCTGATGGTGCCACTTCGCCGGTGACGCTTTCGTGCGACCAGAGCTCCGCTCCGGTTTTAAGATCGTATCCCGCCACCAGCGGATTGGCGTTGACCACGATCTGCATTTTCCCGTTCTGTTCCACCAGGATCGGCGAAGCCCAGGAGATCTGTACTTCGCGCGCTTTTTCCCATCTGGTAGCACCGTTACCGCTATCCAGGGCCAGGAGCTTGCCGCCGTTGCCGTTGTCATATTGCACTACTAACAGACCGTCGTGGCAGAGCAGGGAGGACGAATGGCCATAGTGGTTGTCCGGCAGCGGCAGGGTTTTGTGCCACAGCGGCTGGCCGTTGAAATCCAGACAGATGATATCACCGGTGGCAAAAATGGCAAAGAGGCGAATGCCGTCGGTGGCGCAGGTGGGTGCGGCAAAGCCGGTGTCATGGGAGACCTTGGGTATCTTGGCCGCTTTGCTCGGTACGTCGGCCTGCCAGAGCAGAGAGCCGTCTCGCGTTGCATAGCAGTACACCTGGCGTTTGCCGGCGTCGCCGCCGCTGAGAAAAATACGATCCTGCCAAACCACCGGCGAATTAAATCCTACCATGGGTATGGCGGACTTCCATTTAATATTTTTTCCGGTTGAGCCGTCCCATTGCGTCGGCGCCGTGTTATAAAACGCTCTGCTCTGGCCCATGGGTCCGCGAAAATTGGGCCATTGTTGATCAAATCGGCCTGCCGGCGCCGGCGTGGCGGCAACAGGAGGTGGCATCACAGCGGCTGTGACCGCCTCGCTGTTTTTCAGAGATGGAGCCGAATCGCTCTGGGCGGTTTCGGCAACCATCGGCGGCGGTTCTTCTTCAGAGCGGAGCGAGTCGACCGCGGCGACCGGCGGCAAGGGTGTGTTCGCCGGCACCGCTTCCGCCAATTTCTGATGCGAGCGCAAGCCGGCCAGAGCAGAGAGGGCAACAAACACAGCCCCGGCGACTATCAGCGATTGACGAGTTTTGTCCCGCTCCGGTTGCGGCGGTTGGCCGATGAGATTGGGATCCGGCATTCGCCGGCGAAGAATTTCGCGGCCGCGGGCGGCGATCAGCCAGACCAGAACGGCGATAAAAAGCATGGTCGCGCCGGTGCGGATTTGCCATTGCCGGGTAAAAAATGCCTTGCGGGCCAGCAGATCCAGCGCACGAATTTCCTGGCGCAACTCGCTGTCGCTTTCGTTTTCGGACAGACGCGTCAACAGCTTTTGCATGCTCTGGCTGTTCAACGGATCCTGGCGCAGGGTCAAAACAAAATTCACCAGCAGCACGGTGCCAAAGAGCACGATAAAAAGTGCGGCTGTTTTGCCGATGCGCTCCAGGAGCGTTTGTCGGTTGATGATCTGGTTGTCGTTATGAGCGGTCATGTTCGTTTATAGCCAGTCCCAGGCCTTTTGTGGCTGGGAACGAGCCTCCTGTTTTTGACGACGTTCTATTTCAACCGGACAATAGGCAAAGCAGCGACCGCAGCTGAGACAATGGCGGCGGTCGGCGACGTAATCCGTCTGCCGGCGAAACAAAGATAAACCGACCAGTTTGAGATAAATCACCAGGGCGAGCAGCACTCCAAAGAGCGCACTGCCGGTCTTGAAGGTCTTCAGGATGGCCTGGCCTTCGCCGGTCAGCGTTTCCATGGACTTGCCGGAGCTTAAAAAGGCCTTGCTCTCCAGCGTTTCTACGGTGAGGACGCCGGCTTCCTGCTGCCGCAGCGTATCGATCAACTGGATGGTGGGGTGCATGCGTGCCAGCGGTTGGTGCAGCAGGATGCCCAGCCAGCCGCCGATCAGGGCGACCACCGGCAGCCATAAAAGCTGCCGGACGATTTTGCCTATAACGCGATTTCTGTTTTGGTCAGGCGGAGTCGCATCGGGCGCATTGATAGCGCCAAAGGGGCAGGCCTGTTCGCAAAGGCGGCATTGAATACATTCTTTGGGTGTGATAGTGACGTTTTTATAGCTGAGCCGGGATAGCCAGCTCAGAATCAGTCCGTACGGGCAGAGAAAACGACAATACGGCCTTGCGATTACAGTACCCAAGCCAAGAAAGATCAGACCGAACAGAACCATTTCAAAGGAGGCGCTGCGGCGAAAAAATCCCACAAAGGGATCGAACCGGCAGATAATAAAGCCGCTGCCGGTGACGACAAACAGCAGAGTCAGGCCCAGATAGGCGTACGCCAGGATGCGCAGTGAACGCTCCAGCCACGCCGGAACCTGTATCGGTTTGATGGCGAACAGATCCTGCAACGCGCCCAGGGGACAGATCGACGAGCAAAAGGCGCGGCCGACAAACAGGCTGAACAGCAGAGGCAGCACAAAAAAGAGCACCACGGTCCATGGTATGACATAGCCGGGATCCAGCAGGGCCAGGGTCACATTTTGCAGACTGCCGACCGGACAAATGCACCCTTTCCGCCAAAAACCGAAATAGAGCAGCGACGCCAGCATGAGCAGGAACAGGGCCGGTCGCGAGCGCCGGCGGATGGAAAAATAACCGGCCAGGGCCAGGCCGGCCGCCAGGACGATCACGTCGAGATACTCGAGCGCCGTGGAGCGGCTGGCAGGGGTGGTGGTTACCGGCTGCTGATAGCCGCTTTCGAACTGCGGTCTGGGAAATCGCTGCACCGGCTCCTGCGCCGATACCTGCGCGGCGAGGAGCAAGAGCCCCAAATAAAGTATTACACCATTCTTCATAGGAACCGTTGATTATCAACTCTTGTGTGGAACAACCGTGCCGCGGATCAGGTAGGGCTGATCCGCCGGCACCCGCTTGATGGCTCCGGCCGGACAGAGCACGGCGATGGAACATTCGTTACAGTTCATACAGCGGTCGTGGCGGATCTGCAGATGCAGAGAACCGTTGCCGAACGATCCGCACCCCTTGACACATTTGGCGCAACCGATGCAGAGCGCTTCGTCGATCGTATATTCGAAATAGGGATTTTCAATATAGTGCCGCTTTATCGCCTTGGTGGGGCAGAGCTGATGCTCGGCCGCGGTGTCGAGAATTTTAATATTCGGCTGATGATAGCCGCCGCAGAGTTTGCAATAGCCGCACATGGCATAGGCGTGCACACATTTTACCGCCGATGGCGACAGCACGCATTCGGTGGCGCAGCGACCGCACTGGGTACAGAGATCCGGATCGATCTGCCAGACCAGCTTCTGCCTGCCGCTCTTTAACAGGCTTGCGCCGGCCAGGCCACCGAGCAGAACCAGTGAGCCGGTGTGAAGAAACGAACGGCGGTTCAGTTTAGATTCTTCAGCCATTAGGGGCGGCTTCCTTTCGCACGTGTTGCTGATAGGCTTTGGCCCTGTCATCATCGCACGCTTGCCATTTGCCGCACCGCTCACAGCTGGCGTTGACAGTGCACGGCTGCTGCTGCGATCGGCGAATCAAACGCCAGGCTGCGGCCGAAAGCAATCCGGCCAGACCGGTTCTGGCCAGAGTTTTTAACGCTTGACGGCGATTCATAACCATCATGTTCTATTCCTGATTCTCATGTGAGGAGCGTTCAAATATTCTCACCTGCCTGCGCTTCGGATCGAGCACATAGATGCGATCCCCGCTGTCGACCGCCAGGTCGAGGCCGGTGACCTCTTCGTCGAACTGGTCGCGGCCGGCGACGACGTGCGTGAGTCGGCCGGAAGCATGGTAGACCTTGATGCGCGGGATGCCTTTTTCACTGGTTACGAACGAGCCATCTTTAAGCAGGGCGATATGGGTCGGATTGCAGCAGCCGCAGAATCCTTCCAGGGAAGGATCGGCACTGCCCCAGGAAGCGCGCAGGTCTCCCTCATTGGTATACTGTTCGATCTCGTGCCGGCCGGGATTCACCACCCACAGCTGATCATCGCTGTCGATGACCAGGTCGAAAAAAGGGCTGGGGATGATAAAGCCCGGTATATGGCGCAACGAGTCTTTTTGGCCGATGTTGCGCACCAGTTCGCCTTCGTGATCATAGCACCACACCATGCGCTGTCCGGCATCCGCGGCGTAGACGAATTGGGATGAGCGGGCGATGCTGGTGAGGACGGCATCCGCACCGTGGGAAATCCACTCTGATTTTTTTCTGCCGGCATAGTCATACACCGCGACATGATCGCGAAAGCCGATATACACGATTTTGCCGTCCGGCGCGGCCAGACACAACGCCGCTTCCGGCAGGGCGATCCGCGCTTTCTCATGTCCTTCGCTGGAGAGAATAAACAGGGTGGAGTCGGCGGCGACATAGAGAATGTTGCGCGGGTCGATGGCCAGGCTATGGAGACGGTTCGCCGGGATGGCGATGGTCCCGATCTCGCGATAGTTCAATCGACTGCTGTCGGTTTGCGCTGTCGAACCCAACTGATATTCGAACGGATTGGGCTGCTGTCGCCGTCGCGGCGAAACCATCTCGCTCACGAGATAGAGCAATGCGACCAGGGCGACGGTAAGGCCGAACCGCATCAGCCATTTTGATTTGTTGTTGTTCAAAACAATGTCCGTCAGGAATCTGATAAATCGATGCAGACCATTTTTTTTGAGTCACGCGCCAACAATCGGGTGCCCACCAGGGCCAGGGGGCCCCAGGCATCGGTGCCGTCAAGAATTTTTGCTTTTGCCAGCGGATAAAAGCCGCGGCTGTCTGCCCTGATCATGGACAACTCGCCTTCATCGTTGAGAATGATGAATTTTTTGTCCGCCAGAATATAAGGGCCCATGCCATAGCGATTGGTTTTGCCGCTGGTCCAGGTGAAACGGGTCACGTCCGCAGGATCGCAGCAGACGAATTGATTTTTGTTTATGCCGCCGTCTTTGGGCAGAATGGCGAAGAGCTTGCCCTGATAGAAAATGGGCGTCTGCTGTTCGGAAGCCAGGCCTTGCGACGGTTTCAGCGTCTGCAGAACCGCCACCTGATAGCGGCCGTTTTGCAGAGTCACGCGCAGCATCATGCTGCCGGCTCCGTACCCTGCGGTGCAAAAGATGCGGCCATCCGGCATGATCACCGGCGAAGGCGCAACCACCGAGTGGTTCCACGCTTTGCTTTCCCAGAGGATCGCGCCTCGGTCCGGGCCATCGGCGGCGATGCCGGCGATGCCGCCGACCGCAGCATACACGTACATACGCCGGCCGGCGATGGTGGCCGGTATGATGGAAGAGTGCGACATATCCCATTTGTTGGGATTGGGCGTCTGCCAGATCACGCGACCGCCGGCCAGGCCTACGCCCATCATCAGGCAGGTGCCGGCCGGGGCGATCACCGCCAGTGTGTCATCGATCAGCGGGCACTGCCCGGTATACCACAGCGGTTCCTTGCTGCCATAGTCTTTGATCAGATCCACCCCCCAGTACAGCGCCCCGGTTCTGCTGTCTGTACACATGACATGGCAGCGTGGTCCGATGGAGACGACGTATTTATCGGTCACGGCCGGAATGGTGCGCGACAGCCCGTGATTCCGTTTCATGGGCACCTGATACCAGCGGCGCCAGATCTCCTGGCCGTCGCTCAGGGAAAAACAGCGCAACGCATCAGCCAGCCGGGTTTCATCGTAATCCAGAATATAAACGCGGCCGTTATGAACGGCTGCAGCGGCATGGCCTTCGCCGAGGTCGACAGACCATAATTTTTTCGGGCCTGCGGCGCTCCAGGCATCAGGCAGGCGAACTTTATCTTTGACAATGTTGTCCAGGTCAGGGCCGCGAAACCGCGGCCAGCTGGCTGACGGCGGCGTGTTCACCGGTTCGAACTGGTCAAAGTATTGGCCGATGGACACCGCCTCAGCCGACGTCGCGATATCGGCCGGCGCTCCGTCCATGCCGGGCACCGCCTCGGCCAGGTGCTGCGTCGGGTCATGCACCACCCACCATGCAAAGCTGAGCAACGCCAGGATAATCAGAAAAAGAGTTGCACTCTCTGCGAACTTGTACATGAGCTACCTGGCTTTGATGTCGTACACCAGCATGGATTCACCATGGCGAATATAGAGGCGACCATCGCTGATGACCGGGTGCGCCCAGTGCGGGCCGCTGCCTTTGCTTACGGCAAAGCTGCTGATGATGTTAAAGCCGGACGGATCCGCTTTGACCAGCGCTACGTTGCCGTTTTTCTCTTCGTAACAATAGAGCAGGCTGCCATCGGTGATGATCGAACCTTTGCATTGCCATTCGGTCTCGTACATCACCTTGCCGGTGTTCCATTCCAGACAAACCCATTTGCCTTCGCGATTGTTCGTCCAGTTGCTGCCGTACAGGTAGCCATTTACCAGCACGACACCACCGACATGGATGTCCAATACCGGATCCACCCATTTACGGTTGAACGAGGCGCCGTCCTTGCTCAGTTCAAGCAGGGTGCTTTCGTTGTTGTACCCGCTGCTGAGATATACGCTCCCGTTAAAGTAGAGCGGCGAATTGGGATTGATCCCTTTGGGCTCTTTTTGATAGGCTGAGAACGGATCCTGCCAGATCAGTTCGCCGGTTTTGGCATCCAGGGCCACGGCCGATTTTTCCAGCTGCGTGATCAGCATGCGACGGCCGTTATGAACGGCCAGGATGGGCGAACAATAACTGGCAGGCTCACTCAACCCTTTCGAGGTCCAGACCGTGGCGCCGGTCATTTTATTCAGCGCGACGATGCTGGCATCCGGGCCGCCGGGCGTGCAATAGACGAGATCGCCATCGATGAGAGGGGATTCAGAAACGCCCCAGTTGCTGTATTCGCCTTTGAATGTTTCCACCGCATGCTGCGACCATTTGATGGCGCCGGTTTTGCTGTCCAGACACACCATCTGGCCCATGCCGCTGATAACATAGAGCCGATCGCCATCGATTGTGGGGGTGCAACGCGACTCGGGGAATGAATTTTTCCAGGCCTGGCCGAACAGTGTTTTCCATTTGAGCCGGCCGTTCAGGTTAAAGGCATAGAGGTAATCATCTTTGCCCACTTTGCCGGTGACATAGACCAGCCCTTTAGCGATGCTGGGAGAAGAGTAGCCTTTGCCGAGACTGTCGGTGGACCATAGCAGTTTCGGCCCTTCCACAGGCCATGAGGTCAAGAGACCGGTTTCCCGGTAGGTGCCGTTTCGTTCCGAACCGCGCCATTGCGTAACATCGGCCGCCCAGCTGATTTGAATTACGACGAACGCAAGAATCAGGAAAAATTTCTTTGCCAAATCGTGACTCCTTGTAAAGTCCATATTGAAACATAAAGTCAAAAAATGTCGGACATTTTAGGGTAATGTCCGACATTTGGTTCCTGGTTATGCATGAGAGTGTACAGATCCTGGCCGCTCGCACATTTTGGGTTTATCCGCGTATGCTTTTTAAGGTTCAGGCACCGTACGCTCGTGCGGGGAAATACACTGTCGATGGTCCGGTCAGCGGGCGATGTTATAGACCAGCATGGTATCACCGTGACGGACGTACAGCTTTTTATCGGCAATGACCGAGTGCGCCCAGTGTTGGTCCGTGCCTTCGGTGATGCGGAACGAGCTGAC
>CAZISM010000105.1:0-4376 GCA_964541895.1 uncultured Cytophagia bacterium
CAATATTGCCAATGAGCGCTTCGCCAATACCAACCCGCGCCATGGCTTCCAGATCACGGGTGATGCCGTCTTTGGACAGGTTGTCGCTGATCCAGTACCAATAACACCAGGGCCGGGTATCTGGAGGAGGTGCAACAAAGCCTTTCTCAAGTTCGTCGGTTGCCAGTGCCGAACGTGACAAAAAAACCAAAAGTAATGCTGTACAAAAACGTGTCATGTGTTTATTGGAAAGCTTCATAATGGTACCTCATTGAGGATTTGGAGCACAAACTTTCTCCTATTCATCTTTTTCTCATCACCGGTCAGGATGCTTGCCCCATTCCTGTCTCCTGGCCATATCATAATCGGGATTGACTTTGGGAAATTCGGCGCCGACCTCTTTTTGCCATTGTTTCAGCAGCGAGTAAAGTTCATTGGTTTTTTCTGGAAAAACTTTTGCCAGATCGGTTGATTCTCCGAGATCGTTTCTCAGGTTATACAAAGCCACCTCTCCGGTCACCTGATTCTCGATAAGCATCCAATCCCCTTTGCGGATGGCGCCGGCCGGGACGTCGTGGTGATAGACCGGATAGTGCCAATAGATGGCGCGTTCCGGATCATACTCGTTTCTCAGCAAAGCCGGCAGCATAGAGGTGCCATCCAGTATCTGCTGCGACGGTTTGTCGGCGCCGCTCAGGTCGAGAAGGGTTGGATAAAAATCGACGCTGCTGGTCACGGCCTGGCTGACGCTGCCTGGTTTTATTTTACCCGGCCATTTGACCAGTAACGGTGTACGAATACCGCCCTCGTACACCGTCCCTTTTTCGCTTCTGAGCGGCGAATTGGAAGTGACGATGTATTGCAGGGGGCTGTCTTTGAAATTATGCTGTTTGGATGGCGCGATCATGGGCATGCGATCGGTATCGATGCCGGGATATTTATTCTCACTGGTGCAGCCGCCATTGTCGGACGTGAACAGAACCAGCGTATTCTCGCTCAAGCCGGCCTCTTTCAGTTTGGCCATAATTCTGCCGACGCTGTCATCCAGGTGTTCGATCATGGCGGCATAAACCGCGTTGCAGGGATAGTCCGGCACCTTTTCTTTGGCAAGGTATTTATCGATCAAAGTCTGGTCCGCATCCAGCAGGCAGTGCACATCCCAGTGGGCCAAAAAGAGAAAAAACGGTTGCTGTTTGTGCTTTTCGATAAAATCGATGCCAAAATCGGCCAGCCGTTCAGAGATGATTTTTTCCGCCGACTGTTCTCTGGGCGGATTGAATCGGGTGTTATAGTAACCGGCACCGACATTGGCTTCATCAAATCCCTGGTTCAGCGGATGATGGCGTTTTTCCTGATCGCCCAGATGCCATTTGCCAAAATAGCCGGTGACATAGCCAGCTTTTTTCATGGATTCGCCCATGGTGACAATTTCTTCAGGGAGGAATTGGGTGCGATTCGAAGGAACCGTAACTTGTTCATATGGCCGCCAGTGGCCGGGGATGAAATCGATGACGCCTACTCGGGCCGGGTATTGTCCGGACATGATGCTGGCGCGCGTGGGTGAGCAGACCGGACAGGCTGCATACGCGTTGGTAAAACGCATCCCCTCTCTGGCCAGCGCGCTGAGGTGGGGCGCTTCATTGAAGCTGTTGCCATTACAAGGCAGATCGGCCCATCCTAGGTCATCAGCCAGGATGAACACCATGTTCGGTTTCTTCCCTGCCTTCGCCTGGCCGCTCAGCCACGTTGCGGCAACGACACCCTGGCCGAGCCATTTGAGAAATGTGCGTCTATTCATTGGCTTCACCCATAGTTTTCTGTGTCCCAGGGAAAAATGTATTAAACCGTTTCTTTTCATTTTCATCAGGACAAACATCCGGCAACGCTTCCAGATCGCCGAAACCCGCCCGTGCCGATGGCATGATGAACAGGCCTTCGCCGAATTCGCTGCAATTGTCATTCATGGTCATCGTTCGGTCGCATGAATCGACCGGCAGCGTTTCAGCAAAATCATTTTTCTTCCAGATGGCCAATATTTATGCTCATCCGGGGCCAGCCGGAAGCCATCCGATCGACGGCATGGAAATCATAATCACTCCTGCTACCGCAGATGTATCACGCGGCATTACATTCGTTTTCGCTGATGCCGAACATCTTTTGAAAGCCAGGTTCAAGACCAGCGACAACTCTCAACCGGTTCAATCCGCTCGTTCAAATGGCATGCGTCTTATTGACCTGCAATCGTGATCAAGAAACTGAACAGAAAAATATCCAGCCTTTCTGCTTTGGCTAGAATAGATAATCGATTCATAATAGCAGTTTTATTAAATGGATGCGACGATAATGACGATGCACGGTTGCTTACGTTAGCGCTCACGTGTGCAGTTGTTTTGCTAAAAAATAGTACTTTTTTGCAGTTTTGCAACAGATTTTTATCCTTTTTTCGACTTTGTTCGACCGCGGCCGTTGCCGGACGGACGCCCGCCAAAGTACTATACCGATTCCCGATAAGCTCGCACCTCATATATGCGGGCAGACAAATGACCGTTGCTGGACAGCACTGTGACTCTGAGTCGTTCGACCGGAACAGCCGTAAAGCGATGAATCCGTCGCCGTTGAAAATTGCCGACAACATCGGCCAGGATTTTCCATTCAGCTCCGACCAGCCCGCTTACCTGATACTCTCGCACACATTCTGGCGGCACCACATCGCTTTTATGCGCTTCATCGACATCCAGATCGGTGTCAAAAGTCAGGTATACGCTATCGATGGTTGTGGCGTGGCTGAATTCAAGTTCAACCCATTGCGGCATGGCCTGGCGCGGGTCTGAGGCCCACATATTCATCGAGCGCTCGTCGGGTCGAATCAAACCATTTATAATATTCTCCGCCGCATAGTCTGTAGCCGTACGGTGCGCCGAGGGTGGCAATACGATGGCCGGCAGAGTGTAAAAACTGTGGTATTCATTCTTCACGGCAACCCATTTTCCCGCCTCCCAGGCGGCGCGACAGCTTGGCTGAGGCGCCCTGGCCATGCGCCCCCACCAGATTCCCTCCGCAGCCGGCAATTCAATACAGACATAGGGCGCAGAGATCGATTGGTTAACGTCAAATTTGACCCAATGGCTGAAACCATGCACCGGCGGCTTGGTCGGCAACACCATGGAATAGCCGGGCGGCACGATGGCCGTAATCGTTGCGAGCACCTCCCGTGAACTGAAATCGGCCGCGTGTTTGGCCTTGCGAACCTGCAGTGTGATTTTCGTCGCATCGACGATCGTGGTGGATACCTGCAAAAATATGGATTCCAGTTTGCCATGCAAGCCTACCGGAATTACCATGGCTCTGGGCCTGTCCAGCGGCATATATCCGGCATTTTGACAATCCGTTTTCTTAAAGGTCTGACACGCATCGACACTGGCCGCTCTAACCCGAGCGGATCGCGCCAGGTCCAGCGGGTCCTCATTGCGAACGTGGGGAATAAAGAGATCGTCCTTGAGAAGCGTCTGCTGCAACGCCGGCATATGTTGTTGCGCCAAAGTTCTGGGAGACAACTGGAGTTGAACAGCCAGTGCTGCCGCTGTTCCTGCCGCCTGCCCCAAACACGCCAAGGTTCGTTGTATTCTGACCGTGCCCAGCGCCACATGGGTAACACTCATATCCCGGCCTGCAAACATCAGATTGGAAATATTTTTAGAATAGAGGCATCGAAAAGGTATCTGATACAGAGCCACATGTTCGTTGAACTGATACGGCCCTTCCTTGCCGGAAAACATGCCCTGCGGATGATGCACATCCAGATACCAGCCGCCGGAGGCAATGCGGTCCTCAAAAAACGTATCGTTCTGCACATCATTTTGCGTTAGAATGTAATCACCGATCAACCGGCGCGTTTCACGTTTGGCCAACGTGGTAGCAACGACAGCCAACGCATAATTTTTCGCTCTTTCGCGTTTTGACCAGGTGTTTTTCAGATAATCCCAATAGCCATAGGTGATGCGCAGCAAATCGTCACGGGCCTTTTCTTTTTGTTCCAGTTCATTAATCGTGCCGCGATGTTCGAACCACCAGGACCCATAGCTGATATCGCCGACATGTCGATAGATATGGTCGTCCGAAGTCCATTTATAAGCCCAGGACGGCGGTTCGAAAACAACCGGACGACCGGTATCGACCGCTTTGTAGATAAACGCTTCGCGAAAGAGGACGCCGCTCATCATGATATCATCGGCCGTCTCCGGCGCCAATCGTTCGTTGAATTCGTGCCGGGCTTCCCGACCGCAGCGATAGTGAGCGCCGGCATAATAGCCCACCCAGCCGTCCCCGGAACAGTCAATGAATAATCTTCCTTTGTATACAGCGGTGAAATTATCGAGTGTGCCGATGGTTCTGACCGC
>CAZISM010000105.1:4476-18381 GCA_964541895.1 uncultured Cytophagia bacterium
GGATTGGAATCGATGAGCGCGGTTTTGGCGCCTTTGCGGGCAGCGGCGATGGCGGCACAGAAACCCGCGGCGCCGGCGCCGATGACGATGACATCCCAGCCGTCGGACACTTTGGCTTGCAGACCGACGCCGGTCATTTGGGCGCGTTGCGTGCGGATGCCTTCCGCGTCATCCGGCGGCACAAACGAATGATCCGTGGTTAAAATAATACCGGCGCATCGTCCATAATGGCCGGTTTCATCCTGGAGCGAAAACCGGACCAGGCCCTGCTTCAGTTCATAGTCACCGGCGGATTCCCAGATCCATTTCTCTGCCGCACCACAGCCGAACACTTTGTCGCTCGGCGTTCCGTTGATGGCGAGCCGGAATCGGCCGGGCGAGTAATCCTGCAGCCAATTTTTATTACGCACCCAAATGCGAAAATTGCCCGCTTTCGGCAAACGGATGGCGGTCGTGGCATCTTGTACCGGCGATCCGGTTCCGGCAGCCAGCAAACAGGCCGATCCCATCAAATCGATGAATTGCGTATCCAGTTTCCAGCCGCCATACTGGGCGAAATCTTTAGGTTCGATCCAGATCAGAGTATGAAATTGCGAAGCGCCGCGAACCTGGCTCACCCAGGATTGCATTAAAAAACCGCCGCACATCGCCGGTGCGCCAGCCTGGAGAAATTGCCGTCGAGAATACTGCGAGTTCTTCATGTCAAGCTCCTGCATGTTAAATACGGAACGAGGGTTTCATGTATGAATGGGCACCAGGCCAGGGACAGCCGTGCATCGTCAAAAGCGCAGCCGCAGCAGAGCGGCCAGGGCGTCCAGGCGCAAAGAGCCATCCATCAAGGTCGGCGTCAACCAGCCGCCTTCGTCGTTTTCATTCCAGGCGTAAATTAGTATCGCGTTGCTCTCGGCGATCTCGGGATTCCTGGTATTCCATTCCAAGGCGTGCTGGAGGTGGGTTGCCAGCTCGGCCGGCGTGGGCGTTTCATAATAATTATCCAATCCCACTCCCGGCTTTTGCCAGGTTTCCCACGGCATGGGATGAATGACGCGCGGTCGTCGATCCCAGCCGGACATCACGAGCGGTACCAGTTTACAGCCGCTTGCTCTGACCGAATCCCACCAACGCTCACTATAGGAAGCCAGCTCGGCATAAGGCGCTTTTACTCCGCCGCCGCTGGTGGCATAAGCGCCGGCGGCATCAAATCCCAACCGGTCCGCGTACAGTTTGCCATCGTTGGCGCTAAAGACTTGCACCACAAAATAGGGCGCCCCCAGACCGGCGCGAAGAGCACTCTTCCTGAATTCATCGAACGCCTCCCTGCAACGGTCCCAGGATCCGAACGGGGTGCCGTTTTCCCATTGACGCGGATTGAACAGAAAAACCAGCGGTCGATCGCCCAGTACGGTTTGATAATCCGGATGGCGAAAATAATTGACATATCTGTTCATCTGCGATGGCCATTGCGATGGCGGACCCAGCGCAGAAGCACCCAGGATCAGGCAGAATTTCATCTTTGATTTTTTTGAACTGGCCAGATACAGTTGCAGTCCCAGTGACATGGGATCATGCTCTGCATAAGAAACAAACGCCCAATAATCCAGACCGGCGGCGCTGGCATACTCGATTTCCTGATCCATGATGGCCTGGCTATTGGCACGCACCTGGACCGTGCTGTCGTTTACAACATGCGCATAGAACGGCAAACGGTAGTGCCATTGCTTCGGACCTAGGGCTTTCTCAACGGCCAGTCCGGGCGCTCCGAGATCGCCATGATAGGCGTCCCAGCGAATGGCACCGACGATGGCCGTCGCGTTTCGAGCAGCGCCGTATCGGCTGTCAGTACTAAAATCGCGTTGGCAGCAGAGTATAATAATTCCACATAGCAAAACACCATATGGCGACTTTTTCACCGGCAGGTCCCTTTTTTTGAACGATTTCATGGTCACTATAGTTTCTCTCTGCTACCCCTGCGGCTTGTATTCCGGATTGAGCGACGGCAGGGCGGCGTTCAGCGAACGCCGCCAGCCGGCCAATTTTTCCTGCAGCTCCTGTGCCCGTTGTGGATATTGACCGGCCAGGTTGGTGGTCTCACTTTCGTCGTTTTCAAGATCGTACAACTCTATATGGTTGTCCTCAAAAAACTCGATTAGTTTCCATCTCCCCTGCCGGATTGCCCCGGCCGGAGTCGATGCCTGATAATATGGATAGTGCCAGAACAAGGCGTCACGGCCGATGGCGTCTTGTTGCCGTAACAAGGGGGTCAGGTCACAGCCGTCCAGAATCTGCTGCGGCTTTTGGCGCAAGCCGGCCAGACGCAGCAGCGTTGGATAAAAATCTATGCTGCAAACCGGCGTATGACACACCGTACCCGGTGTGATGCCGCCGGGCCAACGAACGATGAGGGGTACGCGAAGGCCGTCTTCATACAAGGTGGATTTACCGCCGCGAAACGAACACACCGGCTCACCCTTTTCATCAAAGCGATGCTGTAAATTCTTCCAGAATTTTTCATCGTCACGCAAACCATGCAAGCCGCCGTTATCAGAAGTAAAAATGAACAAGGTCTGTGCGCTCAGGCCCAATTCGTCCAAGACCGCCATGATACGGCCAACGCTGTCATCCATGTGCTCCACCATGGCAGCATAGACAGGATGAAACCCCTCGCCCGGCTTTGGCTTTTGCCTGTACTTTTCGACCAGCGGCTGACGGGCTTCATAAGGCACATGGACCAAAAAGTGGCTCAAATAGAGGAAGAACGGCCGTTCTCTGTTGTCGCGGATGAACTGTTCCGCTCTTTTGGTCAAAGTTTCAGCCAGATAATCGTCATCCGTCACTGCTGTGTCCGGTGTGGTTCGAAAGTTGATGTGGCGGCCCTCGCTGACCAAAATCTCGTCAAAACCCTGCTGGTCCGGAAAAAATTCTCTGCCGCCCAGATGCCATTTGCCAACACAGCCGGTACGGTAGCCCTCGGCCCGAAGCGCCTCGGCGATCGTAGTCACCTCAAGTGGCAGCTGTTGCCGGTTTTCAGGGGGCAGGAGTTTTGATCCTGGCGGCGCCTTTGGTCCGGGTATATAGCTGTTGATGCCGATACGCGCCGGGTACTGCCCGGTCATGATGCTGGCACGGGTGGGTGAACAGACCGGATTGGCGGCATAGGCATTGGTAAAGCGCATCCCCTGGCCGGCCAGCCGGTCCAGATTCGAGGTTTCGTGAAATGCATTATGGTAGCAGCCCAAATCCGACCAGCCCAGATCATCCATAAGGATAAAAACAATGTTTGGTTTGCGCGCCGCTGTCGGCGTCCAGGAGATGAATCCGGCGGCGCCACTCCCCAAAGCCGCGATTCTCAGAAATTCTCGTCGATTTTTCATTTGAACACAATGTTCCGGCAGTATGGATTAATTATGATATTGGCGTCCTCCGGCCGCAATATGTGTCGGCCCCGAACAACCAGATTCTCGATAGTGACGTCTTCCACCAGGTGCTGTTCATCCAGGCCGGCGATGCGGCCGTGGATTCGGAAATCGCCGATGACCTGGATGTTTTTATAGATCACATCCTTGATCCGGCCCCGCTGGCTGTCTTTGCTGTACGGGTTGGGATCTGAAAACAGCTCCAGCAGCATGCCCGCTTTTTGCGGATGATCAGGGTGACTTGGATCCGGATTTGGAATATCCTGGCGCTGATATCCCTCGATCAGTGCGTGTTCGATGTTTATATTCTCAAAACGGATTTTACTGACCAGGGCCCGGTCACCGTTCTGCACATCCATGGCCCTTTGGACAAAATGGATGATTTCGATGTCTTTAAACAGAACGTTATAGATGGAATCGGTGCGGGTTTCGGCGCCGATCTCCAGAGGCCGCCCCCAATCGCCCCAGAGAACACAATTTCGCACGAGGATGTCCTTCAGCGGGCGGGACTGGGTATCGTATTTCTCCCCGCCCCAGGCAGGAAATCCCTTAAGCACGATATTGTCGTCAAAGGTTCGGACAAACGAATTTTCTACTACCACCCGCTGGCTGTTGACCAGATCGATGCCGTCCGAATTATAGCGCCACATACCGATCAGTTTGACATTATCGATCTGTACCCGTTCGCATTTCACCGTGACCAGGGTCCACTTGTGCGCATCGTTGAAAATGATGCCATCGATCAGAACATCCCGGCAACCCAGAAAATGAATCATGTTGACATCATCAAAGCGACCGATCCGGCCGGCGTCTAAAATGCCCCGGCCCATAACCCGGATATTCCGGGCATCGATGGCTTCGATGACGCCATGCACGACCGCACCGCCGGCTATATAGACGGTTTCGTCGTCTTTTAAGGTGATTTTCCCGACCTCATGATATCCAGGCGCAAAGTAATGCACCTTTTTATCCTCCGGACCTGGACGTTCCTTTTCCAGCGGATTGGCGAACAGATGCAAGGCGTGATGCCAGCCGTTCACTTCGACCGCAAGCTGGCAGGCTTTGTCCAGGCTGAATCGGATGGTGTTGCCTGTGATCGCGGGTTTTATGCCGTACGATTGAGGTCTGATGATCACCGACTGCACCGGTTTGCCGGCCACAATTTCCACCTGTACCTGACCGGAAAAATCAAAATAAGCAAAAGATGCCAGTTCGGTTTCTTCCAGCGGTCGTTGATGCCCCGGCCATACCTGGTTGGCCGGCACAGCGGAAACACGGGTCTGATACACGTCTACCGGCATCTGATTGACCTGAAGTTGAAAATCCGCTGAAGCCGGCATGCTTTTCGGCCTGGGGTAGGTTATCACCGTCGTCTTTATGCTGCAATGCGTCAAAAACAAAGCAGCCAGCAAAAAAGCAGAAATCATGTATTTCAAAATGTATCCTCCTTTATTGCCCAGTCTTGCAGGTTTATCCACGGCTATGGCCCTGGCGCTTGAATTCTTCCAGCAGATTTCGATTCACGATGGAATATCTTTTACATAGACGCCATCCTGTTGCAGCGTGTGCTGCAGATCCTTTACGCTGACCTGATCCATGCGTATACCGGCATCCAGAGCCAGCGCCGCGGCCGTACCCACACCCTGGCCCATAACCATACAATGGGTTTGTACGCGCACCGAACCGTGCGCTTCATGGGTCGAAGAGGCACAACGGCCGGCCACCGCCAGGTTCGCTACCTTGTCATTCAAACACATGCGTAAGGGAATGTGATAGCTCTGACCCTGCGGCACCATGGTGGCTTTTTGCCGGTCCGCATAGGTCGTGTAACCGCTGCCCTTGGGATCATGGATATCGATCATCCACACGCCATGGCCGATGGCATCCGGTTGCTTTTGCGCGGACAGGACCATGTCTTTCGTCAACGTCGCAAGTCCATGAATCCGCCGCGATTCCCGGATGCCCAGACTGCAGCCGGTCTGTTCGATCCTGGCATTCTCAAAGCCTTCGACGTTTTTGCGGAAAAATTCCACAAACTGCAGCACCTGCTCTCGCGCCAGCGCGCTCTTGCGGGAAAGGTCTTCCTCATCCAACGGATTGCCGGCGACCGGACACATGTTCAGAAAACCATCGATATGAGCGGCAACGGCATGGCGCACTTCAAATACCGAGCTGAATGGCGGCAGCAAACCTTGTTTCGTCAATTGCAGCATGCGTTGTCGCATAGCCGCCGCGTACTCATCGGTCAGGCCGGCTATTTTCTTTTTATCCAGATTATTCAACTTGTAGATCAACGTCATACCCTGCACATTTCCGTCTGCTTCCCTGCCGAAACCGAACGGCACCCCCGCCTTGGCAGCGATATCGCCATCGCCGGTGCAGTCCATTACTATCTTGGCCAGGATGGCTTTGGTTCCGCTCTTGGTTTCCACCGTCACACCTTGCAGGGTGCCGCTCTGCAGCAGAGGTTGACCGGCGACCGTATAGCATAGGGTCTTGACTTTGGCGGCATCCAGAAGGCGCTGATAAACAATCTTCATCCCTTCCGGATAAAACCAGTGCGTTTCATGGGCATGAGGGTACTGTGCATCCTGCCAGATAAAACCATGTTTCGCCGCCATCCAGGCCACCTCTTCCACCAGACCATAGATCACCATCTTTTCCCGGTCGCTTCTATGCCAGCCGTTGACCAGGGCGGCGGTGGCCATGCCGCCCACGAACGGCCAACGTTCGATGAGAATCACTTTGGCGTTGTGCCGTGCAGCCGCTACGGCCGCTGTAATGCCGGCGGTGCCGCCGCCGCAGACCAGAACATCGCACTCATCGAGAACGGGAATTGTTCTGGCTGGAAGCTCTATATGTCGGCCATCGGGTTCTGTTGTTTGCCGTGATCGACACGCCACCAGCAACGACCCGGCAGAGGTCAACCCCAGCCACTTTAACAGATCGCGGCGGTGCATCTTTTTATCCATGTTATCCTCCATATACATGCCAACAACTACACAATCATGATGGACCAGCACTCGATCAGACGATTATACGCAGCGAAACCACCTCGTTGGTCTTTATGGTGCAATGAATAGAATTGCCCCTCACCGCCAGATCGCCAACATCTTCTTCGCTCAGCAGGGTCAACCGCGCAGATTGGGGCCGGGAAAAAAGCACAGACAGAGTAAAGTTGGTTTCCGCTTTCTGGCCGATTTCAAACAAACGGATGATGACGCCTCGTCCATCTTCGGCTCGCTTTACGGCTGTGACCATAACATTGTCCACATCGACAGAAAGGGCAGATTGTTCTACCGACTGCACAACCCCCTTTTGCGGCATGATCTTTTTCGCCTGCAGTGGATGCGCCACACTCCAACCGAACCGGGCCGACTGGACTGAATCTGATTTTGCCGCTGAAGTAAAACTATAGGGCAGGACCGTCTCGCCACCCTGAAACAGAGCATAGTTGCAATTCCACATGTTGCTCATGATATAGGAATAGATGTGGCCGTTATGGGGCACAAAGTTCTTATGCCACTCCGGGTTCCAGCGGTTGCTGTTCATGCCGCCGAAGGAAGCCACGGGCGCTTCCGGCGAGCACCAGGTGACGGCAAGCTCGGCATCGGACAGCTGGACGAAATTTTGCACACTGCAATAGCCCCGCCAACAACCGGGCAATATGTCTTTTTCCCAGTGCAGAAAGGCATAGGGTTGCTCGATCAACAGCTCCGGCCGGCAGGCGACGGCAAAAGGGAATGCGAAATAAATCTGCTCTTTAAACAGGGACTCATTTTTCTCCACACGATTAAGCAGGTCAATCCGCTTCAAATTATGATACAACCTGATCTCCCGTGTGACTTTCGCCGGCGCCGGCCCTTGGCTCAACAGAGATGGTACCGACAAACTCGAAAAGACAGGACCATGCACCGATTCAACGTGCCCCACTTTATCTGGAACATAGCGTTCGCCTTCGCCATAGACAATGCCCGCTTTTTCCGGACCGCCGGAACCGTTATAGAACGGATTGACATTACAATGGATGTACTGATTAAAGCCATAATCCGCCGCCGGATCGATGAGTTCTTTTTGCAGCTCTTTATCAAAAATGGAAAGCAGCGTACCGGTCTTGCCATCCATGATGAGGCGATAAAATTGATTTTCAATCATAGCAGAACGGCCAAAGACCGGCATGGCATCCGCGTCTTTACTCTCCACCATATCGAATACCGTATATCCGGTTGCCGGAACCTGTTCAGCAAGGAAAATCAAATTACGTTGTGGACCAGCAACAGAGACTATCTGGCAGGGTACTGGTTTTCCCGTTCTTCGATCCTGTACCTGCACAGAAGAGATATCAGATTCCAGCGGCAGAGTCACCACATCGGTGCGCACAAAAGAAAGGGGATTGAACACCACAATGCCGGGATCGGCGGCACTGATCTGCGAACACAAGGCGGAGAACGCCTGGTCCTGAATGGTGGTTATGTCCTTTCTAGCCTGGTATACGTAATCCTTTTTTTCCTGCCAGTGTTTTCTGTAATCGAGAAAAAATTTCGAAGCTTCGGTAAATGGTTCTCCATCCGGAATTTCGACAACGATATCTTCGCCCTGATTCACAGCCCGTTTTACTTTTTTTATCTCGCCCGGTCGGCCGTCCGGATCAAAATCAAAGCCCCAGGTATGGTCGGAATAGAACAAAAGATTATTATACACCCGGCTTATTTGCTCAGCGGGATAATTTTTCTCCATAAACAGGGTAGCCATCATTTCCGCGGTGATGATATCGTGCTGATTTCGTTTGTGCAGACCGGTCTCATGCGCCAGGGAGAGGGTACCATCCGCCCAGGAGTGGGGATTGTCGCCCTGCAGCACAGGGATCTGTTGGGGGAAATTCTTTTTGATATAGTTAAAAAACTCTGACGCGGTCGCCAGCTTGATCTTTTCGGTTTTGCATTCTTTTCTGAACTGACGCACCTCATCGATCAGCGCCGGATCCGGCGGAGCGATATCACCGCCACCGGCGAAACGGAACATGGCATCATACGGATAATCTTTGAGTTGTGCGAATTCGTTCAGCGTTTTCATACCGCGAAATCCAGCCACAGAGCCTTTCAAATAGGTCCAGAAGCCTGGGGTCCAGGCCACCATGACCTGGCTGCCATCGTCGGCCCGCCAATAAAACAGGCGCGGCAAGGTCGGGGCAATGCCTTGCGAAGCCGCTTTCACTCCCGGCCCGAAAACCACACCCTGGATGCCATTTTTGGCCAGTATTTGCGCCAGGCCCTTGCTATAGCCTTCGCTGACATCGTTGAGCAGGGCACAATCAACCGTGAGGCCATAGCGCCGGCGCAGGCCTGCCGCGTACAAAAGCGAACGGGCCAGCTCCTCGTGGCCGCACAAATCAGTGTGCACACTGGCATACATGGCACCGATGTCGATTTGGCCCCTCTTGATGCAATCAACAAGTTTTTTAAACTGTGCCCGCGACCGTGTTTTTTCATAGTTCTCGACGATCCAGGCGTGCTCGACGGTATACACATACGGGACATCGGTGTTTCTGGTTCTGTCGCACAGCTCGATGACGATATCGAGAAAGCCGGTAATTTTTTCCCTGATTTTATGCGGAAAATCGTGCCAGCCGATATCGGCGTGGGTGGCATTGAACATGTACACTTTCCAATCCTTCTCGTCCCCGGCCACCGTCACCCCCGGCAGAGTCACAAGAGCGGCGGAAGCCGCGGTGAGGCTCTTTACAAACTCTCTTCGATCAACATTTTTCATCGTCCATCCTGTTGTTTGGTCGGTATCGTACGATGCCGTTTGCCGGCATCGACCGCTATCCGGTTTGACACTGTTGGGGCGAGCGCAGCGTACCTGTCATCCTTAGCGTGCGCATGAATCGCATTTATTCATAATCGGCCGTAAAATTCCATTCACCCGGTTCAACCCGAAACAGCACATAGTAATCGGTTTGGGCATGAAAGACAATATTGCCGGAACCTTTTACCGGTTCATCGCTCTGCAACAGAACGGTACCGGCCTCACTGATCGTTTTAATTTTTTTCCCCGGTACCCTTGGTATTCCCACAAGCGCGGTGGTGTGCGGTGGTGAGGACAGCCATAGGGCAAAAGAATGATCGTCTTTCCTGATACGAACACGGATGATCCCCTTGACCGTCTCCGTGGTGGCCTCCACATTATGCAACGGACCCAATTGCGGCAACACATGATACACACTATACCCCGGCTCGACCGGTGCAATGCCGGCTACATATTGCGAGAGCAGGGTCAAGGGACCACCAGCCCAGCCGTGATTGTAACTGCCGCCGCCATATCCTTCCGGGCCGATCCCCCAGCCTTCCCATAACGTGGTGACCGCACTGGCCACCATATTTTTATAACGCTCTTTCATTCGCGCCAAGCCGCCTTCGCTGTCCTGCATTTTGAAAAAGGATTCGAGAACATACTTTTCCGTATAGGGGCTGGCATGAAATTCGGTCTGCAGGACGTGACGAACATCTTTCCATCGTGTCGCCGGCATCAGGCCGGCCAGCGCGGCCAAGCCATGCCCCCGGTCATCGGTGGCATCGCCATAACCAGGAGATCGATACGCCTTGCCGTTCCAGAAACGGGCATCAAAATTGTTGAGCAGGGAATTCATGCGCTCTGTATATCCTGCCATATCCTGCTCTTGACCGACCAGGAGGGCCATCTGCCTGGCTGACTCCAGGGCCATATAGTACCAGGCATTGTCCAGCAATGGTGCATCGATATCTTTGCCCCAATCTTCCCAGTCCCATCCGCCCGGCCTGTGAACAACCAGGCCATCGCTGCCCAGCTTCCAGAGATCCAGGTATTTCCGCACCCGCGGATATACGTACTCTATCGTGGCCTTATCACCCGTATAGAGATAATAGTTCCAGAATCCATAGCGTCCAATGCTGGCCAGCATTTGACAAGGCAACTCATGAAACCACTTTCCGGCCGGAATGGGTGAATACAGCACGCCGTCCGGCTTTTGCCAATCCACCAGATTCATGATTCCCTTTTTAATCAGGCTATGGGCTTGAGTGTCGCAGGCGTACAGCATCTCTCCCAGCACGATAACCTCATCGCCCCACCATTGCGAGCGTTCACGATCCGGATCCTGTATGCAATCGCGCATATTGACGTTCATGGTATTGCGCGCTTTTCGCCACAGCGTGTTGTAGAACTCGTCGTCGCAGTGAAACGAACCGACAAATTCGCTGTTATAGCGTGTTTCCCGGTATTTCAAGGCAAGAATCTCGACCCCTTTGGGAATGGTATAGTGCACCTCGTGACCATTCAGGTAGCCCAACGCTTCAAATTCCTGTTCCCCCTCTCTGGTCACATATTCGGCTCTGACATTGTATTCGCTCCCGCCTTTGTAATTATCCGTTCGCATGTCGATCAATAATCCGGCTGGAGCGTTAATTTTCAAATAGGGCGTAATAGTGATGTTATGAGGCAAGCGACCGACGATGATCCCGCCTGCCGCTTTAGCCGGCAGGGAATCGGCATTTTCATAATCCAGCAAGCCGCTGTCTTTCCACAGGGGAATCGGTCGTTTCCACAAACGGTTCCAGGGTTGTATCGGCGGCCGGCCAAAAGGTATGGCCTGTGACCAGCTGGACGCGTCATAGTTCTCCTGGGTCCAGTCGCCGATGTTTAACCGGGCATCGAAATGGATGTTATGTTCGGGCAAACGGTAATTGGGATAGGGCGCTCCGGTTTCTCCATAGGCCGGATGCCGGGTCATTTTCCAGGTGCTGTCACTGACGATGCTGGTTTGATCCAGATCCGCCTCGAAAAGCAAACCAGCCTGACCGCTGCTGTTATGACAGAATCCGTGTCGACCCCAATACCATGCGAGAATGGCAATGGTGTTCCGGCCGGGTTTCAAAAATTCAACCAGATTCACTTCATCATAATAGGTATCCTGTGGCGTAGGACCTCTTTTGAGGCCGCCTTCAAATACGGCGAGTTGTCCATTGATCCACATCCAGTATTTGGAATCAACCGCAATACGGGCAACGGCTTGACGCGGCTGTTGTTCGAGATCGAAAGACTTTCTGAAACAGGTCCATGTATTGGATAGCCGGCCAGACGCCTGCCAATGCTGTATCCCCTGAACAGGAAGCGTACAGGCAGAGGCCCAACCTCCGGCATCAAAGGGCGGATTCATCCAGCCGTCCTTTTTTTCGAATGTTGCCTGCCAGGATGCATCGGTTTGCAGGGTTATCTCTTTTCGATTCCTAAAGGTTACAGTCAGTTTGCCGATCAGGCCGGCGGGATTCGGTCCGGCGTCCCGATTGATGACCTCAACCGCCAAAACATTTTCACCAGAAGCAAGGTGATCGAGAATATTCACCGACACAGAGGTTTCCCAATCTGTGGTCTCGGCCGTTTTGATGCCATTGACATAAAGAATGGAACTGTCATCAGCCGCCAAATACATGATGGCTGAGGTAAGGACCGCCCCGGCAGGAATGAGCAAACTTTTGCGAAAATAACAGCGTCCGGGATTGGCAGAAACCTCCGGCTTGACTTCCATACCGTAATGAGAATCCACCTGCCAAATCCAGTCGACATCCTGCAGCATGGAGTCATGTGCGGTCACTGTTTTTGTGGCAGGGCCGATCCACTGCGCCTGCCAGTCCGTTCGAATTTCACGAACATCCTGTTGCACAGAGGAACAACTCATCAAGAGACCTGTACACAGCGCCACACCGGAAATTTTAAACATGTCTTCCTCCACTACTGTGCTTGTGAATGCAATACCCTGGCAATAGCCTGCAGTCGTGCCGCCCCTTCTGATAACGTCGGCACGATCCAGCCCCCTTCATCATGTTCATTCCAGGAATAGATAATGATGGCTTTGCTTTCTGCGATGTGCGGATTTTTTAATGTCCAGGTTATGCCGGCTTCTAGATGTGCTGCCAATTGCTCCGGAGTCGGAGTGATGTAATATTTTTGCGGATCGACATAAAAATGGGTCCAGGGATTGGGTGTTTCGATGCGTGGTCTGGGGTCCCAACCGGCAGAAACAAGGGGAACAACTTTGGCGCCGGTGTTCTTCATGTCCTCCCACCACTGTTCTGTATGTGCCGCCAGACGCATATAGGGCGCTGCTAATTCTCCGGCGCTGGAGGCATAGCCGCTGATGGCGTCAAAGCCCAGGCTATCCACGAGCGTTCGGCTATAACTGTGCGACCATTCCATACTGACCAGATAGGGATTCTGTAACCCGGCAGCCATGGTGTTCTGCCGCAACAGATCAAAGGCGGATTTCGCCTGTTTCCAGTTGGCAAAATGATTTTCGCCAACCATGGGTTCACCCTGAAACATATATACCAGAGGCCGGCCGCCCAGCACAGTCTGGTAATTCGGATTCTTGAAAAACTCGAGGTATCTTGCCATTCTTTCCGGCCATTTGGCCATGCCGCCCTTGCCGATCCAGCCACCCTGCAAGATCAGACAGAAATTCAGCCCCTTTTTTTTCTCGCTGGCAAGATACAAATTCAAGGCATAGTTCAACGGGAAATCCGGGTCATAGCTGACAAACGCCCAGTAGGCCAGTCCGCCCTGAACTGCAAAGTCGATTTCCTGATCCATGACCGATTGCAGATTGCCCTGCATGTCGATTTCCTGGTCAGATATTATTTTTGTAAAAAAGGGCAAACGGTCATGCCAGTGTTTGGCGGCCAGGGTGCGATGGACGATCGCTCCCGGCTCGCCGGCATCTTTGGACCAGGCATCCCAGCGAATGGCGCCGACCTGAATACCGGAAGCAGCCGGCTTGGTGGATTCAACGCTTTTCTGACAACTGCAGAGCGCAGCAGCTGCCAGCACGAAAAAAACAGCCACACTTTTCATACGTTATGCTCCTGTTAGCGATTCCGTGTCGGTGGGTTTGCCGGTGATTTCCAGGGGAAAATGCCGTTTCCTTCCGGCCAGGCCGGCTCGACCATGTGGTTGTTCCAGTTTTGCCATTCCTGCTGCATAGTTGTTGCCTTGTCCGGAAATCCATCGATGAGGTTGTTCTCTTCGCCGGGATCGTCGCGCAGGTTGCATAAACGCAGTACGCCGTCGCTTTCAAGACAGAGTTTCCAGTCTCCTTGCCGAATAGCCCATTGAAACCGTTCACCATGCTTCTCGACTCCCCAGTTGACGAAACGCCAGTAGAGCGATTCATGCGGCGAACCGCTTTTTTCGCCGGTCAAAAAAGGCAAAAGATTGGTGCCATCGAGACCGGTGGTGCGAACGCCGGCCGCTGCGACGGCGGTAGCGGCAATGTCAAGACTGATGACCGGATGGTTATTGATTTGACCCGCAGGAATGCGACCAGGCCATTGCAGCATGAACGGAACGCGAATTCCGCCTTCGAACAGCGAGCCTTTGGCGCCGCGCAGCGCACCATTGTCGCCCTTGCCGCTGCCAGGCCGGTTGGCGGCGCCATTATCGCTGAGAAAGAAAACCAGGG
>CAZISM010000106.1:0-1841 GCA_964541895.1 uncultured Cytophagia bacterium
AAGAACAGTCCATAGGACAAGTGCAGCACGCTGCGCTCCGTCAGCGGCAGCGCAACACCAAAGCGGGGACTGAGCTGGCTTTTGGTAGCCGCTTCGATTTTGCTGCTGGTCGACGGATTGCTGAGGTCAGCGGGGTAGACGCCGCGCGGTTCGAAACGATCATAACGCAGACCGATGTTCATGATAAAGTAGGACCATTCCACACGATCCTGGATGTAGGCGCTCATCTCAAACGGTTTTTTGATATAGTCGACGTAGGCGGGACTCTCCACTTCAACGGGCCGCGGTTTCCAGTCCGTTTGCCGGTCGAGGCGAATGGAATAACTGGCCACCTCAATCTTGTGCTGTGTGGACTGGAAACCCACCTTGATCTGGTTCATGCGATTCACCTGATAGGTCAGGTCAGACTTGAACATCGTATTGGTCGTCGTTCGTTCCGAGTGGCCCATATTAGTGCCGGCCATATAAAAATGTGGACCGCCGCCGATATCGAAACGGGTATCGGGCACATATCTGGAATCGTAAGGGCTGGCAAATACATAGCTTTTATAATTTTTTGAAAAATTGGCAAACTTGACATTGATAAATCCGCTTTTGTTGATCACATAATCGTAATGGAGCATATGGGTGTTGCCCGTGCTGTAATAGGTGGGCCGGCCGTCCGGATTATATTTGAAGCGATGCTCATAGCCCTGCGACTCCCCGTCCTCGTGGATGTACTCGTAGGTGAGTTTATGGTTGTTGAACGGTTTGGCGATGAGCTTGCCATGCATGTTGAGGGATTCGGACCACTGCATCGGCACCAGTTCGCCGTTGCCGGTAGCCTGAATGCGCCACTGGCTCCGTTCTTCCGGCACGTAGGAGGAATCGGACGGCAGAAAAAGCCTCTTGCCGTAATAGGGTCCGTCATCCTTGTTGAATCGGAACGACGAAAAGAAGAGCAGGTTTTTTACCGGCAGGGCGCCGGACAGCGTGCCCTGGACGTCATAGACGTTGCCGAAGCGGGCTGTATTAAAATAAGAGAGCTGCTCCTCTGAATAATCCTCCCGTTTCAGACCGGCGCCGTTTTTCACGATAAAGGGCATTTTACGGCCGGAGAGGTAGGCCCCGCTGTAGGCGGAAAGCTGGCCGCTGAACCTGGCTTGCGGTTCTTTGGAGACGATGTTGACGACCCCGGACATCGCCTGACCATATTCGGCGTTGAAGGTTCCGCTGATCACTTCCACCTCGGCGATAGAGTTCGGCTGCAGGCCGATCATCTGGGTGCCGCTGAAGCCATCGTTGACCGCAATGCCGTCGATCATATACGACACTTCACCCAAGCGGCCGCCGCGGAAATGGCCTTCGATGACGCCGGCCTGCAAATTAACGATCTGGCCGACGCTCTCGACCGGCAGCATGTTGATGTCTTCGCTGGAAACTCGAGCCGAAGTGGAGGTCAAATCCTTTTGCACCAGGGGACGCTCGGCACGGACGACCACTTCTTCACCTTCGATGACGGTAGAGTTCATTTCTGTGGACTGTGTCGTAGTGGCGTCCACGTTGACATTGATACCCTCAATTTTCCTGGTCTGATATCCCATGCTGCGAAAAACGATGGTATATTTGCCCGGCGGGATATTGATGATAAAGTAGTAGCCGTTCAAATCGGTGATGGCGCCGAACGAGGTTCCTTCCAGAAACACATTGGTACCGGGAAGGGGCTCTTTCTTTTCGGATTCCAGCACGCGCCCGGATATTTTTCCGGTTTGTCCGGCAAAGGCGCACGAAAGGGCGAGCAGGAGTGTTATGATGAACATGACCTGGCGTTTTTTCATAATGCCGACTCCTTGAAATGATGA
>CAZISM010000106.1:1941-18148 GCA_964541895.1 uncultured Cytophagia bacterium
GCATCCTGCAGGGCCTTTTTATACCCTGCCAGCCTTTCACGGGCGCTGGAGAGCAGCGTGTTGATGACAATCGCAATTTTACTGTGACCGCAGCGGATGAGGTGGGCGGTGATTTTATAAGCTCCTTCGAAATTGTCCGTAATCACCTGGTCGATCGCAACACCGTTGATGGTACGATCCGCCAGAACGACCGGGATTCGGTTTTTCAGAAATTTTTCCACAATGGAGCGATTCTTGTCGTCAGCGGCCGCGGTGGGGACATAGACGACGCCGGTGACGCCCTGGTCGATGAGCCGGTCGGCATGATGCTCAGCCTGGCCGTGCAGGTCAAAGGAATTGCACAGGATGAGTTGGCAGTTGTGTTCGATCGCCTTGTCGCCGGCCCCGCGGATGATTTCGATGCCAAAGCCGCTTTTATAGTAATGGAGGATAAGACCTATGCGATAGCTTTTGCTGGATTGGATGAGGGGTTTACTGACAAACGTTCCGAGTTTCTGTTTACGGGTTACATAACCTTTATCGGCCAGATTCTGTATGGCGTGTTTGACGGTGGCGCGGGAAAGATTCAAGTCTTTGCTCAGCTCTTCTTCGGTGGGAATTTTTTCATGCAAATGGTAAATACCCTGATCGATCTGTTCTTTCAACCAGACTTGGAGCTGAAAGTACTTGGGTATGGGACTTTTTTCATCAATGATCATTAATAAAAGCCCTATTTGCTTTATTGTACACACAATTATACAATATATAATTTTTAAATGCAAGAAAATTCACACTTTTTTTCTTAAGGGCTAAAACCCTCGGCCTCGCGTGCGGATGGACAGAAGCGACGGGAAAAATAAACCTTCCCATCCATAAGGGCGCAGAATGGGAGGCTAGAGGAGATCTATAGATTCAGGTTCATGGTTCTTGTCTCACCTTTTTTCATCTTGATTCGGGATCCATGCGCTTCAAAATCGCAGTCTTTCCAGGCCGTCAGGAGTAATGCGGCAGAATGAGGATCAATCTCTCCACTGATGATGATACCTAGTCTGGAATACATATTTTTAAATAGAATTTTTCCCTGCCAAGGATTGCATCGAGCTATGTCAAGACGGCCGAACCAATCGTCAACCAGATTGCATATCAGAGATTGTGCGATCATAGCCATGGTGGTAATGTAAAACGTACGGTTATTGCCGCTTGATTCATATAGTTGTATCCAATGGGAGTCAGCGAGATCTGATCTGATCAGATTGCCCCAGTCCGTTTTCCATCCATCGCTATCGCCCATCCGCGATCCGGACAGCAGAAATTCGGCCAAGGTCCACCCCGCAAAATGGGGTTGTTCAGCGTTGATGGTTATGTTATATCGTCGCTCATAGGCGATGGCGGTAGGGCCGGTTATTTGGGGATACAGCGGTAACAAGGCCAGTGGATTCAATTGTACGGGATGCTTTTGCATTCCTGCTTTTTCGCTTTTTGCTCCCTGGTTCGTATAGTAGTAGCCTCGTTCGTTCAATAACGTCGGAAAGGCCAATCCATCCTGTAGAATCTGCCGATACAGGCCGTCTCGATCCAGCCCGTATTCTACAGCTTTTTGAAAACAATACTGCGCACTGAATAGAGCACAGAGGTAATCTTTTTGATTAAAAGATCCATTTTCATCTAGTCCGGTCGATGGCGATACGAACAGGTGCCAAAACCCATCCGCTTCTTTTTTGCTTATGTTCCGATAGAATATAGCCGTTTCGCGGATGATCGGCGCAGCATATTTTTTCTTCCACCGCTCGTCATTAACAAATGCGGCGGTCTCGTCTGCCATTCTGGCTAACAGTCCGGAGATGTTGATGGAATAGTGGTTTTTCGTCGGAGGAGTGGGTTCGTAATAGCCCGCAAATCCTGCGTAAGGTATAGTAGCCGGCAGGGAAAGACCATCAACCCCATAAAGCCTTTTTGACACTTTTTTCATATCTACCAATCTTTCTGCCAGGTACTCAACCCAGGATCTGGGTATGGCCAGGTTGCCGGACGCCAGCAGGACCGGCGGCAGAAAGGTCACATCTCCGGGAAAGGCAAAAGGCCAGCCTTGGCCTGTCAAGCCCATGGGCGGCGCGATCCCCTTTTTATCCTCATTATGAGAATAAAACAGATAGGCCATGGTTCGCACCCACATTTTTTGTGCATCAGGGTCTGGAAGTAACAAGCAAGCGGTCTTATTCCATTTTTCATGCCACCAGGCGACCGTGCGGGACAAGGATGTATTTAGAGCAACTTTTGGTTCGGTTTGCACCGAAAGCAGAATACTGTTTTCCCCTTCTTCCAGGATGATGCGCAGGCGGCCATCCGCCGCTATTACCTTGGCATTGGTTTTCATAAACAGGGTGGAAGACGCATTCAAACAGGACAGGTCAACTCGGACCAGATCAGCGTTAATGCGGATAGATGATGTCTGGTACAGTTCCTGCCGATAATGCACATCCAGTTTCCTGAATGGATCCAGCACCATCATCGGTGCGTTCCCTTTTACAATGATTTTGATGCCACCGAGATCGCGTTGCAGCGGGTCAAACCATGTTATCACTTTAACATGATTTTCGCCATCTGCAAAACAGGTGGTAATCGTTCCGTCATAGAATGATTGGTGTTGATTGTACTCTACGATTTTTTTCGGTTGCTCGTCCCAGTAGAGGGAAGCAAGGGGGAGCAGATAATCCATGCCAAATTTGGCCCGGGCAAAGTGCTGCAGATGCAGATAGTGGGGTATCCCATATTTAAAAAAAGTCGGTGCCGCGGGATTTACGTGCAGTCCCAGCGGGCCATACAGGCATCCAAATCGGCCATTCCCCTGATATAGATGAATCGCTGCCGTTTCGGGCGGGGTGGTCCGTATGATATCGGCGCTGGAAATGGCGGCTTGTATTGAGAAATCGATGTGGTCTGCAGCACTCGACCATACCGCGTTGCTGCAAATGAACAGGACAAAGATTTTTAAAACCCGGCGTGCATTCGATGTTGGTTTCATCCGGCTTCTCACGTTATATATCGTTTGTTATAGTACGGTCCAACTGCTTATTTGATCAGCACAAATCTGCCTATCTTTTCGCCGATGCCGGGTGCTTGTACATGATAGATATAATTGCCGGCGGCGATATGCATGTTGTCTTTGGACATGATGTCCCAAACAGCGGTGCCGTCGTTGATGGCGGATTCATGTTCAATGGTATCAATCAGATAGCCCTGCACCGTAAAGATGCGGATGGTCGCTTTGTTGGGCATATGAATAAAATGGAGTTGCATGGGCCCGCGGCCGGCCAGATAGGGGCTGGAGGGTTCCCACAGCTCGGTGACGATATAGGGATTGGGGACCACGGCGATGCGGTCAAGATCGTTTTTTGCACGAGTGTAATTGATCGCTGCTTTGCTGGTGGAGAATTGAAAGACCTCACCCTGCTGGGGAGGTACTCGCATGCGCACCTGATACACATCTCCGGGCTGAGGCCAGACGGGGGCGCTGGCGTCGGGTTCAGGTTGGAGATCAAAGCGCCAGGAGTAGATGAATTTTCTATAGCCCATTTCGGGAGCGACGCCACGCTTCCAGCCGAGGACGATGCGGATGGATTCTCCGTTATCCCAGCGGTTGTTGAGGTTGTCGTCGGTGATGATGAAATCCAGTTTTTCGTCAAGATTGGGGCAATAGATGAAAAAGGGTACGGGGACGGTTTTGGCGAAGCGGCTGGTTCTGAAGGTGGTGTCGCTGATTTCCTGAGTGAAGACGATGTCAAAGTCGAGGTTGACCGCAGTTTCCTCGAGGCTGGGTTCAGCGGACAGGACGGCCTTGACTTGGCATTGGCTGCCTGATTTCCAACCGTTGCTGACGATTGCGCGGGAAGTGTCAAAATTGATTTTGACGATCAGGCCGTCAAAATAGACGGTTTCATGGTCCAGGCGTTCACAGCGACGCCAGGGTTGAACGGTTTGCGGCAAACCGTCATGGACCGTTTTGGTGATGTGATACGAAGGCATATCGCGCCAGCCGGAGTCGGGATAGCTGAACTCGAGTCGATAGGCGGCATCAACGAGGTTTTGCGGACTAAAGATTTCGTATTTGATAACGGCGTCGGATTTCGGGCCGAGGTGCTGCACATGGGCGGCGATGTCGGGCGCTTGATAGCCGGCGGCAACGGCGGTCGGGGTGACCACGGCGCAATTGGGTGAATAGGCTTTGATATCGTTCAGCATATCAATTTTAACGTTAAAGTTGCACTCGGTCGGCAATACGGATTCATGCAAAACCGTTTTGACGTAACGGTCGTCCATCCCCGTCGCAGGTACGGCAGGCATCCATCCGTTGTCAAAGGAGCAGAGGGCATAGTAATAGGTTTGACCATTGATGATGTTGGCGCTGTCGATGTAGCTGTGGACCAGTCCACGGTTGTCGCCGATGTTGAAGTGGAGGCCGTTATACATGCCAGGGAAGAATCCGGAGATGCTGTCTTTTTTGTCACAGCGGAAGATGGGTTTGTTCATGGTTTGTACGCCATAGGCATCGGTGATGATATGGGGATCGTTGAACGATGGATCGGTGGAGCGATAGAGGGAATAGCCCTGAAAATCATAGACGCCGAAAAAGCGATCATAGGAATTTTCGGCGCTGTCGTCCCAGTAGAGATAGACCTTGCCGTCGCCGGCCACGGCTTTGAGTGTGGGCACTTTGGGTGGTCGGGCAAAGTTGTAATTGGCGTTATATATTTTTTGCACGGTCTCCTTTTTTCGAATGGCATCCTCAAGCTGCTCTTTGCTGGTATGCCCTTCAGCGAAAAACAGAGAAAAGGAAAACCGGTTGCGTGTTTTCGCCGGCAGAGAGGTTGGTCCCGAACAGAAAAAGACTTGCAGGTTGGCGACAAAGCGATATTCATCGGCACCAAAGCCTACAGAATCGTAACACCAGCGCAGCAGCTCTTCATCATCGGTATCATTGTTGCCGCGATTGCCGGCCCAGAATCCTGTGAGTCCCAATTGATCGCCTTCATCCAGATCCTTTTCATCAAAATCCGGTTCGCCGTGAGTCGGTTTGCCGTCCCCTTCACCTTCATCGCGTCCGGTATAGGCCTCGTCAAACGGGCCGATGCCGTCGCGGCCGAGGTCATCGTTCAGGGGTTCACCCAGGTCATAAGCACCGTTGCCGTTTTTGTCTTCATACCTGTCCCAATCGCCATCCTCGTCGCCGGACCAGTGCCAGCGGGAAAAGAATTCTCCGCGTTGCGCCTGTTGACGCTGTTCGTCCAGTTTGCCGTTGAAATAATAACCGGTTGGTCCATACAGCCAGGTTCCCGGCCCGCTGTCGCGACCTTCATCAACCAGGCCATCTTCATCGGTGTCTATACCGTCATACCCTTTGGTTGGGCTTTCAAGGAAACCATAGCAGCAGGCGGGCACGGGGCTATAGTTGCCTGGTCTGCCGACATTTTTATAGTCATAACAATAGGCCACATCCAAACGGGTGTTATAGCCGGCCACGTCATCATCATCGCCGCCGATCTTGAAATCCGCATAGAGTGCGAAATAGACCGAATCGTAAGATGTCGTGCCTTCGTTGTCCGTATCATAAAGCCAAAAATTATGGGTTTCGGTCATGACATTGCGCCATTGTAGCGAGCGGATATAAACCTGCGTGCCGAGTCCCCGCCTGCTGGAATCCGTGGCATCCGGATAATAGGCAAACTCTTCATCCGGATCGTCGTCGACGGCAAAAAAGGTCTCCAGATCCGCACTCATGATGCCCTTGCCGAAATAACCATTCCAGGCACCGGGCCAGCCCGGGTCTATGGCATCGTCCAATTTGTCTGGCCAGCGGGCAGGCCAGGTGTAAGGATCATCGCTCATAGCCGCTTCAAGTTGCGAAGGATTACAATACCCCCCTACGGCCTCATAACGCCAGCGCGCTGAACCATCCGGAGCGAGATCGCCGTTTGCATAGCAGAGTTCTGCACAAGCATGCCTGTTGCCATATATATCAGTAATTTTAGTCAGCACCCAGGGACCGAGGCCATCTATTTGCTGGTGCCCGCTGCCAATCGGATATTCTATGACATAGCCCATGGTCACACCGCCGACAAAACCGTCCGTCCAAAATGGAACACGAGACAAATTGCCATCCATGACGCCGTATTTGCGATTATTGATGTGACCGTTGTGACTTTTTTGCGCAAACACAGCCAGGCAGGAAAACGATATCAGCATTAGAAGCAGTTTGATGGTCGGTTCGACGGCTGCTCTTTTCATCTGCATCTCCTCAAGGATCTTGTTGAACGCCACGAATCACGGTTACACGCACGCCATGATAATAAATAAAGTTCCTCACGGCAGGATCACGCTCTGATCAGCGCACGGGAACAAGCCGACGCCGATGAAGCGCGCTCAGCCTGGTCGCGCTAGAGTTCGTCGTCTATCACTCGCTGCAACAGCAGGCCCAGCAGGTTATCGGCAGCCCGTTTTTGCATCTCTAATCCAGCCCGAACCGAGTACCAGCCATAGTGGCCGGTAGCCACCACTCTGGGATGCTGCAGCACCGCTCGCATATCCTCTTGCGGCGGCTCGTCGCTGAACACGTCGAGTCCGGCGCTGTGGATGCGGTCCTGCTGCAAAGCATGCCACAGCGCTCGTTCATCGATGACGGGGCCGCGCGCCGTGTTGACCAGCACCGGGCGACGGATCATCAAAGCGAACTGTCTCTCTCCGATCAGATGTCTGGTTTCTGCCGTGAGACTGCAATGCAGGCTGATGGCGTCACTGTGCTGCAACAAAAAGGGCAGATCGCAGGCTGTGGCTCTCAATTCAGTAAAGCGCGTAGCGGAAATATAAGGATCACACGCCAGAACGCGTTTAAAGAGTCCCAGCGATTTTTTGCACAGCGTGCCGCCGATGCGGCCAAGGCCGACGATACCCAGGGTCATCTCCTGCAACTCCAATATGTCGGCAAACGGCGGCTGCGTGTAGCTGGCGAGAAAGCTGTTTTGGGCCGGCATGACCCCCCGACAGCAGGAGAGAAGCAGCATCAAGGCATGATCGGAAACCGAATGCGAGGCATAGCCTTGCACATTGGCAATGCGAATCCGGCGTGCTTTTACAGCCGCTATATCGATATTATCGTAGCCGGTGCCGTAGCGGACAATGGCTTTGAGATGGGGAAGGGCCTCGAGAAATTTCTCATCTACCACGGTCCACCGTACCAGAATGCCCTCGGCCTCCCGGGCAAAATGCAATTTGGCGGCACGATCATGCCGGTCGCCGGAAAAAACGGCAAATGAATAGCCGTGCTTCTGACAGAGGTCCTGCTCATATCGATAGGAATCGTATCCTTCGTCAATGACTGCAATCCTGGCCATCTTTTCTCCATCTCTTGCGGGTGATGCGACGGTCTGATCGTTCGCTTCTTACAGCGTGGCGGGCGGCGGCAGCTGTTTCTCTTTTTCCGTTTCATCGTACAGATGGGTGCTGCGGACCGGTTTTGGCGAAATCGGCGTTCCTGGCCTGTTCACAGGGTACTGATACCAGAACGTCGTGCAGCACACATCATCGGAGCGCAGGTAAAAGATATCGTCCGGGCTGCGGCGGGGGTGGTTTTTGTAGCCAAAAATTATTTTTTCGCCATACAGGGGTTCGAGTTTTGATTTTTTACCCGTGCCCATCTGCTGTATCGTGATGCGGATATTTTTCTGAAAATAGATCGGATCGTGAACATGGAAACGGTATAGCGAGGCAAAACGCGTGCTGACCAGAGGGGCCCCCTGCGTGGCCGTGTTGTGCTCTTTCAATCCCCAGGCGGCGCCGAAATAATCCTCCAGGCCGGTGCCGCAGATCGTGGGGTAACGGCTGTCACCATCGATGTACATTTTTACAGCGCCTTCACCCCACCAGCCTTCTGTGAGCGGGCGGATGCCGAATACGCAGCCAAGGTAAACACCGCGAGCGTTTTGCACGTTCAGGATTTCAAAATCCCGGCCGTAGGTGGATGGATTTTCCCGTCTGAACGAGGCGTGGAAACGGCCGTCTTTTTTGCTGACATGATCCCCGAGGGTAAAATATATTTCATAAAATAGCCAATCGAGATCCGCATCGCTTTCATTGCTGATGGTGATCTTCGCCTGTTCTGCAAAGGGCATGGGGATAAAGCAATTATAGCCACGGCCCGATTGGGCGTTGATCAGATCCGAATACATGGGTTGAGTGGCGCCGTGGGCTAGGCCGAAAAAATCTGAAATCGGCACCTCCACGGAAGGAACGGGGCTGTTCTCCCAATACATGCGGAGTATCAGATTGCGCAGCACGTCCGGACTCATGGAAGAAGAGGCGATCCAGATATGCCGGACTTTGCCCGGCCCTTTCTGGTTTAGCAGTATTTCGCTCGCACCGCTCTTTAACAGCTTTATCGCCGGGCTCCCTTTGAGGCCGTTGTTCGCCATGCCGCCTTTACCCGCTTCGGCGTGTATGTTTTCAGCCGTAGCGGCGCGACTGGCAAGGTTTTTCAGAGTGTACAATTCGCCGCCATGATAGGGCGCGCATTGCAGAATAAACAACCCGCACAGGATGACAAAAGCCGTTCGTTTCAGCATAGCTACTCCTGCTTTAAAAGATAAAATACAGCTTACCGGACAGGTTTTTTGTGTTTCGGTTCGGCTGAAAGGCGGATTTCCCGCCTTGCGGCCCGGTCAATTCTGCCGTATGTGACTTGTTGCCGATCGCGCTGATGGCATGCAGAAAAGAGATGTCGCCGGCCGGGAAAGGTGGAACTGTTTGATTGTTTGTGGCGCCTTTCGGAGTGCTTGGCGTAAATAAATGTAAATAAAGGTCTTCTGAAGCAGAGATGATGGAAATGGGAGTTGCGGTCGTTTGCAGCTCCACAGCGTAAAAATTACTGTAATATCCTTTGAATTCCGGATAATCCCAGGATTCGCCGGTTACTGTATTGTTGAACGGTTTGTCATACAAACCGAAGAGAGGGCCGCGCAACCGGTTTTTCCACACCCGATAAGGTCCATCGGCCAGCAATCTGGCGCCGGTGACCAGACTGTCAGGGAAAGAAAAACTGAGCCCCAAAAGCGTGTAGGCGCCGGCATCAGGCCTGTAATCATATTCAAAACAGCACGTTCCACCGGGCAACATCCGCCAGATCATGTGGCATTCTGGTTTTTCGGCAAATTTCCACTCGACGGCGCATTCTGAACCGTTGTTCAGTAGCCTGATGTCGGTATAGACCGGCTCAAAACCCGTGAATACGGGGCCGCGTCGCAGGGGAATCGATCTGCCGTTCTTTTCGATGTGGGTGAGCTGTCCATTATGCTTTGAAAAGGTAACTGCGACGCCGCCGGAGGTCAGGGTGATATTTTGGCCGTCGTCCACACCATGGACCGGAATAGTGGCGGCTGCCAGGGCCTTTTTACTCCATTCCTCCGGGCTGGTCAGATTCCAGGACCAGCTGTTGATAGGCCGGCCGTACGGGTCAAACGCTGATATGACAAGTTGGTCGTATTGCCGCCAATCGGCCGGCAAAGCGATATGCAGATCTCCGCTGGTCTGGGCGGCGATATCCGCTGCTGCAATGGGCATCCGGATTGTCTGTCTGTTGATCTGCGGAAAGATGCCCTGGTAGCGAATCCATTCAGACTCGAAGCGGCATTGCTGCAGATTGGTTTCATCGAAGCGATTGCGGATCCGCAATCGTCCGTCAAATTTTGGGGTTATGATTTTTTTGTCAAACTGTATAGGTGACCATATGTCTTTGATGGTATAAAAGCTGGCCTCTTTTTCGCGATACGGGCCGACGATCCCGTCAGGCCCCATATTTCCCCGGGTATCCATGGAGTCGTTGTGATCGCGCCGCAACACCCCTTCATCGGTCAACACCCACAGAAACGCGCCGGCCGACAACGGATTGGAGAGCATCAGGTTCCAGTAATCGTCGAGGCCGGCACCAAGGCCGCCGTCATAGAGACCGTGCAGTATTTCAGTGGGGAAATAAATATCTTTGCCGTGGTGGACGGTGGCGATGCCGTAATGGTAGGGAAAATAGTGAAACGTATTCAGTCCGTTTATCGTTTCCCAGGGATGGATCACCGTTCGCTGTTGCAGATCGTGCCGGCTGTATTCCGGCAAAAGCTCATAGTTGAATCCTCCTTCATTGCCGTTCGCCCACAGCACAATGGAAGGATGATTGACGTCGCGGATCACCATTTCTTCAACAAGTTTTTTTCCTACTTCCGTATCGTAGGGTGGGTATTGCCAGCCGGCTAATTCATCGATGACAAACAGTCCCAACGAGTCGCAGGCGTCGAGAAAATGCATGTCAGGCGGATAGTGGGTCATGCGGACCGCATTCATATTCATGTCTTTGATCAGTTGGACATCCTGAATGCTCAGCCGCTTGCTGAGACAGCGTCCGCTCTCGGGCCAGAAGCAGTGGCGGCACACGCCGCGGAACATGATTTTTTTATCGTTCACATAAATGCCGTCGTGTTCTCGAATGTCTACTGTGCGGAAGCCGAATTTTTCTGAAATGGAATGGAGAACCTTTTGTCGGTCCTGCAGTGTTATTGTGGCCGTGTACAAGTTGGGAAATTCCGGCGACCACAATCGTGGTTCCGGGATCTTGCCCTCGATCACCGCCTGGCCGGCATCGGAACTCCAGGTTTGCGGCAGCTGTCGGCCGGCTTGCTCCAGTTTCAGAGTGATTCTGTTGTCGGCATGCAGGCTGTGCGCGAACACACGCAGTGTGAACGTGCCGTCGGTGCGGGCGTCGATGGCCACCCGGTCAATGAACTCTGAAGGCAGCGCCTGCAAATAGACCGGCCTGAAGATGCCGCCAAACACCCAATAGTCGGCTGTTCGTTCCGCTTCGTTGACGCTGGCATTGCTGGACATTTTGCAGACCGTTGCTTCCAGCGTATTGTGTTTGCCATAGCGGAGCAGGGAGGTGACCTCATAACGGAATCGATAAAACCCGCCCTGATGTACCGGGCCGGCCAGGCGCCCGTTGATCTTGACCTCTGTGTCGGTCATGCTGCCTTCAAATACCAGAAAAACCTTTTTGCCTTGCCAGTGCGAAGGAACTGAAAAAGAGTGTCTGTATAATCCTTTTTCATCGGACAGTGCTTTGTCCCGTCCAAAATTATAGTGACCAAATCCCTGCAACTCCCAGTTGGAAGGCACGGCTATTTTGCTCCAGCGGCCGCTGTTGCGGCCATGGGTACAAAAAAAATCCCAGGGGACGGTGTGATCTTTATCGGGGCCGGAGAGGTAGAGCGTCTCTGTGTTTTGGGCCAGACAGGCAACGGCAAGCAACAACCAGATTATCGTGCGCATTGAAACCTCCAATTGTCTGTACATTATATCAAATCTATTGCTTTTCCGCAAATGATTTCTATATTAAGGAGAAAAATAATTGGTGTCTCCCCTGGATTGCCGCATACACCATTAAAGGATCATCATGAACGAGCTCGCTTTCTGCCTCCATCACAGAGCAGTCATCATGGGTTGGATTTTTCTTGTTGTTGCCGCTGCCTGGCCGGCGGAACCACCGATCGGCGCTTTGCCCGAATTTTCTGTTGAACAGGCCATCAGCTCCGCGGACATCCATCGTTTTGTCCCGGCCGATACGGCCGTGATCAATCTGTATCAGGGCAATGGCCGTTTTGGCGGTTGCTACGGACCATTGGGCCTGCACCTGGATCCGGCGGAGACGGCATGGCATGCATATGGCCCAACACGGTTTATGCATATCCAGCATTACGCCAGGGCGAAATTCGGCGTCGATTATCTGCTGCCGCTATTCCTCATATACTGGCAGACACGACCGGCTCAGATCACGGACTATCATCAACACCAGTCCTTTTTTGATGGTACCATTACCACCCGCTGGGCATGCGGAGACAGCCGCATCACCGTCACCACCTGGTTCGATCCGGTCGATCGCGATATGGCCGGCCTGAAAATTCATGTGCAAGGGCCGGCCCCGAACATCATCATCGCGCCGCTGCAAACGCTGTGGTTGCACTACCGCCAGGAAGCGATGCAAACCTCTGTCATACGCCGCGAGCAGGATCACTGGAGAATCGACCTGACCTGTTTGAACGCCGCCACGACGGTGTATGTAAAAACCGACATGCGCGTTCACTTGAGCGGGACCCGGCTGACTTGCGCTCTGCGGGAAGGAGACAACACCATCCTCCTCTCTGTGCACAAAAAGCCGGCAGTGCCCTGCCGGCATTCCTTGTCGCGAACGCTGGCATGGTGGCATGCCAAGTGGTCGAGTACTGGCTGCCTCGCGCTGCCCGATCCTGCGGCGCAAAAGGTGTGGGTCCGCACTATGGCCTACATTCTATACTCCCACAACGACGATAGAATGGGTTCAGCGCCGCCTATGGGCTTTACCGGCATCGCCTGGTCGTTCCTTTTTCCACAGGATCTTTCCTTCCTGCAACCGCTGCTGCTGGCTACCGGCCATCTGGACATCGCCAAGTCCTGGGTCGAGTATTTTGCTGAACGCATTGAGGGCATGCGCAGCTACACCAAACGGATATTCGGTGCGGAAGGGGTGTTCTGCCCCTGGGCCGTTCCATATGCCGGTTTTGCGGGATTCCATGAGCCGACGCCGCCGACGAAAAATTACTATTCCATTCACAATTCCGGCTATCTGGCTCGAATGGCCGAAGAAACAGGCGCGTTCGTCGATGACCCGGCATGGACGGAACGAAATGTGCTGCCGATCCTTCGCGAAACCGCGCGGTTTTATCGGAGCATCTGTGCCAGGGAAGACGACGGCCTCTGGCACCTGTTCGTTACGCCATCCACCGGTCAGGATGAAAACGGCGGATTCAATCAAAAGGACTATCTCTGCGCCCTGTACAGCGCACAGTACTGCTTTCAAAAAGCGATAGCCTATGGACTGGACCGCGACGGCGACTACGCCTCCATTTTGCGGGATGGTCTGGCGTTCCCGGCCCTGCTTACCGACAGAGGATTTTACTACTCCAATCTGGGCGCTAAAAACGAAAATGCCGGCGGACAAAAACATCCGGTGCAATTGAATGAACTGGCGTTTCTGCCGGTCCATACCGTGCCTTCGCCGTCTGCCGTTACAGCCTATAAAAAGCGATATGACATTACTATTAATGCTTCGTTGCCGCACTTTGCAGGCTGGACGGTGGGCGAATTTTTGATAGCCGGCAGCCGATTAGGTGAAGCCGCCGAGTGGATGACGGATTGGCGAAACCTGGTCGCTTCAGTGCTGGCTGACCCGGATTATATCCAGTTGTACGAATCGAGCGGCAACAAGCGCTCGTTTTATATCACCACCAGCGGCATGGTCGCTCAATCGCTGTTGAATAACGTGGTGGACGACTGGTGGGGCCAGCTGGTCATCGGCCAATGTATACCCTGGCCAGGTACCATCGCTTTTAAAAATCTCTATTCGCGGCTGGGAGTCTCCCTGAATGGCGACATTGTTGGCCAGTACGCCACCGTTCGACTGCGGGCGTGGAAAGATTGCACGTTTGAAATCCACGGAACAGGCCTCAACATGAAAAAAGGCGAAATAAAGACCGTCCAACTGAACCGTTGAGGCACAAACCGAGCCGGCCTGATATGGGAACAAAATCGGAGGAGCGTATAGCTGCAGTACAAAACGCCGGTATGCTTTGTCTCACTAGGCTCGCCATGCGGCCATGTTTACAAACGATACGGTTCAAATCAACTTTTGGACGCCGGGCCGGTTTGATTGGCCTCTGCCCAACGGTCGCTGGTCGGATATAACGATTGAAAGCAGATACCCGCATCGCGCGGAAGCTGTTGGTGTTGCAGAACACGAGCCGCCAGCCATCGCCAGTACTGAGCTGGACCGCCCTCCGCATGAAGACGGTTTTGTCCTTCCGCCGTTGTGTCCGCCGGAGTGACCGTTACCGACCTGGAGCTATTATGATGAAGGGCCTGGCGCCCGCACCTGGGTGAAAGGAGCGAGCGTGAAGGTAAAGTTGATACACGATGACGGCCGGCTGGTTCCGGTTCGTTTTGCACCAATGTGCTTTAACACCTCCTTTCTGTCCCTGTTCGAGACGCAGGTGTTTTTTCGAGATGCGATAATAAATCTTGACAAAATGGATTAAATTGCTTAATTGTATATACAAATTAACATCAAGTGACTCTGGACCGGCTGCACCCGACATGAACCTGGCCCGCACCACTCAGACAGACGGTGGAATAAAATATGTCCGTGACCAGAAATACGTTTTCCCCGTTAACGCCTGCCAACGCTCTGATGCAGCCATCCATCTCATTTAGCCAAAGGTGATGCTATGAAGCGACTGTGTATGCTCCTGTCATTCGTTTTGCTGCTTGGGGTCTCGGGATTTGCCCAATCCGTCCGGATCGTCGACTATGTGGATCCGTTTGTCTGCAGTGAAGGGGATCACGGCCATCTTCATCCCGGTGCCGTTATGCCCTGGGGTATGGTCTGTCTGGGGCCAGACACCTATCCCAGCAGTTTGCCCGGCAACGGCAATTGGGCCCACTCCGGCTACAATTTTCTCGATCCCTATGTGCGCGGATTCAGCCATATCCGCATTTCCGGATCTGGCGGCACCAACCCATCCGAACGCCAGTGGCTGGTGTGGACGCTGCCCGGCCTTGGTCAGCCGGAGTTGGACAAAGCCAAACGCTATACCGCCATGGATAAAAAAAGCGAAAAAGCGGTACCTGGCTTTTATTCCGTGTTTCTCGATTCGCTCAACATTAAAGTGGATTTAACCGTAGCCCAGCACGCCGGATTGCATCGCTATACCTTTCCCGATGCCAACGAAGCCCATCTGCTGCTGAACGTGGGACGCGATTGCGAGTCCAGCGTAAAGGTGCAGAGCGGCACAGAGCTGAGTGGTTCGTTCATGCTGGCTTCGCCCATCTTTTTCTACATAAAACTGAATAAACCGTTCCATCGTTGTGCGACCTGGACCGATACGGTGATGACGAAGCACAGGGAGCTGAGCGGCAAAAACAGCGGCGCTGTCTTGTGGTTCGCAACCCGCCGCAAAGAGCCTGTCCTCCTCAAGATCGGTTTTTCCGTAGTCAGTCCGGAGCAGGCGAAAAAGAATTTGCTCAGCGAGATTCCGGATTGGGATTTTGAGCGAACCGCCGATAAAGCCAGGCAGGCGTGGGCCGCTCTTTTGGACAAAGTCCAGGTAGAGGGAGAGGAAGAATATAAAAAAATCTTTTACACCCATCTGTATCACTCTTATTTAACACCCTTCGACATTACCGATGTCAACGGCTACAGCCGGGGGTACGACGGCGAGGTTCATCAGATACAACACCGGCAATTCGACGGCTATGCGTTTTGGGATGATTTTCGCAAGTACTCCCTGTTGACGCTGACAGAGCCGGTGGCCTATACCCATATGATCCGGTCCATTCTGGATATTTACAAATATGACTGGAAAAAACCGCCCTTTCTTAACTGCCGCTATGAACACATGCTGTGTGTGCCGGTGGACGCCTGGCAAAAGGGACTGTACAAAGGCGATCTGTCCGAATTATACAGAGGTATTCGTGACGAGATCAGCGAGTACCGCTTTGTATTGCACAATCCCGTGCGACTGCAGCGGTACCGGAAAACCGCCGAGTTGGGATACGTTCAGCTCCGGCCGGATTACACCATGGAACGCTCCTATGACAGCTGGTGCGTCGCCCAGATTGCAAAACAGACAGGACACGAAGCAGATTATCAGGAATTCATGCGGCGCGCCGGTTTTTACAGGAACGTGTGGGACAGCAAGGCGGTGTACTGGCGGGCCGAGGCCGATGATATTTATGGCTTTTTCCGCGCTCGCTCCGAGAACGGGGAGTGGCTGGAGTTTCCACATGATCCGCGCGTGATTGATGAAAAGCATATTTATGAAGGCAGCATGTGGATGTGGCGATGGTGGGTGCCGCATGATGTCCAGGGTTTGATCGAGTTGATCGGCGGCCGGGAAAAGTTTGTCCACGATCTGGACTATTTCTTCAAGTACAGCCTCTATAATATGGGCAATCAGCCGGATCTGCACACACCGTTCCTGTTCAATTATGCCGGCGCGCCCTGGTTGACACAGAGATATGTCCGCGCCCTGCTGACGCAACCGATCCGGCATTACTATGGTACCCATGAGTTTTACGAAGAACCCTATTACGGCCGCATCTTCAAAGC
>CAZISM010000107.1:0-17727 GCA_964541895.1 uncultured Cytophagia bacterium
GCTTTTAATCCGGGCGTGCGCAGCAGCCCGCGCGTCTGCATCTGCGTGAGCTTGAAATCCAGCAGATTCACGGCCGTCTGCAGCACCCGATCCACCCCTTCGCGTCCCTGGTTGCGGGCGAATTCATCCGGGTCCTGGCCTGCCGGCAGAGTACAGATTTTGACATCCAGCCCGTTGGCCAGCAGCACCTCGGCCCCGCGCAGCGAAGCGGCGGCGCCGGCGGAATCGCCGTCGTACAACAGCACCGCGTTAGTGGTATAACGACGCAACAGGCGGGCGTGTTCCTCGGTAAAGGAGGTGCCGGCGCTGGCCACCACCTGCCTGACGCCGACCCGTCGCATGCTGATCAGATCGGTATAGCCTTCCAGAATCACCACCGCCTGCTGTTCGCGTATGGCCTCGCGCGCCAGGTGCAGGCCGTACAGCGTCAACCGCTTCTGATAAATATCCGTTTCCGGCGAATTGATATATTTGGGCGAATCGTCCTCGGTCAGTTTGCGGCAGCCAAAGGCCACCACCTGTCCGGTGATGTTGTGAATGGCAAAGGAGACGCGGCCGCGAAAGCGGTCGTAGAGGTCGCCGCGATCGTTCCTGATGGCCAGACCGGCTTTGATGAGCAGGTCCGGATTGACGCTCAACCCTTTGGCATGCTCGAGCAGGCCGTTCCAGCGGTTCGGCGCATAGCCGATGGTGTAGCTCTTCCACTCCTCCGGCGTGATGCCGCGCTTTTGCAGATAGGTGCGGGCTCCGATCGCCTCGCCGGATTCGATCAGCGTCTTGCCGTAAAAATCGGCCGCCAGTTGATTCACGTAAAAGAGCGCCTCCTTTTCCTGCAGGCTGGCGAGATCTTCGTTCTCCTCCGGCAGGAGGATGCCGGCCGCTTTCGCCAGCCGGCGCACCGATTCCGGAAACGTCAACCGGTCCATGCGCATGATGAACGTGAACACGTTGCCGCCGACGCCGCAGCCAAAACAGTGAAAAATCTGCATCTCCGGGTTCACGCTGAACGAGGGCGACTTTTCGCGATGAAACGGGCACAGGCCGAAATAGTTTTTGCCGCGATGCTGCAGATTGACATAACCCGATATCACTTCCACGATATCGCTGGCCAGACGAACCTGTTCAATTTTATCCTGACTGATCGACAATGGCTAAAAAGTCCTTGCTTTTTTAACGGATTATTAATATGCTTTTTCGCCACACCAACAAGCCTACAACCGCTGTTACGCAACAAACCATCAGGAGTGCGCCGTGAGTAAAAGAACACTTCCCTATCTTTTGGAACAGGCCGTTGAAAAATACGGCAACAACGTTTTAATGTGGGAAAAAAAGGGTGACGCCTATATCGGGGCCACCTATCGAGACATGCGGGAACGGATCTGCCAGTTTGCCGGCGGCCTGCTGAGCCTGGGAGTTACAAAGGGCGATCGGATAGCCCTGATCTCTGAAGGTCGAACCGACTGGGTGACGGCGGAGCTGGGCATTCTCTATACCGGCGCCATCAACGTCCCGCTGTCGGTAAAACTGGAGGAGCTTTCTGAACTGAAATTCAGACTGGCTCATTCCGGTGCACGCATGGTGGTGGTCTCCGCCGGCCAGGTGAACAAAATCCAGCAAATCAAAAAGGATCTGCCGGACCTGGAAAAGGTCATTCTCCTCGACGAGACCGCTCACTACGACCACGATCAAATAACTTTACAAAATCTGCTGGACAAAGGCAAGCACTATCTGGCCGGCCAGCAGGCGACCTTTGACGCCATCTGGCAGGCGGTGGAAGAATCGGACACGGCCAACATCTGCTACACCTCCGGCACTACCGCCGATCCCAAAGGCATCATGTTGACCCATCGCAATTATACGGCCAACGTGGAACAGGCCTCCTCGCTGCTGCCGATTCCGGAGTGGTACACCTCGCTGCTGGTGCTGCCCTGGGATCACGCCTTTGCTCATACCGCCGGCATCTATACCCTGATGCGCAACGGCGCCTCCATGTCTTCCGTGCAGATCGGCAAAACCCCCATGGAGACGCTGAAAAATATACCCGTGAACATCAAGGAGACCAAACCGACCTTTTTACTGAGCGTGCCGGCCATGGCGCAGAATTTCCGCAAGAACATCGAAAAAGGCATCCGCGCCAAAGGGCCCAAGGTGGAAAAACTGTTCCAGAAAGCGCTGGACACCGCCTACACATACAACGGCATCGGCTGGGACAAGGGCAAGGGCACACGGCTGTTCCTCAAACCGCTCATGCTGCTGTACGACAAAATCCTCTTCAGCAAAATCCGCGAAGGGTTCGGCGGCCGCCTGCTCTTTTTCATCGGCGGCGGCGCGCTGCTGGATATCGAGCTGCAGCGCTTTTTCTACGCCATCGGCATTCCCATGTACCAGGGCTATGGCCTGACCGAAGCGGCACCGGTCATTTCCGCCAACGTGCCCAGACGACACAAGCTGGGTTCCTCCGGCTCCATTCCCGCCACCCTGGAGGTGAAAATCTGCGATGATAAGGGACAAACCCTGCCGGCAGGCGAAAAGGGCGAAATCGTCTGCCGCGGCGAAAACGTCATGGTTGGATACTGGAACAATGAAAAAGCCACCCAGGAGACCATTCGCGACGGCTGGCTCTATACCGGCGACCTGGGCTATCTCGATCAGGACGGATTTCTCTACGTCTTTGGCCGCGCCAAGAGCCTGTTGATTTCCAATGACGGCGAAAAATACAGCCCCGAAGGCATCGAAGAGACCATCATCGCCAACTCTGAATTCATCGATCAGATGATGCTGTACAACAATCAATCCGCCTATACCGTTGCGCTCATCGTGCCCAATCGGGACGCGTTGCTGCGCTGGCTCAAGAGCAACAACCTCTCCAGCCAGAGCGAGATGGGCCAACGTGAAGCGTTGAAACTGCTGCAGCGTGAAATAGATCAATACAAGGAGGGCGGCATCCATGCCGGACAATTCCCGAGCAAATGGCTGCCGGCGGCCGTGGGCATCCTGGGTGAGGCCTTTACGGAACAGAACCGCATGCTCAACACCACCCTGAAAATGGTACGCGGCAAGATTGTAGAGTTTTATCGCTCCCGACTCGATTTTCTCTATACGCCGGAAGCAAAAGAGATCTGCAACAGGCAGAATATGACCATTATCTCCAGGCTGGACGAATAGCAGCCGCACATGTTGCAAAAATGGCAACTTAAAAACAAACGGGCCACAATGTATATCGTGGCCCGTTTGGCGTCTGAATGAAGCAGAGGAGGAAAGCAGGGGATTTTACATAGGCTGTGGCTCTACCCCATCAGCCTTGCTACTCTTTTTATTTTTCACAGCCGCCGCCTTGTCTTTATCAGCCGCTGCAAAGCGCCGCGTATCCGTTTTGTCCTTGGTTTTACTGATTTTAATGGCCGGCAGGGCAATTTCTTCGCTCGTTTTTGCCCTTTCACCAGCCCAGGCCGATCCGGCCAGCAGGAGTGCAATTAAAACGGTATATATGCTCTTTTTGCTCACAGGATTTTCGTCTCCAATCTGATTAATTATCAGCAATATGGGTGCCAAAAATAATTCATTATATAAAATATTAATATTATTGGTATTAAAAGATTCAACCGCCGCAACGGCATCCCATTTTGTCTCATAGTGATACAAAACGAGTGTATCACGACACCACACCTCGGCCTGCCCTGACGTAAAATCATCGGCAAGTCGTATCTGCTGGTTGCTGTTCAGCAAAAACAGGGGCGCTTCGGGCAGAGCGGCCGGTCGCCCTGCCTTCAAAAGAGAGTTGAACGTTCACGAATTCATGAGGTTACTGACATGACTGATCAGCAATGGCAAACTTTGCAGAGGGTATTGGCCGGTGAACTTTTGCAACCCCTGCCCATGGGATTTATTATCGACAGCCCCTGGCTGCCCAACTGGTACGGGATACGCATTCTGGACTATTTTTCCAGCGATGAGTTGTGGCTCAAAGCCAATCTGAAAGCCATTGAAGAGTTTCCGCAATTCATGTTTCTGCCGGGATTTTGGTCCGAGTACGGCATGTGCACGGAGCCGTCGGCTTTTGGCAGCCGCATGGTATTTACCGCCAATGAATTCCCGCATGCGCACAAGGTGATCAACACCACGGCTGATATCGCCGATCTTCCCATCCCGAATCCCGCCACCGACGGACTGCTGCCGCTGGTGCTCAACCGTCTCCGTCTGGCCCAACCCGCCATAGAGTCCAAAGGCCATAAAATACGCTTTGCCGTAGCGCGGGGGCCGCTGAACATCGCCAGCTATCTCATGGGCTCTACGGAATTCCTCATGGCCATGATGCTGGAACCGGAGCAGATACACCTGCTGCTGCGCAAAATCACCACATTTTTAAAATCGTGGTTGACACTGCAAATGGAAACCTTTACCACCATCGACGGCATCATGATGCTGGACGACATCATCGGTTTTATCGGCCAGGAAGAATTTGAAAAGTTCGGGCTGCCGTATCTGGCGGAACTGTACAGCCTGCCGGTATCTGTCAAATTCCTTCATAACGACGCCAACTGCAGACCATCCGCCCCCTACCTGCCGGATCTGGGCATCAACCTGTTCAATATGGGATTCGATATTCCGTTGAACGAACTCAAAACGCTGACGCAAAACAGAGTAACGCTGCTGGGCAATCTGCCGCCACGGGATGTCCTGGCAGCCGGGACACCGGCTGTGGTGGAAAAAAACACGTGCGAACTAGTCGCGACGCTGGCCGACCGGAGCCGAATCATTCTCTCATGCGGAGGCGGCATGCCGCCCGCTGTGCCCTCGGAAAACCTCCTTGCGTTCAGCAGAGCTGTACAGGGGTGATCGGCTTGAGGCCGTATGTCTTTTGACTGAAACGGGACTAGAGATAGCAAGCTCCGGCATCAGGCCTTATGATGGTTCTGATGCCGGACAGGATGGCGGCGGCAGCGAGGATGGAGGGAAGAACCGGGCGCCGGCCGGAAAAACGATCAAGCCACCTGCGTCATGCGGTTGATCTCTGCATCAGTAAATAGGTCGGCTTCGTCGCGGCTCTTGGTGGAAAATTCAGAAACCACGGCGCCTTGTGGTCCGCCCTGGAACCAATGCAGGGTATCCGGCATCAGCGTATATTGCTCTCCGGGTTTGAGCACGATCTCGTGCCAGACCGTGAAGGTCCCCTTTTTGTCTTCCGGAACGCGCGCGTGCGGATTGGGTGTGGCGGTGCCGGTTACGTACAGGTACACCTCGCCCTGCCGGCAACGGAAGGTCTCTTCCTTGCCCGGTTCTCCCTGTACGGCCGGATGCCGGTGTTCCGCACAAATCTGCCATGGGAACAGCACCAGTTCCTTGGCGCAGCAGCGTTCGGTGTTGACATAGACCACGAGTTCCAGGCCGATCTCGTCCACGCGACCCAGGCCAAAGTCAACGACTTCGATCTGCTCTTTCTCGGCCGGTGTTAGGACGATGCCGGCGTTATCAAGTGCGGCGAGCGTTTTGGCTCGATAGTGTTGCAGTTGCGCGTGTGTAATCATAGGGCGGTGCTCCTGTCGTTTGTAGGATTGATGATCATAGTTGCTCCGGCGAGCGGCCTTCCACCAGATAGGCGATGTTTTCACCAAAGCCCTTGATTTCAAAAGGCCCGATCCGCCGCGCCATGATCCGGCCGGTGATGCCGACATAGCTGGCTTCGCTGATGATGATTTCACCTGATTTGGCCAGGCTCTGCAGGCGGGCGGCAAAATTCATATTGGCGCCGATGGCGGTGTAATCTTTGCGATCGTAACTGCCGATCTGACCCAGCACCACGTCGCCGGTGTGAATGCCCACGCCCACGGAAATAAGCGGCCGGCCGGTCAGCTCCCACTCCCTGTTCAACCGCTCCAGCTCCGCCTGCATCTCGAGCGCGGTCTCGATCGCCAGCAGCGCATGGCTGCCGCGAGGCGTAGTTTTAGTAAACAGCGCCACCAGTTCGTCGCCGACATACTTGTCGACGATGCCTTCATGGCTGGTGACGATGGGCGTGATGGCATTATAATAGTCGTTGAGCATGCGCACGGCCGTGGTCGGATCCATATCGCGGGTGATTTTGCTGTAATCGCGGATGTCGGCAAAGAGCATGGTGATCTCGGTGCGCTGGCCGCGGGCCGTGTCCGGCCGCTGCATGATCAGCGCCTCCTCCACATCGCGCGTGGCTTCACGACCCACCAGCATCATCAGGCGTTTGAATTTTTCTTCCTGAAAAATAAAACTGTCGATGATGCCGGCCATGGATTCGACGAGGGCGCGGTCTTCTTCGTCGAACAGCCCCTGTTCTTTGTTGATCAGCACAACGGCGCCGAGAAAAAGCCCGGCGATGAACATCGGGGCGACGATAATGGAATCGATTTCACTGTTGGGGAGCTTGTGTTGCAGAATTGAGGTGTGTTGCAGTTTGGTTTTGCGCACCAGATCGCCCACCAGCTTGTAGTCGGCCTGACTCATGGGCCGGCGACCGCGCAGCACCTTGCCGCCGGGCAGATGGCGGTCCTTTTCAGCGTCGTACAGGGTGATAAAACCGATCTGAGCCTTGACCGAATCGAGGATGGTGGTGATCATCTGATCCAGCGCGGCGCCCTGGTCGTTGGACTCGTCGCGAATTTTGTCCAGCTCTTTGATCACCCGGTTTTCGGTGGTGACCCGTCGCTGTTCCTGCAGGCGCAGCCATTCGTCGATGGCGTCGTCCATGCGCGCTTCCACCAGGGTGACCACGATCGTGTCATAGTCCTGAAAGTCGCCGGCCGATTTGTTGGCCAGGATAAAAGAACCCAGGACCCGCGCGTGTTTGATGATCGGCATCACCAGAGCGTTGTACAGCGACTCGTCCGGCCTTTGCACCATGGTCATCTGCCGGCCGGCCACCGCCTCCACGGCGATGCCGGCCAGCGTTTCATGGGTAATTTGGGTGCGGCCGCGATCGTAGCGGCTCAACACCCGCTGTTGTCCCTGGCCCTCGTTCACGGTGACGGCAACAGTTTGCACATCCAGCAACTGCGCCAGTTGATGCAGCAGGTTGGGCAAAAAGTCCTTGACGTCCCCTTCGTGATCGCAGATATCGTCGATGCGCAAAAACAGTTTCAGCAGCGCGGCGGCTTCCGGCGACTGGGCAATTTGATTCCATTTTTGATTCATGCGTGTACTCTGTAGGTGGGGATGGCAGGTATCAATACCGCCTCATGACGTATTTGATCATCTCGTTTTGAAACATCCTCATGGTATACCCGTCCGGCCGATCGGCGCGCCATTGCATCATTCTGGTCCGCGTATCATTGAAAATTTCGTCTTCCATACGACGCTGGCGCTCGCGAAAGGAACGGCTGCCGGCCAATCGCCGGGTATCCATGAATTGCAGCTTGTCGCGATCGTGGTATAGCCGATTTTCGTAACTCTGGATTTTCATATTAAGGGCGGATGTTCGCGGACCATCCAGCATATCGGACACCGGCCCGGTCGCCGCCCAGAGCGGAATGGCGATGGCGCAAATCGGCTCACCCAGCATGCACCACATGGTCGTCAGGGCCGGAGATTCGTTCAGCCGCACACCGTGAAACACCGCGCAGGAGACGGTGCGATGGCGGTTGATGCTGTTATGGGTGTTCAGCCACCCTGGTTCCGCCTTGTCCATCCGGCCGCTGAACGGCAACGGATAGGGATCCACCTCGTCGTTGACCAGGTCGCGGCAGACCTGGCGCAACAGCTGTTCGTGAGAGAGTCGGCCATCGCGGGCCAGGGAGCGCAGCAGAGCCAGGGCGTGCTGATAGCGCCAGCCGCCATAAGCGGAGGATCCCTGGCCGGTAAAGGAGAAATTCGCCCGTACCAGAACGCCATCCGGCGCCAGGGTGGTATCATCGGCATTTATACGCACGAAGGAACGGTTGCCGGTCTCGAAAAAAGCAGCGCCGCCAAAGGCATCGATGACGCCAAAGTTCGCGCGCGTGCCGCGCCCGTATGTATTCGTACGTACCAGCAGGGCCTCCAGATCGCGCAAACGGCCGCAGCAGCCGAGGACCTGCTTCATGAAAAAACCTTCGCTGTCGGCACTGTCACCCGGCTGGTCCATGGATTCCGAATTCATGATGGCCAGACCGGCTGTGTTGACGCCCATCCACACCTGCGTAGTGTCGCCGGCGTTGATGATCCCCAGGAAATCATAGTTGGGGCCGTGAAAGAACGCCACCTCGTTGTTGCGCTCGTTACTGTCCCTGTTCTTCCACAGCAGCGGGCGGCCGTCGGACGTGGCTTTGCCGCTGACGACCGCCACGGTGCATCCTTCCCGCGCCGACAGAGCGGCCCAGCCTGCCAGCACCAGCCAGAGCCAAACGGCGGATTTCATCCGGCCTCCACACTGGTTTCTGTGCGACGGCGGCGGAGATGTGTTTCCTGATTCACACCGGTAGCCAACCCCTGTTCCAGCCGTTCCTGCAGGGCGTTTTCAGAGAGATCGAACAACAGCTCTCCGTCGATGGCGATGGAAATTTTGCCGGTCTCTTCGGAAATGATGATGACCATGGCATCGGTTTCCTCCGAGAGTCCCAGCGCGGCCCGGTGGCGCGTGCCGAGCTTTTTGCGCGTTTTTTCCATTTCCACCAGCGGCAGGATGCAGCGGGCGGATTCGATGACATCATTTTGAATGATGATGGCGCCGTCGTGCAGCGGCGAACGGGGATTAAAAATCGACAGGATCAGTTCCGAAGAGACTTCGGCCTGCAGGCGAATGCCCGATTCGGAAACGCTTTTCAGTCCGGTTTCCCGCGCCATGACGATGAGGGCGCCATAGCCCTTTTCGCGCAAGGCGCTGGCCGCTTCGACCACCTCTTCAATCATCTTGTTGCCGCTGACTTTGACAAAATAGCGGACCACCCGGCTCTGTCCCACATGGATCAGCATACGGCGCAGTTCGGGCTGAAAAAGGATCACAAACGCCACCAGCCACACCGTACGCAGATTCTGCAGAATCCAGCTGAGGCCGCGCATATGCACCAGGGGAGCGATCACGGAAAAGACCATGATGATGACCAATCCGACCAGCATCTGCGCACCGCGGGAGCCGCGCAAAAAATTATAGACGCGGTAAATAGCGTACGACATGATCAGGATATCCAGGATATCCATCACGGTGACAGGAAGAAAACCTATTCTGAAAAGCGTAATCGACATGCGTTGTGTCCAACAGGGTTACAATGGGGCCGGCGTCCCGTTTTTACGCCGGCGCGGCCAGGATGCGATCGACGATGGCGGCCACGCGGCGCATGGCCAGCACGTCGTGCACCCGGATGATGTTCGCTCCGTTCAGGATTGCGGCGGAAACCGCGGCCGCCGTGCCTTCGAGGCGTTGATCCACCGGCAGATCCAGCGTTGCTCCAATAAACGACTTGCGCGACGGTCCCACCAGGACGGGGGCGCCGAGGCCGGCGAACTGCCGCAACTCCCGTAACAGGGTAAAATTGTCCTGCAGCCGTTTGCCGAAGCCAATACCCGGATCGATCACGATCGCCCGTTCATGAATGCCGGCCTGCATGGCGCGCTCTTTTTGGCGTTGTAAAAACTCGCTCACCTCGGCGACGACATCGTCATAGTGCGGGTCCCGTTGCATATCCCGCGGGGTGCCTTTGATATGCATGATGACCACACCGGCGGCGCCGTCGCGCACGACCTCCATCATGCCGCTGTCAAAGGTGAGGCCGCTGATATCGTTGACGATGCTGGCACCGGCCTGCAAGGCGCGCCGGGCCAATCCCGCTTTGTATGTATCCACAGAGACCGGCACCTGCAGCTGCCGGCACAGCACCTCGATAACCGGCAGAATGCGCTGCTCTTCCTCTGCCGCTGAAACCGGCAAGGCGCCGGGACGGGTGGACTCACCGCCCACATCGATGATATCCGCTCCTTCCTCCACCATGGTCCGGGCCCGCGCCAGAGCAGCTTCGACAGAGTTGTATTGGCCGCCGTCGGAAAACGAATCCGGCGTAACGTTCAGAATACCCATAAGAAGGGTACGATCGAGCGGCAGGCGAAAGCGGCCGCACGGCCAATGTCGCGGTTCAGCGGGCATGGGGTTGTATCACCGCCGAATCTGGTTTGACCAGGGCATAGAGCCGCTGCATGGCGACGTCCGCAAACCGATCGTCGGGTCCGCGCTTTTGGCGAATGCGCAGGCGATACTCTTCGATGGCCTTGTCGGTTTTGCCCAGGTGTTCGTATAGTTGCCCGAGATAGAGGTGGCTGTCCGGATGATTGCCCAACCGTACGGCGCGATTGAACAGCTTTTCCGCGTTGCTCCAGTCTTCGATCTGGAAATAATAGATACCTAGATTATAATAGGCGTCGGCGTTGCGCGGATCGATGGCAAAAATCGTGTCGTAGATCCGGGTCAGAGCCAAAAAATCGCGGTCCCCGGCGGCGAGTTTGCCGAGAAACATGAGGCCGTCGAGAGAGCGCGGGTGGATGCCGAGCAGGGAATTTATTTCCGCACGGGCGGCGCGAATCCTGTTTGCGGCGAAATGGAGCTCGGCCAGGCGCAGGCGAGCCGATTCGTCACCAGGATTTATATGCAGGACATGCTGTAACAGTTCCGCTTCATCCCTGTAACCGATCGCCTTCATGCGGCTGTCGTTCAGGTAGCCATAAAGGGAAAATGCAGCGGCATCGTCCGGGTCCAGCTTGATGGCTGTTTGCAGGTGCTGTTGCGCTTTGCCCCAGATCTTTTCCAGGATGTAATACGTAGCCAACATGCGATAGGTGTAGGCGTCGGCGTTGTGATGATAAAGCACCGTGCTTTCACAAATGCGCAAGGCGTCGAGTCGATCGCTATGGCGCTCGCCCTGCTTTTCCTGTACGCTGCTGTTCTGCAACAGGGCATCGGCCAGGACGTTGCGCACTCGCACCGAGGTCGACTCTTGTGCGGCCGCCTGGCGGGCCCAGTACAGCGCCCGTTCCGGATCCCGCTGCGCCAGAGCCAGTTCGGCGAAACTCAGCGGTTTGATCGCCGGCGACGCAACGGTGCAGGAGTCTTTGCCCTTCCGGTTTAACAGCTGCAACACGGCACCGGCCAGCATCACTCCCAGTTGCTGCGGCTGATGTGCTGCGGTTTCCAGTTGCGCCTTTTGCAGAATATTCGGCGACGAAACGCGCACCATGAGATATTGCAGAGAATAGGCCTGGCCGTTAAAGCTGAGGCCGGCCAGCACCGCATAGTCGAGATGCAGCCGTTCTGCATAGGACTGCAGATAGTTCACATCAGCCAGGGAATCCCGGTCCAGCGCCTGCCACATCCACTCCGGCCGGCATACCAGAAAAGAAGGGGGCAGCTGTGACTGCAGGCAACGGGCGGCATTAGCCGATATCGCCCACGGCACCCAGGCGATCTCTTCATCATAGGTCAGGTCCTGAATGGGGAGAATAGCGATGCGGGTGCGCACCGGTTCCCGGGAGCGTTGGGGCACCAGCCAGACCGCCAGTAAAACGAACAGGGCAACTGTAATCCACACACTCGTGCGAAACCTTGCCCTGGTCATATACTCGGACGTTTTGCGCAGAAAAACGAGAACAAACATCGTACCGCAAAACGCAACGGCGAGAACCCAAAATGATGTCGTATCGTAAAGGACGTTCACATCGTCTGCTTAACCTGTAGATGGTGGTATTAATAACGATCCTGTCCGGCGGTTCAAGCCAGACCAGGTGTAGCCGCTTCGTTCGCAGCGGCGGCCGGTATCGCTTCCTTTTTCTGCAAAATATGCTCGATTTCGCTGCCGTCGAGAATCTCTTTTTCCAGCAGCGCTTTGGCCAGGGTATGCAGGTCTTCGAGGTGCGCCAGCATCATGTTTTCCACGTCTTTCATGGCCTCTTCGATGAGGTGGCGGATTTCCTGATCGATCACCTGAGCCGTATTTTCGCTGTAATCGCGATGCTGGGCGATTTCACGGCCCAAAAAGATCTCTTCGTTCTTTTCGCCAAAGGTCATGGGGCCCAGCACTTCGCTCATCCCCCATTCACAAACCATCTTTCGCGACAGATCCGTAGCGCGTTTGATGTCGTCGCCGGCGCCGGTGGACAGTTCGTTAAACACGACTTTTTCCGCTGCGCGACCGCCCAGGAGGCGGCGCAAGGTTGCCAGGCAGTAGCTCTTGCTATAGTTGTGCTTTTCATCCATCGGCAGCGTTTGCGTGAGTCCCAAAGCGCGGCCGCGAGGAATGATGGTGACCTTGTGCACCGGATCAGAGCCCGGGGTCAGACGCGACACCAGCACATGGCCGGCTTCATGATAGGCGGTGATGCGTTTTTCTTCATCGCTGAGGATCAGGCTCTTGCGTTCGGTGCCCATCAGCACCTTGTCCTTGGCCTCTTCGAGGTCGTAAGCATCCACCTCGCTTTTGTTCTTGCGCGCCGCCAGCAGGGCCGCTTCGTTGACCATGTTGGCCAGATCGGCGCCGGAGAATCCCGGCGTGCCTTTGGCGAGAATCGACAGGTCGATGCCTCTGGCCATGGGAATTTTTTTGGTGTGCACCTTGAGGATGCCTTCGCGGCCGCGCACGTCCGGCAGATCGACGACGATCTGGCGATCGAATCGTCCCGGCCGCAGCAGGGCCGAGTCCAGCACATCCGGACGGTTGGTGGCGGCGATGAGAATGACGCCTTCGTTGAATTCAAATCCGTCCATTTCGACGAGCAGCTGGTTCAGCGTCTGTTCGCGCTCATCGTGGCCGCCGCCCAGACCGGCGCCGCGATGCCGGCCGACCGCGTCCAGCTCGTCGATGAAAATGATGCAGGGGGCGTTGCGCTTGCCCTGATCAAAAAGATCGCGCACGCGTGAGGCGCCGACACCGACAAACATCTCTACAAAATCCGCGCCCGACATGCTGAAAAACGGCACGCCGGCTTCACCGGCCACAGCTTTGGCCAGAAGGGTTTTGCCGGTGCCCGGAGGACCCAGCAGCAATGCGCCCTTGGGAATCTTGCCGCCAAGCCGCTGAAACTTTTCCGGCTCTTTCAGGAACTCGATGATTTCCCGCAACTCGGTTTTGGCTTCGTCCGCACCGGCAACATCGTCAAAGGTGACCTTGGGCAGATTTTCCGTCCACATGCGAGCCTTGGATTTGCCGAACGAAAAAATATTCTTGTTGCCGCCGCCGCCGCCCTGCATGCGGCGCAGAAAAAACATCCACACGCCAAAGATTACGATCCAGGGCACCACCGTCCAGAAAACGGACCAAAAGCTGATGGAATCTTCCTTGAAACGAAGATTGACCTTGAATTCGTTGCGCCACCGCTCGGTGGTGGCGAAATCGGGCTTGTTGGGCAGCGTCAGCTTGAACAGCATCGTGTTGGCGGCGTCCAGCGCCTCGGACGCTTTGCCGTGCGCCGTCTGTTCCTGGATGGTCAGCTCAACCACCTTGCCGTCCTGCATCATGGTCATGAAACGGTTATAATCGATGACCACTTCTTTTTGACGGATATCGGAAAGCCGTTGCGAAGCCAGCAGGGCGACGAGAAATAATCCCACCCAGATGAAAAAGGTGCGCGCGCCTTTGCCCCATTGCGGCGGTTCCATCTTGCGCGGGCTGTTTTTGCGCGGAGGGCGCTGATCCGGAGAGGACGAGTCCTGCGCCATAAATATGTGCTGCTGTTCAGAGCGGTTATGTATAAAATTCACGTCGAATCCTAACGTTTAATCCAAAACATAGACGGCCGGCAGATTACGCAAGATCTGCTTGTAATCCAGGCCGTAACCGATCACGAATTCGTTCGGTATTTCGAATCCCACATAATCAAGATGCAGTTCCACCTTGGCGTTCTGCTTTTTGTACAGCAAGGTGACAAAACGCAGCGACGCGGGCGCCAGCGCGAGAAATTTTTCCTGAAGAAACTGTATGGAAAGCCCGGTGTCGACAATGTCCTCCACCACCAGTACATGCCGGCCCTGAATTTCGGCATTGATGTCCTTGAGCATCATCACCTGGCCGGACGAGACCTTGGCATCGCCGTAGCTGGATATTTTGATGAAATCCACCTCCAGATCCAGCTCGACGCAGCGGATGAGATCGGCCATGAACAGAAACGCTCCGTTCAGCACGCCGATCATGATGGGCTGTTTGCCGCGATACTCCTCGGTGATGCACCGCCCCAATTCAACGATGCGGGCCTGCAACTGCTCGCGGCTGATGAGGGTGCGAAACTCGTTTTCGTAAACAGCCTTTTCAAACTCGGATTTCGGGTTCACGTATTCTTTACCAATCTTAGCTTATACACATCGGTGGTGTCCGGGGTTACTTTGAAGCGATCATCGAGACGCAACCCGCAGACCCAAACCAGGCGGTCTCCACTCCAGAGCAGCGGAATGTTGCCCCGCTCGAATCGTGGCACCTTGACATCGATAAAAAAATCCGCTATCGATTTGCTTCCTCGCATATGCAGCGGATAGAATCGATCACCGGGTTGCACAGCCCGCACACAGAGCGGCCAGCGTAACTGTCCGCCATCCACCCAGATACACAGGGGGTCCGGATTGCTGCGAATGGATGCTAACGATGCGGAATCAGAACTGATGATCAAACGCCACTCGCCCCAGAGCAGATACTCTTTTTCAGACTGCGGCAGCCATACTTCCTGGATCCCGGCCATACGCTGTGTGACCTCCAGAGTATCCGGCCTGATCCAGAGATATAAATCCTTGGCCAGCTGCAATTGCCACGACGACGGCCGCCGCTGCAGGCCGGAGAGAATCGTCGAAAATCTTGCATGATTTAACACCCTGTCATCATGGCCCAGCCGGCGAACGCATAAGCGAAGTGTATATTTCTTAAGAATGTTAAAATACGGCAAAAAGCGCTCAAGATCAAGAACAATTTTGTCGCCGGTTTGCAGACGCAGGCACTCTGAGAACGCCTTTTCCGCCTCTGCGACCAGATAGGCCTCGACCTCGGTCATATTTTCCGCCAATCGGCGGACGTTCTGGCGAACTTTTTTATTATATTGAACTTCCAGCTCCGGAATGAGCTGATGCCGCAGGCGGTTGCGGCGAAATCGCAGGTCCCGATTGCTGCTGTCCTCCCGGAACGGGATCTCCATCTCGCGGGCATAGGCTGCAATCAGACGGCGGTCGGCAAAAAGCAGAGGACGCACCAACGCGCCGCGCCGGCTGGCGATGCCGCACAAACCGGTCACACCGCTGCCGCGCAGCAGGTGATCGAGAACCGTCTCGACCTGATCATCGGCATTGTGACCGGTGGCGAGGCGGTCATAACCGAGTTGGTCGAGCAGATCAAACAGAAAGCGGTAACGCAGGATGCGCGCTCCGCTCTCCAGCGAATGTCCCTCCTGCCTCGACCACAAGGCCACCTCCTGGCCGCCCAGATAGAGGGGAATGCCCCACAACAGGCATTGCCGGCGCACAAACTCTTCATCGCCGCCGGATTCTGCGCCGCGCAAATGATGGTTAAAGTGAGCCGCTGCCAGCGTCCAGGACCACGCCGGCGCCAGGGACAGGAGCGCGTGACACAGCACCATGGAATCCATACCGCCGGAAACGGCGACGACCAGCTTTTGCCCGCTGCGGACCAGATCGGTTCGCAGCAAAAAATCGTGCAAATGACGGATAAGCTGTGACTGTTCTTTTTTCATGCATCAACCTGCCGGCCCGGCTGTGCACCGGGCGTTCGTTCGCTCCTAAAGATAGTCTAACAGGAAAAGAAAAGCAACAGGAATATGACCGCTTCGGCGGCCATGGCCGCCCCGGTCTTTTCAATTGCCGAATAGTAAAAATATTCTTACATTTCTGCATGGAAAACGTACAACACATTCTCATGCGGCTGCAGCAGGCTCCGGTGGCCGTTTTCGGAGATTTTTATCTCGACGAGTATATTCATGGCGCCATCGACAAGGTTGCCGATGACGGGCCGGTGCCCATCGTGCAAGGCACGCGCCGTTCCTGGCAGCCTGCCGCCGCGGCGTATGTGTCCCTGCTTCTGGCCGATTTAGGCGCCTCGGTGTATGCCTTTGGTCGCGTGGGCCAAGATCTGCACGGTCAGGCGCTGCTGAACGAATTGAAACAGCGGGGCATTCATTGCCAGGGGTTGCATCAGGACAGCTCCTATGTGACCCCAAGCCGCCTGCGCATCAGCGTCAAGGGGCCTCATTATCCGGAACGGGAGGTCATGCGCGTTTCCAGCGGTGAGAGCAGCGCGCCATCGCCAGCCACCCTGTCGCATCTGGCCGAACAGGCCGGTCTGCTCAACCGATGCAAAGCGCTGGTGGTGATCGATAAGGAAAGCGGTCTGGTTAATGCAGAAACCATCGAGTTGCTGCGCCGCCTCGCCGTCCAGGCGGTCTGCATCGGCGACTCCGAACGCCACGTCTCGCTGTTGAAACAGTTTACGGCGGTGATCGTCAACGAAGCAGAAGCGGCAGCGGCCCTTGCAGAAACCGGCTATGGGCCGGAAAGCGGCGACCGGTTGCGATCGCTCCTGGGGTGCCGGCATCTCTATGTCAGTCATGGTGCGGCTGGTATGAGCGTACACCAGGAAGAGTTGCCGGCACACTTTGTCGGTACCGAAGCGTTGCAGGTGTTCGATGTGGTCGGCGCCGGCGAAGCGGTGGTCGCCGCGGTCGCCGCCGGCATCGTGGTGGAGGTCACGCCGCTGCAAACGGCCGCCCTCGCTAATTTGACGGCCGGCATTGCGGTTTCCAAACCCGGCCTGGCCGAAATATCCCGCGAAGAGCTCATCGCCTTTGCCCTGCGACAGAACGCAGAACTGGAAGCCCACAAAGTCGTTTCTCTGACGGAACTGGGACTCATCGTCCAGGAGGCCAAGCGGCAGGGCAAAAAAGTCGTCTGGACCAACGGCTGTTTCGATATCATGCACGTCGGTCATATTCTGTATCTGGAAAAAGCGCGCCGGCTGGGCGATATGCTGATCGTCGGCCTCAACAGCGATCAATCCGTACGCGCTTCCAAGGGCCCTTCCCGGCCTATTGTGGAGGAAAAACAGCGCGCCAAACTGATGTCCGCTCTCTCCTGTGTGGATTACGTCACCGTCTTTGACGAAGCGTCGCCCGTAGGGATCATCGCCCGGCTGCAACCGGACGTCTATGCCAAGGGAGGCGATTACAATCTGGCTTCGTTGAATCAGGAAGAGCGCCACACGGTCGAAGCGTATGGCGGCCGCATCGATCTGCTGCCCGGTGTGCCCGGCATGTCCACCAGCCATCTCATTGATAAAATTCTGAAAACATACCAATAGGCCCTGCCATGGCTTCCAATCGCACCGTGCTGTTTTACGCCAGTTGTCTGGCCATTTTCATGTTCGGCGTTTCACTGACCGTGTTGGGCGCCATGCTGCCGACGATTATGGATTCCTTCGGCATCGATAAGGCCAACGCCGGGTCGCTGTTTTTTCTGTTGAGTCTCGGCATGTTGACCGGCTCTTTGCTGTTCGGGCCGATTGTCGACCGCTATGGCTATAAATTCCTGCTGATTCTTGCCTGCGTCGGCATCCTCATCGGGCTGAACGGCCTGGCGTTCGCCCAGCGGGTGGCGCATCTGCGCGTGCTCATGTTCATCGTCGGCCTGGCGGGGAGCATCATCAACGCCGGCACCAGCGCTCTGGTGTCGGATATCAGCGAAAGCCGGCGCAGCTCGGATCTCAGTCTGCTCGGCGTTTTCTACGGATTGGGGGCGTTCAGCATTCCCCTGCTCATCGG
>CAZISM010000108.1:0-15471 GCA_964541895.1 uncultured Cytophagia bacterium
ATTGCCCAGGCGCTTATCGGACACCCGCACATCGTCATTGTCGATGAACCCACCACCGGTCTGGATCCGGAGGAGCGCATCCGCTTCCGCAATCTGCTGGCCGAACTGTCGCAGCAGGATATCATCATCATTCTCTCCACTCACATCGTCGGCGATATCTCGAGCACCTGCATGGACATGGCCCTGTTGAACCACGGTAAAATCGTTTTCAACGGTGCGCCGGACAAGCTGGTCGAACAGGCCAACGGCAAAGTCTGGCAGATCGAAGCCATGGACAGCGAGCTGGATATGCTCAAGGAAAAATATCCGGTGATCAGCACCATACCCAGCGAAACGGGCTATGAGGTGCAGGTGGTGGCGGATAAAATAACCGATTATCCGGCGCGGCCGGTGGAGCCGAATCTGGAACATGCCTATGTCTATTTTATAGAATCATTATCCTGAGCGAGGACGATAACCATGTTATCTATGTATAATATCTGGAGCGTGGCCGTATACGAAGCCAAAACCCTGCTGCGCAGCTGGTTTTTCCGCATCTTTGCCGTCCTGGCTCTGTTGTTTATCGGCGGCTGGAGCGTACTGGCTTTTTCCAAAGCCGTACCTGATATTCCATGGCTGTTTAGAGCCCTGCCTTCCTTTATTCCCTATTTGAATACAAGCTGGCTCAATCTGGTGCAGGCGGTGCTGGCCATTTTCCTGTCCACGGAATTTCTCAAGCGCGACAAAAAGATGGACACCACCGAAGTTATTTACATGCGCAGCATGACCAACGGCGATTATGTGTTCGGCAAAATGCTGGGCATCATGATGGTCTTCATCGGCCTGAATATTCTCCTGCTGCTGGTGGCCGGCGTCATCAACGGTGTGTTTTCCGACCGGCCGGTTATCTGGTTGGCTTATCTGTTCTACCCGCTGATGCTGTCCTTGCCTACGCTGATGTTTACCTTTGGCCTGGCGTTTCTGCTCATGCTGCTGATGCGCAATCAGGCGGTGACCTTTGTACTGCTGTTGGGCTATGCGGCCCTGGTGCTCATCTACCTGCGCGATAATTATTACGGCCTGTTCGACTATCTCGGTTTCTATCAGCCACTGGCGCTGTCTGATTATGTCGGTTTGCCCAACCTGTCGCTCGTCGTTCTGCAGCGGCTGCTCTATGTCCTGCTCGGCGTGGCCGGCATGTTCGGCACCATCCTGCTGCTGCCGCGATTGCCGCAATCGCCGGGATTGCGCAAAATAGCGATGGCTGTGATCGCCGTTTCGCTGCTCCTCAGCGCCGTCATCGTGTACCGGTATCACAGCTTTTTTTCTTACGGAAGGGAACTGCGCAGCGAAATGCGTCGTCTCAACCAGGAATCGGTGCGGCTGCCGCACCTGCCGATCGAGCGAAGCTCCTTGAGCCTGGAACACACCGGCTCTGCCCTTGCGGTGGAGAACCTGCTCGTGTTCGCCAATATGGAATCGCAGCCGATGGATAAAGTGATCTTGAGTTTGAATCCCGGGCTGGTCGTCAGCTCGGTTCAACAGAACGGCCAATCCCTTGCCTTTGCTCGCAAGGCTCATCTGCTGACTGTGTCCCTGGCCCGTCCGCTTGCGGCCGGTGGCCGGGATTCCATCATGATGCGTTATGCCGGCGTGCCCGACGACCGCGCCTGCTACACGGACGTCAGTGAAGAAAAACACAACCAACGCCAGCGCATCTGGATGTATACGACTGGGAAAAAATACAGCTTTGTCACACCCGACTATGTATTGTTGACGGCTGAAACGCAATGGTACCCGAGCAGCGGCGCACCCTATGGCGCCGCCTTTCCCGGTTCCGCGCATCGTGATTTCACCCGGTTCCAGTTGCGCGTGAAAACCAGGCCTGGCCTGAAAGCGCTCGCGCAAGGCGCGATGCAGGAAACCTCCACAGGCCGATTCGAGTTCAATCCGGAAACGCCGCTGCCACAATTGTCTCTGGTCATCGGTCCCTATCAGTCGCACTCGCTGCAGGTCGGCGATGTGACCTATACTCTTCATTTCCGTTCCGGGCATGATTATTTCAAACCCTATTTCAAGGATATGAAAGACACGCTGTCGGTCATCATTCGCGATATGAAGCAGGATTATGAACGGCGCCACGGCCTGTCGTTTCCCTACAAACGGCTGAACCTGGTGGAAGTGCCGGTTCAGTTCGTGAGCTATGAACGGCTGTGGACTATGCAGACGGAAAACGTGCAGCCTGAATTCGTATATTATCCGGAATTCGGCATTGGCCTGAACGGTGCAGAGATCCCGGAGCGGGCCAGTCGCCTGAAGCGTATGGAACAGCGCATGAACCAGGTCTTTACCCCGCAGGAACAACAGGCGCGGATGTTCCGCAGCGCCATAGAGACCGCGCTGCTCGGCAACCGTATGGATCGCTCCTTCCGGGAGAATTGGGTCGGCCTGCCGGCGAGCTGTAACATATTTCCACTGTATTACACCACGGCCAACTATTTTTATTCGCCCTTCAGCCCGTTGTTCAATGTAGCCTGCGAGTCCTACCTCTATACCAAAAGCTTTGATCAGATGAGCCGGCAAACTCCGTTCCGGATGTTTACCGGAGTGTCTGATGATGAAAAGGCCAGTCTGGCGCTGGCCAGCCATACCTTGCCGCAAATTCTCAGCGATAAGGATCAGCAGGATATTGCCGGTAATGTCTTGCGGCTCAAAGGCGAATATCTGTTCCGCAACATTGAAAGCAAAGCCGGCAGCGAAGCGTTTGCCAAAATGCTTGCCGCCTATCTCGGGGCACGCCGGTTCCAGAGTTCGAATCTGCAGGATTTTATACAGGTGCTCAAAGAGCAGTACCAGTACGATTTATCCGGCGAATATGAATTGTGGCAAAACAGCCGCCAATTGCCCGGCTATCTGATCGATGACGTGCAGGCTTATAAAGTGCTCGACAAGGATCGCACCCGCTATCAGGTTCGTTTCAAAGTCGCCAATCCTGAACCGGTTCCCGGTCTGATCGCTGTTAATTTCCGTCGCGGCGGACCCGGTGGCCCCGGCGGCCCTCCGGGCGGTTTTGGCATGCGCGGGTTCGGCATGGGACGTGGTACGGCTGAACCGGATCGCCTCTATCGCATGGCTGCCGGTGAAAGCAAAGAGATCGGCGTGGTTCTGGACGAGCAGCCGCAGGTGCTGCAGGTGAATACGCTCATCTCGCGCAATCTGCCGACCATCATCACCAGGCCGCTGGGAGAGATTAAAATGCGGGAAAAGGCGGTGCCGCTCGACGGCGAACAGCCGGCGATCCTCAGCCTGACCCCGGGCGAAATCATTGTCGACAACGAAGACGAAGGATTTACCTTTATCAGCCAGCAAACCACCAGCTGGTTGAAACGGATGCTGCCCAGCCGCGCGGTCGAAAAAGAGGACAAGTACAAGGGGCTGTCGTGGTGGAGTTCACCGCAAACCTGGACGTTGACCAGCTTGAGCGATTTCTACGGTCATTACATCCGCTCGGCCGCCTATATCCGCGCCGGCAAAGGCGATAAAACCGCGACCTGGACCGCCCAATTGCCCGCCAGCGGCCAATACGATGTGTTTTTCTATGTGGCGCGCATTCCCACCTTTTTCCGCGAACGCCGCGAAGACCGGCGCGGCCAGAATATGACGGGCACCTTTCATCTGATCGTCTATCACGATGACGGCGAGGAAAAGATCACCCTGGACGCGGACAAAACGGAAACCGGCTGGTATCTGCTCTGCACCCACTATTTCTCCGCCGGCGCGGCCAAGGTGACCATCACCAACGAGAGCGACGGCCGCATCGTCTATGCCGACGCTGTCAAATGGGTCAAGCGATAGGCGAAAGCGACAAGAGCGGTTGGAACATATAAAAAGGTAACGTCTATGCGAAATCGCACATCTCTCTGCCTCGTTTTCATGCTGGCGTTGTTTCAATTAGCCGCCGCACAGAAAAAACTGACGCTGGAAGAATCGTTGAACATTGCCATGGCCAACAGCCCGGACATCCTCCAGGTGGAGCTGAATCTGGAACGGAGCCGGGAATCACTAAAGGCGCAGCAGGCGGCGCTGAAATCCAATTTCAGTCTGACGGTCACCCCGTTCAGTTATGACCGGTCGCGCACCTTCAATACCTATTTCGGCTGGAAGACCAACGAAACCAAGGTCTCCGAAAGCCAGCTCCGAGTTTCGCAACCTCTGAAATGGACCGATGGCACCCTGTCGCTGTACAATCGATTCAACTGGCAGGATTCCTACAGCGAAGTGCGACAGGGACGGGACAAAACCTACAGCAATTACCTCTACCTGACCTATGCCCAGCCGATCTTTACCTACAACCGCACCCTGTTGCAGTTGAAGGGGCTGGAGCTGGAGCTGGAAAACAATTCGTTGAACTATGCCATTCAAAAGATGTCCCTGGAACGTATGGTGACGCAGGCGTTTTACCGGGTCTACAGTCAAAAGCTGGCGCACCAGATCGCCATCGAAGAGTTTCAGAATCAGCAGCAGAGCCATGAGATCATCAACAACAAGGTGGCGGCCGGACTGGTGGCGCAGGAAGAGCTCTACCAGGCCGAATTGAACCTGGCCAGCAGCAAATCCAAGGTGCAGGATCAACTGGTCAACCTGGAAAATTCCCTGGATGATTTTAAAAAATTGCTGGGGATTTCCCTGTTCGATGAAATCGATGTGATCGCCGATGTGACGCATCTGCCTGTGACCGTGGATCTGCAAAAAGCGCTGGACAACGGCCTCAAATCCCGTATGGAGCTGCGCCAGCGCCAGATCAGCGTCGATCTCGCCCACGCCGACCTGGTGCGTACCTCGGCCACCAACGAGTTCAAGGGCGATCTGCAATTCACCTACGGCATCATCGGTTCGGATCCGGAAGTCAATAACATCTATGAAGTGCCGACGCGCAATCAGCGCTATCAGCTGTCGTTCGAAATTCCTCTCTTTGACTGGGGTGAAAAAGCGTCGCGCATCCGCGCGGAAAAAGCAACGGTCCGCAGCCAGGAGCTGAACCTGGATGATTTGAAGAACGACATCATCATCGGGGTTCGTCAGGCGTACCGGACGCTGAACAACCAGGCGCTGCAGATCGAGATCGCGCAGCAGAACGTGCGCAACGCACAGTTGACCTATGACATCAATCTGGAGCGCTATCGCAACGGCGATCTGACCTCGATGGACCTCAGCCTCTATCAGAATCAGCTGTCGCAGAAAAAAATCGGACTGGTGGACGCCCTCATCAACTATAAAATTGCGCTGCTCAATCTAAAGATACAATCCATGTGGGATTTTTTGCGCAACACGCCGGTGCTGCCGGAGCTGCACTCCAAGAATTGATAGAGAAAAATACTAAAATCTGTACCGAGCGATGCGTGTTCAAAATGCTGCCGGACCGAGACGGCCCGGCCACCTTTATCGCTCAATTCAGCATAAAATAAAGGAGCCATGTGTGAAAAAGCGAATCGTCCTGGTGTTGCCGTTGCTGATCCTGGCTTGCAGCGGCGGAGAAACAGATCGGGACCTGCAGATCACGGTGCCGGTATCGGTGGAAGAGGTCAAGACCCGTTCCATCGAGGAATTTGTCACCACCACAGGCACTGCGAAATCCATAAAAGAAGTCACCCTGAAATCCGAAGCGGCCGGATATTACAAGCGCGCTGTCAACCCCCGCACACGTCGGCCCTTTGTGCTCGGCGATCGCGTTCAGCAGGGTGAAGTGCTCATTCAACTGGAAAATCCGGAACAGATCAACACTATCAAGATCGAATCGCAAAAGCTCAACTTGGATATTTCGCAGCGCGAGTTCGAAAAGCAGCAGTCGCTGTACGAAAAAGGGGGGGTGACGCTGCGCGAACTAAAGACGGCGGAAAGAACGTTCATGGACGCCAGGTACACCTATGAAAATGCGCTCATCGCCCTGGATAAAATGAAAATCACGGCGCCGTTCACCGGCGTAATTGTGGATCTGCCCTACGTTACCGAAAACACGCTCGTCACCGCCGGATCCGCCACGGTGCAGATCATGGATTATTCAAAGATGTACATGGAGACCAGCTTGCCGGGCAAAGAGATGGAGCGCATCCGCGTCGGCCAGACCTGCCGCATCATGAATTACAGCCTGCCCAAGGACACGCTCTCCGGCCGGATCGCGGAGGTGTCGCCGGCGCTGAATCCGGACACCCGTTCCTTCAAGGGCACGCTGGAAATCGATAATCCGGCCCTGCTGTTGCGGCCGGGCATGTTTGTCAAATCCGAGATTGTGGTGGCGCGCAAAGACTCCGCCATCGTCATTTCCAAAGAGGTCATCCTCGCCCGCCAGCGCGGCAAAACCGTATTTGTGGTCGAAAAGGGCGCGGCTGAAGAGCGGATCATCACCACCGGCATAGAAAATCCGGATGTGGTGGAAGTGGTCAACGGCCTGCGCAAAGACGAACGGCTCATCGTCAAGGGTTTTGAAACGCTGCAAAACCGTTCCAAGGTGAAAATCATACGATAAAGAGCGATCATGAGAAAACTTGCTGAATTTTCCGTCCACTATCCGATTTCAGTGTTAATGCTGGTTCTGGCGGTAGTGCTGCTGGGATATATTTCCTTCCAAAAACTCGGCGTCGATCTCTTTCCCGAGCTCAACAATCCGCGCCTGTACGTCGAGATCCTGGCCGGCGAGCGGCCGCCGGAAGAGATCGAGAAGCAGTTTGTGGAAAACATCGAATCCGTCGCCATCCGCCAGAAAAAGGCGATTCAGGTCTCTTCGCTCTGCCGCGTCGGCAGCGCCCAGATCATTGTCGAATACGCCTGGGACGCCGATATGGATGAAGCCTTTCTGGATCTGCAAAAGAGCATGACCACGCTCAACCAGAACAATACCATCGACGAGATCAATATCACCCAGCACGATCCCAACGCCCAACCGATCATGATCGTCGGGCTGTCGCATTCGCAGGTGACCGATATGGATGAATTGCGCAAAGTGGCGGAAAACTATTTGCGCAACGAGCTGGTACGGCTGGAAGGCGTGGCCGAGGTGGAACTGCTCGGCCAGGAAGAAAAAGAGGTGGTGCTGGAGACCAACGATTATCTGATGGATGCCTATGGCGTTACCGCCACCACCATCGTCGGCCGCATTCAGAGTTACAACCGCAACGCTTCCGGCGGCTCCATCACAGAGATGGGCCGCAAATACGTCATTAAAGGCGTCGGCGAATTTGCTTCGCTCGCTGATATCGAAAGCGTCATCGTCGGCTATAAAAGCGAATCGACCGTTACCGGGTCGTCCACCTCGCAGCGGGTGCCGGTGTTTTTGCGGGATGTAGCCACGGTGCGCATGCAGAATCAGGAGCCGGAAAACATTGTGCGCATTCAGGGCAAGCGCTGCATGGCCCTGGCCATATATAAAGAAACGCGCTACAACACCATCAAAGCCGTGGAAGAGCTCGGCGAAGCCCTGACCCGGCTCGGCAAGGCCATGCCCGGTTATTCCCTGGATGTCATCCAGAATCAGGGCGAATTTATCGTCACGGCGGTTGACGAGGTGAAATCGTCCGCCGTGTTTGGCATCCTTCTCGCCGTGGCGGTGCTCTATGTGTTCCTGCGCCATCTCGGAGTGACCCTGATCATCAGCGCGGCGATCCCCATTTCCATCATCGCCACCTTCAATCTGATGTACTTTAACGGACTCACCCTGAACCTGATGACACTGGGCGGGCTGGCGTTGGGCGCCGGCATGCTGGTGGATAATGCCATCGTGGTCATGGAGAATATTTTCCGCAATGTGGAAAACGGCCTGTCCATTCGCGATGCTTCCATCGAAGGCGCGTCCCAGGTCGGCGGCGCCATCGTCGGCGTCACGCTGACTACGGTGGTGGTGTTTCTGCCCATCGTCTATCTGCACGGCTCGGCCGGCGAGCTGTTCAAGGATCAGGCGTGGACGGTGACGTTTTCACTGCTGGCGTCCATGGTGGTTTCCATCATCGTGCTGCCGATGTTGAGCAGCAAGTTCATTACCTCTTCCGTGCGATCCATCGAGAGCCGTTCCATCCGTTTTCCATGGTATCCGATCCTGCTGGCTCGCATTCTGGATCACAAAGTATGGGTCATCCTCGGCAGTGTGGCACTCATGGCCATCGGTGGCCTGCTGCTGCCGTATGTGGGCAGCGAGTTCATGCCGCGTCCGGATTTCAACGCTTTTTCCATCGAATTGACTTTGCCGGAAGGATCGGCGCTGACGCGGACCGAACAGACGGTGATCGATATCGAGCATCTGCTGCAGGAGACGCTGGGCGACAAAATTCAAACCATCTACAGCCGTATCGGCCCGTCGGCACGCACCAGCACCAGCACGCAGGCTATCTTTGAAGATGAGAACACGGCCACGACCAAAGTGCTGCTCAACCGGGAGAAAAAATACAACTCCACCCGGATCCTGGCGCAGGTCAATCAGGTCCTGGCCGGCATTCCGGATGTGGAAGCTAAAGTGCTCCAGGAACAGACGGCGGTGGAGATGAGTCTGGGCATGGAGACCGCGCCCATTGTCATTGAGATCATCGGCCAGGATCTCGATGAATTGCGCACCTTGACGGAAACGGTCAAAGCGGAAGTGTCGACTATTCCGGAACTGACCAACATTGAAAGCAGCTTTGATCTGGGCCGACCCGAGATACAACTGGTCGTGGACCGCAATCGCGCCGGATTGTTGAATGTCAGCCTTGATAACCTGGCCACACAATTGCAGGATGCGTTGATGGGCAAGGATGCCGGCCAATGGGATTACCAGGGCGAGATGCAGGACATTACCCTGCGCATGCCCAGGATGTCCGTGCAGGAATTGTCCAACCTGGTCATTGACAACAGCGGCCAAAAGGTGCGTCTGGATGACATTGCCGATATTGAACTGGTCAATGCGCCCCGTGAAATCAGCCGCCGCAACCAGTCGCGCATCAGCACCGTGAGTGCCGGCGTAGTCGGCAAAAAGCCGTTCGACCAGGTGGTGGCCTCGATCAACACCCGACTGAAGGGGGTAAATTTTCCCGCTGAATACCGCTATGAAATCGGCGGCGAAGAGAAAAAGCGGGAAGAGGCGTTCGGCAACCTCGGCTTCGCCCTGCTGCTGTCCATCGTGCTGGTGTACATGGTCATGGCGGCCGAATTCGAATCGCTGCTGCATCCGTTTACGATTCTGCTGACCATTCCTCTGGCGGCGGTCGGCACGATCATCACCTTTTTCTTCGCCGGCCTGTCCTTCAACATGATGGCCTACATCGGCCTCATCATGCTGGGCGGTATAGCCGTGGACAACGCCATCGTGCTCGTGGATGCGGTGACCTATTTCCGCCGCAGCGGCATGCCGGTGCGCGAAGCGCTGTTGACCGCCGGCGGCAACCGCATCCGGCCGATTCTGACCACCTCCCTGACCACCATCCTGGGCATGCTGCCGCTCTGCTTCGGCTTTGGCGAAGGCGTAGCCCTGCGCGCGCCGCTGGCGCTGGCCGTGATCGGCGGCCTGGCCACGTCGACGCTGCTGACGCTGGTGCTCATTCCCTGCGTGTACGAATGGTTCGAAAGCATCCTGGCCAGATTGAAAAGATCCCAGGCCATCACTACGCCCTGAATGGTTGGTAAACCGATTTGAGACGCACTTTATGAAACTCGTTCGATTCGCTATTGAAAGAAAGACCTTCATGGCCATGCTGTTTATTGCGGCCGTCATGCTGGGATATATTTCATATCAGAAATTGCCTGTGGAACTGCTGCCGAGCACAGAGCTGCCTTTTCTCATCGTGCAGGCGCAGTCCATGCAGGACATGGATCCAAAGTATGTTGAAAAGCAGGTGATCATTCCCCTGGAGGGGGCGATCGGATCGCTGGAAGGCATTGACCGCATCGAATCCACGGCCGAGCGGCGCGGCGGCCGCATTATGGTCTATTTCAATCCCGACGTGCGCATTAAGTATGTCCATCTCAAACTGCAGGAACGCATCAACGAAATAAAGAGTTCGATAGGCGACGAGTTTGTCATCGGCGTGTTCAAGGTCGATACCCAGCAGCTGTCCAACATGTTCATGCGCCTGCAGGTGCGCGGCAGCGGCGGCGTGGACCGGGTGCGACAGGTCGTAGACCGGAAAATTCTCAATGATCTGGAAAACATCGACGGTATGGCTCACGTCGAAGTGTTCGGCGGGCAGCAGGAGACCATAGAAATCATTCTCGACGAAGAGGCGTGCAAGGCGCATAACATCACCTCCAATCAGATCCGCAGCGCCATCTCCCGCAGCAACCGCAGCAAAACATTCGTCGGCCAGGTCTATGAACGCCACAGGCACTTTTTCGTCAACGTCACGGCCGAATTCACCGATGTCCATCAGTTGGAGAACGTGGTGCTCAAATCGGCCGGGCCGCTGCTGCTCAAAGACGTGGCTGAGGTCTATTTCGGCGTTAAAGAGCGGACCTCCATCAGTCGGGTCAACGGCAAAGAAGCGGTGACGCTGCAGCTCATCCGCGACACGCAGGTGAACCTGATCACGTTGTCGCACGCCACCCGCGACGTGGTGGCGTCGCTCAACAGCCGGCTCAAATCGGACGATGTGGAAATCGCCATTCAGAGCGACTCGGCGGAAGAGATCGAAAAAAATATCAATCTGATCAAAGATCTGGCTCTTACCGGCGGTTTGCTGGCCATTTTCATCCTGTGGATATTTTTGCGCAACCTGCGCATCCTGCTGGTCATTGCCCTGACGATCCCGATCTCTATTCTGATGGCGATGAATCTTTTTTATGCCTATGATATTTCGCTCAATTCGCTGACGCTGGTGGGCATTGCCCTGGCGGTCGGCATGCTGGTGGATAACAGCGTCGTGGTACTGGAAAATATCTACCGCCTCCTCGCCGCCGGCCGCCATCGCGACTCGGCGGTGGTGCAGGGCACGGGCGAGGTCTGGAAATCGGTCTTTGCCTCCACGCTGACCACCATCATCGTATTTCTGCCGTTTATGTTTTCGGAAAACTTTTTTGTTAAAATTTTAGGGCGGCATATCGGCATCTCGATCGTGTCCACCCTCGTCATGTCCCTGATCGTGGCCATGATGCTGATCCCCATGGCTATCCATGCCCTGACGAAAACGAAAATCGGCGAGAACCGGCTCAATTTCAGCTACATCTCTTCCAAAAACCGTCTGGTGCAGATTTACACCCTGCTACTAAAGTCGACCATTCGTTTCCCGGCGCGAACGGTGTTGAGCACGGCGGTCTCTTTTTTCGCCAGTCTGTTGATCTGCCTGGGACTTTCCCTGAACGTACCGCGCGAGGTGGAGCTGACAGAATTTCCCCTGTATGTCACCATGCCGAGCGGTGCCTCGCTGGCTACCACAGACCTGGTGGTGGCGGATCTGGAAAAAATGCTCGACGACATTCAGGAAAAAGACCAGGTGGTCTCCGAGATTTTCGAAGAAGAGGCTACGGTCACGGTTCGACTCAAAGAGGATTTCGGCAAGATCCGGCGCTTCGATCTGGCGCAGGTCAAGGGCGAGATTCAGCGGCGCATCGGCAATTTCAACGCTGCCGAAGTCAGCTTTGACCGGCCGCAATCCAGTCGACGGTTCGGCGAAGGTGGCGGCGGCGGCATGGGCGCCGGCATGGGTGCGGGCCTGGAGCGGTTGCTGGGCATCGGCTCCAGTGAAGAAAAAGTGGTGATCAAGGGCACTGACTTTGACGTGATGGTCACGGTGGCCGAGGACATCCGTTCCTACCTGGAAGACCTGGACAATATTTCCCGCGCCGGCCTCAGTATTTCGGAAAACCGGCCGGAAATTCACGTGCTGCTGGATAATCATATTCTCAGCGAATACAATATCACCGCGACCACCATCGCCACCGAACTGGGGGCGTTTCAGCGCGAAGTCTCCACCAGTATAAAGTACAAGCAGGGGGTGGACGAATACGATATCATCCTGCGCAACGAGAACCTGGAAGAAAAAACCATCGACGATCTGCGCGCGCTGCGCGTGCCGGATGAAAACGGCGGTTTGCACGACCTGCAGGAAATCAGCCGCATCGTTTACAACCAGGGCTTGTCCGGCATCACCCGCTACAACCAGGAAAAGCAGGTTGAAGTCAGCTATCGTTTTCAGACCGACGTTACCAGCGACAAGGACCTGCTGGAATCGGCGCGGGCCGAAATCGACCAGATCATTGCCGGTATGCGGCTGCCCAGCGGCCTCGCCATCGAGGTGGTGCACGACAGCCTGGATCTGAGCGAGTTTTATTTTCTCATCAGCGCGGCGTTTGTGCTGATTTTTATGGTCATGGCCTCCGTGTTCGAATCGCTGTGGATGCCGTTGGTGATGATGTTCACCCTGCCGCTGGCCGCCATCGGATCATTGTGGGCGTTGATCTTTACCGGCAATTCCATCATGAACGCCAACGCCATGATCGGATTTCTCATCCTCATCGGCGTGGTGGTCAACAACGGCATCATCTTTATCGATTTTACCAACATCCTGCGCCAGCGCGGATTCCGCCGTTCACGCGCCCTGGTCATGGCCGGTCGGGCGCGCATTCGTCCCATTCTCATCACCTCGCTGACTACCATTCTCGGCATGTTGCCGCTGGCCATGGGTAAGGCTGAATACGTGACGCGCATCGGCGCGCCATTCGCCATTACCATGATCGGCGGCATGTCGCTGAGCACCGCCTTTACGCTCATTTTTATTCCGACCGTCTACTCCGGCCTGGAAAACACCATGAACTGGTTCCGCAACCTGATCTGGCCGTTGCGATGGCTGCAGATCCTCGCGTTCGCTGCCGGCAGTCTGTTGATCTATTTTAATGTGGACAGCACCATCTGGAAGTTTATCGATCTGTTCGCGATTTTGGCGGTCATACCCGGATTGACCTATTTTATTCAGTCCAGCTTGCGCCGCGCTCAGGCCGAATACATCAAAGGTGATGAAGAGATCACCATACGCGTGCAGCATCTGGTCAAGGTCTATGACGAAGACAGCCGTTTTGTGCGCGAATGGAAAAAAGGACGAGCCATCGCCGAAGCAGCGCGTCCGTCGCAGATCTGGAGCCGCAAGGAGCTGCTGGAGGCCATGGTCTGGCAGGTGCCGTTGTGGGGCTTTCTCATTTACTTTGTATATTATTATCTTGAAAATTATTTCTGGGCTTTTGTTGTCAGCCACGGCCTGTTCTTTTTTACCATTCAACTCTGGTCGGAAATCTGGCGGCGTTACCTGGTGCCAAGTTATGGAGACCGTTTTCAGCGCCTGCAACGACTGACGGAACGGCTCTTTATGTGGCTGTTGCCGGGACTCACGCTGGCGCTGTTTTATCTGAAATGGAAAAATCCGGCGACCAATATTTTCATCGCCGTGCTCTGGTACACTCTGCTCTTTATCTATGCCGTGGCGCAGAAACTGGATCGGGAGCAGATTCAAATCACCCGCGTCGAAGGCCGTTTCTCCGGTCTACGCCGCTCTTTTTACCGCTTTGTGCGCGCTATTCCGCTCATCGGCCGGAAGAAGCAGCCTTTCAAGGCGCTGGACAACGTCTCGCTGGAGATCGGCAGCGGCATGTTCGGCCTGCTGGGTCCCAACGGCGCCGGCAAGACCACGCTGATGCGCATCATCTGCGGCATTCTGGAACAGAGCCGCGGCAGCATCTGGATCAACGGCATCAGCCTGAAGGAGAAACGGGAAGAGCTGCAGGGCTTGATCGGCTATCTGCCGCAGGAATTCGGCACCTATGAAAACATGACCGCCTATGAATTCCTCAGTTATCAGTCGATTCTGAAAGGCATCTATGACCGGGACGAGCGCGAGACGCGCATCGATTACGTGCTCGGCGCCGTGCATCTGGACGCCGACCGCAACCGCAGGATCGGCGCGTTTTCAGGCGGCATGAAACAGCGCATCGGCATCGCGCAGACGCTGCTGCATCTGCCGCGCATTCTGGTGGTGGACGAACCCACGGCCGGACTGGATCCGCGCGAACGCATCCGTTTCCGCAACCTGCTGGTGGAGCTGAGTCGCGAACGCGTCGTTATTTTTTCCACCCACATCATCGAGGACATTTCCAGTTCGTGTAACATGGTGGCGGTGCTGAACAAAGGCCGTCTGTTCTATCACGGCCAGCCCAACGAGATGGCCAACATCGCCATGGGCAAGGTGTGGCAATTCACGGTCGAGCCGTCGGAATTCGACCGCTATCGCGAGCAGTATCAGATCGTTCATCACATCCGTATAGAGGAACGCATCCGCGTACGTTGCCTTGCGGATAGCAAGCCGCATCCGCAGGCGGACATGGTGCGGCCCACGCTGGAAGACGCCTACTTGACGCTGTTACGACGGAAGGATTGATCCATGAAACATGTGATGCAAAACAGCTGGATTCTGGTGCGTTCACTGGTGGGATACAACCTCAAGATCATTTTCGCCAACAAATTCATCTATTTCGTCGGCGCGGCGGTGATCATCTTTTTGCTGGTCACCATCGGGAATCTGCTAGATCCCGGCGCCACCATGAACGAAGCGGACATGTACAGCCTCTTGCTGGTGCCCGGCCTGCTCATCGTTTTTTATCCCACGACCTTTGGCATTCAGAACGATCTCGATACGCGCATGATCGAAATCCTTTTCGGCATTCCCAATTACCGCTACAAGGTCTGGCTGGTTCGATTGGTGATGATATTTTTAGTCGCCGCCGTGTTTCTGCTGATTCTGGGCCTGGTCAGCCAGGCGGCGCTGACCACGTTTCCGTTGTTCAGCATGGTGTTTCAGCTGCTGTTTCCGCTGTTCTTTCTCGGCTGTCTGGCGTTCATGTTTTCCACGCTGACGCGCAACGGCTATGGCACTGCGGCGGTCATTATCGTCCTTGGACTGGTTTTCTGGATCGCCGGCGAAAATCTGTCGGAGAACCGCTGGAATGTGTTTTTAAATCCCTTTCATATCCCGCGGCAGGTCAACGAGCTGGTGTGGTCGCGGAATATTGTCGACAATCGCATTTATTTGACCATCGCCGCCATCCTGGCCCTGCTCACCGGCCTCCTTCAGCTCCAGCGCCGGGAAAAGTTTATGAGGTGAGGGGGGGATGTTTCACATTTCTACAATGGATAAGCAGGTTTGTCATTCTGAGGCCGGCGTTTTTTGCCGGCCGAAGAATCTTGCGCGCACCTATTTCACCGAACAACTGATCCATATCGGCTCTGCGTCTTGTCACCTCCCTGTCATTGCGAACAGAGGCGCTGCCGCCGCCAAAGAGCATGGCCTTGAGTGGAGTGAAGCAATCTCAGGCAACGTGGAACGAATCCTTTAAAAAAAGCATGTCCTCCGCAACAGCAGTATCAAACTTTTTGCTGCCACTCCGGCATTTTCTTGAGAACATCACGGACCGTTCAAGTGAGAGAAAACAATGATCCATCTTTACGTCGACGCCGATGGCTGCCCGGTAAAAAATGAAATTTATAAAGTGGCC
>CAZISM010000108.1:15571-17650 GCA_964541895.1 uncultured Cytophagia bacterium
CAAATGGGCGAGATCAGCGGCGGCCCGGCTCCGTTTCAACCGCACGATCGTTCGCTGTTCCTGCAGCAGCTGGACAATCTGATTCAGGCCGTTTTGAAACAGGAAAGGCTGCGAAGCGATGAGAAGTAGCTTTATTGCCGTTTATCTGTCGATGCTGGCCATAAACGGGATGTCCCACCCGATTGATCCTCTGCGCCGCTCCGGCGAATCAGCCTCATCGTTTTCCAGATGGCGGATTCTGTTCGCTATGTTTTCGTATGTGATATCTGCAACGCACCAAAAAGAAAAGTTCCGGAGGATTTCTAAATGGACGACTTCACAAAACGACCATATCGTTTATCGGTGCTGCCTGATCGATACGCGGTCGTGCGCCTGATGCCCGAGAGCCCGGTGCCGGCGTGGGTATGGACCGGACCGTTGCAGGCGGTTGTTCGCACTGCTGATGAGCTCTCGATTGTATGTGATCAGAGGGTAGTGCCCGATGATGTTCAAAGCGAGCGCGATTGGGTGGCGTTGAAACTTCAGGGGCCGATACCGTTTACCACTACCGGCGTGCTCGCCGCGCTGGTCAATCCCCTTGCCGATGCCGGCATCCCCGTGTTTGCCATATCCACATTCGATACGGATTATGTTTTGATCAAGGCCAAAGATCTTGGACAGGCCAAAGGCGTGTTTCTCAAAACAGAATCCATCTCCCTTGTTTAAAGAGTTTTCCCTCTGCAGGATTTCGGAACCAAATGTCGGACCTCAAAGGTCCGACATTTTTTGAAAACCCTATCCAAAAAAGAATCGTAGGAACCGCTTCCCAGCGGCGATTTTGGCGGCAGGATCTACCCGCTGAGAGCCGTTCCTGGAGAAAACGAAACCGATCCCCAGTTTCTCACTGCCCTGCTGAATTGCGGAACCAAACATCGGCCACCGCAAAGGGGCCCGACTTTTTTTGCACGGCCTCGAGGCACTGCATTTTTAGTTTTGCCATATCAAAATAAAATCGTAAAATTGGTCATTATTCGATCCATGTAACGGGAGACCGCCATGAAAATGACCATCTGTCTGCTGCTTCTTTCCTTGCTCATCCCCCTGACCGCTTCGGCTCAGATCGTTCAAATTCCAAATTCCTCCTTTGAACAGGGTACGTCGCAATCCCCGTCCGGCTGGACGCTATCAGCCGGCAACGGCGGTGCCGCTGAAACGCAGCCGTACGACGGCAACCGTTCGCTGTGGATTCAAAACGAAAGCGGGAAAATCGGCGCCTCCTGGTGGCAATCCACGCCCCTTTCGCTGACGCCCAGCAAGCCCTACATTCTTTATTTTCACGCCCGGCGCGACAACCTCTTTCCCGGCGGCTGCGCAGTTACAGGCACCAATTCATTCAACGTCGATCTGAACAACCTCGATGAAAAATGGCAATCCTTCCGTCATGTGCTGGTTACGCCAAACAACGGCGCCCCGCCACAATTACGATTCGGCCAATGGGAATCGCAGGATCGCTTTTCTTTTGACAAGGTGAGTCTGGTCCCGGCCCTTGCCGTGCACCGCCGTATCGGCAACGTTGAACTGGGCTTTGGCGAGCGCATCATCGGCGATCGTTACAATTTCGCACCGCCCATGGCTGAAAACAGGACCATACTATTTCGCCCATTGAAATATATCGACTGCCACTTTAACACCAATCGCTGCATCTTTAATAACGACACCAGGCTGGAATTCGAGCACTCTATTGCCGAACACACGGTCAGGTCAGCCAGGATCTATATGTGGACCCAGCATGCCGGCAAGGGCACCCTGACCGTACAGGTCTCGAAAAACAGGGGCCAATGGATCTCGCTGGGAGAGGTCAAGGAAGGACAAAAGCAATTGGTATCTCTGCCCGACAGCCTGTTTCCGCTGGCGAGCCTGGGCGTGCGCATTATGGCGAAAACCGCCGGCACCATCACCATGAGCGGCTATCGCCTCGAAGCCATGCTGGACGGCGCGCCCGTCAACGCGGCCGGCGAAACCCGTTATGTTGAAATCGAACGCGCCCAACCGGGACTCGACATCGCACTGGACGCTCCGGGACTGTTCGATCCTTCCCAG
>CAZISM010000109.1:0-17628 GCA_964541895.1 uncultured Cytophagia bacterium
GGCAGCCGTTTATGTGACCGGAGGCCATCACATCAAATTCGAACGCAATGTTTTCGCAAATCTCGGCGCCACAGCACTGGACTTGCATTATGGCACGCACGACAATCTGATCATCGGCAACGTGTTTTATGACATCTCCGGCACCGGCATCATGCACAGCAAATTCTCTGAAGATCATGAGGTCCATACCACGGTCTATAATCCGGAGGATCAGCGCGAGATCTGTCGCAACGACACCATCAGTAATAATTTGATCACTCGCATCGGCCGCGATTATCCGGGTTGCTGCGGCATCGCCTGCGGATTTCCCCGTTCTGTGGTCATCGAACACAATGAGATTTATGATGTACCCTATTCCGGTATCAGTGTGGGTTGGTCGTGGATGGATGCGGACAATGCCATGGCGGATAACCTGGTACGGAACAACCACATTCACCACGTACTGCAACTGCTGTGCGATGGCGGCGGGGTGTACACTCTGGCCAGACAATCCAATAGCGTCATCGAAAAGAATTATATACACGATATTGGCCGCTCGGAATGGGCTGTGGGTTCGAAAAATAACGGCATTTTTCTCGACCAGGGTTCCAACGGACTGACCGTGGCCCATAATGTGTTTGAAAAACTGACGGAAGAACCGATCCGTCACAATATGACCGGCACGATTGTACAACTTCAAAATGGTTACAGGGACCACGGTGTGATCGAAAATGCGGGATTGAAGCAGGCCTATCGGGATATTCTAAAACTGGTTCCGTGATCGCTTGAAAAGAGTGATGGAAAATTTGATTTTGCCGGGTGCCTGAAAATCGAGGGAATCATCTTCTGATCCCATCTGTGCCGAGTGGTCGATGCTGAATCCCGAGTGCGGCCAGGCGCCCATTCCGGCATGTTGCATTTTGTGAACGGCCGCAACCTGGCACGGCGGCATGAGGGCGTGTTTATCGAGAGGAATCAGGTTCACCTCCCCTGCGCGCCCTGTAAAGCATAAAGACCGATGCGGAGCGCATTAAATTAAAGAGGATGGGCTGGTTCGCGAAATAGTGGAAAAGACAGAGCGCCCTGCCTGCGCCGGCGGCACGGCGCTCTGCGGGAACACGATTAAAACGTATAACCGGCCGCCACCCAAAAATTATTGCCCATGGCCTCCTTTGAGGAGATCGCGTAATTCCAGCTGACGGCAAATTTCTCAGTAACCGGTTTGGCTGCAGTAAAAACCAGCAAGCCGACCGGATCTTTATCAGCCGGCACCCACCAGCGCGAGGAGTAGGTGCCATAGGCCGCCAGCACGCTCCAGGTGGCACCCGCTTTTTTGATTCCGGTTGTGCCTTCAATCCAATACAGGGAGCTGTTGGCATCATAGTCCGTACTGGCTTGACTCGGCACAAAGTAGCCGGTCAGGCCCAGCGCGCCGAATGACACTTTCCCGTACAACTCTATTTCGAAATCTGCGCCGGCGTTGAACGCCTCGAACATGTCATACGAATAAATGATGGTCCCGATGGCGCTTTTGACAGCGCCGCTGCTCAGGCTCAGCTCTACGAACGGATCCGTTTCAATCTCTGTGTCACCGCCGAAATCAACGCTGGAAACCCAGAGGCCGGCACTGAGGGATTTGGCCGCAAAGGCGGCGTACATCTGCAGGGCCGGGCCGTTATTTTGCTTGTTGCCGCGATAGACATAGGTGCTGACCCCCGTAACATTTCCCGTAAAACTTTTCTCCGCAAGCAGGGCCTGCACGATAAGCAGGACCATACCTGTCAGTATGACTGAAACGCGTACCCGATTTAGCATAGTTGCCTCCATAATAAACCGTTGCGATTGTATCTCCTGGATTGATCCACCATGCCGGGGCAGGCCTCCTGGCTTTGGAGCCGGCGGTCTGTCCCGGCAGGAACGTTATTACTGGGTGGTAAAAATCTGAAATCCGCTGTATGCTTCCATGCCGTGTTCACCGATGTCGAGTCCGCGCAACTCTTCTTCTTCGCTGACACGGATGCCCACGGTTTTCCGGATGATGGTGAAAAGCAGCATTCCTAAACCAAAGGACCAGGCAAACGCAGATCCCACGCCGAGCGCTTGCACACCCAGCAGCTTAAAGCCGCCGCCGTAGAGCAGTCCGTTTTTGACATCAAAAATGCCGACCAGAATCGTACCCAAGGCGCCGCACACGGCATGTACGCTGATGGCGCCGACTGGATCGTCTACCTTTAAAGTCTGATCCACAAAGTATACGCTCAAAACCACCACGACACCGGCAATGACGCCAATGGCGATGGCGCCCATGGGAGACACATTGGCGCATCCCGCGGTAACGCCCACCAATCCGGCCAGCGCCCCGTTGAGCATCATGGAACCATCCGGCTTTTTGCTGATAATCCAGGAGGTGAGCATGGCCAGGACCGCGCCCGCGGCTGCGGCCAAATTGGTGGTGATGGCAATTCGTCCGATGGCGCCGTCGCCGACGGTGGTGCTGCCGGGATTAAAACCGAACCATCCGAACCAGAGAATAAAGACGCCGAGCGCTGCCAGGGGGATGTTGTGACCGGGAATAGCGCGCGGTTTGCCGTCGGGCCCATACTTGCCGAGCCGCGGGCCGACCACAATCGCACCAGCCAGCGCCAGCCAGCCGCCGATGGAGTGCACTACCGTGGAACCGGCGAAATCGACAAAGCCCATCTTTTCCAGCCAGCCGCCGCCGTCCAGGAGGGAGCCCCAGGCCCAGGAGCCGAAGACAGGATAGATGATCAGAGAAATGAACACGCTATAGAGGAGATAGGCGGAAAATTTTGTCCGCTCTGCCATAGCGCCCGAAACGATGGTGGCCGAAGTGCCGGCAAAAACGGTCTGGAACAGCAAAAAGGTCCAATTCCAGTCTTTGCCCAACACATCGGTGCCCTGCATAAAGAAATGCGTGGTTCCGAAAAGGCCGTTGCTTTCGCCGAACATCAAACCAAAACCGATTGTGAAATAGACCAGAGAGGCAACGGCAAAATCCATAAGGTTCTTCATCATGATATTGACGTTATTTTTCGCACGCGTAAAGCCGCCTTCGACCATGGCAAAACCGGCCTGCATGAAGAACACCAGGAAAGCGGCTACGCAGGTCCAGATCACATTAATGCTGTTTTGCATGGCCTCTTCGACGCCGGCGGCGGTTTTGGATTCTGCGCCGGCCGAAACCGCTTCCTGACCATAGAGAAAGGCGCTGCCTGCCAGCAGAAACAGAGCCATCAGGGCCCAAACTTTTCGAGATTTCATAAATCCTCCTCAATCACTGCAGATTATTCATTGCAAAGAAAAGCTCAGCGACTTAGCCTATGGCGTCGTTGCCGGTTTCACCGGTGCGGATGCGGATGCATTCCTCCAGATTTGTGACGAATATCTTGCCATCGCCGATTTTTCCGGTGCGGGCGCCGGCGATGATGCCTTCCACCGTGGGTTTTACATAGGCCTCGTTTACCGCGATCTCGAGGCGTAATTTTTTCAGCAGATTCACTTCAATGTCTGCTCCTCGATAGGTTTCATGATACCCCTTTTGTTGACCGCACCCCAACGCATTGGTGACAGATATTTTGAATATCTCTCTTTCATAGAGAGCCTGCTTGACGGCATTGAGCCGTTCAGGCTGAATATAGGCTACGATGAGTTTCATAGGTTCACTCCTTTTTTTGCTGAGCCTCGTCGACAAGGGCTGTGTTAAAATTTATGATCACAAAAGCAAGCAGTGTGCCATACCTTTTTATAAGTCAATCGTCGTTGTTTCTTATATATTTGAGCTTTTCATGTACCATCGGCGATGATTTACAAGCCATCCTTTTTGTAGTAATCGTATAATCCGTATACTTTTTTGTAGGTCTTGTCTTTTTTCAGGCCCTGGTGCAAAACCATCCCGGCAAAGGCCGGATATTCTGTGCCATTTCCCGGGCCAGACAGGAGACGAGATGGAGGATCAGGCGGCATTGATGCAAAAAATTACCGCAAGTGCGGGCGATATGCATTATTTTTGATTCGCTCCCGCCGCTGCAAAATAAGCAGGTGCTGAAAATCGATTCCAACACAGCACCACGGTAAAATTTGCTCTACGTTTTTGTAGGAATTATCATGCCGTATTACGTTTTTATCGTGAGTTGTACGCGAGTCAACAGGGCCAGGGCCGGTCCGTGGCATCTGAACGCAGGCGGGGGAGACGACCGTTGGCTGAAATACTGTGAGAGGGCTGCCCGCCGGCGGAACATCAACACGGCCGGATAAGTGTTGACAAATTGATATATTTTTCGTAAAGAATATTGAATCGTTATAGCTGCAAGAAGGACAGCAGCCGTCGATCTTGCATAAAATGATCAGCCTCGACAGGGACAAAGCGACAAATGCCGGTATCGAACGCATGACCATCCAGGTTGCGTCACTTGAAGGCCACGACCTGAAACATGGCTTGATGGAGGTGATGACGGCGTTAAATATTCTTGACGGGCAAGTGCACTAACTTTGGCGGGTCTGCTAAAAGATATGATGATGCGATAAACGCACAACAGGAGGTGCTTTTGACACCAATATGCTCGGCTCGTTCAGTCCGTTACGCAACAGGTCGGTATAAAAGATTGATGGTGCATGAGGAGGCTGATTGAATCGCCGCCGTTTTCTGAAAACAATGGGCGCAGGCTTGAGCCTGATGCCTCTGGCCGGTTCATGCGCGGTATTTCGGAGCAAACCCCTGAACGTGCTCTTTATCGCCGTCGATGACCTCAACGACTGGGTGGGCTGCCTGGCCGGGCACCCTCAGACGCGAACTCCGAACCTGGACCGTCTGGCCTTACGCGGCGTGCTCTTCACCAACGCCTATTGCGCCGCGCCGGCCTGCAATCCGTCCCGCGCCGCCCTCATGACCGGCATCCGGCCGGCTTCATCGGGAGTGTACCACAATTCGCAACCCTGGCGGAGCAGTCCGGTTCTGAAAAACGCCGTCACCCTGCCGCAGCATTTTCGCCAACACGGCTATAAAACCATGGGCAGCGGCAAAATCTATCATGATGCGTTTCCTGATCCCGCTTCCTGGGACTATTACTGGCCGGCCCTTGATCGCCAAAAGCCGGCCGATCCGCTTCCACCGAACCGGCCGATCAACGGCCTGCCCGATCCCGGACACTTTGATTGGGGACCTCTGGCCAACGGCAAACAAGAGATGGGCGACTGGCAGGTTTCGGATTGGGTCATCGATGAATTGAAAAAAAGTCACGACAAGCCTTTTTTCCTCGCCTGCGGCTTTTTCAAACCACATCTGCCCTGGTATGTGCCGCAGGAATATTTTGACCGGTTTCCTCTGCCGGACATCATTCTGCCTGAGTCCAAACCGGATGACCTGGATGATATCCCCGAGGCCGGCCGCGCCATGGCCCGTCCGGAGGGTGATCATGCCCGGGTCATCCAGAATGACCAATGGCGCCAGGCGGTCCGGGGTTATCTGGCCGGCATCAACTTTATGGATGAATGTCTAGGCCGGGTTCTGGATGCGCTGGACCACAGCGCTTATCGCGACAACACCGCCATTGTACTCTGGTCGGACCACGGCTGGCATTTGGGCGAAAAATTGCACTGGCGCAAATTCGCCCTCTGGGAAGAGGCCACGCACAATGTGTTGCTTTTCTCGATCCCCGGAGTGACCAAAGCGGGCGGCCGTTGCAGCACACCGGTCAATCTGCTGGATATTTATCCAACGCTGGTGAATGTCTGCGGGCTGACAGCGCGGCCGGAATTGCAGGGCCAGAGTCTGCTGCCGTTGCTTCAGGATCCGAACGCCGCCCGGGAACAGCCTGCGCTCACCACCCACGGCCGGAATAACCATTCGTTGCGTTCTTCCCGATGGCGCTATATTCGTTATAAAGACGGCTCCGAAGAGCTGTATGATCATGATCGCGATGATCTCGAATGGAGCAATCTGGCCCTGGATCCGCACTATGCTGATGTGAAAAAAGATCTGGCCAGGTTTCTGCCTGAGGAAAATGTCGGAGATATACCCGCTGCGCGATGAACCGCGCAAAAAACAACGATTCGCAGAGCCGGCCAGGTGGATCGCACCTAATCCTCCGGGCATGCTCGGGAATTTCCGGCAATCGCGTCCGGCTGATCCGATTATAACTCGGAAGGGGCAGAACGTTGGTGTGTTACGCGTTGGTATTAGCGCAAAATAATTAGATGATGGTTGACCCGTTTGAGGTCTGACGTTTAGTTCCGGCTTTTCCGGGCTGGCGTGTCAGGGGTACACTGAGGAGGTAATATGGCGGATTCCATCGGCACCGCGGTACGAATTGAGATTATAAAAATCATGGGTAGCGGCACATGCCCCTCCGGATTCGAGGTCGGGCGCACCTGGATCGTAGCTGACGGGCTCTGCCCGGCAGGCATGTGCGCGTGGGCATTCAACGCCATACTGCCGTTCATTACCACACTGCGCTTCAATGGCAAATTCCCCTGGCGCGAAGAGCCGCTTGCCCGCGTCTGCTGTCCTGATGCCGACAATCCGGTCGTCTTTCAAGTGACGCCTGAACCTGACATGGAATGAAAATCCAGGCGCGTGTGCAATCAGTAATGGTGTTTTGTTCAGGATTCTCAATTCACCGATTAAGGATGCAAAACCCGCCTGCAAAGGTATGCCGGTCGACGCCATAATACTGGGCAGCATTAATGGTGCAAAGCCCAAAAGGACATCCTGTGAAAGGTGAATGATCATTACTCATAACGCGGCAGCGTTGCTTTGCTTCCGGAATAGCCAAGATCCAGCTAACACCATATACACTTGCCCCATCTCGAGGTTGTCATCGCTCCATGTCGATGCAGAAAAGTTTTTGATAAGGGAGAACATCCATATGCTGATTGAAAAAGATTTGGAAAAAATAAGGCTGCTGGGTGAAAGAAACGAGCAGCAGAATTTCAAATTCCGGTCATTTCTAAAATATACCGACATGGCGTCCAGTGAAATAGACAGTATGGTACTAGAGATCTATGATCACGTGCGCCGAGAAATAGATTGCAGCGAGTGTGCCAATTGCTGTAAACAGTTTACACCGCTTCTCGATGAACATGACATCGGGCGATTCATTAAAAAACTGGATATGGATGCAGCGGAATTCAAAAGCCGCTACCTGGAGGAGGCGAAAGCGGATGACGATAAAGAAACATATCAATTTCGAGAATTGCCCTGTCCGTTTTTGCTGAATAATAGATGCAGCAACTATCATAACCGACCCCGACAGTGCCGGGCCTATCCCTATTTGCATAAAAAGGATTTTACGAGCAGATTGTTGAGCGTGATCCATAATTACTCTGTCTGCCCGATTGTGTTCAATGTGTTCGAACGCTTGAAAAATAATTTTCGGCGATATTGACTGCTCGCCGTGCAGGTACTGTATCGGCAATTTTGCAGAGCGCGTTGGCTGTCATACCATTCAGGAGGAGCTATGAACACCAGATGGGAGTACAAGACCATCAAACAGAAAGCAAAGGGTTTCCTGGGCGGCAAGTTCGACGAATCCCTGCTCGACGTGACCATGAACGAGCTCGGTCGCGACGGATGGGAACTGGCAGCCGCTTTCGACACCAACGAAGCCTATGGCCGTACCCGGGAGGTGGTCGTTATCTTTAAGCGACCGAAAAGCTGAAAATCTCGCGGAACCATCTAATAAAGCCGTCTCACAGCGGCGTTCAGGGTGATGATCGATCGTACACCGGCGATCCATTGACGGCCGCCAGGGAAGAGGAGCGTGCGAATTCAATGAGTGACAGACTTGGAAATCCATCCGGCGAGCTCGGCACAAAGGTGCGCAACGTGTTTATTATCCTTGTCGCGGCCGGGCTTTTTGTGCTTAAATCAAAATACTCGGGTCCTTTCGAGGAACTTGTTCATTCGTATGGTGGGAATGTCAGCGTCTCTTTTGCGCTCTATTTCAATTTTATCAATCTCAACCTGCCACGCCGGTCCCGGAGGCTCCTGGCGTTGCTTCTGACTCTGATCTGTGTTGAATCGTTTGAATGGCTCGATGGATTCGGACTCTTTGCCAACACCTATGACCCCAAAGATGTGTTGGCGAACGCAATCGGCGTTGGATGCGCGTATGGCCTGGAAAGAGCTATGAGCCGCCGGCGTGCATAATAATGGTCTCCTTCGCTGCAGAAGCATTTCATCGCCGGCCGTAAGCCGGCGCATCAGGAATAACCTAGTGATCGCAAGGAGTGTGATGAACTCTATACAGGAAAGCATCGCCACCGCCATGGAGTGTGACGATGTAGAGCTGGTGGACTATTTGCCCTATATTCTGCAGGATTTTACCGAACTGGGGTCTTCTGCCGCATCGTTGACCAGTATCGTTAAGGATAATAATAACAATGATACAGCTCGTATTCTCGACCTGGGGTGCGGCAAGGGAGCGGTATTGATGGAAATGGCCCGGCAGGTAAAGTCGATATGCCTGGGCATTGACGGCATAAAAGAGTTTATCGAGCATGCCGGCGCGGAGGCCAGAAAGAGGGGCTTGACCCAGTGCCGATTCCAGGTCGGTGATATACGCAACATCGGAGATATAAAGGGCAAATTTGATTTTATCATTCTGGGTTCCATCGGTCCGGTGTTCGGAGATTATTATACCACGATGGAGACGCTGAAACCGATATTGGATGACGATGGTATCATTGTGCTCGACGATGGCTATATTAAAGAGGGCATAGCATTCACCCATGCGCTGATCGGAACTAAAGGGGCGCTGATCGAACAGATCACCCGCGCCGGGATGGAGATACTCAAAGAATATCCCGGTGATGAGATACGCAATAAAGGCGAGTATGAAAAACAGCTGCAGGATATAACGAAACGGTGTCACGAGTTGATGGTTGCACACCCTGATAAAAAAGAACTGTTTAAAAATTATTTACAAAAGCAGGAAAAAGAGTACCATAATCTCGAAGAAGCGATAACCAGTTCGACCATGCTGATAAAACGAAAAAGAGCCTGACACGGCTTTTTCGCAAAGATCGGCCGGGAGCGGCGGTGGCCGGCGTTTCAGCAAACATTACTCCAGCTCTCCGACATGGCTGTCCTTTTGCGGTGCGGCCCTGCAGCCTGGAGTCAGCTTTTCATCATGGTGCAGGTGGTAAAATGAAATCATTACACGAAGACATGGCTGAATTCAGAAAGCAGCTGCAGCAGGGCTCTGTTCAAAAGGCCTATCAGGGCCTGCTGGAATTCATGACGAGTTTGAAACATCATTTTGCCGCGACACACCCCGATTACGCCGCGCCTGGAGGTCTCTATCAGGGGTATATGGATATGACCTATTTCGCTCTCTTGCCCGGATCACTGCAAGAGAGAGAGTTAAAAATCGCCGTCGTGTTTCTCTATGATTCGTTCAGATTCGAGATCTGGTTGTCCGGAAAAAACAAGCGGATTCTAAACAGATACTGGAAGCTGATCAGGGACAGCGGCTGGCATACATATAAAGTCGTGGAACCCGGCACAGGTGTAGATGCCGTGGTCGAGCACGTTCTGGCGGAAAATCCGGATTTCAGCGATTTGAACAGGTTGACGAAACAGATAGAACAGGAGGCGGTGAATTTTATCAGCGAGATCGAGTCTTTGCTGACCCGCTGTGCAAGCCGGCTTCTTGTTGTATAATTATTACTCTTGGCCGGCCTTTTGTTTCGGAGATTGAACCGGGGTGCCAAAATAGAAGTGGTCGATTTCATGCAAGAACATTATACTTTGCCGTCACGTTCCTCACTTTGGCTACGGAGATCCTCATATGCAGGCCATACCCACGGTACGATACCCACTCTATCTGTCATCTATGAAATACCTACCGGTTATGCTCGCTGTTATTCTGATGTTCGCCTGCAACGGACGGAGTGATCGGAGCGGTGACCGGTTCTGGGGGCACAGGTTCTCGCAGGCGCACGATGTCAGCTACGGCGAACGCGATGTGCAGAAAATGGATATCTTTTGTCAGGGAACCTGGGTCGGCGAGCAGCAATACTGGCAGGGGGATCGTGTCATGCATCCAACCCTTGTCTACATCCATGGCGGCGGCTGGCTTGGCGGCAGCAAAGACCAGATTACGCCGTTTATTCTCCCATATCTGGAGCGAGGGTTTAACGTGGTCACCCTTGAATATGGCACAGGCCCGGGGACAGCGCCCCGGGCGGTGGACGATTGCATGCAGGCGCTGCAATGGATCAACCGGCATGCCGCCGGCTACAATATCGACCGGAACCGGATCGTCCTTTCCGGCGAGTCCGCCGGCGGCCACCTTGCTCTGATAACCGGCCTGTTGAACTCTATCCCGGCAAGCCATCCCGCATATTGCGGGGACAGCCTGAACATCGCCGCCATCGTGAACTGGTTCGGAATCACCGATATCGCCGGCGTGGACACATTCTACAGCGACAGGGGCGAGACGGATAACTATGCCGCTATTTGGGTGGGCGCAAAATCCAGAATGGACTCTATAACAGCAAATTTTTCCCCCGTGCACCGGATAACCGGCGACACGCCACCGATCATTACCATACATGGCAAAAAGGATACCGTGGTTCCGTTTGCTCAGGCAGACCTGCTGCATAAAAGGTTGGCACACGACGGCCTGAAAAATGAATTGGTATCTTTTGAAAACGGAAAACATCTGGGCTTTTCTGATGCGGAGTTCAGCCTGGCGTATGGCCGGATTTTCGCTTTCCTGGAAAGCCAGGCCGGCGTGTCCTGGCAGAAATAATCCGCAGATATGTATAATCAAAGGAAGAGGCATGAAATCCATTTTCATCAAGCAACCCGGCCACTTTGAGATCATTGACCAGCCCGAGCCGCAGCCCGGAGACGACGAACTCTTGATCCAGGTTAAAGCGGTTTCGCTGTGCAATCAACATGACTGGAAAGTCAACAAAGGGCTGTACAAAGATCTTGTCTACCTCGAATATGGCATCGCCGGTTTTCCCGGTCACGAAGGCGCGGGGATTGTGGTGGACAAAGGGCGCGCCGTCAGTGGTTTCAACATCGGCGATCCTGTCGTCATGTCCGGTCTGGGCGGCCCGCCGTTGTATTCGGAAGTGGTCACCCGCCGCTGCGACTCTGTAGCGCGGCCGCCCGTGGGTATTCCCTTCGAGCAGCTGGCCATGTCGGAACTTTTAGGTTGTGTGCACCGCGCGTGCTGCAAAATCCCGCAACTGGCCGGCAAATCCGTGCTGGTATCCGGGTGCGGGCCGGCCGGGCTGGCGGCGGTGCAGATCTGCAGAGCTTTGGGCTGCGAGCGCTGCCTGGCTGTTGATGTGCATCCTGAGCGCATGCGGCTGGCGGAAAAACTGGGCGCGGACACGATCTTTAACGGAAAAGATACAGCCGCCATGGAAAAATACTCCCGTGCAGGCGTTGACATCGTGATCGAATGTTCCGGCAACCGGCAGGCGCTGCAGCAGGCTTTTTATTTTGCACGGGAGGCGGTTGTTATATTCAGTTACAGCGAAGGGATGTTGCCGGTGCCGTCGTGGCCGGTGTTTGATCACGAATTGACGATCTATAGCTCCAAGTGGTTAACCACCGCGGATCTGCAAAGCGTGGTCGACATGGTGGCGGCTGGCCAGGTTCGTACAGCGGATATGATCAGTGCGGTGGAGGATTTTCAGCATTATCCCGACCTGGTGGAACGAATAGGACGCGGTGAAATTGTTAAAGCGATCATGATACCATAAACGGTTGAGGAGTAGCCATGAAGTTAGGACTGGACAGCTACAGTTATCATCTCGCTTTTGGCGCCCACCCGGATTTCTGTCCCAGGCAAAAAATGACCCTGACCGGCTTTATCGATCGGGTGGCGGAACTCGGGCTGGACGGCTTCCAGATCGACCCCATGCATCTGCCGCACAGGGACGACTCTTTCCTGCGGTCGATCCGCGGACAGGCTGAAAGGCATAATCTGTTCATCGAATATGGCGCCATGAGTCTGCAGCCGGAACAGCTCGCCGATGATCTCGTGGTCTGTGCCCAATTGGGTTCGCCGGTGCTGCGCACCTTTGCCGGCTTTGATCGCTATGGGAAAGGCACTGTGATTGCGGATGAAATGAGAAAAGCGGTGCAGTATCTTGATCTGATCAAGAGCAAGGCCGAAGCAGCCGGCATCAGAATCGCGGTCGAGAATCATGGTGATTTCAGCGCCGACGAACTGGTCCGCGTGGTCCAGGCTGTCGACAGCCCCTGGGTCGGCATTTGTCTGGATTTGGGGAATGCGATGCTGACGTTTGAGGATCCCATTCAGGCTTGCCGGAAAATGGCGCCGTTCGCCATGACGACCCATTTCAAGGATCACGGCGTCACCCTGACCCATTCCGGCTGCGTGGTGTACGGCACGGCGCTCGGCGATGGGGTGATCGATCTGCACGCTGCACTGGATCTGCTGCGATCGACGACACGGCTCGAGCGCATCATTCTGGAAATTCCGTGTCAGGCCGAGACGGACGAGAGCGCGTGTCTGGAAAAGGAAGATGATATGATCCGTCGCAGCATTGCCTATGCGCGGGATGTTTTAAACATCGTGGAAACGGGCTGAGGTGTCCATCAGCAATTGCAGATCTCTCGGCGGAACACCCGGGGTTGCCAAGAGCGCGACACCCGGAGTTCAAAGAACTCTTGCGGCTAACTGCGAAGATGTTTGACATTTATCGATTGTTTTACGCGAAAACCCACTTTAACCTGAAAAGTGACAGCTCGGCGGTTTGGGTATAGAACAGGCCCGTGCGGCAAGCCGTATACCGCTCGGTTCCGAGATTTGTCAACCCCCTGGAGACTCGTTCATGAAAAAAACTATCATTCCTCTTTTTGTGCTGGCGGCGGGCCTGCTGTATTGTTCAGGATGCGGGAATAAGGACCTGACAGATGAAGGCTCGGGCAAAAAGATCGTTCTGCGGCTGGAACCCGGCCCGAATAATCCCCGCAACAGCGAAGGCGATTTTATTCGTTTGAAGAGCGGACGCCTCTTGTTTGTCTACACCCATTTCACCGGCGGCACCGCCGATGATGCCGCGGCTCACCTGGCTTTGCGGTTCTCCGACGACGGCGGTGTCACCTGGAGCCCACAGGATCAACTCGTGCTGGCCAATGAAGCGGTGTTCAATATTATGTCGGTGTCGTTGCGGCGTCTGCCGGGTGGTGAAATCGCCCTCTTCTATCTGCGAAAAAATGCCGAGGCAGACTGTGTGCCGCTGCTGCGTCTTTCCAGCGATGAAGGGCAAAGCTGGGGTCCGGCCAGGGTCTGTGTCGATGAACCGGGGTATTATGTCATGAATAATGACCGCGTGCTGCAGCTCGGCAGCGGCCGGATTCTGCTGCCGTTGGCGCTGCACCCGGTGCGTGATGGCAAAATGTTCAACACGGCGCAGATTCTATGTTACTGTTCGGATGATAATGGCCAGACGTTTTTCAAAGGCGGCGTGGCCGCGAATCCTGATCAGGTGGTGGCGCAGGAGCCGGGGATGGTGGAACTCAAAGACGGCCGGATCATGCTTTTTTGCCGCACCGGATCCGGAGTTCAATATCTTTCGTATTCAAGCGACCGGGGTGCGACCTGGTCGCCCCTGCAGCCGAGCACCATTACATCGCCGCTTTCGCCGGCCTCGATCGAGCGCATTCCGGCCACCGGCGATCTGCTCCTGGTCTGGAATAACAATTACCAGGCGGCGCTGGACGGCGGCAAGCGCACACCGTTTACGCTGGCCATTTCCCGTGACGACGGCCGGAGTTGGGAACGGATAAAAAACATTGCCAGCGATCCCGCCGGCTGGTACTGCTACACGGCGATTGAATGGGTCGGCGATGATGTGCTGTTGGGCCACTGCGCCGGCAACACCCGTATCACCAATGGTCTGGCGACCACTCATATCACCCGTCTCAGCCGCGACTGGATCTATGCCGCCGTCACGCCGGATCCGGTTGTAAAAACCGATAGCGCCGGCACCGTGGTGCTGGCATGCGCCGACCCGGAGGCCCGGATTCGCTACACTCTGGACGATTCTCTGCCCACTGCTGCGACGGCGCTGTTTTATAAGACGCCGTTCCAGGTTTCCCGCACCACGCCGCTGCTGATGCAGGCCTCTAGTCCCGGCAAGGCCGACAGCAAGATCGTTGGCGCGTATGTGGGCAGCGATGTGCTGCAGCCGGCGCTGGCATTCAACGGTGAACCGGGTCCCGGCGTGGTTTACCACTATTTTGAAGGTGAAGTGTTTCGAACCGCTGATATTGAAAAAATTCCCTTTATTGAATCCGGTGTGGCAGCGAATATTTCGCCGGCCCCGCGACGGCGTGAGATCAACTTTGCCTTTATATTCAGCGGTTATCTGGACATCCGCCGCGACGGCCAGTATACATTTTTTCTGAAATCCAACGATGGCAGCGTTCTGAGCCTGGACGATCACCTGTTGATAAATAACGACGGAGCGCACGGCGTGTACGAAAAATCGGCGACCATCGCCTTGCGCAAAGGGCCGCACAAAATCGATTGCCGCTATTTTCAACTGGGCGGCGGCCATCAGCTGCAAGTCTCCTGGCAGGGGCCAGGATTTGAAAAATCAGAGATCAGCGGCGAGATGCTGGCGCATCGTCGCGCCGGACAATAACTTTTCATATCAACCCGATTATCATGAATAGGTTGCACTTTTAAACCTCGACCAGTATTAAAATCAGGATTACCTTATGTCACTCAATTTTTTATCACTGCTGTGGAGCCCCATCGCGGGTTTTCTGTTTATGACGATGGCCTTGTCGATCATCACTTCCGGCGGAGCCTCTGCTCAGCAGGATCCTTTTGTCTCCGGCCACGCCATCTGGCCAAAGGGGATGGCGAAGGAGAAAAACTGCTCTGTCGGTTTTCGCACCCTGTTTTCCACGGCAGCTGGAGAGAAGGTGGTGTTGCGGGTGGCGGCCTCTTCGGTTTATCGTGTTTTTTTAAACGGTGACCTGGTCGGCTACGGCCCGGCCCGGGGTCCGCACGGGTACCATCGCGTCGACGAGTGGCCGCTGCAGAACCTGGCCGGCGGCCAGAATATTTTGAGCATCGAGGTGACGGTTTACAACGTCAACAGCTATTATATGGTGGATCAGCCGGGATTTCTGCAGGCGGAGGTGCTGGCCGGGGGCCGGGTCCTGGCCTCCACGGATGGAAAGGGCCGCCGCTTTGATGCGCAGGTGTTGTCGACGCGCGTCCGCAAGGTGCAGCGCTACAGCTTTCAACGGCCTTTTATAGAGATGTACCGTCTGCAAGCCGGCAGTGAGGATTGGCGCCGGCGAGCCGATGCTGTTTTTAATTCGGTCACCTGTGAGCGGACGGACAAGAAGCAGTATCTGCCGCGGCGAGTGCCTTACCCCGGTCTGGTGCAGCGGCCGGCCCTGAGGCGAATGGGAAAAGGAGAGTTGAAAGCGGTGTCGTTGCCGGAACGTCCCTGGAAGGACCGCTCCCTCACGCAAATCAATAAGAACCTGGGCGGCTTTGTCGAGTCGGAACTGGCCGCCATACCCTCACTGGAAATGCAGGGGTATCGCAGCGTGCCGATCGACTCGGCGGCGTCCGTCGTGACGGTTGGCGACGGTGATGTGCTGGCAGAGAAAGCGTATGTGATTTATGATCTGGGTGTCAATCTGACCGGTTTCATCGGCGGCCGTGTCCGCTGTGAACGGCCGAGCCGACTGGTGTTCCTGTTTGACGAAATTCTGAGCCAGGGCGATGTTGACTTTAAGCGCCTGGGATGTGTCAACGTTGTCAGCTATGAATTGCAGCCCGGCGAGTACCGGCTGGAAAGCATGGAGCCTTACACTCTCCGTTATCTCAAGGCCGCTGTGCTGCAGGGCGAATGTCGAATCAGCGATCTGTATGTGCGGGAATACGTCAATCCGCAAGCCCAAACCGCCCATTTCAGCTGCAGTGACCGGGCGCTCAACCGGATCTTTGAAGCAGCGCGGGAGACCTGCGCTCAGAACGCGGTCGATGTGTTCATGGATTGCCCGTCGCGGGAGCGGGCCGGCTGGCTGTGTGACAGTTACTTTACCAGCCGGGTCACTTTTGATTTATGCGGCAACACGCTGGTGGAAAAGAATTTTTTGGAAAATTTTGCGCTGCCGCCGCGATTTCCGGGTCTGCCGGAGGGCATGTTGCCCATGTGTTATCCGGCCGACCATCCTGACGGCAATTTCATTCCCAACTGGGCGATGTGGTTTGTAGTGCAGCTGCAGGAATATCTGCAGCGGTCGGGCGATCGCGAGCTGGTGGAGCACTTGCGTCCCCGTGTCGAAAGCCTGTTCACCTATCTGGCCGGCTTTAGGAACAGCGACGGGCTGCTGGAAAAGCTGCCGGCCTGGGTGTTTGTGGAATGGTCCCGGGCCAACGATTTTGTGCAGGACGTCAACTATCCTTCCAACATGCTGTACGCCGGCGCGCTGGAGGCCGCGGGCCGGCTCTACAACCGGCCGGACTATCTGGAACAGGCGCAGTCGCTGCGGGCCACCATTTTGCAGCAATCGTTTGACGGCGAATTTTTCGTCGATAATGCACGGCGTGAGGATAAAATTCTAAAGGTAACGCGCAATCGTACCGAGGTGTGCCAGTACTATGCTTTTTTCTTTCACGTCGCCACGCCGGAGACGCATGCGGAACTGTGGCGGAAATTAATCACCCGTTTCGGTCCGATCCGCAAAACCGACAACCGGTTTCCGGAGGTCTGGCCGGCCAACACCTTTGTCGGTGATTATCTGCGGCTGGAGTTGTTATCCCGCGCCGGTCTGGCGGCGCAGATCCTGCAGGAATCGCGTGATTTTTTCCTCTACATGGCGGAGCGCACGGGCACGTTGTGGGAAAATCGTGATGTCCGTGCCAGCTGCAATCACGGCTTTGCTTCCCATGTCGCCCATGTGCTGTTGCGTGATGTGCTGGGGCTGCAATCGGTGGATGCGGCCGGGAAAAAGATCCGCCTGCACATCCGTCCTCTGGCGCTGGATTGGTGCGAAGCGCAACTGCCGCTGCCGGGCGGGACCCTGCGGTTGTCGTGGTGGTATGAAAACGGCAGGCAACGATTTGAAATCAGCCAGCCGCAAGGATGGACAGTAGAGCATGAAACCGACTAGGGTGGATCCGGATTGGTCAGGGCCGGACAGGTTCGTGCAGCCGTGAAACGATGACCTCTTTTTTTGCTTTGTCTATGCCATAGAGCACGCCCGTCTCGACCGGGTCCCAGGCGATGCCCTGGCCTTTAGCGGCGAACGGAAGAATGGCGGCGAGTTCGAGGATCGAGCCGGCCCGGGGCAGGCGGAGCAGGTACACCTCTGGCCGGTCATGCCCGGTGCAATAGAGCATGTTGTCCGGGCCCCATGCGCCGCCGGAATTGCTCATCGGCCGAAAGCGGTCGATGATGGTGTCAGGAAAGACCCAGGAGTGGATTTCACGCCAGTCGGTATCGAACTGCACCACACAGGTGTATTCGGTGCCATGGAGGGTTTCGGCTTTTAGTTTATCGTAATGGGCGAAAGCGGCCCACCAGTATCCGAGATGACGATCGATCCAGGTGCAGGAACCGCGCAGGATACCGAAGGAATGGGATTCGATATGCTGCAGCGTG
>CAZISM010000110.1:0-17601 GCA_964541895.1 uncultured Cytophagia bacterium
TGGACAAGAACGGCAACACGCTCTGGACCTATGACGCCGGCGCCATGCAGCCGTTCGCGACCGTTGCCGATCTGGATCAGGACGATATCGATGAAATACTCGTCGGCGGACCGAAATTGGTGCTTTTCAAAGCTGATGGGACGGAGCTCTGGAGCGCACCTCTTGCCAAAAGCAACTCTCCGGTGGCCGGCGATATCAACGGCGACGGTCTGCCGGAAATAGTCGCCACTACCTCGGACGGTACCATAGCTGCCTTTACGGCGACCGGCAAAGAGCTGTGGCGGATCGCATTAAACCAGGCTTTGAAAATACCATGCCTGGCAGATGTGGACGGCAATCGCAAATGGGATATCGTGGTGGGCGGTGACAGCTCGCTGTTCTGCATCGCCGGCAACGGCCAGGTACTCTACAAGTGCGCTACGCCGGGCCAATCGTTATACGCTCCTGCTGTCGGCGATTTGAACGGCGATGGCAAGGAAGAAATTGTGAACCTGTCCAGAACCGATGAACAGGGATTTCTCAATGCCTATGGCGGCAAAGGAGAGTTGCTCTGGAGCGCCATAGTTTCGCGCGAGCCGGACTGGTGTCCCATCATAACCGATTTTGACTGTACCGGCCAACCCAGAATTCTGGCGCAAGCGGTTGACCCGCGCCAGCTCGCCCTTTACGATGCCCAGGGGCGACTGGTTCGAACCCTGGCCACCACCGGCCGTGTCCTGCAGACCGCGGTGCCGGTTGATCTGGATGAGGACCAAAAGCCGGACCTGCTGCTGCACAGCGATCTTTCCTATCGGATGTGGGCTATTGCCAACGACGGCCAGCCCCTCTGGTCTTATACGCCGGCCAGTTTAACATTGCCGGGAGCAAAAATTAAAGGCGGCGGCTCGCTGCTGGTGGCTGATATCGATCATGATGGCTTTCTGGATGTGATCGGCGGCGACGACGAGACCTGGCTCAACGCCGTAAAAACAGAAACACCGTGCGCACCCGGCCAGATCGTTAATGGCCAGTTTCACGGCGACTGCCGTCACAGTGGCAATTACATGAAAGTCATAAAAAAATGAGCAAATCAAAACGCTGGTGTTTCATTATAGTCTGGTGCCTGTCGGCGGCGTTACCGCTGCAGGCCATGAAAATCGAATGGACGCGCATGACGGCGCGCTGGCCGGTTGAAACCATGCCGACTGTGATCGACATCGGCCGGGACGGTCAATCTGAAATTTTGACCATCAACCGCAATGGCCAGCTTCTGCTTTGGGATCTGTCGGGAAAACCGATCGGCGCGGGGCAGGATGGCTGCGTGCTGCAGCTGCCTGAAGGACGATGGACCTCGCCGATGGTTATGGCCGAAGGGAAGCAACATCAATTGCTGCTGACCTGCAGCGTGGAAGGATTGTTGGTGGCCATCGATGAAACCTTTCACATCAAATGGCAAGTCAGGCTGGCCGGCCAAACCACCTGGGGACGCGCGATTCCGCTGGTTGTGACCAGCCGGGGAGATGAGCAAATTCTCATCAACGATCTCAGCGGCGCGGTTACCAGCTACAGTCTGGAGGGAAGGAAAAACTGGAGCACGGTTTGCCGGCAGGGCGGCGGCCGCGCACCGCTGGCGTTGCTTTATGAGCAAGGGCCAACCCCGCTCATTCTGGTGCCTGGCGGAAAGACTCTGCTGGCTCTGAACCTAAAGGGAGAGGAACAGTGGCAAGCCCGACTGGACGCGGATATTTCCACACAGCCCCTGGTGTCGAGCGTGAGCGGCTCCCGGCGTATTTTTTGTGGTACCAAAAGCGGGTCGCTGTACGCTTTTTCTGCGCGCGGTGATTCGCTCTGGCGCAGTTCCATCGGCGACGAAGTCAATCTGTTCATGACCGAAATGGCGCGAAAGAAACAGGAACCGCTGCTGTTATGCACCGGCTTGTGGGGTAATCTCTTTGCCATCGATTATTCCGGCCGGCGCGTCTGGACGAGCTGTTTTCGCTCCAAAACCCGTTCCAAGCCGGTGTTGTACGACGCCAATCAGGACGGTGTGCCGGACATTCTCGTGGCCGCCTTTAATCAACACCTGTACGCCTTTGACCAGAACGGCAACATGATCGATGACGTTCGTCTCTGTGGTACGGCCAGCAATTCACCCCTGCTTATTAAGGATGGCAAAGCCAGGCGCACCGATGTTCTGGTGACGACGTCGGCGTTGCTGGAATACCGCTTGCGTGCAGCCAGAGCCGAATCGCAATACGGCGCGCCGGCGCAGGTCAGCCACATCACCATCGAGCGCCTGCCGGCGCGAGCAGGCCATCCTGTCGGCGCTCACATTCGCAATCCTGAAGGCGCACTCGTGCAGGTGAACCTGCAGGCGACCGATCTGCACGGCAAAAGGATGCTGCAGGGAGCACTCTCGGCCCGCACCAGCTTTGCGCTCACCCTGCCGGCCGCCCTGTCATCAGACCAATGGTCCATCCGGGTGCAGGCGAACGATGTTTCCGGTCGCCCGGTAGCCGACGCTAACTGGCAGCACCATCCGCAGGTGGAAGAGACAGTGTCGGCCGGCCAGCCCGCTGACTGGCGCTGGTGGTCTGCCCACCCTTATCGGCGCTTCGATGAAACGAAGCTGCAGGCCACCCCTGACATGGAGCAGGAGCGGTCGAATTCGGTTAAAGTCCATAATCTGTACCAGGGCGAAATCGATCAGGCTGCCTTTATCGTGGCATCGTCCAGCGACAAAACCATTCGCGCCAGAGTGATCGTGCCGGCACTGCAGGATTCATCCGCCAGGCCTTTCACCGGCTCGTTGACGGTTCGTCAGGTCATTCCCACCGGCACTGTAAACGGCGAAACCGTTGGTGATGCCTTGCCCGAGATCGGCGACGCCGGGGTGATCACCGTGCCGCCGCAAACGGCTGTCAAGCTTTGGCTGACGGTGGCAACGTTGAATGCCGCCCCGGGCCTCTATCGCAGCTGCATAAACGTGATCTCTTTGCACAAAGATCCGGACACGCTCAAAATTCCCCTGCAGGTGCAGGTTCTCGATCTGGCCATGCCCAAGCCATACGCGCTGACTCTTTGCACCTGGGATTATGTGCCCAACCAATGGTTCAAGGACTCTGCGCCTGTTACATTGGACGATATGACCAGCCACGGCGTCAATGTGTTTCCGCGCAGTTCCTGTATCCCTCCCGGTACCGTACAGCCAAACGGCGAACTGGTTATAGACTGGTCGGTTCTGGACAGCGAGCTGGACCGTTTACATGACCGCGGCACGATTCTGTTTCAACTTGTCCATCCGCCGTTGACCTTTTCCGGCGCAGTCAGCGACAGCGAAAAGCGCAAAATGGAGCTGCGCTATTTGCACTCGTTTCGCGATCACCTGTTGGCAAAGGGGCGGGACTACAACCACTATGGTTTTTATCCGCTCGATGAACCCGGACTCCATTACGGCAAGAACGTGCCGATCCTTGTCGATGCGGCCACGCTGTTGCGCGAAGCAGATCCTCAATTCAGAGTGTACACCGATCCTGTGCCAGGGCTATGCCGGCAGGATTTTGAACAGATCTACCCGCTGCTGGATATCTGGTGTCCGAACATGCGCCTGGTGAGCGGCCTGGCCTCCGGGGATCCGCGCATGCAAAAAATAATGCAATCCGGGAAACCGGTCTGGTCCTACGAATGCGTCTCCCAGCCCAAATCCCTGTCGCCGTTGTGTTATAACCGCGCCAATGCCTGGAGAGCAAAATTTTTTGGTCTCGACGGGATCGGTTTCTGGACGCACAGCACCACGCCGTTCGATATCTGGTTCACGGGTAAAACCCTGGACGACGAGTATGCTCTGGTGTATCCGGGACAGAAACCGGTCGCCAGTGTGCGTTGGGAAGCGGTTCGGGATGGCCTGGAGGATATCACCGCGCTCGCTCTTTTGCAGGAAAAAATCAAAAAGCAGCAGCAAAACAAAAACGCCGCCAAACTGGTGAGCGAAGCGATGCAGATCGTTCGACGCTCCATGGTCGATGTCGTGGAATTGTCGGACGGCGCTTTTGTCGAAAGCCGTGATTATCTGGCCGCAGGCGATCGTTTGATTGACCACACAGACAGCGATGTGAACCTGTTCGATCATTATCGCGCCGAGGTGGCGCGATTGACCAGGGCCCTGGATGCGATTCGCTGAGTGCAGAGAGGTATTTTCCATGGTTATGTAACAGTCAGATGCGGAGGAGATGAACATGATGGTCAAAATGTTATCAAGAGGTATACGGGCCGGGTGGATGCTGTTGGGGATCGTCGCTGCAAGCGTCGCGGCCGAGGTGCCGAAAATGATCTGCTACTCGGTCCAGCCCAATACTTATTTATCCGATCGTGCCGCTGAAATTGCGAAAATTTATGACGGTTTTTATTTTACCATCGGCTCCTGGGAAACCGGGCCGGAGCAGTTTCTGGGCATGAACGGCCGGCCGCCGCGTGATGCCCAGTGGCTGAACCTGGCGGGAAAAAATCTCGCCGCGCTGCGCAAGGCCGGCGTCACGGAGAATTTTTTAACCGTCTATTTCGGCCAGGATGACGCGTGGCCTTCGCCGACCACGTTGCTCTCCGCCGAGTACTCGCGCAAGATGGCCGACTGCTTTGCAGCCGTAGCCAAAACGGCACGCGGCCTGCAATTCCGCGGTCTCTGCATCGACGTGGAATATCCTTATCCGAGATACAACATCGATCATCCGATCTATACCTATGAAGGCTATACGGTTGAGGATATTTTAAAAGCAGCGAAACAGCAGGGCCGTATGACTATGGCGGCCGTTCTCGATCAATTTCCGCAAGCGGCCATCATTATGCTGCCTGGTGAAATCCGGGTCCGGCCGATCTGTCGCGAATATCAACTCGGTCTGCTGGAAGTCATGGCGGAACGAAATGCACCCGGCGGCATGCATCTGGGAACAGAATTCACCTATAGTATGAGCGACCCCATTACCGATCTCCTGACCGCCAGAGCGCAGGATGTCAGCATGGCGACCCTGGTATCAAGCCATGTGCTCGCCTACTGGAAGGAAAAATGCACCATAGCCCCCGGTGTCTGGCCATTACAAATGGTTGAAACCGGCAGCACGATATATCCCATTCGCTCGTGGAAAGAAGAAATAGCGGAATTGCGCACTCTATTGATTCATCTGCGATCGGTCGGCAAAAAATATATCTGGTCTTATAGCGGCAATCCATGCTGGTATCTGCACACACCCGCTCTGGAGAAAAAATACGGCCTGAAAAAACAGAACCTGGTTCGTCCGGATGTTGACTTGAAGGATTGGCATCGCATTCTGCAGGAGCGTATCACCGTTACCTCAGGCCCCATGTTGAAATATATAGATTACATCAAGGCGTACGATCGCGGCGAAATAAGTGATGAACGAATGTGCGATCTGTTCGGAACGCCAGGCAACTGGTGGGTGCTGGGTCCATTGGGCAATCCGCGCACAAGGCCGCAATATGCCGCCACGCAAGCGTTCCTTGAACCGATCAACCCCGACGTCATTTGGCATGGCAAAAAAGGCGTGGTGCGCTGGTTCGATTATGCCAATATGGATCCCAGAGGAATCACCGGTTGCCGAACCATTTTTGATAATCGAGACCACGATGATGCGGCCTGTCATTTTGTCAGCTATATCTACTCTGACTCGGAACAGCAAGGTTATCTTCATTATGGCTGGGACGACGGCCTGATCGTGTATCTCGATAGGGAGCAGATTGTTGACGAATCCGATTATTCCGCTCGTGGGCACGGCTGGAGGTTTCAGGATCGCTATGCGTTTGAAAAGCGGGTGCCGGTTACAATCAAAAAAGGCAAATCCCAGTTGTCCTTGCACTCTTTGAATTCGCATGGGGGATGGATGTTTTCCGTACGATTTACGGATGCAGATGGTTACCCGTTGTCCGGTCTTCATTTTGATGTCAAATAATCCACTATGCAACGTGGAGCGATGAAAACGTGCCGGGACGGTCTTGCCGAGCTGTTTCAGGCTTTCAATTGATCAGGCAGTGAACATCCCGGCAAGGCTGTCCATTCGGGCATACCGTGATTGTTCGTTGTAAAAAAATATCATGGAGGTAATGGATGCTCAGCCATTTGAATGCGTGTATAGCGTTGTTGTTGGTTGTGCTGTTTACGGGAGCGCAGGCGGCGGATTCCGCCCGGCCGGCCGAATGGTTCGGCACCATGTTTCCCGCCGAATACAAAGCGGTAGTGGACCCGGTGACCAAACATCCTGTCCGCTTTATTACCACCGCCAAAGGATCAGACCGCGCTTTTTATTATACCCACAACTGTTGTCTGCCGGACGGCTCTCTGTTGGTTTTTTCCTCGGATCGCAGCGGCCAGGGAGAATACTGGGGCTATGTTACGGCAACGGGTGAACTGGTCCGTTTGCAGCCCAAAGACACTCCTACAGCCAGCCTCGCCGTTGTTTCACGCCGTGGTAACCGGATGTACGTGGCGCGCGAGCGCGCCGTGTATGAATGGATGATCGACGTGCAGGTGAGCGGTAAGACGCAGGTTAAAATCCGCGAACGCAAGATCGGCGATGTGCCGCCCGGGCTTTCGTTGCGCGAAGCGCTAACGGAAAATTCCAGTGGCACCTTTCTCAGTCTTTCCTGTAACGGCCCGGCCGATAAATATACCATAGCGGTCATGGATATCCAGACCGGCGCGGTTCGGCCCCTTTATGAAACCAGAGAAGGATTCTCCCATGTTCAGTTCAGCCATAATCGGCCGGAGCTGATCATGTTTGCCGGCGACGGCTATTATCAGCGCATGTGGCTGGTGGATTTTTCCGGCAAAGGCCCGTGGAAGTTGCACCGTCAGCTCCCGGGCGAACTCGTCACTCATGAGTGCTGGTGGGTTGGCGATTTGGTGACCTTTTGCGGCGGGTATGAAAAAGATGGTTTCAAGGTGGAGTCTCATCTAAAGATTGTCAACATCCTTACCCAGGAAACCCGCATCATCGGCGCCGGCGCTTACTGGCCGAAAGGCACCGCCTCGGAAGTGGCTGAACTCAACTGGTGGCATGCCTGTGGCGATCCGACCGGCCGCTGGGTGGCTGGTGACAACTGGCACGGCGGGATCGCTATTTTTGATGCTCAGACTACGCAAAAACGGCTCTTGACCACCGGTCACCGCCACTATGGCCGCGGCACGCACCCCGAAGTTGGCTGGGACACGCAGGGCAAATATGTAATTTTCGGCTCTGAATATTTCGGGAACCCGGATGTTTGCATCGCTGACATCCCAACGGATTGGAGTAAAGAATGAGACTATTCATTTCGATTGCCATGGTCGGTGCTCTGCTTGTTTCGCTGAGCTGTTGCACAAACGGCAGCAGAGATAACAAAGCCGTGGGTTACGACGACGACGGCATGTTGCTGGTCAACGGGCAGCGCACCTTCATCATTGGGTCTTATTATCTGCCGAAATCAGCGGAGCCGTACAAAGCCCTGGCCCAAGCCGGCTATAATCTGATCCGAGTCAATGCCGATAGCGCCGATCTCGACCAGGCTCGCGCCGCCGGCCTGAAAACCTGGATCAGCATCGGCTCGCTGCAAAATCAGGACACGCCGCAGGGACTACAAGCCTATGTGGAAAAGGTCCGCTCTTTCAAGGATCATCCCGCCCTTTTAATCTGGGAGACCGAGGACGAACCGGCCTGGCGCTGGAATACCGCCCAGCGCCGTGTCGAGCCGGATATGATGATCAAAAGCTATAATGCCATCAAACAGGAAGATCCGAACCATCTGGTCTATGTCAATCATGCGCCCACCAATCTTGTCTCCACGCTGCAGCTGTACAACAGCGGTTTGGACATCGCCGCCTGCGATATCTACCCGGTGATCCCCAGAGGTATTAGGATCACCTACGCGCTTTTTCCCGACGGCCTGCAGGGCGATATGCTCAATACCTACATCAGTCAGGTAGGTGATTATGCCGACAAAATGCGGCAAGTGACCGGCCCTCATCGTCCGCTGTTCATGGTGCTCCAGGGATTTTCCTGGGAGATGCTGCGAGAGGCCGGCGATCGCGATACCGCCATGGTGCGATACCCCACGTTTCAGGAATCCCGTTTCATGGCCTATCACTCCATCATCCATGGCGCCAACGGCATCGTCTATTGGGGCACAGCCTATACCCCTGCCACCGCGCCTTTTCTGCACGACCTGAACCGGGTGACCCAGGAACTGGCCGGCTTGCAGGCTGTGCTGGCAGCACGGGCCGGAAAAGTGAACATTGAGTTAAAGTATCATGAATTGGGCTTTTCCGTGGATCGGGGGATCGAAGTACTGGTTAAAGAGGGATCAGACGCGCTTTTCCTGATTACAGCCAATGCAGACAAAAACCCGGCCAAAGCGACGCTGGCCGGCCTGGCCGATTATCAGCGCGCGATCGTACTCTTTGAAAATCGCCAACTCAGAATTGAAAATGGCGCCATGACCGATCAGTACGCGCCGTTCGACGTCCATGTTTACAAACTGGAAAAATAAGCCCATGGCAAATACACGGAGGATTGTGACCCATGCAGGTTATTTCGGGGACTGAGATACAGATCATCAATCCTGTTCGTCAGGGTTCCAAAATGAAGAGCGTATCCGATATAGTGCCGACGGTATCAAAGACTCAACATCAGGAGCTGTCTCAATGCGACGATTGATTTTTTTGCTGCTTGTGCCGATTGTGGCATGGTCCTCTGCCAGACAAACTCTTCCTTTGCGAGAAAATGGATCCATTCCGGCCTGGATTGTGCTCGGCTCGTTTCCGAATATCGAAATCTATTTTCACGGCACGGCCTGTATCGGCTTTCATCGCGACTGGCTGCTTCCGTTGGGCGGGGAAGAAATCGCGTTGCTGGATGACAAAACCTGCCTGGAATACGAAACGGGCAAGAGCGCCGGCAGTCATACGGTTATCAGTCAGGCCAACGGCCTGCTGAACTTTCCCACCATTTTCAAGGTGGATGAATATGTGGTGGGCGTTGCTTACGCCTTCTGTCGGCTGCAATCGGATCGCGATCAACCGGTTCTGTTGCACATACGCAGCAACGATGGTGTCAAGGCCTGGCTTAATCACCGGCTGATCCATGAACACCATGTCGGCCGACAGGTGGAAACGGAACAGGATCTGGTTGCGGTCGATTTGAAAAAAGGCGAAAATCCGCTGTTGCTCAAAGTCGACCAGGGCGGAGGCAAGTGGCAGCTTTTGGTGACGTGTACGGACCGGCAGAATAATCCTGTTCCAGGCATTGCCGCTCAAATAGAGAGCGATGATCGCATTGTCAAAACCGACAACGTCGCTGCTGCGCTTGCCGACTATGAGCTCGAATCTGACATAGCAGCCAGGACCCGGCCCAGATTCAGCATCAGCGAACATTTCTCATTATATATCAATGACCGCCTTTGTGCCAAAGATGCGGATGAGTATGCTGTTTTTCCGGGAGAAGTAAATAGTTTAGAGATCCGGAAAGGGGATGAGGCTGCGCTGCGCACGCCGTTCCGGCTCGAATGGAGCCGCACTCTGCCCGATGGCCGCTCGCACACAGAACGAATCCGCTGGCCTGCCGCCACCTCACGCATTCGTCTGGATTTGGGGCTGTTTGCTGTTCCTGCCGTGTATAGCTATAAAGCGGGAGCTGTGTACCGCACCGCCAGCCGCTTCCATTTACGCATAGTCAATGAAAAGAGTGGCTCGCCTGTTGAGGAATGGTCTTTTTATCAAACCGTTGACGCATCGAACCGGAACGAAATCCTGCGACTGGGCGATGCCGAGCGTGTGCTACATCTGGGGTGGGATAATCCGAACCGCCGGCAACCTCTGGATCCGCCCGTCCTGCTTTCCCTGGACCCGCGCATTTTGTCCCATAATGACTCCATGGTGGTTTGCTGTCAGAGGAGCGGTTCCGCTTCCGGCACCGATGCGCAGGAAAAAGGAATAAACGGCCTGCTGAGAATTTCGCATACGGCTGACGGGAGGGTCGTATGGCGGAAGAAAATAGCTGTAACTGAGCGCGCACAGCTGCAACGCATTCCTGTAAGCAAGTGGCAGCCCGGTGAATACAAAGTTGAATTTGTGCCGGCTGTAACCGGCACGCAGGATCATGACGGCCCGAGTCTGGTCTATCGCCGCCAAAAGAGGGACACGCTCCAGGTTTTGTTATCGCCGCTGGCGCCATGGGCGTTCCGACGCGATCGCTCCAGGCCGGAGGTGATCGTACACGATTTTCGTCGAGCCGTGGCCAGCTGGTCGACCGGCCTGCCGGAACGCGGCGATTGGGATTTTAGCGGAACGGGCGATCACGTCTCGCTGGTGAATTCATCCGGACACTGGGACCGTCCGCCGGTTGTACTGCAGCCGGGTTTGACCGGATGGTATGCCGTGTTCGCCACCGCGCACAACGGTTACTGTTATATCCAGCCGGGCCGACAGTCCATCCCCCGCGGCATCGGCAGCAGCGGCCGTTGCTTTGTCGACGCGCTGGATATGACGGACGAAGCGTTGTCTATTTACCCGGCGATCGTCCCGGGATCCGGACTTGATGAGTTGCAGTTGATTCCTGTGACGTTTGCATCTGTACAAGAGATCAGGACGAAAACATCCCACCCGCCTGTGCCGCTGGTGGGTATCGCGGATTGGGGGGATTTTGTCTGTCCGCCGCCGATCAAGCATAGCGCCGGCGGCAGGCTGGCCCCTGATCAGTACGATGCCTTGCTGAAAGGCCATGCAGAACTGGGTATGCATCAAATCGCGTGGGCGATCGGCCGAAGCGTGCTATTATATAACAGCACGTTGCCGAACTCGACACGTTTTCCCGGCGTGCCTCTGAACAGGATAGCCGATCCGGAAGAGCGAGCTATGTATCAGGGCCATCATACCATGCTCGAACGTTCGGATCCGCTGGACGAAGTGTTGCGCCGGCGTGCCGAGTATGGCGTGCAGATCTCTCCCTGGTTGGCGATGAATCGACACTATGGCACTTTCATGGACGAGGGGATTCACACCTCAGCCTGGTTCGTGGCCCACCCCCAATTTCACCGCTGGCATAAAAACGCCTATGGGCCCTGCGATTCTGAAGTAGAGTACTATTTTCCGCAAGTGCGCCGGGACCGGGTAGATATCTTTTGTGAAGTGGCTGAGCGTAATCCGGACGGCATCGTGGTTGGCGCCTGCCGCCAGGTTCCCATGCTGTTGTACCATCCTCTGATGGTGGCGGAATTCAAAAAACTGACCGGCATCGATCCGCTAAAGATCGATGGCCATCAGGAAAAGGAATTTGCACAATGGATTCGTTGGCGCGCCGATTTCTTTACCATGACGCTGCGCGAGCTCAAGGAGCGGCTCGATCCGATCAGGAAAAAGCACGGCCGTCCCATTCCGATATCCATTCGCGTTCCTTCCAAAGGCTTTTTTATCAACCTGGCCCAGGGCCTGGATGTAGCGACCTGGTGCCGTGAACATCTGGTGGATCGTCTGCTGCTGGATCCCCTGGAAGATGTGAACGGCCTCGGCAGTCATGATGTGCGACCCTATGTCGAACTGGCGCACCAGCATGCGATCGAAGTGTACGGCGCCGTTAACGGCAATACCTATTGGAACTATGCGGTGCATTATAAAAGGGCGTTGGGATTGCTGCAGGCCGGTGTGGACGGCATCGAGTTGTACGAATCCAATAACCAGTGCATTCTTTCCCAAGAGCGCTGGACCGTGCCGATGTTCGGCCATGCGGACGAGTTGAGCCGATTTTTACGTACCTCCAATATCGAAGCCTGTTATCCGGTATGGTCCCGCAATGCCGCTTCCGGCCATGACAATCATTCATTCGGTCGACAATGGTCTATCTATGGAAATGCGGGCAGCGTTCTATAAAAGTCATCTTAACCTCCAATACTCAGGAAGGAGATCCTCATGAGTCATGAAAATCGACCCGAAAATCAAAAAGGCTGTTCCCGTCGTCAATTTCTCGGCAGCGGCGCTGTGGCGTCGTCGTTTTTTATTGTGCCGCGACATGTGCTCGGCGGTCCCGGCTACCAGGCTCCCAGCGACAAGCTCAACGTCGCCTGCATCGGCATCGGCGGCAAAGGCTTTTCTGATTCTGAAAAAATGAAAACTGAAAATGTCATTGCCGTGTGCGACGTCAATGCCAACAATTTCGGCGTCAAACAGGGCGATCAAAAAGTCTCCATAACAGACAACTTTCCCCAGGCCCGCATCTATAAGGATTTCCGGGTCATGCTGGAAAAGGAAAAAGATATCGAAGCCGTTACCGTCAGCACGCCCGATCATACCCATGCCGTGGCCGCGATGATGGCCATGAGAATGCAAAAACACGTCTTTGTACAGAAACCGCTGACCCATACCATTCATGAAGCGCGGATGCTGGCGCAAACCGCAAAAGAGATGGGCGTGGTAACGCAGATGGGCAACCAGGGCCATGGCATGGAAGGCGGCCGCTTGATCTGTGAATGGATCTGGGATGGCGCCATTGGTGACGTTCGCGAAGTACATTGTTACACCAATCGTCCTGTATGGGCGCAAAACCTGACAGCTCCCAAAGAGACGCCCAGCGTTCCGCCGCATCTGGATTGGGACCTCTGGCTGGGTCCGGCCAAATGGCGCCCCTATCATCCGGCTTATGTGCCCTGGGCCTGGCGTGGCTGGTGGGATTTCGGCACCGGCGCGATCGGTGATATGGGTGCGCACATCATTGACCATGCCTATTGGCCTTTAAAATTAAAATATCCCTCCCGCATCTATGCCAGCTCGACGCCCTTTACCAACGACTCGCCGCCGCAAGCGGAAGTGTTGGTGTACGAATTCCCGGCGCGGGGCAAAATGCCGCCGGTAAAAATGACCTGGTGGGACGGCGGTTTGACTCCGCCCCGTCCATTGGAACTGGAAATCGGCCGCCGACTGGGAAATGACGGCGGTATTCTTTTTATCGGATCTAAAGGTATGATGATGTGCGGCACTTATGGCGATAATCCACGTCTGATACCGGAGCAGCGCATGAAAGACTATAAACGTCCCGAAAAGACGATTCCGCGCTCTCCCGGCATTCATGAAGAGTGGATTGCCGCCTGCAAAAAAGGAGATCCGAAAGCGGCCACCACCAACTTTCAATATTCCGGCCCGCTCACCGAAACGATGCTGCTGGGCAATGTGGCAGTGCGTATGAAGGACAAAAACATGGTGTTCGAGTGGGATGGCGAAAAAGGTCAGATCACCAACTGCCCGGAAGCCAATGATCTGCTCCACTTTGAATATCGTCAAGGCTGGGTGCTGTAGTGTTTTATGCGGTGCTTTTAGCGCAAAATGGCCCCAAACTGTCGGACACCTTCGAGGTGTCCGACAGTTGATTCCGGCTTGTCCGGGTCAGGATCCAGATTCCTGAAACCACTGCGTCCCGGTTACCGGAAACGCTTTTCCGGCGACCGGGTAATTTTTTTTGTATCTGAATGAATCCGCACGGACTGCGCCGTGTTTTAAGGAGGATGATCCATGAGCAAATCCTGTTTTGATTTAACCGGTCGCGTGGCGATCGTTACCGGTACCAGTCGGGGATTGGGGCAATATCTCGGGCGCGCCCTGGCACGGGCCGGCGCCGATCTGGTCATTACCAGTCGTGACAGCCGCTCCCTCGCCGCGTTTGAAAAAGAGATAGCAGACCTGGGCCGACGCGCCCTGCCCCTGGCGCTGGACGTGCGCGACCACGGCAGCATCCAGGCGATGGCGGAACAGGCTTTTGATCATTATGGCCGCATTGATATTCTGGTCAACAACGCCGGTTGCAATGTGCGCAAACCGGCTCTGGAGGTGAGCTGGGAGGATTGGAATCTTGTGCTCGATACTAACCTGCGCGGCACTTTTTTCGTGGCTCAGGCTGTAGCCAGAAAAATGATCCCGGCCCGCTATGGACGCATCATCAATATCGGTTCGGTGACCAGCGTGTTCGGTTATGCCGGACTGACCCCTTATTGCGCCAGCCGGGGCGGCACCAAACAACTCTCCATGAGTCTGGCGGATGATTGGGGGCCATTTGGCATCACCGTAAACACCCTGGCGCCGGGATGGTTTAAAACAGCGCAGAATGCCGTCATGTATGAAAACAAAGAGTGGGTGGATTACCTGGTGGACCGCATCCCGGTCAAGCGGCCAGGTCAACCAACCGATCTGGACGGAGCGGTTGTGTTCCTGGCCTCCGAAGAGAGCGCCTATGTAACCGGACAGATCCTGCTGGTGGATGGCGGCATCAGCACCGGAGCCACCAGAGCGTTGCCCGGAAGCGCCAAGCCGGCCAAATAGACTGTAACGCAATTTTGTGGCAAAGGGCCGGTATTTATAGTATATTGACTGAAGCAGTCACCACGCAACCCTGACTAGTATTAATCACGACTATGCACCACCAGGATACTTGCCTGGCTTGATTATCCTGGCAAACTAAAGTAATCGGACCATACCATATTCTTCAATAGCAAAGCACAAGACGCGTGAGGAGCAGCATGATTTGCCTGTCCGTCCGTATATCAGCCGCATGCAACCCGTAGCCCAACCGCAGGCCCAGTTGCGCCGGCGCCACCACATCCCGGAACAGGCTCGCTTTCCTGTTATCGATGCGCATAACCACCTCTTCGGCGTACGCAAAGCGGAGGAGATGGTGCAAATCATGGACCAGGTGGGCGTGAGACTGTTCAATAACGTCACCGGCAATGCGCTGTTGCCCTGTACCGATAACACCTACTCGATAGAGCGGGTTCCTTTCCGGTTTTATGTCTATGAATACATGGAGAAATTTCCGGGACGATTCAGCGCCTTTACCATGTCCGATTTCGCCCAGTGGGGAGATTTCGAGCTTTTAAAAACCGACGATTTTGTTGAAACCGCTCTGCTCCATCTTGAGCAGGATTTGGCGTTGGGCGCCAAAGGGCTCAAGATCACCAAAGAATTGGGGCTGAAATTTACCGATGGCCGGGGCGAATTGCTGCGAGTGGACGATGAGCGGCTGTTTCCCATTTGGCGACGCTGCGGGGAACTGGGAATCCCCGTGTTGATGCATGTCTCTGACCCGGTGGCCTTTTTTCTGCCCGTTCATGAGGGCAACGAGCATTACCCAACCTTGCGCGAGTTCCCCGGCTGGTCCTTTTACGGCAGTCGATACAGCAAGGAAGAGTTGTTGCAGCAGCGGAACAGAGTCATAGCAGCGCATAGCAGAACCCGGTTTATCCTGCCGCATGTGGCCAATCATCCGGAAGATCTAGAGTCCGTGGCGCACTTGCTGGATGCGTACGCAAACGTTTTCATCGATTTTTCCGCACGCATCGATGAACTGGGCAGGCAGCCGTACACGGCACGAGAATTCTTTATTCAGTATCAGGATCGCATCCTGTTCGGCGTTGACATGCCGGTCAGTGCCGATATCTATCGCTGCTATTTCCGCTTTCTTGAGAGCAAGGATGAATATTTTGACTATCCCGATTACATCGGCCGCTGGGGCTACTCGCGCTGGAAGATCTATGGATTGTATCTGCCCGATCAGGTCCTGCAAAAAATCTATTACCTGAATGCCCTGCACCTGCTGCCGGATCTGCGCATCTGAGCGCATTCCGGTTGTTCCTGTTCTCTTGCCTGCTAATGTAATCGAGTGACCAGACCGATCATCAAGCGCAGCCCGTATTTAGGTTGACGTATGGCGTTATCGGCGTCTTTATAGGTATAGTTCTTCCTGGCATTGACATGATCGCCATCCGGCGCATAGCTGGTGTCATGGCCGGAGAGAGCGGCCGGCGGAAAATAGTCTGAACCGGCGTCAAAGACAACGGCTGTTTTGCTCGAAATGGGCGCCAGGATCTGCATGCCCAGGCCAAATCCCCAGTTGGAGCTGGTAACGTTGAACTCTTCATTGCCGCCGACATATTTGAATTGACCGGAAAAGTGAGAGAACCTTGGGCCGGTGTAAAAGTAAGATTCGGTGACTCCCGGAACCCGCAGGGGAAACAGCAGATCGAACCTGATGTTGAATGCACCACCGCCTTTCTCCGGAGTGCCGTCGGTAGCGTCGTTGATAAAGAGTCTTCGCGCGTCAGCGGCGTTGCCTGGATTCAGCCAGGTAAATCCCATGCCCAGGCGCGCTGATACGGATACATCGCGGGAAAAGCGGGCTGCTGTGCCGGAAAAGAACAGGGCTGGGCCACCGTTATAACCTGCTTCCATCCCGGTCGATAGCTCTGCAGCATTCAATCCGGTTGTGCATCCGAGAAGCGCGAAGAGTAAATATTTAGTCCTTGATTTCATATTTGTCACCCGTTTTGTAAAAAGATGTTATCGAATTCGATGATCATTGATTTAAAGTAATATTTTTCTTACCTTATTTGAACCAGTGCAAATAATATGCCAGGTGGTTGCCGCCACTACGTCGTTCGTACGCGTCCGGCAAGCCTGAATGCGATGGAGCCGGGCGGGCGGACGGTGTTTAGAAATGATCCGGGGCCAGGGCTGAAAAAAATCAATTTGGAATTTTGCGAAATATTTTTAATGTTACTTTGACAGCGGCTGGCCTGGAAGCAACTGGTTTTAGCCATGTTCCAGACAAACTGTTATTATCAACTGAAACGGACATCACCGGTCATGAAAACCAATTTATACGATTCGATCTTTAGCCATACAAACGATGGCGTGTTGCTGCTCTCTCGTGACGGGACGATTTTATCCGCCAATGCCCGTTGCGGGGAGATCCTGGGTATGGCCTCCGGGAATCTGGTCGGTCAGAGCTATTCCTGGATTTTCTTTCACGAGACTGAAAACCAGGAGTTGAGCCAACTGATCAATGACGGGCTTAAAAAAGAGATCGAGTATCCATCCAAAGAGATCCTGTATAAAAGTGCAGACAACAGCGCGGTCCGTTTGTTGATCGCTACGGCGCGGATTCCTGAAGCAGAGTCCGGCTCGGACGCCACCGTTCCGCTGTTGCTGGTTTTTTTCAAGCCGCTTGAAGCGATGGTCCCGGGCGTTTCCATGCCCGTCTCGGCGGCGACGGCGGATCAGACCCGACATCACCTGGCTGAACTGGAGAAACAAAACCGGGTGCTGTTGGCCGGGCGAACAAAAAGAGACCTGCTGTACGCGTTCCTGGCGGGTGTGGTCTTTTTTCTTGTTCTGCTCATCATTTTTTCCACCCAGAGCCGCATTACCATCTTTCCCAAAGCCAAGGTTGACAAAGAACAGAACATGACCCGGGTGAGCGCCGTAGCCAGGCTGGACACGCTGCCCCGGTACATTCATTTGGCCGGATTGCTCGAGCCCTACTACAAGTTGACGTTGACGGCACAGACCTCCGGGCCGATCGTGAAAAAGAATTTCACCCAGGGGGATTTTGTCGAAAAGGGCCACATACTTTATCAGCTTGATACCAAAGAGCTGGCTAAAAATGTGCGTTCGGCGCGAGTCGCTTACATCGAACTTTTGGAGAATTATAACCAGTTGAAGGATTGGCAATCCAGTCTCGAGGTCAATCAGGCCAAGCGCAGCCTGGAATTGGCCAAGATCGCCGAAAGCAATGAAAAAAAGAAGCTGGAGGAGACCAAAAAGCT
>CAZISM010000111.1:0-11638 GCA_964541895.1 uncultured Cytophagia bacterium
GCCGCGGCATAGCCGAGTTTTTCCACGCGATCGATGACATCGATCGCCAGATGAAACCGGTCCAGATCGTTCAACACCACCATGTCAAAGGGCGTGGTGGTGGTGCCCTCCTCCTTGTAGCCGCGCACGTGCAAATTGCCGTGGTTGGTGCGACGGTAACAGAGGCGGTGGATCAACCACGGATAGCCGTGATAGGCAAAGATGATCGGTTTGTTGGTGGTGAAAATGGAATCAAAATCGCGATCGTTCAGGCCATGGGGATGTTCACCCGCCGGGGTCAGAGTCATGAGATCCACCACATTGACGACGCGGATTTTCAGATCCGGAAATTGCTCATGAAGCCAGGTCACGGCAGCCAAAGTTTCCAGGGTGGGCACGTCGCCGGCGCAGGCCATGACGACATCCGGCTCGGCGCCCTTGTCGTTGCTGGCCCATTCCCAGATGCCGATGCCGGCGGTACAGTGTTTGATGGCTGCTTCCATATCCAGAAACTGCGGCGCCGGTTGTTTGCCGGCCACGATGACGTTGATATAGTTGCGGCTGCGCAAACAGTGATCGGCCACCGACAGCAACGTATTGGCATCGGGCGGCAGGTAGACGCGGACCACGTCCGCTTTTTTGTTAACCACATGATCGATAAAGCCGGGATCCTGGTGGCTGAAGCCGTTGTGGTCCTGCCGCCAGACGTGCGATGTCAGCAAGTAATTGAGCGACGCGATCGGCCGCCGCCAGGGGATTTCATCATTGGTCACTTTGAGCCATTTGGCGTGTTGATTGAACATCGAATCGATGATGTGAATGAACGCCTCGTAACAGGAAAAGAAACCGTGGCGGCCGGTCAGCAGATAGCCCTCCAGCCAGCCCTGGCAGAGATGTTCGCTGAGTACTTCCATGACCCGCCCTGTAGCGGATAACCCTTCGTCCGCAGCCTGCCGGGCCGCCAGCCAGGTGCGGCCGGTCACTTCAAACAATGCATCCAGTCGATTGGAAGCGGTCTCATCCGGTCCGAACACTCTGAAATTTCTGCTCTCCATATTCAGTTTCATGACATCGCGGAGAAAGTAGCCGAGGACGCGGGTGGATTCGGCCATGGCCTGTCCCGGCTTTTCCACCGGCACGGCATAGTCGCGAAAATCCGGCATGCGCAGTTCTTTAAGCAGGATGCCGCCGTTGGCGTGGGGATTGTCGCCCATACGGCGAACGCCCCTGGGTGCCAGCTCAGCCAGTTCCGGCCGTAGCTGGCCCTGGTCATCGAACAGTTCCGACGGCCGGTAACTCTGCAGCCACTCCTGCAAGGCGGTGAGCTGATCCGGTTTGCGTTTTGGATCCGTGAGCGGTACCTGGTGCGAGCGCCAGAAATCCTCCACCTTTTTGCCATCCACCTCTTTGGGACCGGTCCAGCCTTTGGGTGAGCGCATCACGATCATGGGCCACTGCGGCCTTTCCGGCTGCTCAGGTTGGCTAGCCGCTCTGGTTTTTATGGCCGCGATTTCATCGAAAATCCGGTCCAGCAGGGCAGCCATGGCACGGTGCATGCTGTCCGGATCTGCGCCGGCAATGAAATAGGGTTTGTAGCCATAGCCGGTGAAGAGATGGGTCAACTCCTCATCGCTCAACCGGGCCAGCACGGTCGGGTTGGCGATTTTATAACCGTTGAGATGAAGGATCGGTAGCACCACGCCGTCGTGCGCCGGATTGAGAAATTTGTTGGCATGCCAGCTGGTGGCCAGCGGGCCGGTTTCAGCTTCGCCGTCGCCGACGACGCAGCAGGCGATCAGATCGGGATTGTCGAACACGGCGCCAAAGGCGTGCGCCAGCGCATAACCCAGTTCACCCCCTTCATGGATGGAACCGGGAGTCTCGGGCGCCACATGGCTGGGGATGCCGCCGGGGAAGGAAAACTGCTTAAAGAGCTTTTTCATCCCTTCGCTGTCACGGGAGATGTCGGGATAATATTCGCTGTAGGTTCCTTCCAGATAGACGTTGGCGACCAGAGCCGGGCCGCCATGACCGGGGCCGGTGATGTAAATCATATTGACATCGCGTTCGCGGATGATGCGGTTCAGATGCACATAGATAAAGTTCAGCCCGGGCGTAGTGCCCCAATGGCCGAGCAGGCGGGGCTTGATGTGTTCGGATTGCAGCGGTTCCTGCAGCAAGGGATTGTCATAGAGATAAATTTGCCCGACCGAGAGATAGTTGGCGGCCCGCCAGTAGGCGTCGATGAGACGCAGCTCTTTATCGTTGAGTGTTGGACTGGATTTTGCCATTATACGACTCCTGTTAATACGGTTGATCATGGTGGTGGTGCTGAATCCTGAAGCACATTTCATAAATTTGCGGTAAATCTATGGAAAAATCAATATGTTCTCACGCAGCCAAAGGGGGCGCGGCCGGCGGCGTTGAGTCGATCGTCGACGCTGTATACTGCATGGAACAAAATTGCTGTGCGATCTATTGCATGGGAAATCCGCAAGGGCAGGAAGGGATGTTGAGCGGAGCGCCGGTTCCTGGCGCAGCGCGTTGAACAGAAATCCGACGATGCCTGCGAAGGTGATGACGAGAGGAATCTTTAACACTTTTTTAAAAAGATCGTCTCCGGCAGCGACAGACGGGGAGACTGGAGCAACGTACCCGTCCAGCTGTTTTTCATGTTATTCGCCCTTGAGCCATTTGAGCAACTCTTCATCCCTGGGAATCCGGCCATAGCATTTGACATCCTCATTCACCACCAGAGCGGGGGTCATCATGACCTTGTACTCCATGATCTTTTTGAAATCGCCCACTTTTTCAAAGACGAATTCGAGTTGGTGTTTTTCAGCTATCGTTTTGACTCTGGCTTCCAACTCGTTGCATTTTGCGCAACCGCTGCCCAATACTTTGACGATCATGTGAGGTCTCCTTTTGGCGTGCTGGTTTTAAGACGGAATGGAAAGATCATGTTTTCGATACTGCATGCGCAGCTCTGCTGTCGGAACACCATGGGTCGCAAAGAGCGAAGCACCCGGGGCTTCTTGTGCGAATCTGTCCGGGCAGATCTGCTGTCGGAACACCCAGGGTTGGCGAGAGCGCGACACCCGGGGTTCGCTGTTGGAAACGACGCCGGCAGAATTGCCCAGATACGAGATTTCCCGCATGGCTGCAGATCCCCATCCTTTCGTTATTCGACAAAATATAATGCAGATACACCGTCCAGCGCAACACCTTTTTACGCACAAATCAGGATTAATTGTATTGATTGATTGATCTTTATTGCCTAAATTATCATCTTGTTCATGCTGTAATAGTGAGATAGGTGCTTGATAATATACAACTAGTCTGGTGGCAGCACCCTTCGCAGAGTCAGCCGTTACATACTTGACCTGTCCGATGGCGTATCCCATACTTTCAGATCCTATGGCCTCCATTTTTCGCAATACCTTTTTTGTCACACTGTCGCAATCCTGGCAGATGGTCATGGCTGTGGTCATGATGCCCTTTGCCACCCGTTATCTGGGCGTTGAGGGCTTTGGCCAATACAACACGGCCACGGTGATCATGTTCTATGTGTTTCTGATCAACGATTTCGGTCTCAACACCTGGGTCACCCGCGAACTGGCGCGCCACAAGGAACGAACCGGTGAGATCCTGAGCCGCGCCATCGCCATGAAGACGATGCTGATCCTGCCCTGTTTCCTCTTTGTGCTGATGTATACCCTGCTGACAAACTATGATGCGGCCTCGTATCAGGCGATCTGGATTTTTGCCCTGTACGGGGTGGTGGATTCCTTCACCCAGTTGGGCTATGCCATTTTTCGCAGCCGCGAGCGCATGGAGCTGGAAACCATCGTAGCTGGACTGACCAAAACGTTGTTGACCGGCCTGGCCATCCTCGCCCTGGTATCGGGATGGGGTTTGCTGGCTTTTTCCGCCATGTTTCTGCTCTCCACGTTTTTCAGCATGAGTTTGTCGCTCTATTTTGTGCACTCGCGGTTTTCACCGCTGCGATTCAGCCGGGACTGGCCGGCCGGCTTTGAGATGCTGCGCAAGTCGGCGTATTTCGGTCTCGCGCTGCTCATTGCCTCTTCCTATGACAAGCTGGATGTGCTGATGCTCTCCTGGATGAAAGGCATGGAGATGGTCGGTTTGTACAGCGCACCCAACAAGCTGCTCAGTTTCACCCATCAGATCCCGACTATTTTTGCTACAGCGTTCTTTCCGCAGATGGCGCGATTTGTCGCCGATCGCCAGGAACTGGGCCGCATCGTCACCACGGCGATCAAATACCTGGTGATGCTGGCGGTGCCGATGGTGGCCGGCATCTTTGTGATCTCCGATCCGCTCACCGTGTTGGTGTTCGGCGGATCGTTCACTCATTCAGCCACGGCCTTGCGGATCATGGCGTTTGCCTCTGCGCTGCAGTTTATCAACATTTTTATGGCCGGTCTCTACGGCGCTACCAATCATCAGAACAGAATTTTACAGATCGAAATAGTGGCGTTGGTGTTTAAAGTGGCCGTGAACCTGTATCTGATCCCGCACTATGGCTTTCTTGGTGCGGCCATCTCCACGGTGGCCACCGAAGCTCTGGTCTGTGCGCTGGCCCTGGGCTGGGCGCTGCGGCGGATCACCCGCTTGTCGGAATGGACGTTCTTCGGCAAGATCGCGTTGTCGACCGCCGGCATGGCCCTTATGCTCCGGCTGCTGCAGGGCGAGCCGCTGGTGATTTTGATCGCGGCTGCGATTTTGTTTTATGGCGTATTGTTGTTGCTCACCCGTACCGTCAGTCTCAAACAGTTGAAAACCAATCTGGCGCAATTGCGATGAATGAATCTGTGGAAAAAGATGCCGTGCTGCAGCGCATGCAGCACTATTACCGAACACACAAAGCCCTGGTGACCTCCCCTTTTATCACCCAGTTCGGCGAGGTGAACCTGACGCAGCTAAAGCGGGTCGCCCGCGAGCTGGAGCTGTCGCTGGAGCAGCGGCCGTTTCTGGACGTCGGCTGCGGCACCGGCCTGCTCTCGACCTTTGTGCTGCAGCAGCACGGCTTTTATGTGGGGCTGGATATCAACCGGCACGAGCTCTTCCGCGAACTCTCCTGCAGCCGGGTGCGGTTTACACAAGGATCGTCACTGCATCTGCCGTTCAGGGATGAGAGCATCGGTCTGCTGGCATGCATCGACAGCTTTGAACACTATCCGGATCAGGGAGCGGTCACGCGGGAGATGTATCGCGTCTTGCGGCAGGATGGTTTTGTGTTGTTGAGCGTGCCCACCTATGCCAACGTGGCCGGGTGGGTGAAAAAGCGGCAGGAAGGATCCGGCGCCTACGCGCCCAACACCTGGGCGCCGTTCGATTTCTGGAAACCGGAAGAGTTTGAATTTTTCATCACGCCGAAACACATACGCCAGGTCTTTAGCCAGGCCGGCTTTAGCCGATTCCGCGTCACCGGCCTGGCGGATGAGCTGTGCTACGGACTGGTGCCGTGGCTGTGGCATCCGCGTTGTCCCCACAAGATCAAGCGCGGGGTGGAGCTGCTGTTCAAATTGTTCAGCCGGCCGGTGACGAAATTATTCCCTCATTGGAGTCTGCATACGGTGTGGCGAATCGGCAAATAGCCGCATCTCCCTGCGCGGATGAAGGGGGCCTGTTGCCATGAGCTAGCCCCGCATGCTGTCAGAGAGGAGGTGTGTGAAAATCTCCAGCAATTTTTCCATGTAGCGCTCTTCGCTGAACCGTTCGGTTACGGCCGCGCGGCCGGCCATTCCCAGCCGCTGCACCAACTCGGGCTGTTGGGCCAGCAGATCCAGCTTTTCCGCCATGTATTTTTCATCAAGGTAGGGGATCAGAAAGCCGTTCTCGCCATCCGTCAGCCAATCCGGAATTCCACCCACGGCAAACGCCACAACCGGGGTGCCGTTGGCAGCGGCTTCCAGGCCGACGAGGCCAAAGGGCTCGGCCCACAGCGACGGCATGGCCAGGCAAAAACTCTGTTGAAAAGCCTGGTGAACCTGATCGGCCGGCACCCATCCTTGAAAGCGGACACGATTCTGCAGCCCCAGTTTTTCGCACAAGCCGCGAACTCGGGCCAGATAGGCGCCCTCGCCGATTACCGTGGTCATGAACGAAACCCGGCATCGACTCAGCACCCGCATCAATACATCTGCGCCCTTGTACTGGTCTGTCAACCGTCCCATGAACAGCAGGTTGAGCGGACGCGGGTAGGATGCCGCGATATCCATTTCCGGCAGGCTGGTAAAAAGCGGCAGCACCTTCATCCGTTCGGCCGCAAAACCATTTTCAAGAAAAGCCTGTCGAACCCCCTGGCTGGCCACGATGAGCGTCGGCATGGATTTCAGCACCTGCAACAGGCGGCGATGGTGAGCCAGGCCGACAAAACGGAGCCGGTTCCGGTTGGTTGTGGATCTGCGGATAAAGTGTCCGCGGAGCAGGCAGGTCCAACTCAAGGGTGCATGGCAGAGTCGGCGGGAAAAATAACCGCGCCGGGAATCGCGTATGCACACCGGCAGATAGTCGTGCAGCATGCCGGTGGTGGGGTAGGTGTTGAGCAGGGCCTGCAGTGCGTTCGCATGGCTAAAGTGGTGAAAGTAGACCAGATCCGGACGCAGCGGCTTCAGGGTTTGCAACAGCGCTTTTTCGGCTTCCCGGTTTTGCCCGTCGGCATATTCGTTGAGGCCGGGAACCTGATGATGGCTGCTGAACGGCACAGACTCGCTGAGCCAGTCGCCTTTGTGCCGTGAATAGATCAGATGGCAGGTATGTCCGCGCTGGACCAAACCGCGGCTGACCTGAATAATATAGCGATCGATGCCGCTGGGCGGTCCACCCCAATGGCCGGCGATGAAAACAACATTCATAAAGGATTCCACTGTCCCAATGGACAAAGTATGTCACGGTACTGCAAAAGGTGCCGCTGTTGTAACAATATAGTTAATATGCAACAGAGATGCAAGCCGGCCAGAAAAATGTTGCTTATTTGCCAAATTATTCTAATTTAAAATAACCTGCAAGGTCAGGAATTTACAAGTGTATATTTTCTAATTATCTATATTTTAAATCAACAGGTCAGCAAGGAGGATTCCATGTCGGAAAACAAAAATCTCAGTCGTCGAGATTTTATGGAGACTGGTGCGAAAACCACGGCCACGCTCGCTGCATTGGCTGCCGCCAACTCGTCATTTGCTCAAACCAAAGCAAAGGCCAAGCCAAAGGGGGCCAATGATCGTCTGAATATCGCTGTGGTCGGTATTCGCGGCCGTGGCATGAGCCACTGTGAAGAGTGGAGCAAGATTCCCGGCGTCTTTGTACACACGCTATGCGATGTGGATGAAAACCTGTTTCCGGAACGGGTGGCCCGGGTGGAGAAAATGCAGGGTGCTGCGCCCAAAACCGAAGTGGATATCCGCCGCCTACTGGAGAACAAGGAAATAGATGCGATTTCCATCGCCACGACCAATCATTGGCATGCCCTTGCCACCATATGGGGCGTAATGGCCGGCAAACATGTGTACAACGAAAAACCCACCTCGCACAATATCTGGGAAGGCCGCAAGATGGTGGAAGCGACCCGCAAGTACGGCAAAGTGGTCTCTGCCGGTATGCAGAATCGCAGCATCAAAGGTGTTATCGAAGCCATGAAATTCCTGCACGAAGGCGGACTGGGCGATCTCTACATGGCCAGAGGCCTCTGTTTCAAACCGAGGGATACCATCGGCAGAATGAACGATGCTCCGGTTCCGGCCGGCGTGCATTACGATTTATGGCTTGGCCCGGCGCCGCTGCGACCGTTCAATCCCAACCGGTTCCATTACAACTGGCATTGGAACTGGGATTATGGCTGCGCCGATTTCGGCAACCAGGGACCTCACCAGCTTGACATCGCCCGCTGGGGCCTGAACAAACGCATGCATCCCCGCAAGATCAAATCCATGGGCGGCCACTTTGCATTCAATGACGATCAGGAAACACCGAACGAACAGATCGGTCTGTTTGAATACGACGACGGCAAGATTCTCCAGTTCGAGGTCCGCGGTCTCTACACCAACAACGAAAAAGAGGTTACCATCGGCAACCTGTTCTACGGCAGCAAAGGCTGGATGTGGTTGAACGGTGCCAACTGGCAGACCTTTTTTGGCCGCAAGAATGAGCCCGGTCCGTCTTACGACGCCAAGGAAGCGGCTGCTGATCCGATGAATCTGGCCGGTGCCGGCAGCTCGGCCCATTTCCAGAATTTTATCGATGCGGTCAAGGCCAACGATCCGATGAAACTCACCGCAGAGATCGAAGAAGGTCACATGTCATCCTGTCTGGCTCATTTGGCCAACATTTCCTACCGACTGGGTCGGGAACTGACCTTTGATTCCCATGCGGAGCAGTTTGAGAACGATCCGGTGGCTAATGAGTACCTGACGCGCGACTATCGTGCGCCCTATGTCGTTCCGGACAAGATCTGATCTCTGAAAAACTCAAAGCCCTGTTCAACCGAGCAGGGCTTTTTTTTGTGCACGCGGCAGAGGCTCGAAGGACCGGCGCCGACGTTTAAGGATCAGAAGGTGGGGAAACCGGCCAGATGTGATTGAATGCCCTTGATATATAAAGCAAGGGCGTCTGTTTTTTTCGGGTACTCGTAGGCAGAGGGCGCCGGATTTTTCTCCAGCCAGATGAGCGGGCGGCCCCATAGTTTTTCGCCGAGGCGGTTGCGCAGATCGGTGCCGGGAGAGATCATGGCGGGCGAGTAATGGGTATACAGGTTCTGCCAGATTTCAGCAGAGTGATACGGCGACAGGAGCGGGCAACCGGTGAAATTTTTAAAGGTTTGATGATAGTTGCCCTGCAGACTGCTGACCCGCGTCTGCTGCAGACTAAAGTACTCTGGCGCCGGGATGGCATGAAAGCTGGTGTGGTAGCTATAGATGGCATCGGCGGCGGTGCCGGCCCAAAAGATGCACCGGTTATGGAATGAGGCGGCGATGCGGCGCATGGCCGGCAGCCATTTGCTCTGCTTTGGATCTGAAACCAGGTCGCTGCACAGCACTTTTTCAGCCAGATCCTGTCCGCTCTCTTCGTTGCGGTTGTCATGGCTGAAAAAGCGGCCGCAGGGAATCTGATTGACCTGCAGCCATTCTCGAACCAGAGGCGCGTTCGGCTGCGCGCTAAAAATATGCCAGCGCTCCGGTTGACGTTTGGGGATCAGGCTGATCAGCTGGCTGTCTTTGCCCCCCATCTGAATGATGTGGTCATGCTCCGGAAAGGCCTGCTCCACGTTCTGGACAAACCGACGCAGCAGCACGGCCGACTGCTCCAGCAAGCTCTCCGTGTCCAGCAGGGAAAAATCGGGATCAAAGGTAATGCTGTTTTCGCTGGCCGTGACCCGTTCGAAGGCGCCGAGTCGATGGATCCGGCGATCTATGGTTTGCCAGGAAGGATACCATCTTGCCTCGCTGGCCGGGTCTTTGTGCAGGGTGCGCAACGACAGCCAGCGGAACACGGCTTTCATAGGTTTGGGCACTGTTCGTGACAGCAGGCGGAGGGCGGTCTGGTGCAACGAAGCCGACAGATAGTCGGGCGGACGAAACCGGGCGTTCAGGTCCAGTTCGCCGCTGTCGATCACCAGGGCCGCCGCAGAGGAGGCTACCTTGAGGTGGTCGCCACAATGGCGATAATAACAGGGATAAATGCCGCAGGCGACATCCTGCAGGGTTCTGCACTGCAAAATCTGCAGTGCCGGGTGGCCGAGATAGATATCCAGGCTGGTCAGATGATCTTGTACGGCGCCGTCAGCGCGAATGATGTTCAAAACTGGGCCCTATTTAAACTCGACTATTTCACCAATGTACAAACTGGAACGGCGTGCTGCAACCGTTTTTTGTCCGCTTTGCAAAAAAGCGAACGTCGGCAATTTTTGCAGGCCTGATCTCGAAAAAAATGTGATATTTATCAAAAAGTTCTTGCATTTTACGTCATTTTTTGTTACTTTTGCCTGATTTTAAACCATCCTGCCACATTTTTACTCCAACCTGGCGTCTGGATTAGAAACTACAACTGTACCGGTAACGGAGAGCAAGGAGAGCTCCATGTCGCATCAACCGATCTATTTCTGGCAGCTGATGTTGACTCTATTGGGGGTAGGGTTGGTTTTGCATTCGGTTATTTCCAAAGAAGCGCTGCTGATTGCCGGCCACGGCAAGATCATCCGCCTGTCGCAAAGCGTGCTGGGTTTTGTGCTGACCCTGCTGGCGCTTGCCCGTTTTCTCTAGGCGCGCCGGTTCGTCACCAGCATTCAGAACAGAAGGGAATTCGAGGGGTCGCATCCCCTTTTGTCCAAATTTGAACGGCAGACACCGTTTGTGCGGTCTGCCGTTTTTTATTGGCTAGCGCAGTCGCTGCCGGATCCGTTCGATGGTGAGCGGCGCTGATCCTTCATAGTGGTTGTTGACGTTGAGATAGACGTCCAGTTCGCGGAATAACAGATCCTGGATCATGCGACAGATTTCGTCCAGCTCGGCATCCCGCGGCTCCAAAAGCCGATTCCACTGCAAACCACTGCGTTTTTCCATCCCCGGCCGGTCCGGCCCGTGCAACCGGATGACCACAGGCTGCTGCACCAGAGCTCCCCACTTTTGGTAGACATCGACGATGGCAGGCATGTAATAGCCTTGTAGAAAAACCGGCATCAATCGCTGCTGTTCGAGGAAGTCCATATAGTCTGCATTGATATAGTTGGGATTGCGTATCTCCAAGGCGAGAGGGTACCGGCGGTCGCAGGCGTCTATAAAAGCGGCAAATTTCTGCAAAAATATCTTTTGCGACGCCATTTTCTGCCGGTTAAGGTATTCGAACTGAAACATGAGTGGACCGACTTTGCCCTGCAGCGGCGCCAGCGCATCGATGAACCGCTGAAACAGCTCTGTGGAGAGAAAATGGGGATTTTCCTCCAGCGGAGCGTTCTTGTCCTTTGCATAATAATGGGTTAGGGTGATAGAGTTGGGGACTTTGATGGTAAAAACGAAATCGTCCGGCACGGAGCGGGCATACTCCTGCACCACGGCGGCGACGGGCAGGGTGATTTTAGCGCTGAACAGGGACCAGAACCACTGGTCGACTTCAACGCTTTTGTAGTGTTGCGCATATTCGGCCAAAAAGTTGCTCACCGTTTCCGAATAAAGCAGCCCTTTCCAGGATTCGTATTTCCAGCTGCAGGTACCTATGTGGAGTCTGGACATGATCCTTCTCCTTTCGGTTTGAGGCTGAACTTGAGGTATTTTATGGTTTTGCCCTGTTTTCGATGTGACACTTCGTACCTGGTGCGAATGAGCCAATGCTCATCCTGCTCCGGGTGTTCGTCGATATTGTCCGCCTGGCAGATGATGGGGCTGCCGTCCTCCTGCACGGATTGAATGGAAAACCGGTACAGGCTGTCGTCATCGGTTTTAAGATGGATGACGCCGCCATCCTTGAGAACAGGGCGATAGAGGTCGAGGAACCGGGAGGAGGTAAGCCGTTTTTTCCGTTTGCTGTAAACCGGATAGGGGTCGGGAAAAGGGATCCATATTTCAGACACTTCGCCAGGGCCAAAGTAATCACCCAGTTTCTCGATAAAAATGCGCAAAAACGCCACGTTGTTGATCTGGTGGTC
>CAZISM010000111.1:11738-17517 GCA_964541895.1 uncultured Cytophagia bacterium
CTCGGCCTTTCGCCGATGGTCTTGAAGGCACCGAACGGCGCCAGCACCAGCAGACGGCCGTCCAGGCTGAACGAGGATTGCACCGGCAGGTCGCCCGTGCTAATTCCGCCGCAGAGAAGCAGGTCGAGGGTATTGGGAAAAAGATAGCGGCGGTAAAACGTAGGAATGCGCAGCCGCAGCCGTGATTCCGCTCGTGAGAACGACGCCTCGCTGCCCATCGACGGCAGCCCCCGCTCCAGGTCGAACGTCCATCCGCTCTGACCGATCGTGCCCAGGGTATTTTCATTGTCGCCCCAGGCAACGCGGAGCTGGAGCCTGTTATAGCGGCCGTCGGCCACAGCAGGATTTAACCGTTTGCTGTCGGACCGTCTGATGATGCTGAAATCGGTGGTTTTGGCCAGAGAGCGGTGCCGGGCACCAGCAATTCCGGTGCTCCAGGACAGGTGGTATTTCTTAATCTGCTGTCCGATGGCCGCCTGCCATTCGCGGTTGTGGTAATAATCAAAATAATCGGCACGGCCCAGCAGCGTCGCAGCGGCGGCCATCTGTTGGGCATAGATAGAGCCGGAACCCACCGCAGCGGTTTGATCGCGCCAGCCGGCTTGTACAAACCAGTTGCAGCGGGAGGGTTGCAGGCGAATCTCCGCGCCTTTGCCCCAGCGTTTGGCGGCGCTGTAGTATCGTGCAAAGCCGGACAGTGTCAGGCCGGCACGGCTGACGCCGGCCGCCAGGCCGAACTGGCCGCCATCGACCCTGTTAAAGCCGAGGTGCGGCGACCAGGAATTTCGCCATCGCGGTTTTCGCCTGCTGCTGTCAGCGGCTGTGCGCGGTTTTGCTTCTACCTTGATATAGCGGGAGAGATAGCCTGTCGGCTTAAACGCCTTGTCGACCGTCAGCGAGCTGTCGATGATGCGATAGGCGCGCGCTTCCTCCATGGTCAAGGGCACGGCGCGTTGCGAAAAGGCCAGCAGGGAATCGGTGGACACCTGGCGGGGTTTGGCGGTGGCGCTCTGCGCGACAAAGATGGAATCAGCAAGGTCGGAATTGATTCTGTAATGGTCGAGGCTGGAAATCCTTGTCATGGTGACGCCGGGAAACTGCAATCCGGGAATGCCGAAACGGATCTGATCAACGCCATGAAAATCCACCGGCAGCCAATAGAGTGAATCAAAGCGGCTGAATTGCTGCCGGCAGGAGAATGCCAATTTCTGCAGATAAAATTCTTGCGGATGAATATTGCGCGAGGTGACATCCACGCTGACAAGAGCGTACTCTTCGTCCAGCACTGACAGCGAGCCGGCAAAGCAGGGTTGCATGGTGGTTTTGGGAATTACGGCAATGTCATAGACCACGCGGCCATCCTGGCTGCGGCGGCCCTCCAGTTTAAAATCGTAGGCGTCGAGAGCATCGGGATGAGTCGGACCGATCAGCTTAAAGCCGTACATTTCGATATTATCATCGCTCAGGTTCGGCAAATTTCCGGCTTGCGGTCCACGCATCGCCGGGTCCAGATTCAGGGTCTGCCACTTGGCGATGATTCTTTCCCGCGTCCCTTTTTTGTTATCCCAGAACAGTCGCGAGGTGCTTTCGGCGATCATGACGACAGCGGTGTCGTTGGCCACGCGCACGCGCGTGTAGGCATCGGCGCTGAAATTCCGCAGCAGGTTTTGCCGTTCTTTTTTGCGGGCGATGACTTTGCGCATGATGTTAAAGGCCGGATCCTCGGCAGTGACCACCATGTCCGGCATTTTCAGGAGTGCAGGCACGAGCTCGATGGTCAGGTCAGCCGCACGGGCCACGGTCAGCCATTGCGATTGGTAGCCGATGTGGCTGATGCGCAGCCGTACCGGCAGCGCATCCGGCGTAATCTGAAAACGACCTTCGAGGTTGGAGACGGTGCCGCGGTACGAATCCACGATCTGTATGTTGGCTGAGGGGATGGCCTGCCGCGATTCCCGGTCCACGACAAGGCCGCCGATTCGGACCTGGCTCCAGGTGGTGCTCCATAAAATCAGCAAAAGGATACTGGTTCTCATAGGGCTCTTTAGATGGTCAGGGTTTGCCGTTGGCGTAATACGGTCAAAAAATGCCGGTGAATATTTACAAATTTTTAAGTTGGGAAACAAGGCTTTTCCCATCTGCATTTGCCCGATTTGGCAGGTATAATGGATAGCGTGTGTCGGCGAATTCTGCCGATGAGTTCGCGAGGAGAAAAGCAGGAGTGCAGGAGGAAGAATTATGTCGTGGAAAAGGCTATACGCAGTTGCAGCAGCAGGGGTTATTTGTTCAAGCGCGTCAGCCCTGATCGGCCAGACCATAGCAAGCGCCGATACGTTGAACCAGGTCCAAATCGCCGCCGTTTCCCCCATAATGAGCTACCAGGGGTATCTGGCCAATTCGTCCGGATTGCCCATCACCGGCACCATCGCAGCGCAGGTCAGTCTGTGGGATGCGGAATCGGCAGGACAACGACTCTGGCAGGAACAGGTGCTGCTGGAGGTGGCGCAGGGAAATTTCAGTATAGAGCTCGGCAGAACAAATCCGCTCAACCGCGCCCTGTTCGACGGCTCGTCGCGCTGGTTGCAACTGGCGATCGACCAGGAAACGTTGACGCCACGTAAACAGATCCTGGCGGTGCCCTATGCCATGCAGGCTGAAAACGCCACCCTGTTCAACAATCTGTCTGCGGACAACTTTTATCTGCGCAACGCGGCGGACGATCACAGCAAAAATAAAATTGACGCTTTTGCTCTGGGCGGCATTGCGGCGTCGCACTACCTGACCAAACCGCAGGGGGATGCGCTCTATGTCGGTCGTAATACCATCAATACGGTAAACAGTGAAATGATTGCCAATGGCTCTATTCAGCGCGAGGATATCGGCTTCCAGCTCGGCATGGGCACGCTGGTCGCGGTCAACGCCGGGCTCGGTTTGAGCGGCGGCGGCATGGGCACGGAAGTATCGCTGGCTTTGACGGCAGAATATTTGACCGGACAGGCTTTTGATGGCCGTTTCATCCGCAAGGGCGAAATCAACGCCATCACGGCGCCCATGATCGCTGAGGAGAGTGTCGGCAGCAGCCAGATTCGTAACGGCAGCATTCAGCCGGCAGATCTGGCTTTTACCATTGGCGGCATTACTCAGATAAGCGCCGGTCAGGGCCTGGCTGGCGGCGGCAGCTCCGGTACGGTCACCCTGTCCCTGAACAGCGACTACCAGAGCGGCGTCGCCTATGATAATCGCTTTGTCAATCCGGAGGAAGATAATATCATCACCGCTCGCATGGTCAAGGACGGCGAGATCACCGGCGCGGATATTAAAAACTATAGCATCACCCAGGAGGATATGGCGTTCGATCCCGGCGATATCACCGCTATAATGACCATGAACGGTTTGGTGGGCGGCAAAAGTTCGGGAGAGGTTACCTTGCAGCTGGCGCCTAATTATGTCGATGGGTCAATCTATGACCAGCGTTTTGCCCGGCGCGACCAACCGTCAGTCACCAGCGACATGATCATCGACGGCGCCATTCAGCAGCGGGATCTCAGTTTTCCGGCCGGCGATATCACCAGCGTTCAGGCCGGGCCCGGACTGCGCCTGACCGGCACCGGCCAATCCGGCGATGTGACCGTGCAGCTGGATACGCCCTATATCTCCGGTGTATCGTATGACAGCCGCTTTGTAAAGCGGGCGGAAACCGGTAGCGTAACCGGCGCCATGCTGCTGGACGGTGATGTCGGTACCATGGATCTGGCCAATCTGGCTGTAGCGGACCGGCACCTGCAAACCCCGATCACTCTGAACCGGGTGAACAATGAAGGCGGCCTGTTCAATCTGGTGAATATGTCTTCGTTTCCCAATTCCAGCGGACTCTACAGCAAGGGCTATACCGGTCTTAAAGGAGTCGGCAGCCACACCGGTCTTTATGGTGAAGGCGAGCTGTACGGCGTGCACGGTTCCGGCGCTCAAACCGGCGTTTATGGCATCGGCGATCTGTACGGTGTATACGCCAAAGCGCGCAATGAAAGCAATCCTTCTGCTTACAGCCTGTACGTCGAAGGCAAAGCCAGATGCTCGAACGGCATCTGGAGCGACCTTGCCGAATATATCGGCCAGAGCGAAACCGTAGCAGCCGGCGATGTGGTGGTGATCGACCGGCAGAAAGACCATTCGGTGAAAAAATGCGTTCAGGCGTATGACGCCGCCGTGGCGGGAGTTATTTCCACTAATCCCACCATTATGGTCGGCGGCTTGGTCAAGGACGGCGCCGCTCTGGCGTTGAGCGGTATTGTGCCGGTCAAGGTCTCGGCCGAGAGCGCGGCTATTCAGCCGGGTGATCTGCTCACCACCTCGACCATTCCGGGCCATGCCATGAAAGCCGTGGAGGTCCGCACCGGCACCATTATCGGCAAAGCCTTGCAGCCGCTCTCCTCAGGCCGCGGCGTGATTCAGGTCCTGATCCAGCTGATGTAGCGGAATGGCGGGCATAAAAAAAGCCCTGTATGTCAACATACAGGGCCGAATGCGATGGGATCACCAGGATCCAAATCTTGAGCCGCGAAAACCCGGGCCGCCGGTGCGCCGTTGACCGCCGCCGCGCGCGCGATCTTCTTTGGGTCTGGCCTGATTGACGACCAGTTTGTTGTCTTCCAGCAAAGCTCCGTTAAGTTTATCTATGGCGTTCAGGGCTTCCTGCCGGTTCGGCATTTCGACAAAACCGAAACCGCGCAACAGCCCCGAGTAGGGTTCTTTGATCAGCTTGATTTCTGCGACTTGACCATACTGGGCGAACAAGTTGCGAACAGCATCTTCATTCGTGGTTTTAGGCAGGTTGCCGATGTAAATGTTCACGAAATACTCCTATAGTTAGATGAGGTGGACTGTGCTTGAAATCGAAAAACGGTAAGAATCTCAGAAAAGGGGGGTTCGCATTCTTTTTCTCGACCAGGCAAGATTATAGGATAATATATTGTAATCTCTTGTAAATTCCTAGTATATTTATTATTTTTTGGCCAACTGATCTGCTGATGAGGCATAGGCATGAAACGATTGTTGTTGATTCTTTTGCTCTCCTGTATCGGGGTATCGGCCCAGCCGCGTTTTGTTCTCAGCCGAAGCGGATTTCAATCCGGCGGCGGCGTAAGCCGGAACGCCGGCTTTCAGATACAGAGCCATCTGGCGGTGCCGGACCTGGGCCGCATGAAAAGCCTGCGCTACAGCACCGGCCCGTCGACGCTGGTGGAAAAACTTGACGCCTCGATTCCTAACCATTTTGCCTTGCGACAGAACTATCCCAACCCTTATAATCAGTCCACGCGCATCCAGTTCGATATCCCCAGGCCGGTGCGGCTGCAGGTACAGGTGTACTCCTCTGTGGGGCAAAGGGTAGCCCAGCTGGTGGATGCAGAGTATGGGGTCGGCCGATATCAACTCTATTATCGCGGCATCGATGATGCCGGCCGATTGTGCGCCAGCGGCGTCTATTTCATCCGTTTTTATGCAGACGGGTGGAGTAAAACCATCAAAACGGCCATATTGCGTTGAGCCGCACAGGCCGACACGGTACCAGCAGCATAACATGATCAATGGAGCGAGGTTCTCTTGAAACGAGATGATGATAGCAGCGCATCCGAACGGGCAGTGATTTTCGATATGGACGGGGTGCTGGTGGACAGCGAACCGGTCATCCTGGCGGCCGCTATGGCTGGTTTGGCTGAATTCGGCGTGCAGGCGCAGGCCGAAGATTTCAAGCCGTTCGTAGGGGCCGGCGAAGTCCGCT
>CAZISM010000112.1:0-17478 GCA_964541895.1 uncultured Cytophagia bacterium
CCCGGACTGACGATAGCAGGAACCGATTTTGCGGTCAATGTCCCATTGCTGTCCGTTTTCAGGTCGGTTGGCAGTTTACGTTCGAAACAACCTGGCAGGAAAAGGGGCAACAACCATAGCCAAAAATACTTTTTCATATTATCCCTGTAATGTCCTGTGGAGGAGTAATCAAGGCAAGGTCAATTTTTCCAAATAGTTCAATAATTCTGCGTGAGACGTTAGTATAACGTCAGCTTTCTGCAAATGTTCCCTGCCCAACGTGGTCATAACCGCTGCACAAACCATGCCGGCCGCCTTGGCGGCTTCAATGCCCAGCGGCGCATTTTCCACAACCAGGCATTCGCTCGCCGCAACCTGCAATAGTTCGGCTGCTGTTAAAAAAGGATCCGGAAACGGTTTGCCACGCTGGTAGCGGCCTTCGTACACCAGGGCCTGGAATCGCCGGCTCAGGTCGTGACCCAGCACATGCTGCAAATTGGTCAGATTGGTTCCGGTAGCGACGGCTGTTTTGATGCCGCGCTGGCGGCACAGGTCGAGGAGAGCCGGAATTTCTGCAAACGGTTGGGTGCGGCACTGGCTGACAAACACCCTGTTTTTTTCAATCGTATACGATTTGGCGGTGTCGTCGTCAAGCGTCACTCCGACGTGAGCGGCCATGGCTTGCAGAATACGAAACGCCGGCGAGCCTTCGTGCAGGCGCATGACGTCAAAATCCGGCTCAATGCCGCGCGGGCGCAAAACCGTTTGCCAGGCGCTGAAATGGTCCGGCGCGGTGGGAGCGAGAACGCCATCAAAATCAAAGATTACCGCCCGAATCAAACCAGTTCCTCCATTCGGGCCGTAAAGTGGCGCAAGAGGGGCGCTTCGTGGATGAGGCGCAGACCTTTGATCTGCTGCCGATTCCGATACAGTTCGATGAGCGAGTCGGCCACATAGTTCATATGCATGGAGGTGTAGACGCGGCGGGGAATCGCCAGCCTCACCAGCTCCAGTTCCGGATAGCTCTCTGTGCCGGTATCGCTGTTTTTTTCGCCGAACATGAGTCCGCCGATTTCAACGGCGCGAATGCCGGCCTCGCGATACAGGGCGACCACCAGGGCTTGACCGGGGAACTGCTCGCGCGGCAGGTGCGGCAAAAACTCTTTGGCGTTGATAAACACCGCATGCCCGCCCACAGGCCGCACCGTGGGCACGCCGGCACGGTGCAGCATGTCGCCGAGATAACGCACCTGACCGATGCGAAAGGCGAGATAATCCAGATCCAGTACCTCCTGCAGACCGCGGGCGATGGCCTCGAGATCGCGACCGGCCAGTCCGCCATAGGTAGGAAAGCCTTCCACCAGGATGAGCAGGTTGGCGCATTTTTCCGACCACGCATCGTCGTTCATGGCCAGGAAGCCGCCGATGTTGACCAGCCCGTCTTTTTTGGCGCTCATGGTGCAGCCGTCGGCGTAGGAAAACATTTCCCGGGCGATATCATGGATGCTCGCCTCGGCATAGCCGGCTTCGCGTTCTTTGATGAAATAACAGTTTTCCGCAAAGCGGCAGGCGTCGATGAAAAACGGTCGCTTGTAGGTTTTCGCGATCGCGCTGATGCGGCGGATATTTTCCATCGAGACCGGTTGGCCGCCGGCGCTGTTATTGGTGACGGTCATGAGGATCAGCGGTATCCGTTGCGGATCCGACTCTTGCAGCAGCCGCTCCAGTTTAACCGGATCCATGTTGCCTTTAAACGGATGTTCGATGGCCGGGTGCCGGGCCTCGTCGATCACCAGATCCACCGGCACGCCCTGATTGTGCAGGACGTTGGCACGGGTGGTGTCAAAATGAATATTGTTGGGCACCAGGTCGCCCGGCCGCACCGCTACGGAAAAGAGCAGGTTCTCCGCCGATCGGCCCTGATGGGTCGGGATGATGTTCTTGAAGCCGAAAATAGATTTGATCGACTGTTCGAAATGGTAATAATTTTTACTGCCGGCATAGGACTCGTCACCCAGCATGATGCCGGCCCATTGATTGTCACTCATGGCCGAGGTGCCACTGTCGGTGAGCAGATCCACATAAATGCTTTCGGCGGGCAGATTGAAGACGTTGTAACCGGCCTCGCGAATCAGACGATCGCGCTGCTCGCGGGTGGTCTTTTTTATAGGCTCCACCACCTTGATGCGAAACGGTTCAGCTGGAAACTGCATACAGGATCCTTTTGATGAACAGGCCAGTGCTTTTGCGGGACCAATCCGCTTTACGGTTTGAACGGCTCAAAATTCATGAAATCGGCATGATGAACAATAATGGACTCGGGAGTTCGATAGCCGCTGTCGCCCTCTTTGGCGTGGGTGGCGATGATATGCACAACCGCATCCGGCAACTCGTGTTTGGCTGCCAGAGCGGCGCCGCTGAACGGATGCCGCAACAACCGGCCGTTGCTGCTTTTGACATAGCGGCCGTCCAGGCACTGATATTCCAGCAGTTTGCCGATATCATGGAGCAGGCCGCCGCTGGCGATCAAATCCGTATTCAGCGCCCTGATATCGCCATAGTGTTCGTTGAACACCCGCGCCGACGCCATCGCCATCTGCGTGACGCTGCGCACGTGGGTGCGAAAATTGATCTTGCACTCGGGGATGAGCAGGGTGAACGGAATGCGGTCCAGCTCTTCCAGGGTCCAGTGACCGGTGTGGAGCGCGTCCAGCCAGCACGCCACGGTTTTGCGCCGCAGCGGTTCTTCGCCGATCCAGTCAAATTCAGGAAACAGGGTCAACAGCTTTTTTTCCATGATCAGCCTCTATCTTCCAATCAACAGCGATTTAAAGTGAATGATGGCGCGGTCGATGCCGACCAGCAGACTGCGGCTGATGATGGCCTTGCCGACGTTGAACTCTTCGATGATGTCGATGCCGGACATTTCCCGGGTGTTCTGGTAAGAGAGGCCGCGACCGGCGGAAACACCCAACCCCAGTTTATGAGCGGCCAGCGACACCGTGCGGATGCGTTCGATCTGTTCCGTCATCGTGCCCAGGTCTTCGGTCAATGAAAACGGAAAGGTGTTAAACTGGACATAATCGAGCCCGGCGCGCGCGGCCGCCCGCACCTGCTGGCTGTCGGCTGCAATCAGGGCGCTGACGACAATATTGGAGGCGCGCAGCGTCGCCGCCACCTCTTCGATATATTCCAGGTTGGCCTCGACATCCAGGCTGGCGCCCTCTTCCTCCACCTCCGGCAACAGGGTCACCATATCCGGCAACAGCTGGATCGCTCTTTTCACCATGTCACCGTTCAGCGGCAACGCCAGGTTGAAATGGGACTTGACCACCTCTTTCAGCACGTTCAAATCACGATCGTTGATATCGGTGCGGTTCGGCCCGATCTGCACCACGATGCCGTCGATGCCGGCTATCTCCGCCGCAATGGCCACGTTGACCGGATCCGGCTCCTTTTTCTTGTTTAACAGACGCAGCTGCGCCACCTGATTGATGCACAAACATAATCTTGGCATATTCCCCATCCTTTATGTTAAATGACACATCCTGAATTGATTGTCTCTGTCACATCAAAGCAGCGTAGAGATATAAACAAATTCGACGCCGCGAACCTGGAGATCGGGCACCATTTCCTGCAGGACCTGCAAGGTACGCTTGCGCATGTGCGCAATGCCGATGACACGGCCCTCGCGCGCCGCCAGGTCCGCCAGTTTGTTCATCTGGCTGCGGATAAAATCCTTATCGTCCTCGGCGTCGATAAAAATCTGATTGGCCGCAGCGCGGACGTGCAGGCTGCGGGCCGTTTCCAGGGCCACACTGTTCGGGCTGGTGCGGCTGTCGACAAACAGTTTATTCTGCCGTTTGACTTCCTTCATCACCTCTTTCATAATGGCGCGGTCGCAGGTGACTTTGGAGCCCTGGTGATTGTTCATGCCGATGGCGTTGGGCAGGAAGGCAAAGGCGCTGCGCACCCGCAAGCGGATGGTACCGGCATCCTGTCCGGTGACGATCGTATAGCCGTCGTCGCTGAATTTTTCGTTTTCCGGTTCCATGGGCATATGAACGAAAATGTCGCGACCGGCCAGGTTGGCGTCCCGGGCCACCCGTTTACTCTCCTCCAGGCCGGGAATGATCGAGATGGTCAACGGCGCCTGGAAAACAAGAAACTCCTTGACCAGGTCGTTGTAGACATAACCGAAATCATCAATGATAATCGCCGCTTTGCCGGAGGTGGCTTTCAGGCCGCTGCGACGGACAAAGGTGATGTGTTGCGCCAGTTTATCATCCACCATCAGATCAAAGTGAATGCGGTTCCTGGCCCGATCTTCCTTGACGCGGCTCATGGCCCCATCCACCTCATCGAGCCGCCGGGACAGCTCGGCATAGAAAGCGATGAAATGCAAATCATGGGGGACGGTGGCGGTGAGCTGATCGTCCTTTTCTCTGATCAGAGAAGAGCCGACGCGGAATTCCGCCAGCACGGTTCGCAGGATCCGGACCGCTTCGGCGCGGCTCTTTTCATCCGCTTTTTCCAGCGGCGGAGCGACCGCTGCCTTTTTTGCCGCCTTGGCCACCGGCTCCGCCGCCGGCGGCGGGCTGACGGCCGGAGGCGGCAGGAACAGTCGGGCAACGCCCATAATGATGGCGGATAGCGACAGCAGGATGATCAGAATGGATAATCTGTCCAGTCGTTTGAACACATGACCTCTCTCTCGACGCTTATTTGCCGAAAGCGGCCCGCACCGCGCTCCAGGTGACGGACCCGCTGACGGCGTAATCGGTCCAGCGATGAATATACCAGCTGTTTTCCGCCGAGCGTATGAGACGAAATTCGACCTGGCCGCGGCTGACCGCCAGGCCATACGGCAGCTGGCGCTGGTGGCGCAGGATCAACTGATATTCGTGCAGAAAAATCACCGAATCCTGAGATGCGTTTTCCCGCAGCGACGTCAGCGTCAACTGGCTGGTAGAGTCTTTGGGCAGAACCAGAAACAACTGATTGAGATAGTTCCGCTCTTCTTCGTACCCCCAGGAACGAAACAGGCCGGGATTGGCCGCCTGCACCGCCGGTTCCGGAAGGTACAGAAAACGCCGCTTGACGTGGCTGGTATCGGCCAGGCAGCGCAAATAGTTTTGAATATTTTTCTCTGCGATCGCATTGCGCAGATTGATGAGCACGTACGCGGCCGACGTGGGTTGAATCCAGGTAGACTGCTGCGTGTCCGGCGGCTCGGGATCGCGGGTGGCAAAAGGCGATTGGCAGGCCAGAACCAGCAACAAGAGCCCACACCACCACCGACGTACAGCTTCCGTTTTCTTGTCCAACATAGTTCGGCCTGATCGAAACGGTGAACGCTAATTCTCGAAATCGTTTTTATAGTACTGCAGCGAGTTCGGCTTGACCGGGCACTCTTCGGCAATGAGCATCGGACCGATCCGCCCCTGGCTGCGCAGCTCGAACAGCCGCGGCACCAGACGGTCGCGCAGCTCCACGAGCGTGATCGGATTGACGTAAATCTTGGTGCCGCCTTCAAAGCCAGCGGAAATATTGATGCGCCATTTTATCAGAATATGCCAGGGGATGGCGATCGTGGAATCAAACGGCCGATAATACCACTCTTCATTACAGGAAATCTGTGAACCGGTGGCGGCATGAATGGCGTGCACCACATCGCTGAATCCCCGTCGCTCCAGATCGCCGTGCGCCGCCGGCCGGCAGTTGATGCTCTTGGAATAGATCGCAATGGTGGGATGACGGTGTCCCAGATCGACAAAGGCGACGGCGTGATCGTTTTCGCACAGCACATAGTTGTTGTAGGCCGCATAGTTGGCGGCGTATTCGTTATAGATGTTGGGATTCCGGTACGCCATGTCCAGCTCCCGTTCCAGCGAAACGCCCCACTCATCCAGCCCGCACAGCTGTTTGTGCATGTGATCGAAAGAGGCACCGGCTTCCTTGAGCCAGTTCTGATACACCGCAATGTAGCGCACATAGCGGTTGTTGTGATGGATGTCCTCCACCGCCTCGATGGTGAAGCGGAAATAGAGATCGTGCTCATCCGGCGTCAATTCTCCGGACGACGCCAGCTGCGACTCCCACTCGGCGCCGTCGAGGTGATGCCGCCGCGGCACCACCAGTTCGTGGCAGCCGCCGAAAAAAGCATCGGCCAGCTCGATCCTGGCGTCCCACGACAGGGCGCGGATCTCCTCTTCCCCCAGACCGGAATAGGAGAGCTTTAAATGGACGATGGCATCGACATGCTGCCGCCCGGCTTCGTTGGACAGATAAGCCTCTTTCCAGGCCCTGTTTTTTGCCGTCAGCTTGTAATTGAAATTTTTCTTCCAGTAATCGATGGTGACGATTTCAAACAGATTGCCGATGCGTCGAAATGCCGCTTCTTCGTTAGACAGCGATTCGGCGGCGACGTGCTCCACGGTCTGGAAAAATCCGTCGCGATAGACGAGACGGGCTTTTTCCGGCGGCGTGTTGAGATAGTGCGCCGGACAAAAGTTGCAGTAATTCTCCGGCGACTGCTTCTGCAACGGACGCCGGGAAGGCGCGTTCCAGGTAAAGATCGGCCGGTTTTTCCGGCCGGGAATGAACCACACTTCGGTGCCGGTGAACGGATTGACGTGCTTTTCCGTGCCATCCGGCATGATGCGGATCAATGAACGATCGATTCGATCCATATCGTTTTGCCCGTTTCCGGGTTTGGTTAGGGTGTCACAAACTGCTGCACAAAATACCTGGCTGTCAACGGTTCGCCGGTCGCTTCCCTGATCATGTCGTTCCAGCGATAACGGCTGCCGGCCCGGAACACCGCTGTTTTCAACTTGTCACCCAGGGCGACATGGCCGGCCGCTGTGACGCGGCCGTCCTTATGCACAGCGGCATCAAGCTGGGAAGCGAACAGCTCGCCCAGCAAATAATTGTGATAATAACACGGCGCGATGGTAAAATGAATTTTGGAGGCCCAGTCCGGTGCCCGACGATCAGGCGGCGGTTGCACCCCCTGGTATTTCTGCACCAGCTGCCACCACAGCCCGTTCAGATCCTGATCCGGCTGACGATAGAGCTCTTTTTCGAAAAAGTACATCACCATGGCCCAGCGCGCAAACACCAGCTGCTTGGCGCGCATGGAGCTTTTGCCAAACGCGCTCACTTTGGCATAGTCCGCATCGGACAATTTCAGCGTCATCCGCATCCAGTCGGCATCGCGGCTCAGACGACCAAAGAACATGGCAATGCCTTCTGTAGTGAACGCATGCGCCGGCTGGCGCAACAGATAGGGCAGCGTCATATCGTGATAACGATCATAGACGGCGTGTCCCAGTTCATGCAGGGTCGTTTCCATCCAGCGCTCGTTGTTCTGCAGATTGCAGAGAATGCGCACATCGCCTTCGCGATCGATATCCGTGGAAAACGCATGCGGATTTTTGCCTTCCCGTTCGTAAAGATCGCTGTTGGCCAATATCGGCTCCACATCCATGCCGATGCCGGCAAAAAAGCCGGTGGCCAGTTGTTTGACATCGGAATGTTTGTAATAGGCGTCCCAATCCAGCTCCGCCATGGCCGGCGCTTCCTGAAAAAACGGATCGTGATAATGCCAGGGCATGAGCTCGGTCGGCTTGACGGCATACGTTTTCGCCAGGGCCGCGTCCAATTCGCTCTTGACGGCGGCAAACGGTTCCTGCGTCAGCGTAAAGAGCTCGTTGAAAATCTGCTCGACCTCCTCTTCACTCTGTTCGGCCAACTGCAGCGCCATATGATGATAGTTTTCATAACCAAGACTTTTAGCTGCCTGATTGCGCAGGCCCACCAGCTGAACGAGATCGGCCGCCACTTCAGGTCCCACCTGCTTGGACGCTTCCCAGGCCGCGCGGCGTTTTCCGGAATCGGTCTCCTTTTTCAGTATCTCGTCAATCTGGTTGACGGAAACGGCCGTGCCGTTGATGCGGCTGCGAAAGGTGCTGAACTTTTGCTCCACACGGGCCGCAAGGTCCACCATGCTTTTTAGCAATGCGGGATCGATCTGATTCTCTTTGTACGCATTGAGCAGTAAATCCAGTTGTCGAGCCAGAACAGGATCCTTAATGGCTGCGGATTTTTTTACTTCCTGAAGAAATTCATAGGCCACCCGGTCGGTATAAATGTTGCGCAGTTTCAGGTTCAGATCGGCATAGCGCGCATAGTACGCCGTGTCACCGCTGCAGGCCGCTTGCCAGTACGCCAGCGCCGCCTCTTTTTGCATAGGTTGTATCGTATTGACATGTTCGTCAATAAACGTGCGCAGGGCCGATTCTTTGCTGCTCTGGCCGCAGGCCAGAAACAGGCTCGCGAAAAGCACCATGAGTCGTCTCATTTTTTTTAGCTCCAATCTCGTTGATTTATATTTTACTAAAAATGGGCACGATTTACAAGGATATTTTATAGGCTTGATTTCCAAGTAATTGCAATCTATATTAAACAGGTATGTCTCACTTTTTACGGAATGACTCATGAAAAAAGCCCTTTTGCTGTTCCTGATGGCCGCCGCCGTGCAGGCGCAATCACCAACTCCCCTCACCCTTAAAAGAGCGGGGATCAACCCCAGGTCGCTGGCCTATATCGACAGCGTGGTGGCACAAAACATGGCCAGGCACAACATGCCCGGCGCCGTGGTGCTGGTTTCCCGGCGAAGCCACATCGTTTACCGCAAGGCCTTCGGCCACAGCCAGGTGGTACCGGAGGTCCGGCCGATGCGCATCAATATGATGTTTGATGTGGCCTCGGTCACCAAACCCGTGGCCACAGCCACCTCCATCATGATTCTCTGCGAACGGGGACAACTCCGCCTGACCGACCGGGTCTCCGATTATGTTGCCAATTTTCGCCGCTTTAAAAATCCGGACAGCACCTGGGCCGAAGAAGCCCGTATCTGGCATCTGCTGACCCACACCTCCGGCCTGCCGGCCTACACCAATGCCGACACCGCCGCCGCCACGCTGGGCCGCACCTGCTCCGGCGCTGCTCTGGTTGAATACATCGGCAACCTGGCCAAAACGGATCCGCCTGGCGCCGTGTACCGCTACAGCTGCCTTGGCTTCATCACCCTGGCGCACATTATTGAAAAGGTCTCGGGAAAAAACGTCCATTTGTTCAGTCATGACAATATCTTTAAACCGCTGCTGATGCGCAACACCACCTATGTGCCGCAAGGGGTGATGCTGCCGTTGTGCGTGCCCACCGAAGTGGTTAATGGCCGACCGTGGATCGGAGTCGTGCATGATCCACTGGCGCGCCTGCAAGCCGGCATCTCCGGCAACGCCGGCCTTTTTTCAACCGTGGACAACCTCGCCCGCTACTGCCAGATGATGCTTAACGGCGGCATCCTCGACGGGGTGCGTATTCTCAGCCCGGTAACGGTCAATCGCATGATCCACATCCCAAAAACAGAGGCTGAAGCCAAAAGAGGGTATGGCTGGGTCGTAAAAGAGGGCCAATCCTGGGTCGGTGGTGATCTGCTCCCGGATCTGGGCTATGGCCACACCGGTTACACCGGCACCTCTATCTGGCTGGATCCCGCAACACAAACATTTGTTATTATTCTAACTAACAGAGTTCATCCCGTTGACGACGGCGAAACCGACAGTTTACGCAGCTCTATCGCCAACATTGTCGCCGGCGCCATTACCGACCTTTGAATTTTTGACCCGGCTCACAACCCCATGCAACCTCCGGCCGTATATTGGAACAGCTAATCCATCAGCGGTCTCGAATGAACATGGAGGACACATGAAAAAGAACGTTATTATGGTATTGATTTTACTGGCTTTGATGGCTGGTACCCAAATCGCGCTGGCCCAAAAGGGCTTGTATATCGGCGCCGGACTGGGCCACGCGAGCGTGGGTGGTGACATCGGTGAAAACTATGGCGGTGGTCCGGGCTACCATTTTCTCCTGGGTTTCAAGGCCACGGAAAAAGCCGGTTTTGAGCTGGAGTATGGTGGCTATGCCCTCGACCCCAAAAACGACGGCACTGTGGTCGACCAGGCCGGTTACGGCGGCATCCAGGCCAATTTCAAGCACTTTCTCGGCCCGCGGCGCGAACGGCCCTTCCGCCCCTACGTAGTTGCCGGGCTGGGACTGAACGCATTTGTCTGGAAATACAAAGACACCGCACCGGTGCGCGATAAAGAGGACGGCGTCGGTGCCCTGGCGGTTGTTCCGGGCATCGGCTTTGAATTGATGGTCGGCCGCATCGCCGCGTTGAACGTCTGCGGTCGCTACGCCTGGAACATGTGGGGTGAAGAAACCGGCGACGGCGTCCACGTCGATGATGAATTCAGCGGTAACGGCGTCGTGATCAATGCGGGTCTGATCCTGCATCTCTAGTGCGAACAGCCATGAATTGGTTTTGCTTAGGCCCCAAAGGCTTTAACAGCTGCGGGGCCTTTTTGCCCCGGTCACCAGTGAACTCTTTCTATCGTGCGTTCAACCGCAATCAAGAGTGACCGGATTGTTAATCGCTTCATCGCGCCCATCCGGATACTTTACCTGTACTTGCTATATTTTTTTGGCTGTCGCTTTTTGTCAATCCTGACGGATGTAATCATGGCGGGTAAAAGCGGTAAAACAGAATTGCCTTGCAGTTTTTTAAAATACTTTGTAGTTTGCAGGGTATTGAATCTTGAATCAGGTTCTTCAAAGGATATGAAAAAAGGCAATCGCGAAATCGTTGTGGTGGGTGACCGAGTCCTGATTGTCCCGGACCTGGGTGAAGATCGCAGCAACGTCGGGCTGTATCTGCCCAAGTGGGCGGTGGAAAAAGAGTCGATCCAGGCCGGCAGCATCGTCGAAATCGGGCCCGGCATCCCGTTGTCGGCACCGACCGACATGGATGAAGAGTCGTGGCGGCCCAAAGGCAATTCACAACAGTTCGCACCCCTGCAGGCCCGAGTGGGCGATTATGCCGTTTTTCTGCGCAAAGCGGCGGTGGAAATCAAGCTGGATGGTGATACCTTTCTGATTGTGCCGCAAGCCGCCTTGCTGGTGCTGATCAGGGAAAGATGATCATTCTCGCCGGCTCTCTCTTCCAGTCCCGTTGAACGAACCGTATCAGGCTCATCTCTAACCTTGGGGGTTATGAAATGATCGCCAAACTGCTGGAACCGCAAATCCTGGTCATCATCGGACTGGTCGTTTTTTTTGTTTTCCTGATTCTCCACATTCTCAACAAGCTCAGCGATGCCATCGGCGTCAACGTCGAAGTCAAAAGCCCTCCACCCAAAGACAAATCATCGTGGCCGAAATACATCTTTATCCTGCTTCTGGTCGGCGCGGCCTATTTCTTTTTCAAGGCCGATCTGTTTGCTGTTTTTTTTACCACGCGGGTCTCTTCCCCGGAAGCCGGCGTTACCATTGCCATCGGCGGCAAAACGGCGGCCAAGTCGGACTCCCACCCCTATGACACCGATCCCGGTAACGACGCCTATATCAGAGGCAACCTTTCCCCGCAGCAACTGGCGCTTCTGGACAAAGTACTGAAAAAAGAGCTCGACGAAGGCGGCCTGCGGCTGCACAGCGACGATGTCTTTACGCTGGCCAACGGCGACAGCAAAGTTATCCAGGCCTACAACCGCTGGCGAAGATGTTGCGACCTCAGCCGATCCGGATCAGAGGTCATCTACCCGGAATAAATCGACGCTCGCTGACGACCCACCCTCATTTATCGCCATGCAATCGATACGCGCCTGCCTGGTAAACTGGCATTGCTATTAATCATTCCCGTGCGTACATTACTGCACAAACCCAGGCGGGAAGAACGGCCGCACGGTTGCCCTGCCGCTTTTGACCAGTATAGCCACAAGGGTAATCAGGCCATCACTCAGGAGTTCAGGGCATGCGCGCCTCTCGTTGCATCATTTTCCTCTTTTTTGCCTTTTGGTGCGGTATCGTATCAGCAACACCCCGGCTGCAGCCGCAGCAGCTGTTGTGCGAATATGCCGCCAATCCTGTGGGCGTGCAGGTGGAGCAACCACTGTTGAGCTGGAAACTGCAGTCGGCCAGCCCCGGACAACGACAAACCGGCTATCAAATTCTCGTGGCCGGCTCGCCTGATCTGCTGACACCAGGCAGAGCAGATCTGTGGAATTCCGGCCAGGTGCTGAGCGATCAATCCGTTCATATCCCGTACGCCGGAGTCCCATTGGCCTCCCGCCAGCGCTGCTACTGGTGCGTCCGTGTCTGGGATAAGAACAAAAAACCCTCTTCCTGGAGCGCGCCGGCGTATTGGGAAATGGCCCTGCTGCAGCCGCAGGAGTGGCAGGCGCATTGGATCGGCAGCGGTCCGGCTCGCGAACCCCGGCCGGCCGGCGGTTTTTTCAAATCCCTGCAGGAAGAAAAAAACCTGCCCGATACCGTGCACATCGACGGCCGTTCCACCCTGCTCCGCAAAGCTTTTGCCATAAACCGCAACATTGCACGCGCGCGCCTGTACGTCACTGGACTGGGCTACTATGAAGCCTATTGCAACGGCCAACGCATCGGCGAGCACGTGCTGGCGCCGGCAAAAAGCAATTATCGCCGCTGGGTTCTCTACGATGTCTATGATATCACCTCAGCGCTGCAACAGGGAAACAATGCCGTCGGCCTCATGCTCGGCAACGGCTGGTACAATCCCTATAAAAAATGGTGGCAGCCCTACCGCATGCAATGGTTCGGTTCCAAACGCGCCATTGTGCAGCTCTGCATCGATTATACAGATAACACCTCCCAGACCATCATCAGCGACAGCAGCTGGAAAACCTCTCCCGGGCCGGTGCAGTTTTCCTGCATCTATGACGGCGAACTCTATGACGCCACCCTGGAAATTCCGGGATGGTGCCATGCCGATTTTAACGATGCCGACTGGCACCAGGCCCGTCACGTCGAACCGCCGGGCGGTGAATTGATCTGCACACCCATGCCTTCGATCAAGGTTGTGGAACGGATTACACCGGTTCGCAGGCTGCAACCCCAGGCCGGCGTCTATATCTTTGATATGGGGCAGAACTTTACCGGCTGGGTCCGCTTGACCTGCCAGGGGCGGCGCGGTCAAAAAATCACCTTGCGCTATGCCGAAGATCTCTCCGCCGACGGCACCCTGGATGTGACCAGCAACGAAAAAGCCCGCGCCACCGACACCTATATTATGAGCGGCCACAACGTGGAAATCTATGAACCGCACTTTACCTTTCACGGTTTTCAGTACGTCGAAATCTCCGGCTTGACCTACCCGCCACCGCTGCAGGATGTTGCCGGCTGCGTGGTTCATTCCGCGTGTCCACCCACCGGATCGTTCCAGTGCGACAACGACCTGGTCAATCGCATCCATCGCGCCACCCTGTGGTCGCAGCGCAGCAACCTCATGGGCTATCCCATGGACTGCCCGCAGCGCGATGAGCGCCTCGGCTGGCTCGGCGACGCCCTCGTCACCGCCGAAGAGGCGATGCTCAATTTCGATACCGCCCATTTCTTCCGCCACTGGCTGGATGGATTGCAGTACAATCAGAATCCGGAAAACGGCGACATCTCCATCGTGTCGCCGCGGCCGTACATGACCGACGAACCGGATCCGGTGTGGAGCAGCGCCTACATCCTCATCAACTGGCAGTACTATCTGCATTTCGGCGACACCAGGTTCCTCGAAAAGCATTTTCCTTCCATGTGTCGATACGTGGATTATTTGACCACACAAGCGCAGGGTTATCTGTTGCCAAAGTACTGGATCGGCGACTGGGGCACCATAGTTAAAGGCTGGCAGGAAGGCGACCCGCCGTTTATCGCTTCGGCGTTCTATTATCGAAATGCCGTTCTCGTGAGCAAAGCCGCCGCGGTGTTGCATCATAGCGCCGAAGAACAACGCTATGCCCTTCTCGCGGAAAACATCAGGCAGGCGCTGAACAAAAAATTCTTTGACAAACTGAAACAGCAGTACGATCAGGGCAGCCAGTTCAGCAACGCATTGCCGCTCTGTTTTGACCTGGTGCCCCCAAGCGCCCGGCAAGCGGTCGTACAAAACATACTCAACGATCTGGACCTGCACCAGGGTCATTTTACTGTGGGCGTTCTGGGCGCTAAATATCTGATCGATGCCCTGACTGAAAATGGCCATAGCGATCGAGCGTATGCTCTGGTGAATCAGACCGGCTTTCCCAGCTGGTCGCACCTGATCGACGGCCGCACCACGCTGAGCGAATTCTGGGATCTAAAAGGCTCCCACAACCATGTCATGATGGGCAGCATCGACGCCTGGTTTTACAACACTCTCGCCGGCATCCGTCCCGACGAAACCAGGCCGGGCTTTAAGCATATCATCATCCAACCCTATGTCCCGGCATCGCTGCAACAGGTCAAATCGACGGTGCAGACCCTCTACGGTCCGGTTCTGATGCAGTGGCAAAAAGAGAAAAAACGCTTAAAAGTGCAGCTTGATTTGCCGGCCGGCACAACGGCAGAGGTCATTCTGCCGGGCGCGGCATCAGCCGGTTCAAAGGGACTCGTACGAATGGAGCCAGACCGATCTGTTTTTCAACTTTTCTCCGGCTCCCATGTTCTCTACACCAGGCTGAATCCATAAACCTGCTTTCAACAGAAACCCCGGGGTTCCGTCTCCATATCTGCAAAAACAGTATCGACCACTTGTACCCGGAGTTGCCACAACCAGGAACCCCGGGTGTTCCGCCTGCAGATCTGCAAACAATGTATCACCAATTTCAGATTGCTGCGGTGACTCTTTCCCATGCTGGAAATTTCTTTACGTATTGCGCCTGCCTCATTTTTCGTTGGCTTTTTGGCATCAATTTGCCTACCTTTTACCATCGACCCTTAAGCAGCCTCCTCTAACCAACACAAATCCCAATCCCCAACTACCTTTTTTCACTCCAATGAGGAGACAGCTCTATGGCCAGGCAAAGAAATTATAGCAGCCGGATGGCGTACGCGTCCGTCGCAGAGATGGTATTCGGCAGGGCTCTGCATCCTGTCAGCTGTGGAAATGGCGTCCACATCGGCAACGGCCGCGTCTTGCCGGAAGTGAACTTTACTCTGCCCTCCATGCTGATAAGTTCTGATACCATGCCCATGGTGAGGGAACGATTCCGTGACATGGTGGACCGCATCCTGAAACGAGCCGTGGAATTGCAGCTGCCTGAAATAGTCCTCGAGTTGGAACAACTTTTTGAAATGACGCGCACGCCGACCTGGGGAGCGGCCGTAACCGCTGACATTAAAGAAATCATGGAAAAATACCAGCCGCAAGGTGTTCGTTCCGCGTTGCGCGTGACCATCGCCGACATTCGCGACCAGGTTCGGCCTCCCCGGATGCGCAGCGGCGAACAGCTGGAGTGCATGCTGGAAGCCATGCACCTGTGCGCTTCGGCCGGGGCAGATATTCTCTCCATCGAAAGCACCGGCGGCAAAGAGGTACACGACCAGTCGCTGCTGGAAGCGGACATCGACGGAATCACCTATGCACTCGGCGTCCTGGCACCCAAGGATATGGAGTTTCTCTGGGGACATATCGTGGACATCTGCCGACAACACCACATCATCCCGGGCGGGGATACGGCGTGTGGTTTCGGCAACACGGCCATGCAGCTTTCCCATCAGGGGATGCTGCCGGGCGTGCTCGCCGCCGTGGTGCGCCTGATGACCGCACCCCGTTCCCTGGTCGCGGTAGAAATGGGCGCAACCGGACCGCTCAAGGATTGTGGCTATGAAAATCCCATCATCAAAGCCATCACCGGTGTCCCCATCAGCATGGAGGGCAAAACCAGCGCCTGCGCCCATTCGTCTCCTTTGGGCAACATCGCCGCGGCCTTGTGCGATCTCTGGAGCAACGAATCGGTGCAGGACGTCCGCCTATTGAGCGGATTCACGCCGGAAATTTTCACAGAGATGCTGATCTATGATTGCCGGCTTATGAACACAGCTTTGCAGACCGGCCAGGAACGAACGCTGTTCGATTTGATGGTGCAATCCGATGTGAATCTCGATCCGCAGGCGCTGATGCTGGATCCTGACATAATATATAGAACCGGACAAGCGATGGTTGATGCCGGAGCGGATGATTTCAAGCGCACCCTCGCTGCTGCCCGATTGGCGCTGAGCGTTTTGAAGCAGAGCTTTGCCGATCACCGCTACCCCTTGAGCGAACGGGATCGACGCTGGCTGGATATGATCGAGGCCGGCATAGAATATCTTCCTCCTGATAGCGATCAGCTGGCCGAGAGGATAACCTCCACCAGAGGCGAATTATTTCTCAAGAGCTCTTATGGCATGGCCTGAACCGGGTCAAACAACCAGAGGAGGAAATATGTCATCCAGGAATATTTTTCTTAGCCTCATCATAATCACTTCGCAGACCTGGGGCTTTACAACCATCACATCCTCTGTGGTCCACGAGCGCCTGGTGCGCGGCGACAGCCTGATTCTGCTGGACGTGCGTGAAGTGTACGAATACCAGCGCGGCCATATTGCCGAACCGGCCGGACAGTTGCCGTTGACACCGGCCAATATGCCATGGAACAGCTCGGTGCTGACGCAAGCGTACAACCGTTTGCCCAAGGGTGTGGATATTCTTGTGTATTGCGCCTCCGGTGCGCGCAGCGCAGCCGCCTCGGCATTTCTGGATTCAAAAGGTTTTACACGGATTTATAATATGAGCGGCGGATTCAACAGCTGGACCTATGAATCCAGAAAAGCCGGCTTTGGCGATCATTCTGGCAAATGGGTGCGACCGGCTGATCTTTATACCACCACGATCACCTGCTCCAGCACTGACGACACCTGCAGCCTGTACTTTCCACCGGGATCGCTGGCCGGCTCGGATTCACTCTATTTCGAAATCCACCACGCCGACCACACGGCGTTTGTTCCGCCCAGCACGACACCCTCCGACCTGGCCGGCCTGTTTCGCATTACGGCCCTGGATCGATTTGGCCTGCCGGCCTGGAGCGCCGACTCCCTGGAACTGGCAACGCCTGCAGAGTTGACTCTGATTCCGGAATACAGAGCCGGACAAAAGCCCGAATCTTTCAGCGATTTGAGCCTGGCCGCCTTTTTCCCTGCTCAGGGATGGCGGCCGCTGCCGTTCCGCCTGAATGGATTGGCATTCAGCAGAAGCGAACACCGGCTGAAAAAATGGTACAATCTGATCGGGTTTTCTGTTACCGCCGTGGCCCTCCGGCAGGCCAATGGATCACCATCGCCCATCGCATTCTACCCCAATCCGTTCAACGGCGCTCTCCGCATCGAAGCACCTGGTGACGCAGACATTCTCGTCTACGACCTGGCCGGACGTTTTGTGGATAAAATCCGCACAGGGATATGGCAGCCGCCCGCTTCAACCCCGTCCGGCATCTATTTCATCCATATTCGGCAGAACCGGCGAATCACAACCAAAAGAGTGACCCTGATCAAATAGCGCATGATACAACCACAACCGTTCATCCGTATTCAAAACGTCTCCAAAGC
>CAZISM010000113.1:0-17256 GCA_964541895.1 uncultured Cytophagia bacterium
CCGTCCAGGTTGGTCACCGCGCCCCAGGAAGTACCGGTTAACAGGACGTTGACGCCGGGCAATCCCTCCTTGGAATCCTTGGCCGTCACGCGACCAGCGATTTTTCCGGTCGTTCCGGCAAAAACCGCCATCCATCCGGTCAGGAGCAACACTCCCCAACACGCTAGAATTCTTCGGTACACGTTCATTACACCTCGCTTGATTGAATCGGATTAGGTTAACTTTTACTTGTTGTCTGCCCACAGCCGCAAAAGCACAGAACAGATTGGCCATGATCAGGCATAAAAGAGAGCAACGGCAAGACCAGGCACCGGCTTGCCACGAATTAGCATCGTTGCCGGGCTACGCATGCAGGCAGAGAACCATGCTACTGAAAAGCCAGGCACAGGATAGCGACAAAGCAAATTGGCAATGGTTGTAACGGTTGGTTAAGGTGAGAATAACATCGTACTCGCTGGTATCAACGATCTGAATGTATACTGAACCGGACTCCAATGCCGGTCACCTCAAAGGTCCTGCTTTTTTTTGACGATCGTGTGCGAACAGCAATTCCTGATACTCCAGAATATAACATTTCAGTTTACTTGAATGCTATCATAATGTTAATTTGTCATAAAGGTAGTACCTGTTATCAACTGGGCGAAAAGCAAAGGGTGGTGATGGATTGAACGAATATGGTCATGACCTGGCAGATGCGAATTTTGTTCGCCGAAAGAATCTTAATACTAAGTTTACTAATTAAATTTATTATTGTCAATACCAAAAATTTCAATAACCTTTCCCTGGCCCCACAGCCATCCTCCCCAGTCGCAGACAGTGCAGCCTCGGCCCCGCTATAAAAAAGGTTTGTATTGCAGTCACATTATACTTATAATGTTACGTTTTTAACACGAAAGGACGCCCTATGCACAAACAGCTTCGTCTTACCCAGGTTTTCATCATCACCCTGATGGCCTTTTCCCTCCTCTGGTCCGCTTCCCTGCCTACGGCAAAACCCGAGCAGGCCGGTTTGTCCAGCGAGCGGCTGCAGCGGCTGACCCAAGCCATGCAAGGCTATGTCGATCAGGGCCGAGCCGTCGGCCTGGTCACCCTGGTGGTACGTAACAACCACATCGTCTACCATCAGGCCTTTGGCAAGATCGATCTCATCCGCCATACCCCCATGCCGCTGAACGGTATTTTTCGCATCGCGTCACAAACCAAGGCGGTCACCTCCACAGCGATCATGATGCTGCAGGAGGAGGGCAAACTTTTGATCGACGATCCGGTGGCCAAATATATACCCGAGTTTGCCAACGCGCGCGTAGCCGTGCAGGCTGAGGGCAAAGAGGTCCAGGGCTATGCCACGGTCCCCTTGAAGCGCGCCATTACCGTGCGCGATCTGCTCACCCACACCGCCGGCATCTCGTACGGCTCCGGCCCGGCAAGAAGCGATTGGGCGGCAGCCGGGCTCAACACCTGGTTCCTGGCTGACAAGGATCTGTTCATCGGCGATGTCATTAAAAAACTGGCGACGCTGCCGTTAGATGCCCAGCCGGGAGAGAAATTCATCTATGGCTACAACACCGATATTTTGGGCTATGTGGTCGAACGGGCCTCGGGCATGAGCCTCGCCGAATTCATCGAGAAAAAAATAACCCGGCCGCTGCAGATGACCGATAGCCACTTTTTCCTGCCCCAGGAAAAAATCGATCGCTTTACCTCGGTGTACGGCCTGGACGACAAGGGAGCTCTGTTTCTCAAAGAAGACGGCCGCGATAACTTTTATGTCAAAGGACCGCGCAAGTGTTATGCCGGCGGCGCCGGATTATTATCGACCGCTGAGGATTATGCCCGCTTTCTCACCATGCTCCTCAACGGCGGCGAGCTGCAGGGCACCCGCCTGCTCAGCCCGAAAACCGTCGAGTTGATGACCGCCAATCACGTCGGCGATCTGTACGGTTCACAGGGTTTCAGTCTCGGCTTCTGGGTGACCGATCGCCTGGGCCGCAACGGCCAGCCCGGCAGTGTCGGCGCTTTCGGCTGGGGCGGCGCTTATCATACCGTCTACTGGGTGGACCCGGCTGAGAAAATGGTTTGCGTGCTGATGACCCAGCTGCTGCCGGCCGGCAACAGCGACCTGCACGCCAAATTCCGCGCTATGGTCTATCAGGCCATTGTAACCTCTTACGAAAGGTAAAGAGCATGAAACTCGGTGTGATGTTCATACTGGCCTTCATGGCCGGTTCGCTCGCTGCTGTTGACCCTGCGCTCCTGCTCACACCCAAGCCGGGACCGGCGCCGCGTATTAACGGACCGCTGCTGTACGGTGTCCGTCCGGGACATGACTTTCTCTATCGCATCCCCGCCCAGGGTGAACGGCCGATGACGTTCAGTGCCATCGGCTTGCCGAAAACCCTGTCGCTGGATCCGGCGTCCGGCATCATTACCGGCACCAATCCCGAGAAGGGCGAATACGACGTGTGGTTCACCGCAAGCAACCGCTACGGCAAAAGCAAACGCTCTTTTAAAATAATCAGCGGCGAAACCCTGGCGCTGACGCCACCCATGGGCTGGAATCACTGGTACGCCCATTACGACCGCATCACCGATGCGATGATGCGCCAAGCCGCGACCGCTATGATCGAAAGCGGCATGGCCGATGTGGGGTATCAGTATGTCAACATCGACGACTGCTGGATGAACGCGGAAAAACACAAAGATCCGCAGCGCAACGGGCCGTTCCGCGACGGCAACGGCCGCCTCATTCCCAACACCTATTTCCCGGACATGAAAGCTCTGACAACGTTCATCCACGGACTGGGTCTCAAAGCCGGCACCTACATCTCCCCCGGCCCGCTCACCTGCGCCGGCTTTGCCGGCAGCTATCAGCATGAAGCAGAGGACGCGCGCCTGTTTGCCGAATGGGGCTTTGACTTTTTAAAATACGATTGGTGCTCCTACGATGGCGTGGTCAACAAAGTCCGCTCGCTGGAGAACCTGAAAAAGCCGTATACGCTCATGGGCCGGCTGCTGCAGGAACAGAATCGCGACATCATTTTTAATCTCTGCCAGTACGGGATGGGCAATGTGTGGGAATGGGGGACCGAGGTCGGTGGTCATTCCTGGCGCACCGCCGGCGATCTGGGCTTTGAACTCAACCGCATCTTTGCCGTGGCCTTGAAAAATGCGGCGCATCGGCAGTGGTCCAGGCCGGGCAGCTGGAATGATCCGGACTATATTCAGATCGGCCTGATCGGCGACGCCCGCACCACCGGCGAGCCCAAGCCGTGTCCGCTCACCGCTGACGAGCAGTATGCATTTATGTCGATGTGGTGCCTGATGGCATCGCCGCTGTTTTACAGCGGTGACATGAGCCGGTTGGACGAGCTGACGCTCAATGTGCTGTGCAATCCGGAAGTGATCGAGGTGGACCAGGACCCGCTGGGGCTGTGCGCACGGGTGGATTCGCTGGATAGCGACACCTTTCTGATGATCAAGGAGATGCAGGACGGCAGCAAAGCGGTGGGTTTGTGCAATCGGGGCGAAACGCCGCACAGGGTTTCGGCGGCCTGGTCGCGTATCGGCGTGCAGGGCAAGCAGATCGTCCGCGATCTCTGGAGACAAAAAGATCTTGGCCGTTTTGATGCCGCGTTTACGGCTAATGTCCCGCGGCACGGCGTGGTGCTGGTACGGATCCGCAAAGCGGATTAGTTTGGCAAATGGGTATGGTGCAGCAACCGCGTTACGGCCGGCTGGTTTTCACGCCGGCCAATCATATTGTATCTCGGGCATACGCCCGATCGATGGTTCCGCCCGGGGAAAAAATCCCCGGGCGATTAAAGCCCGGCGAACGGGTATGGAGTGCAGCAACCGCGTTACGGCCGGCCGGCGTGGTTTTCACGCCGGCCATTTTTATGCCAATAGATGGTGCCAGACGCCTTGGTCCGACATTTGGTTCTGGTTAATCCGATTCAGTTCTTTCACTTTTCCATGCGCGCCGTGATTACTTTAGAAACAACTCTATCACCGGTATTTCCACATTCGGTTTCAGTATCGGCAAATCCAGGGGCAATATCGCCTCACCCGACGACTCCGTGCTCTGCCAGGCCTCATGGCCTTTGAAACGCACCTCTGAACCATCATGCAACAGTTGTGCGTATTTGACCTTGCCGGCATAGCCTGGCAGGAACAGCTTGCCCAACGGCCATTCCAGTATATGTACATAGAGCCGCCTGGTCTCCGGATTATAGGTCAAGAGGCAATTGTCCGGCTTTTTATATTCAGCGGGAGCCTGGGTGCAGCCATAGATCGACCGCCCATTGACGCTCATCCACTCTCCCATGCCCTCCAACCGTTCGATGGCGCGATCGTCAAACGTGCCGCGGCCGGTGGGTCCTACGTTCAGCAGCAGATTGCCGCCCTTGCTCACGGTTTCGATGAGCAGCCGCAGCAATTGCGCTATGCTTTTCCAGGACGTTTCATCGCGATAATAACCCCAGGAGCCGGAAAAGGTCTGGCAGGTTTCCCACGGCACGCGAACGCCGTTGTAGGTGACCCATTCTGCCGGCATGAACTGTTCCGGCGTTTTGAAATCCCAGCCGCCGGCCACATCCATCAGGTCGAGCCGGTCGTTGACGATGATCCCCGGCTGCAGACGGCGCACCATTTTGATCAATTCGAGCGAGTTCCAGTCGTCATGATTCTTGCCGTCCTCTCCGGGATAGGAAAAATCGAGGAACAGCTCGTCGATGGTGCCGAACTGGGTCATCAGTTCGCGCACCTGGTTGAACAGGTATTCGCGGTATTTGGCCATATCGCGGTCTTTGCGGCTGCGCTCCTCTTTGTTATCGCGCAGGGGATGAACGCGATCAATGGTAAAATCAGGGTGATGCCAGTCGATCAGGGAGTAATAGAACCCCACCCGCAATCCTTCGGCACGAAACGCCTCCACCGCCGCCTTCAACAGATCCTGATGGCAGGGGGTGTTGGTGGCTTTATAATCGGTGTACCTGGAATCCCACAGGCAAAAGCCTTCGTGATGTTTGCTGGTGATGACAAAATATTTCATGCCGGCCTTTTTCGCCAACCGCGCCCACTCGCGAGGGTTGTACAAATCAGGATTGAACAGTTCAAAATACTTTTCATAGTCCGCATTGCTCATCCGCTCATGATTTTTCACCCACTCGTGGCGGCCGGCCATGGCGTACAGGCCCCAGTGAATGAACATGCCGAACCGCGCTTCCGTCCACCACTGCATCCGCTGCTGCTTCTGCGCTTCTGTTTCAGTCCAGACCTGCGCCTGGCTGAGTTGAGTGAAACAGAATAAAAGAATGAGGCCTGATAAAATAGCTGCTCTGATTTGTTTCATTTCGTCCTCCCGACTGGTTCTGTAATGGTTTGCCCTGTCATGGCGTGCGCAGGCGCAGGTGTTTTTTATTCTGTCATTGCGAGCGCAGGCGCGGATACTGCAAAAGGAATGATCCCGATATGCAGCGAAGCAATCTCTGGCGAAAGATGATGCCCCTGAATCCCCTCCCTATATACTAATCATCGCCTTGACGACATGATCCCGGTAATCAGCCACCAGGCGAAACGCTTCGGCGGTCTCTTCCAGGGGGAAGCGATGGGTGATCATGAAATCGGCTTGCAGCTGTTTGGCGGCCATGGCCGCCAGCACCGGCTCGACACATTCGTTTTGCCGGCGCACGTTGATGAGCGTGAGCTCCTTGCGGCGCAACTCACTGATATTGAAACTGACCCGATCCTCTTCAGGTATGCCGGTAATAACCAGCCGGCCGCCGGGCTTGAGCAGCTGCACCGCCTGGTCCAAAGCCTCTTGCCGGCCGCAGCACTCCACGACCACATCCAGCAATAGAGGTTCGACCTGGAGGATGCTGCCGACCACATCCTCCTGATCGACCATGCCGCCGCGAGCCGCTCCGTGCTGCACAGCGACATCCAGCCGATAAAACTGTTTTTCCGTCGCATAGATTTTGCGCGCGCCGGCCAGCCTGGCTGCCAACAGGCAGCTCAAGCCGATGGGTCCGCATCCCAGAATCGCCATGGCGGCATCCCGGATCGATCCGGCTTTACGGATCGTGTACCAGCCGATGGTAAGCGGCTCGGCCAGGGCGGCCTGTTCTGCGTCGAGCGATGGCGGCACCACATAACAGTTCCGTTCCGGCACCACGATCTGCTCGCACAGACATCCAGGCGCCTGCCCAGGCGCAGAGAGAAAGGTTATCTTCCGGCAGGTGTGGTAACGGCCGGCGCGACATTGGTCGCACTGCATACAGGAGACGGCCGGATCCACCGCCACCCTGTCGCCGACCCTGACCCGCTGCACCGCCGCACCGACCTCCAGCACCCGGGCGCTGCACTCGTGTCCGATGATGTGCGGAAACGAAATGACCTGATCGCCGATGCGGCCGTGCCTGTAATAGTGCACATCAGAGCCGCAAACTCCAACCTGCAAAACCTGCAATCGCACCGACGTTTCATCCTTCATCTCCGGTTCCGGACGTTCAGTGATGCACAACTCTAACACATCGGTTAATTCAACCGCTTTCACAATACTATCCTTTCATTGGTGCTGAGCCGCTTCGATGAAGGCAAAGATATTCTCCAGCGGCGTATCACCCTCTACTGAATGAGAAGGGGAAAAAATATAGCCACCCGCTCTCCCCCATGCCAGCAGCCGTTGCGATTCTTGCCTGACCTGAGCCGGGCTTCCATAGGGCAGCGTTCGCTGCATGGAAAGGCCGCCGTGAAAAGCCAGACGGCCACGATAGGCCCGCAACAGCCCCTCCACATCCATCACCTCCGGTTGAAACGGATTGAAACAGTGTACGCCCAATTCGATCAAATCGTCAAACAGTTCATCCACATCGCCGCAGGAGTGAATAAAGACATATTTGCCGGCATCCCGGACCGCCCGATACATGCGCATGAGCGGCGGATGGATAAATTCGCGCCACAGGGCAGGCCCCATGATCAGTCCCCGTTGTTGCCCCCAATCGTCGCCAAAATAGATGCCGTCGATGTCGAACGTCAGAGCGTTGCTGATTTGCTGCAGATTGTATTCGGTGATGGCAGCCAGGAGTTCGTGGACAAAGTGCGGGTGGTCGACAAAATCCATCAGCAGATTTTCCATGCCGCGCAACGTCCAGGCCCGCTCAAACAGGGAAAAACCGATCTGATAGACCCGAAACATATCCGGCTTGGCCGCCAGCTCAGCGGGGATGTCGGCAAAGAGTCTTTCGTCCATGGGATCCGGAAAGCGATAGTGTTGCAGGCTGGGCTCGGGCAGAACACAATTACAGACATTGCCGATATCTTTATCAATGGAGCGGTCCCAGATAACGCCAAAAACGTCCTGATACATTTCCTGGCCCAAAGGCGTGAAAAAACCGATGTCATGACCCAGATTCAAAATATGATTCTGCAGCACCTGATCCAGATCGATCACGCCATAGTGCTGCTGCAGCTGTTTCCTGGGCTCGAGGGTAAACTTGAAGGACCACGGAACATAATCAGGTTTTTCACCATCAAGAACCGCCTTGATGACTTGACGGCGGGTCGGCATGACTGAATATCCTCCTTCTGCAATCCGTCCAACAGCCGGCACCATGCCATTGCGGGGGGATCGATGTAACGACTGCATAGGCGACAGTGTCTTCAGGGGCGCATGGTCAATTGCACTTTAAAAACCGCCTTTTCATCCATCGGCATAAAGCGCGAGCGCGGATCATAGCGGTTTTGCCAATTTTTATTATACACCAGGTATATCTCATTCCCGGGCAGCAGTTCCCACCGCAAACGGATATTGGCTCCCAATAAACGCGACGTATCGTCATACTGAATATAGTTTAAAAGCCCCAACCGGGAAGAGTGATACAGATCGAAGCGCAGCTGGTATACCCGTTCGTCGTATTCGCCCTCTTCCAGATCGCCATGAACACGGTCAAATTCCACACCGACATTGAGATGGCCGTTTAATCTGTATTTCAGCTCCAGCTCGATGCCCTGCATACGACCGGAATAATAGCTGCCGTTGCGATACTCGGTGCTGAAGACGATAGGCCAGAAAGAGGGCGACGCATACTCGAATTCCCAATAACCGAACTCGTATCGCCTGGCAGGGATGATCACCGAATTGGCGACCTCGAACGGTTCTTTAAACACATCCACATCCCTGGCCAGATAGACGCCGAAATAATGCCCGCCTTCGCTGCGAGCGGAAAAAGGGCACACGGCCAGATAATGGTTTTCCAATTGTCCGGACAGATCCCAATAGATGGACTGCGACATCCAGAAGAACCACTGACGAACCAAAGCGCCCCACCAGCCGTTTACCGGCCGCGGCATGTATTGCATGTTCGTCGATACGCCTCTGGCGGCGGTGCGGCGAATATAACCCAGCGCCGGTTCCATGGCATCGCCATAGTGATTGTAGAGAAAGTTGATATCCCAGAGATCGTTGGGATAATCAAGTTTGCAGCCATAGGCATAATGCTGTCCGGAGCTTTGGTTCTGGTTATACACGTACCAGCCATCCACAGAAAAGTTTTTGCTGCCGCGGAACTGGGATGTGGAATAACGAAAATCGGTGCCGATCAGGCTGTTGCGCCGGCTGCCGGCGGGATTGCCATGGGTTGCAATCAATCCGAGCCGACTCTGTTTCCACAGGTCCTGAGAAATGCGGCCGGCAAAGAGCTGCTGGCCGCCGAGGTCGAGCTCAGGTCTTGCCCCGGTATTGACGTTGAGAAAAGCCAGGTTTGTCCGCCCGAGTTTGCCGAACAGCCGCGCTCCGTAGCGAACGGGCAGCGGGTTTCCCTGATACAGCCCCATGGTGCGGCTGAAAAAAGGATAAAAGTTCATGCCGTTGGGGCCGAATTCAAAAATATTGGAACCTTCGAGAAAAAAAGCCCGCTTTTCCGGAAACAGCAAAGGGAATCGACTGGTGTTGATCAGCCGTTCGTCCACTTCGGTTTCCGCAAAATCGGTATGATAGCTCACAGCACCCACCAGGTTGGGCGTAAAGTATTTATAGACATCGAGCCCGCCGGACTCCTCCCTGCTCAAGCCCCGGCCGCTCGCTTGTTCCCGGCTCGCGCTCACTTTGCCGAAAGGTCGTATGGTCAGACCGTTGCCCTGCTGAATCCGCTCGATGCCAACGAGCATGCCGGCTTCCATCGGATTGAAAAAATGGCGGTCAGGAGTCGGTCCGGCCAGACGAATCGTTTCCAGCTTGCGCGGAATATAGCGCTCGACATTGATCCCCCAGTGCGTCAGCCCCTCTTTGAACATCAGCGTTTTGAACGGAATCCGCACCTCTGCGGTCCATCCCTGCAAATTGATGCGGCATTCTGCATTCCAGATGCCGTCCCAATTCAGCGTGCAGTGCTCGCCCAGAGCAAAGCCCTCGCTGCGTGCGCCGCTGGCGTTGACGGCAAAAAAGAATGCGTTGCGGCGGTCCTGGATCGGATCGAGCACGATTTTAACGAGATCGTTGCTGCGCACATCCTCATCGAACACATCGTGGGCCAGGGTGTTGCTTTTTATCCGGCCCGGATCCGAATCGTGGCAGGTAATGCCCAGGTAGAGGGCCTCGTCGTCATAGATCACGCGCAGATCGGTCAATTCGCTGGGTTCACCATCCGGCGTCGGCTCCACCATACGAAACTGAGAAAAAGGCGGTGTCTCGTGCCAGACCGGCTCGGACAAATCGCCGTCCAGTTGAGGCCGGTGCTGTACGCGACGGGCCTGCAGCATTATTGAGTCGGCATTCACCCCGGCGGCGAAGGTAAGCAGTATGGTGCAAAAGAGTCTGTAATTCATCTGGCCGAAAATTTATATGCGCACACATGATGATAGGTTTCGCCGGGCCGCAGCACGGTGGACGGGAATTGGGGTTGATTGGGTGAATCGGGAAAATGCTGCGTTTCCAGACAGAACGCCGATCGAAACGCGTAGGGCTTGCTGGCTTTGCCGACGGCCTGGCCGTTCAAAAAATTGCCGCCATAAAACTGCAGGCCCGGCTCAGTGGTATAGACCTCCATCATCCGGCCTGAGGCAGGCTCGTACACCGAGGCGCAGCGGAACAGGGAATGATCGGCAGGCCTGTTCAGCACATAGTTGTGATCATAGCCATTGCCCTTCTGCAGCTGTTCGAAATTCGCCTGCACACGATAGCCGATGGCCGTGGCGGTGCGAAAATCCATGGCCGTGCCCTCCAGCAGCGCCAGTTCGCCGGTCGGGATCAGCACCGAATCAACCGGCGTGTAGCGATCGGCATCGATCCACAGTTCATGATCGTTGATGGTGCCGTTGCCGGCGCCGTGCAGATTAAAGAACGAATGGTGCGTCAGGTTCAGCACCGTCGGCTGGTCGGTCGTAGCCTGGTGTTCGATGTAAAACTCGTTCTGCGGCGTCAGCTTGTAGGTCATGACCACCGACAGGTTGCCGGGATAGCCCTCTTCCCCATCCTTGGCAACGTATTTCAGTGTCAGCTCCGAACCGCTGACCTGCTCCACATCCCATACCACGTTGTGAAATCCTTTGGGACCGCCATGCAGCGCCTGACCGTTGTTGTTCTGCGCCAGTTGGCAGGTCTGGCCGTCCAGCGTAAAGCGGCCGTTGGCGATGCGATTGCCGTAGCGTCCGATGGTAGCGCCGAAATAGGGCTCTTGGCTGTTCAAGTAGTCTTGAATCGAGTCGTAGCCGAGGACGACATCTTCATAGTGACCCTGGCGATCGGGCACCAACAGAGCGACGACGCGGCCGCCGAAATTGGTGACCGCCATCTGCAAACCGGCCTGGTTATGCAAATAGTACAGGCTCACCTGCTTGCCATCGATGGTGGCGGCAAAATTTTCTTTTTTAATCAGGTCCTGTAATACCGGCTTTTTGCTTTCCGGCGTATGGCATGACAACAGCCCGATCAACAGAACCATCATCAGGTATCTCATACAATGACTCCTCTATTCCTTTTGTCCATAATAGGCGTACGGACCATGTTTGCGGGTAAAATGTTTTTGCACCAGAGCCGGCTTTAGCCGTGCGGTCATGGGATTTATCTGCAGCGTGCAGAAGGCCATGCGGGCCAGCTCTTCGAGGACTACCGCATTGTACACCGCTTTTGCCGGCGTTTTGCCCCAGGTAAACGGGCCGTGCCCGGCCACCAGCACCATCTCTACCTCTTGCGGCGACAGGCCCTGAAAGGCGGCAAGAATCTGTTTTCCGGTCGATTCTTCGTAATCACCCTGAATCAGTTCATCGCTCATCAGCGCTGTGCAGGGCACGTCCACATGCAAATGGTCGGCATGGGTGGTGCCGAGAATCGGGATGGGCTTGCCGGCCTGGGCCCAGGACACGGCATAGGTCGAGTGCGTGTGCACCACCCCGCCGATATCCGGGAAATGGTTGTACAGCACCAGATGGGTTTTGGTGTCGGAGGATGGTTTGAGCGAACCTTCGACTACGCGGCCCTGCAGATCCAGCACGACCATATTATCAGCGGTCATTGTATCATAATCGACGCCGCTGGGTTTGATGGCGATAACGCCCTGCTGCCGGTCCAGACCGCTGACGTTACCAAAGGTAAACAGCACCAGACCATGCCTGACCAGGGCCAGATTGCTTTGGTACACACTGCTTTTTAATTCATCGAATCGGGACATATTCGTCCGACCTCACAAAAAAAAGGGCCTCACCGGCAGAGGCTGGTGAGGTCCACGGATTGCATGCTGACTAGCTGGTGAATTCCTGTTCGATCCAGTCGCACAGTTTGGAGTAACGCTGGTACACCGCTTTATATTTTTCCGCCGCAACCGGATTCGGCGTAAACACTTTTTCAAAGCCGCTGCCCATGGCCTTTTGAGCATCCTCCATTTTTTTGTAGGCGCCGCACACCGTGGCGGCGGCCATGGCCGAACCCAGCGCACAGGCCTGCTCCGCAGCCGCTACCTTGATCGGCATGTTGAGGACGTCGGCAGTCACCTGCATGACAAAGGGCGATTTTTTCGGAATGCCGCCGATGGCGATGATGCCGTCAATGCGCACCCCTTCGGCCACGAAGCGATCGACGATCTTTTTGGCGCCGAAGGCGGTCGATTCTACGAGAGCGCGGAAAATTCGTGGCGCATCCGAGCCCAGGGTCAAACCGGTCAGCGCGCCTTTCAACGCCTGGTTGGCATCCGGTGTTCTGCGGCCGTTCATCCAGTCCAGAGCCAGCACGGTCGATTCTTCCATGGATATTTTTTCTGCTGCGCTGGACAATTCCGGAATAAGCCGATCTTCGATCTTTTGCGCCAACTTGCGCTTGGCCTCTTCATCACAGTCCGCCACAGGTATCATAATATTTTCAATCGGCCACATCAATACCTCTTTGAACCAGGCATAGATATCGCCAAACGCCGACTGGCCGGCTTCCATGCCCAGTACACCCGGAACAATGGAACCATCCACCTGGCCGCAAATGCCGGCCACCAGCTTTTCGCCCTCTTTGGGGATGGGGCAGGTGATCATGTCGCAGGTGGAGGTGCCCATAACCTTGACCAGCATGTGCGGTTCGATACCTGCGCCGACAGCCCCAAAGTGCGCATCGAACGCGCCTACGCCCACCACCACATCCGTGGACAGGCCAAGCCGGTTCGCCCATTCCGGCGTCAGCGTGCCCACCGCCTGTTCGCCGGTATAGGATTCGCTGTAGAGCCGCTGTCGCAGACCCTTCAACAGCGGATCCAGCTTTTGCAGGAATTCTTCGGACGGAAGTCCATTCCAGGAGGCATGCCACATCGCCTTGTGGCCGGCGGCGGTTCGGCTTCGTTTCAGAGTCAGCGGATCGGTCTGGCCGGTGAGCAGCCCGGGAAGCCAGTCGCAGTGTTCCACCCAGGAAAAGGCGGCGTCGCGTACCCCCTGGTCCTGGCGCAGCACATGCAGAATTTTGGACCAGAACCATTCAGACGAATAGATGCCTCCCGAGTACTTTGTGTAATCCTCGCCGCCCCAGGTGCGGGCGGTGTGATTGATCTCTTCCGCCTCTTTGACGGCCGTATGATCTTTCCACAGGACAAACATGGCATTGGGATTGTCCTCAAAGCCTTTGCTCAGAGCCAGCGGCATACCGGTTTTATCCACGGCGCAGGGGGTGGAGCCGGTGGTATCCACAGAGAGGCCTTTGATCTTTTCTGCCGTACCGACCGGAGCTTTTTGCAGAGCCGCCTTGAGTGAGCTCTCCAGCCCTTCTATATAGTCCAGCGGATGCTGCCTGAATTGATTCCGCCCCGGATCGCAGTACAGGCCCTGTTTCCAGCGGGGATAATAAAAAACATCCGCCGCCACTTCACGGCCGTCGGCCGCATCCACAATGACCGTGCGTACGGAATCCGTACCATAGTCCACACCGATGACAAAGGTTTCATCCGCTTTCATGTACACTCCTTCCAATAAGTATCTCCCATAGCCGTTCAAACACAGGACCAGGGTCAGGCAACAGAGAATTTGAATATCGTCGTATGATGATAGATTTTTCCCGGACGCAATATCGGCGACGGAAAGGAAAGCCGGTTGACCGAATCCGGATAGTACTGCGTCTCCAGACAAAAGCCGCAATACCTGTTATAGACAGCACCACCGGCGCCAACGATGGCGCCGAGATGGTTGCCGGTATACAACTGCACGCCGGGTTTGGTGGTCCACACCTCCATGGTGCGGCCGTTGCGGGGATCGCGCGCGGTAGCGGTTTTGACCAATCCCTGATGTGGCCTGGCTATGACAAAGCAGTGATCGTATCCGCCCGCCTGATCGATATCCTGGCCGATGGGCTTGCTGGTAGTAAAATCCATCGCCGTGTTGAACACCGATGTTACCACGCCGGTCGGAATCTGGTTTTCATCTGCAGCGAGATAACCGGGGCAGGCCAGCTCCAGTTCCTGATCCAGCACCGTACCGCTGCCGGCGCCGGCCAGATTCCAGTAGGCATGATTGGTCAGGTTCACCGGTGTCGGCCAGTCGGTCGTGGCCCGGTAATCGATGGCAAGCTCGCTCTTTTCGTTTAGCGAATAGGTAACCGCGGCATGAACGCAGCCGGGATAACCTTCCTCCTCATCCGGGCTGATATAATAGAGTTTGACACCGGCGTGATCGTCGTCGATAAACGCCTCCGCCCGCCATACTTTTTTATCCCATCCGGATACTCCGCCGTGCAGATGGGTCACGCCGCGCTCGTTGCACGCCAGGGTATGCATCTTGCCGTCCAGCTGGAAACGGCCCCCACCGATGCGATTGGCGAAGCGGCCGACGATGGCGCCAAAGAAGGGGTGGCCTTTCAGATAGCTTTCGAGGTCATCAAAGCCGAGACAGATATTGTCAACGCGACCGTGACGATCCGGCATCTGCAAGCCGACGAGAATGCCGCCATAGTTGGTAACCTGAGCTGTAATGCCGCTGGTGTTGGCAATGATGAAATGCTCAACCTGCTGATCGTCCCCTGTTTTTCCGAAAGGCAGTTGTTGCAGATCCATGATGACGACCTCCAAATAGGATGAGTAAAAAGAAAAGTGCAGCTGCTACTCTGCAACGGTTATCCAGCGCTGTTCGTCGGCCGACTGCTGCCCCGCTTCCAGCACCTGCTGGCAACGCAAGCCGTCGCGAAAATCCGGATGAACCGGCTTGCCCTCTCGGATGGCCGTCATGAGATTAAACGCCTGGTTGACGAAGGTATCGCCATAGCCGATGATATGGCCGGAAGGCCACCAGTTCGCCATGTAGGGGTGCACGCCTTCACCCACCTGCACCCGGCGATACCCTTGCGTGTGTCCTTTATCCGAATTGAGATACACTTCCAGCTCGTTCATTTTTTCCATATCAAAGATGACAGCGCCTTTGCTGCCGTTCACTTCGATGCGATTCTGATTGCGATGGCCGGTGCCATAGCGGGTGGCTTCGATATAACCGATGGCGCGGCGATTTTTAAAACGCATCATAAAGGCAGAGGCGTCATCCACATCCACGGTGCCCATGTCCGTGCCGGCCACAGCCACGAGGCCGTCGACAAAGGCGGGTTTCGGGCGCTCTGTGATAAACGTGGTCTGCATGGCGCAGACCTGCTCGATGTCGCCCACCAGCCAGTGCGCCAGATCGACCACATGAGCGCCAAGATCGCCGTGCACACCGTAGCCGGCGTCTTTGCGCTGCAGACGCCAGACCAGCGGAAAACCGGGATCCACCAGCCAGCTCTGCTGGTAAATGCCGCGGAAATGATAAATCTCGCCCAGTTCACCGTCATCGATCATCTGCTTGGCCAGCGCCAGTGCCGGCACACAGCGATAGTTAAAGCCGATCATATTGATTACGCCGGCTTTTTCCACCGCCTCCACCATGGCCCTGGCGTCCTGCAGAGACAGGGCCAATGGCTTTTCACAAAGAACGTGTTTGCCGTTGCGAGCCGCCGCCATCGCCACTTGAGCATGAATGGCGCTGGGAGCGGCGATATCCACCAGATCCACTTTGGGATCGTTGACCACCTCCTGCCAGTCCAGGGTCCACTGTTGCCAGCCCCAACGTTCCGCCACCTGACTGATGCTCTCCTCGTTGGCGCAGAGGACCCGTTTGACCACACGCACCCCGGCATCAAAAAACAGCGGTAAATCCGTATAACCGTGCGTATGGGCCCGGCCCATGAACTTGTGACCGATCAAGCCGATGTTGATTTCTTTCATATCCTCTTCCTTCATGGTATCTGTTGATCCTGCCACAACGCGGCAGCGCCCAGCACGCCCACATGCATCAGCGTCGAAGGCGTTATGACAACGGAAGCCAGAGCCGGTGTGAAAACAAAATCCTGCATGGCTTCCCACATGGATTTTTCAAACAGGGTGAACGCCTTGCTGACCGAACCGCCCAGGATGATTTTTTGCGGATCCACGGCGTACATGATATTTTTGATGGCATGACCAAAGTGACGCCCGAATTCATCGAACAGCGCCAGCGCTTCGCCGTCGCCGCGGACAGCCGCCTCGTACACCGCTTCGCCGCTGCTGTTGTGCACGTTTTTAAAAAACTGGCCGCAGCAGTAATACTCCAGATTACGATCCAGGTAGCTCATCATGCCGAATTCGCCGGCTCCGCAGGTAGAGCCGGAGTAGAGATGGTTATTGAGAATCAAACCGGCGCCCAGTCCGGTGCCGACGATCAGGCCGACCATATTCCGGCACTCCCGGCCCTTCCCGTAATAGCGCTCGCCCAATGCAAAACAGTTGGCGTCGTTATTGACATAAACCGGTAGGCCGTAGCGGGCCTGCACCTGCGCTTTGAGCTCCACCCGCTTCCAGGAAGGGATGTTCACCGTATCATAAACGATACCCTGCTCCACATCCACTACTGAAGGCACGCCAAAGCCGATAGCCGTCACCTCCGCGCGCATAACCGAATCGATCAGGCTGAAAATATCGCCCAGGATCTCCTGCTCGCTCGCCTGCGCCGGGATGGCCTGGCTGACAAGGTGCAGGATGGATGGCCCCTGCACCAAACCGACGCGTACGTTAGTGCCGCCCAGATCGATCCCCATCAACACCGGCTCTGTTTTCATCTTGTTCCGTTAACCATCATGTTATTCAAGAGTAATGTGTTGGAACTGGTCCATAGTATAGGCAAACCGGGAAAGAAAATCAAGGACATTTACCTGCCGGGCGGATCCGACGCCACGGAGCGCCGGACTGGTATGGTCCACACGCAAGGCGGGCTGTCTCAGGGCTGCAAAAGCACTTTTAAAAGGCCTTGCTCCCGATTGCGCAATCGCTTGAACCAGTCTGCGCCTTCCGGCAAAGGAGCCGTAGCACTGAGCAGGGCATCGACGTCGAGGGAACGGCGCCGGATCATTTCCAGCACGGCAGGATATTCGCCGGCAATGGCGCAGGAACCCTGCAAACGAATCTGCCGGCTTACCACCGCCTGCAGCGGCAGATCGACGCCGGGGACAAGGTTGCCGATCAGAGCCACCGATCCGCCCTTGCGCACCGCGGCGACCGCCGTGTGCACGCTGCTGCGGTTGCCCACCGCATCGAAAGCGACATCCGCACCCCGACCGGAGGTGTGCTGAAGGATGGTCTCGAACACTTCCGGCATGTCCGCCGGCAACACCAGATCAGCGCCCAAATCCTGCGCCAGCTGCAATCGACCCTGATCCAGGTCCAGCGCTATAATTTTTCCGCATCCCACATTGGTCAGGATCTGAATCAGACACAGACCGATAGTGCCGGCGCCCACCACCAC
>CAZISM010000114.1:0-17156 GCA_964541895.1 uncultured Cytophagia bacterium
ACAGTACACAGGCAGAAGTGCAACGGCTCATGTTCTGGACCTCGGTTCTCTCAGGAGCAGCAGGACATACCTATGGCGCCAACGGCCTATGGCAGGTCAATACCAGGCAAAGGCCCTATGGGCCTTCTCCGCACGGAGGAAACTGGGGCAATACCCCCTGGGAGGAAGCGTACCAACTGCCCGGATCGCTGCAGCTCGGGCTGGCCAGGAAACTGCTCGAGCTCTATCCCTGGTGGCGATTTGAATCCCATCAACACTGGGTTGAACCGAGCGGAACCCCGGAAAATGTAACGGCTCCGTTCGCTGCTGGAATTCCCGGAAAGGTACGCTTCATCTACTTCTATAAACCGATCTTTCCGTGGTCAGGCAATTCCATTAAAGTCACCGGGATTGAACCTGATTACGCATACCACGCGCTGTTCTGGGATCCCCGCACTGGAGATGCGCACTATCTGGGAACAGTTGAACCGGACAGCAACAGTTGTTGGCAGGTGCCGCTTCAGCCAACGTTCAGTGACTGGCTTTTGATTCTCGACGCCACTGCGGCATACAGCCAACTGGTCTCAGCCAAAGAACGGAATCAATAGAGAAGCCGAGCCTTCGGAAACGGCATCTGGTCGGAAAAACCGTCATCGTGCAAAAACAGCCTGGACGATGAGTTCCGCCAGCGCTTTCATTCCTGTATCGCCGGGATGTTTGGCGACGCCGGCGTGCGCGAAGGAACGCTCCGCGCCGGCCAGGTTCAAAGGATTGCGTCCCAGCAGACCGGCGTCGACGAAAATCGTGTTCGCCTCCTGGCCGGCTTCTTTAAGTAATTGGTCCTTTACCGCGTCCGGCCAGAAGCAGCTGCGAACCACGATCATGGGGTGACGTTTGGCAAGCACGGCTCTGAGAATATTCATTACCCCCGCTTTGAACTGCGCTCTCGCTTCCTCTGTGCCCAACTCTGGAACGTTCTCGCCGATCGCCAGAATCACCAGATCAGGATCAAAGTCGAACAGCTCTTTCATTTCTTTGTCGACATCGTAGGTGGCATAGTTCCGTTCAAAGTCCGCGATGTTCTTGACCATGATTTCAGGAGTGGTGCCGATTTTCCGGGCTATGGCGTTGGTGACGAGGTGAACATAATCTTTGTCTTCTGTGCTGGCCGCCATGCCCCAGTTGCCGCTCCAGCCGATGTCGGCTTTGGGACCGTGCAGCGTGATGCTGTTGCCAAGAAACAGGATCTTGTGGATATCGCTCTGTCTCACTTCCGGCTCTGCGGTAACGGGAAACATGGAAATGCGAAATTTGGTGCAGCCGTAGGGAACGAGTGTAATCGTCTCGTCAGGCATCCGTTTGTCAGCCGGAACGCTCGGCAGCAACGGCCGTTTCGGACTGGGATTCCATTCTATCGCCTGTGCATTCGCTTTCAGACGCAACGGTGAAGTCAGCGGCCAATTCCATTTCGCAGGCATGGCGTCGCGTTCTACGGATAGGCCGGGATTTTGAACATCCAGCGCGAATTTCCAGCGCGCGCCGGGTGCCGGCGTATTGGCATCGATGGTGTCCGGAATCGCGAGCGCAAACAAAAGAGGACCGCAGGAGACTGAAGCATAGGGCACACCGCGCCTGCTGCCCGGTTCTGGAAGGGTGATCACCGTAGGTGTGTGTTTGCCCGAATAGGCGAAATACGGCGCATCATCGCGCCCTTTCTGGACCACGGCCTGCATGGGCAAGTGCAGACGAATCTTGTCGCCAGGTTTCCAGGTACGGTTGAAGCAGGCAAAGCCGTTGTCGCTTGTTTTAACCGTTGCGGCTGTGCCGTTGATGCTCACCTCGGGGCGCACGCACCAGCCGGGAATGTGAAAGTAGATCGGGAAGGCGGCCTTCCTGGACGGCTTGACCGCGAGTTCGATGACTTCGTTAAAGGGATAATCGGTAGTGCAGGTGATTTCGACAGGCACGCGATCAGCCGCAAGCGCAGTGACCTGGCACGGCCCGTAACAGGTTGCCGCGAGGCCATTGTCGCGCGTCGCCATCCACATGCTGGTCACATAATAAGGGACAATGCGATTGAGCGCAGCCGTGCAGCAAAGAGGGCTGTGCCTGGTCTGATAATAGCCCCCTTCTGCGCGCGGACCATGCGGAAAATCGGGCGAACCGGCGACTATGCGGTTCGGACTAATAAAATAGACATGGGACTTGAAATCGCGCGAAACCACAGCGGCGCCGGCGTTGAAAAAAGCCCGCTCGGCGCGGTCAGCCATGTGGCCGTCGCCCGTAACACTGAGCAGGGCGGTCTGGCTCCAGATATAGTTGGCGACATCGCAGGTCTCGCTGCCTCTGAACGCGCCGGTCGGCACGTACCACTCGTCAGAGACGGGGACGCCATAGGGCTGCATGGCGACGCGTTCGATCAAATCGTGCCAGGCCACAGCAGCGCGCAAATAATTCGTATTGCCGGTCCACAGGTAACCGACAGCCCATGGCGTGGTGCTTTCGACGAATTCGACCACATGGGCGTTGGTGACAGTTGCGCCGGGAGTCAGGTCCGGCGCGTTGCGATAGCGGTTGACGCTGGCCAGGAGGCCCGAGCTGTCCGCTTTGAACATCGCGTCAAGCGCCCGGGCGATGGTTTTGTCACCCGTCCAGCAGTAGGTGTCGTAGGCAGGCCACACGTTCGACAGGTTGCTGCGAATCCCGCGCAAACACTCGGGGTCTTGACCGTAGGCGGCGACCAGGGCGTCGAGCGCGTGTTGGTCGCTTGAAGCGGCATAATAACCGGTCATCGACCGGCCCAGCAGACCGCACGCCCAGAGCGGCCAGCCGTCCAACGCGGCGTCAACAGCCTTGCGGTCGTCGGGATTATTGCGGTTGAGCCACCACAGGAAAAGCAGACTGTTGGTATTCATATTGTCCGCCACCGCATACAGACGTCGCCTGGCCTGTTGAATCAGGCCGTCATCGTGAAGCGCATAGCCCAGGCGCACAAGACCGTCGAACCAGTAGCCACCGCCTTCGTAAGGCCAGGCGCCCTTGTGCCACAGCAGCTTCTCGCCGGTCATTTTGTGATCCGCTGCCCAGGCGCGCTTGAACTCGTCGTCGACATCGTCCATGTGGCCGGTGAAACCGTCTCTAGCCGACAGGCACCAGTCGCGCAGCCAGCCCTTCGGCTCAATCGCGCCCGGCGGGAGCGGCAGGAAAACCGAGTGGGTCGCGGTTTCGAATGGAGGCGCATAGTTGACGGAATTGGTCAGTTTGTCTGTGGCCGCAGAGATTGGCTGAGGCGTCAACCAGCTCAGAGCGCCGGCTAAAAGCGAGCTCGCCAGATACATGGAGATGTGCTTCATGAGGGGCTTTCTGTAATAAATTAGGGGCAGGCCTTGCCTGTCCGCCTTGAAGCGAATTGTAAGATATAAAAAATTTTATTCAATCCTGGGGCAAACAATATAAAGAAATTATCCGTTGCGTCATTTAAGCCGTCCGTCTGCTATCCGCGAAAAATCCGCATATCAATGCGTCAAGCCGCACATGACGTCTATAGCCCGATTGTAAATTAGCCGGTAGAGACATCAAAATCAAGTACAATTCCATAACCCGGACAAGCAGGAACCAACTGTCGGACCTTAAACAACTGTCGAAAAAGTGTTAATGCCGGCAGCGCACGAGGACGGCTGTAAGCTGAATCGCAAAACAACCGATCCCATTTTCACAAAGAGCTTTAGATTACCATTAAGCTATTCTCTTGAGCACATCAGGCTGAAGCACAGGCTCAACGGCAAGAGATAAAAATATGCCTTCCGGCCTCATCGCAGCCATGAAATCGTCCAACTCCTGCACTTGCAGATCGATCAACAGAGACTTGCCGGCGATCCTCACTCTCTCATGGTCGTCATCGAGGGCGGTGCCGCCTTTGCGTCGCTGGCCCACGACCGGTTGGGCCTGGGTCCCATCGTTAAAACGAGCGTGCCGCCCTGCACCAGTTCACTGTGGTTGAGCCAGGCTCTGTGCAGAGGCGCACCGTTGAGAACCGCTTTTTGAATATATTTGTTTTGCCTGGAAGAGTGGCGCGCTTGTATGATAAACTGCTTGCCGTCGGCCAGGGTCAACGTGACCCGAGAAAACAGCGGACTCGATAAAAGCCACACCGGGTAATTGGGGCACATGATGTTGGCCGGCTGCAGGCCCATGGCGGCATAGACATACCACACTGACATTAAGCCGCTGTCTTCATCGCCACAGATGCCCAGAGGTCCGCTGCCATACCAGACGTCCATAATGTCCCTTACCCGCTTTTGTGTCTTCCATGGCGCACCCGCGTAAATATACAGATATGGAATATGGCGGGAAAATTCGTTGCCGTGCGCATACTGGCCGATCAGGCCGGTCTCGTCGGGAAACTGCCCCAGGAAACGAAATTTGGCATCCGGCCGGTCATACTGTTCATTGAAAACGGCATCGAGCCTGTCAACAAATTTTTCCCTGCCGCCCGCGAGTTCGATCAGCCCCTGAACGTCATGGGGCACATACCAGGTATAGGTCCAGCTGTTCATTTCCGCAAAATAGTCGCGGCCGCCCAGGCCGCCGGACCACTTGGGATCAAAGGGCTCCACCCAGTTGCCGTCAGCACGTTTCGGCGACATGAATCCGGTTTTGGGATTATAGAGATTTCGATAATCCGCGGCATGATTACGAAAATAGTGATAATCCGCTTCTTTGCCCAGCGCCTGCGCCAATTGCGCCAGACACCAGCTTTCATAAGCCGCCTGCAAAGTAATCGTCACGCTCTGTCGTTTTTCAAACGAATCCACCTGGGCGATCCACTCTTTTTGCCCTGCGGCCAGAGCGGGAAAAAATCCGTTCTGCAGATAAAACCGGTCCAGTTCGGTCGCCGGACCCCGGCACCAGGGAATTTTGCTGGCCTCCATGAATTCCGCCTTCATATTGGCATAAGCATTTTCAAGATCGAAATCACGAATCCCGCGCAGATAGAGATCGGTGATGAAAGATATGTTATAATGCTGAAACATCACCCCTTTTTTGTGCACAGCCGGAATCAGCTCTGACGCCGTCTTGCCGGCATAGCTGCGCGCCTGCTGGACAAGAGCGGAACCATCGACTCGCATCCGCTGCCAAAGGGCTCGCCCTCCACCCACACGATACAAGGCCGTATAAAATTTTATCAGCTGCTCCTCTTCACCGCCCTGCACGCGCACGGTCTCCAGGGAGCGTTGCCAGGCCGATTTGGCGGCCGCTTTGCGTTCCTTAAACTTCCAGCCCGGGATTTCCAGACCGAGATACTGCTCCGCCTGTTCTGCGCTGGCCGGCGAATAGCTGATTTTTACTTCAATGCTCTCGCCGGCCCTGGTCGTCCAAGTGACAAAGGCGCCGATCTGTGGCCCTCTCTGCTGCATGACACCCTGGCTCAGCTCCTGACCGGACCAGGTGCCCATTCTGTCGAATCGCTTTTGAAATTCAATGTGGAAAAATGCCTGCCCCTCACGACCGGGTTCATATCCTCGCATCACATGATCGTTAACAATTTCTATGAATGAATCCCGCGCCAGCGAGACTAGAAGGTTGGCGCGATCCGATTGCGGAAATGTAAAGCGGTAATAGGTGCAGTGCTCGGTCACCGTCGCCTCGACGCGGATGTCGCGATCTGTCAGATCTGCCGCATAAAAATAGGGCGTGCAGGTTTCGAAATCATGGTCCATGGCAGCGGCATTTTGAGCGGGATCGGTTAGCACATCCCCGCAAGTAGCCATGATCAGGGCGGTTACAACGCTCCTTCTGTGAGACGACTCCCGCAACGGGAAACCATAAATTTTATCAGCCAGGTATCTATCGGTGATTCCGGGGGTTGTGTAGGGCGCCAGCTTGACCTTGCCGTCGGGCCATTTTACATCCGGTGTGGTGGCCACCAGCAGATGTCCGATCGTTCCGATGTTGGGATTGACGTAATCCACCGCCTGCTTCTTTGGCTGGCAGCAGCCCTGAAGCAAAAAACCGATTACAGCGCACAAATGGCATAATACTTTCATGACTATCTCCTTTCCTGGCTATGAAAGAGCGCGTTCGCAGGAATGGGACGGCGTTCCATTTTCGGGCCTTGCCAAAACAGATCGAGCAATCGTCCGCCCTGCTGCTGAAAAAACGTAACCGTGATCGGATAAAAACCGGCCTGCAGAGCGGCATAGCCGCAGCTCTCGCGCACACCATAGAGATGTTCGTTATCGACGACGAGATCGTCACCGATGTAAAGTCTGGCGCCGTCATTGGAACGCATGGAAAAGCAATAAATCCCATTGACCGGCACACGGATGTAACCGGAAAATTTCATGGCAAAATCGACCGGGCGGCCGGCATAGCGCAAGTCGATTTCGTCGGCCACACCGGTTTTCACCGCACTCTCCCGTGCAAAATCCGGTATCCGCTCAAACGATCGTTCCAGATAGATAAACTCCAAGCCCGGTTGGAGAGGTCCAGGCTGTAGCGCCGGTTTGGGGATGAGGTCAGTCACTTTATCCAGGCGCATGAGCGAATCCAGCTGGCTCTTCCAGCCGGCATAATTGGCGCCGCCTTCGCGAACATGGGTCAGTCCTGTTTTGGCAGCGGTTTCCTGAAACCGCGACGCTCGCGCCACGAAGGTGCGGTCGGGCGTCAGTCGATAGCGTTTGTGATCGATCTTGAATAATCCCTGTCCCATGGCGCGCGCCCGTTCCAGAAACACATAATCCAGGCTCATGCGGCCGGTTCGCACCCGCTGCCACTTTTCGGCATCTTCGGCTACGCTGGCTTCCGCTTTTTGCCACAACATGTCCGCCTTGTGCAAAAGTTCTGCGGATAAAAAAGTTTCAAATGGGCCGGCGCCGATGGTCAGATGCGCGGTGTCCTTTTCCGCCCGGTCATGAAGGAGATCTATATACTGCCGGATCGGCCTGGCCGCCGGTCCATACACCGCCTGCAGGAATTCGTTCATGGCGGCGTTCTCGTCATACTCGGGATTCCACAAAAATTTGGCCATCATGTAACCTGCCAGAGGCGACAGCTCGCCTCCCGGCGACTGATAATTGTCTTCCTCAAAAATGCCGCGCACGTTGTTGCGGATAAAAAAACGGATATTGTCATCGAGAATGCGCAGGTTGGGAAACGGCGTCAGATAGTGCGAAAAGGAGGTGGTATAATCCCAGATCCAAAGCCGGTCAGACACCTGCGCCCAGCCTTCCAGGTCCTCTGCGAACGCCTGGTTCGCGGGAAAGGAACCGGTCAGCGGCTCGGAAAAACTGCACTCGATGCTGCACAGGCGAATGATGACATTGGCACGCGGCCGGATCGTCCTGGGCGGCTTGCGACTCCACTGGTACGCCAGCGTTTCAATCGCTTTGCCGGGAAACTCGTTCTCCACCCGTTCCGCCACATGATTGACCAGCAGCAGCAACGGCCCTGCCTGCGAGCCCTCTTTTTCGGCAAGGGCCTGGCAGCGGCGGCATTGACAGTATTGGGCCCAGTCATTTTGCGACACAGAGAATACGAACGCCTGTGGATCGCGACGAATGGCGGCCAGCACGTTTCTCGTCACGATCTCTTGCACGCTGTCGTTGGTACAGCAGAGCTGGGAAAATTCACCCTGCCGCCGGCCGTCGATTTCGGAAAAATACTCGGGATGTTTTGCAAAATACTCGCCGGGCGGCAACAGCGTGTTAAAGGTATGCACAAACATGCCGTCGCCAAAACGCACCTTGCCGCCGTGCTTTTCTTCAAGCCGGCCGGTGCTGCTGTTCATGCGATTGCGGCAGCACCAGTCACCGTCAAAGCAGTCGTACACGAACGGTTCACGATATTCCAGAACAGGGATGCGTTTTTCATCGAGCGACGGCACCATTAGCCGCCTTGTTTTGGGGATGGTTCGCACAGTCGGCGTGAACCAGCGACAGCCGAGATGATCTTCCAGCAGTCCGTAGACACCATAGAGCGTGCCGCGTTTATCGCTGCCGGCGATCAGCAGATACGCACCCACGGTTTTCAGCACATACCCTTCTTCACCCAGGTCGTGCCATGGTATGTTGACGCCGAGCAGGGAGAGCCGGTTCGTGCCGCCGAGCAGGATCTCATGAGCCGTGACCGGAGAGGCATCGCTGGCAATGGCAAGCCGGACGCCGGTCATTTCCCAAAGAAACTGCTGCAGTTCAGCCGCCGCCTGCTGCAGGGGTGGTGTCGCCTGCGCCGGCAGGACGATGACATAATCGGAACGATCGTTGTCAATCAACACCAGCGTTTTATCTTCGGTCACAGCCAACGCGATCGAAACATAAACCAGCAAGCTGTAACCAATAGTACGTAACAGGGGCATGCTCATCTCCAATCTTGTCCTGTGCCCAGGCAAATCCTTACATCCGGGATGTTTTCCGGCCCATAAAACCAGCCTCCGCTCCAGCGCAGCGGCATAACCGGTCATAGACGAACTTCCCTATGCCGCTGCTAATAATACAAACTATAACCGCATCCGGCAAGAGTTTTCGATGATCCGAGTCGAAAAATACCCTGCCAGAGGCGCAGATACAGAAAAAAATCGCCCAATTCTGCAAAAAACTCTTGTTACTTTTCGCTGAGATGATTTAATTACCCTACTAAACCGGTTTAGTAGTGGCCTGATTGCCAGGCACCCTTGTAACCAACAGAGGTCGAACATGAAAATCAGTTTATCCTGTATGATTTCATTGCTTGCTGCTGTTTTATGGCTGGGATCTGTCGCATCCACAGGCCTCGCGCAAGGCACAGCGGACCTTGTCGTCGACCGCATGACCTGCGAGTATCGGGAAAATCCAGCCGGGATCGACAACCCGCAACCACGCCTGAGCTGGACGCTGACATCCCCTCAACGCAACCAGAAACAAACCGCCTACCGCATTCTGGTCGCATCCAGCAGAGAGCTGCTGGCGAAAAACAGCGGCGATATCTGGGACAGCGGTCAGGTGACATCCGGCCGGAACAGCCAGATCCGTTACGGCGGCGCAGCGCTGCAGTCCGATCGGCCCTATTACTGGCAGGTGCGGGTCTGGGACCGGGACGGCAAGCCTTCACCCTGGAGCGCCCCGGCCTATTGGTCTACCGGCCTGCTGAAAGCAAGCGACTGGCAGGCGCAGTGGATCGGACTCGACGAGGCGGTCGGCGATGACGACATAACCAGCGAATACGCCAAAGTGTCAGCCAGAATGATACGCCACGAATTTGCCGTGTCGAAAAAAATAAAGCGAGCGTCGGCCTTTGTCTGCGGACTGGGTTTGTTTGAATGGTACCTCAACGGCAAAAAAATCGGCGACCAGGTGCTGGCGCCAGCCTTGAGCGAATACAACAAGCGCGCTTACTACCTGACCTTTGATGTCACCGGCGAAATCGCACAGGGCCGGAACGCCCTCGGTGTCATCCTTGGCAACGGTCGTTATCTGGCGCCGCGCCTGAACAAAAGCACCAGAACCTACGGCTTTCCCAAACTGCTGCTCCAGATCAATATCGAATACAGCGATGGCTCCCGTTCAACTATAGCCAGCGACCCCAGCTGGAAATTGACCTGCGACGGCCCCATCCTGGCCAACAATGAATATGACGGCGAGACCTACGACGGCCGCAAAGAATTGACCGCCTGGAGCGAGCCCGGTTTTGTCGACGCACACTGGCGTACGGCCCGCCGCGTCAACGCGCCCGGCGAACAGATTGTGGCCCAACCCTCAGAGCCCATCAAAATCACTCAGACCCTCCAACCGGTGGCCATAACCGAACCACAGCCCGGTCTTTATATCTTTGACATGGGACAAAACATGGTGGGCTGGGCGCAGCTGCGCGTGCAGGGAGCGCGCGGCACCCGCGTAACCCTGCGATTCGGCGAAACGTTGAAAAAAGACGGCACGCTCTTTCTGGATAATATCCGCACCGCAAAAGTGACCGACACCTACATCCTCAAAGGCACTGGCGTGGAAACCTGGGAACCCAGCTTTACCTATCACGGCTTTCGCTATGTAGAGGTAACAGGCTATCCCGGCAAGCCGGATCTGACCGCCATCGCCGGCCGTGTGGTTCACGACGCTCTGCCGCCGGCAGGTACCTTCTCCTGCTCCAACGCCGTACTCAACAGAATTTACCAAAACGCCGTCTGGGGCAGCCGCGGCAATTATCGCAGCATTCCCACCGACTGTCCGCAGCGGGACGAACGCCAGGGCTGGCTGGGCGACCGCTCCATGGAATCGCGCGGCGAGAGCTATATTTTCGACGTCGCCGCTTTTTATAACAAATGGCTGGTGGATATCCAGGACGCCACCGACGAACGAGGCAGCATCCCTGATGTGGCGCCGTCCTACTGGCCGACGTACAGCGACAACACCACCTGGCCCGGTTCGTACATTATCATCGCCGCCATGCTCTACGATCAGTACCACGATCTCGCCACTCTGCAACGGCACTATCCCACCATGCAAAAGTGGATCGCTTACATGCGGCAATATGTTGAAAACGGCGTCATGACCAAGGACACCTATGGCGACTGGTGTGTGCCGCCGCACGACCGCACACTGATCCACACCACCGATGCGCGACAAACCACGGCCGGCGACCTGATCGGCACCGCCTATTTTTATCACGAACTGAAATTGATGCAGCGGTTTGCCACGCTGCTCGGACGCAGCGCTGATGCGAACGGCTATGCCGCTGAAGCGGACAAAATGAAAGCCGCCTTCAACACCATCTTTCTGACAGCCAATCCGCTGCAATACGGCAACAATTCCCAAACCTCTTCCATCCTCGCCCTGGCCTTTGACCTGGTGCCGCCGGAACACCGGCACGCCATCATGGATAATCTTGTTGAAAAAATCATGGGCGAAAGCGAAGGCCACGTCGGCACCGGGCTCATCGGCTGCCAGTGGTTGATGCGCACGCTGACCGAGAACGGCCGTGCGGATGTGGCCTACACGGTAGCGTCACAGACCACCTACCCCAGTCTGGGCTATATGGCCGAACACGGCGCCACCACCATCTGGGAGTTGTGGAACGGCGACACCGGCGATCCGGGCATGAACTCCCACAACCATGTCATGCTCGTCGGCGACCTGATCGTCTGGTTTTATGAATGGCTGGCCGGCATCCGCTCCGATCCCGGCCAACCGGGGTTCCAGCATCTGCTGATGCGGCCGCAGGTAGTAGCTGGGCTCGATTTCGTCAAAGGATCGCTGGCCTCGGCAAACGGCCTGATCAACAGCGAATGGCGTTATGCCGGCAACGCGTTTCACTGGGAGCTGCGCATCCCGCCCAACACGACCGCTACCATCGCCATTCCGGCTGATACGGAGAGCGTCATAACAGAGTCGGGCAAACCCGTTGCCGCCGCAGCCGGGGTACGTTACATCGGCCGGGAACAGGATCGCGTGCTCTATGAAATCGGCTCGGGCCGCTACGCCTTTACCTCCTCGAGCTATCACGTGGCAGCTACCCAACCGTACGTATCCAATCCGCTGATCACACCGCAGGACAAAACCGTAATCATTCCGCAAGAGATAGTGGTCAGCATGAGCTGCAAGACGCCGGCAGCGGTGATTCATTACACCCTGGACGGCCAGGAGCCGGACGAACGGTCGCCGATCTATGCAAGGTCCATCAAGGTGGCGAAAAACACCACCATGAAGGCCAAAGCGTTTAAACCCGGGTTTCATCCCAGCGCCACGGTAGAGAGCGCCTTTGACTTTATCGACCCAAAGGTCAACGGCGTGCACTGGACCCTGTACCAGGGCGCGTTCGAATCGCTGCCGGATTTCAGCAACCTGACGCCGGTAAAATCCGGCCGCTCTGTTCAGATCGATCTGGCCGGACTGAATCTGGCCCCGGAAAATTTTGCCATGGTATTCACGGCCACGCTGCTGATCAGGGAAGAGGACGAATACACCTTTTCCATCAGCTCCAATGACGGCAGCCGGCTGTACATCGACGACCAGCTCCTGATAAACAACGACGGTCTGCACGGCGCCCTGGACAAAAGCGGCACCATCAGACTGGCTCCCGGCAAACACCGCATCAAAGCGACCTATTTCCAGGCCGGCGGCAGCAAAGTCATCAAAGTGTATTATCGACGACCCTCAACCTCCCGGCAAATCCTGCCGGGATCGATGCTGTATTTAGATTAAAACTGAGCGATTGGTGCAGCCGAAGCGTCTCGCTTCGGCATTCCATAAAGCACGAATTGCTCGACTCAGGTTAGAATAATCCAAATCAACCCATATAACAAAAAAAAAGGAACTCTTTATGGTGTTTCGATCAGCAAAGCTTCTCGGGGTAATGGTGTTGGCCGCGGCTTTATCAGCGCTCGCAGACGGCAAATTTCTGCGCGGTGAAAAATGGCAGAAATTTGACAGCAAAGGCAAGACCGCGGATTTTTATGTGGCGGTGAACGGTAACGATGCCTGGTCCGGCACCCTGGCCGAACCCAATGCCGCTAAAACCGACGGACCCTTTGCCACCATCGCCAGATCCATGCAGGCGGTGCGTGAGCTGAAGAGCCGCGTCTATAAACCCAAGGTGGCGCCGATCGAGAAGCGATTCATCGGTTCGCCGCATCCGTTCGGCGAGGGCAAGGATATTCTCGTGTATATTCGCAACGGCTATTATCCCTTGACCAAACCGCTGCAGTTTGAACCGGCCGACGGCGGCGAACGCGTTCAAACCAATCTTCCCACCGGCGCTTTTGAATTTCACCAGCTCAAGGATCACTTTGTCACCTATGCGGCCTATCCTGGCGAAAAACCGGTCCTCGTCGGCGGACAGGTCGTGAAGAACTGGCAGAAAAAAGAAAACGGCTGGACCAGTAAACTCGACCTGGCCGGCGCCGATCGCTTCGTTGCCAATGGCATCATGCAGCCGCTGGCGCGAACGCCGAACACCGGCTATTATACGCCGGCTGTACACCCCACATCCAAAACCAGCTTTGCCTATCGCAGTGGCGATGTGGAGCCCTGGCCGGACATGGAGAACAACCGCATCATCATGCTGCTGCGCTGGCACACCGGCCATAACTCCATCGAGCGCGTCGATCCCGCGCGTCATACGGTCTATCTGAAAAAAGAACAGCCCGGCATGATTGTGGTGCCGCCCAGATACTATATCGAAAACGTCAAGGCGCTGATGGACAGCCCCGGCGAATGGTACTTTGACAGCAAAACCGGCGAGCTGTCGTTCATTCCGCCTACCGGCGTCACCGATCCGAATACACTCTTCGGCGTCGTCCCCACCCTTGACCAGCTGCTGGTAGTCAAAGGCACGCGCGAAAAACCGGTGCGAAACCTCCGCTTCTACGGCCTTGGTTTCGAAGCGGTCACGCCGGGAAAAGAAGCGGTGTCGTTCGAATACGGTCATGATTGCGAACTGGTGGATTGCACCCTGAATGCCCTGGGCGGACGCGGTGTCTATTTCGGCCTGGGCAATTACCAGAGTCGCATTATGTCCAACATCTTTACCAACATCACGGACAACGCCATCGTCGTGCAAGGCGCCGCTCACCCGGAACACTGGATGGATATCGTTCGCGAAACCGTCGTCTCTCATAACAGGATCGACAACGCCGGCGGCAGCACCATCGGTGCGCATAATTCGCTCAACACCATCATATCGCATAATGAGGTGACCAACAATCACGGCCGCACCGGCATCAGCGTCGGCGGTTGGCAAAACCATGAAGAGGCCATCGACGGCGGCTATCGCGTCGAGTACAACCATGTCCATCACGTCCAGTCGCAGGCCGACGATTCCGGCGCCATCACCAGCGCCGGACTGAGCTATGACTCGGTCATCCGCAACAACCTGATCCATGATGTCAAAGCCGGCTATTTCAACAACAATGTCGCGGTCTGGTTCGACAACATGTCCTCCGGCTGGTCCGCGGAGAACAACATATATTACAATCTCGGGCAGGATGAGATGAAACTGTGTGCCGCCAATCTGGTGGACAATCTCTATGGCGACAACTATCTCATCGAAGCGCCGCTCAACGCCCCGGAGCCCATTATCGACGGCACCCCTGCCTTCACCTGCAGCGACCTGCAGGTGCAGAGCCTGACCACCGGACTATCGCACTCGTTTGTAGCCGGGGAAGAAATTCAGGTCACCGCCATGGTGACCAATCGCGGCGCTACCGGGCTGGATCGCGTCGATCTCTATGGCGACGGCAAGGTTGTGGCCGGCCAGACCTTTCCGGTCATCGCGAACAATACGCGCAGGATTCGTTTCATCACCCATTTTGTGGAACCGGGCAAGCACGAGGTCGCGATCGGCGACACCCCTTATGCAGAAATCGACGTAACCGGCACACGGCCGCCGGCCCGCTTTGATTCGCTGCGCCTTTCCGCCGCTCATCTTCCGGCCGGAGAATCCCTCACCATCACCGTGCGCGCGCAGAACCTGCAGAAATCCACCAACGAAGTGGTTGCGCCGTTGTACGTCAACAATCGCGTGGTCGACACCCAGACCCTGCAGCTGGCTTATGGCGCGACAGCCGTCATCCAGTTCTCGCGTATCATGCAGGCGGGCGTCTATGACCTGCGCGTCGGCCATTCAACACCCACACGCCTGGATGTGTATCCTCATGCGTCCGTCCCCATCACCGCCGCCACTCTGTCGCAATACTGTTCGGCCACAGCCAAACCCTGTGAGTTTGAGGTGGACCCGAAAAACAAGCGCTACGTGCTGCAGGCGTCCGGAACCGATTTCATGCACGGCGAGGATTCATACGGCACGGTCTATTTGAAAAAGCCGATCAAAGGCAATTTTGTCGCCACCGTGAAACTCGATCGCTTCGGCGCCAACACCAATCCCTGGTTTCGCGCCGGCCTGTACATCCGCAACGACATGACCAAAAGTTATGATACCGGCGACGCCAGCCTGGGCTCGGTGCTCTGGTTCGTCACCACCGGTCGCGTCGGCATGAACTGGGACCGCTTCGGGGACGGTGCCATGCACGCCGCCGGCAGTCAAAACCACGCCACTCTGGAACCCTACCCCATGTGGTTGAAGCTGGTGCGCGACGGCGATCGACTCTTTGGCTATCTCAGTTATGACGGCAAAAACTGGACCGTCTCCCGCTCTACAGATCAAGTCAAGGGCCTGGCCCCGGCCGTTCATATCGGCCTGGCCGCCGGCAGCTGCGACGAGATCAGCTATACCGTGGAATTCAGCGATTTCAAGGTGGAGGCGGAAAAGGAGGGCTGGAAGAAATAACGATGGGCAAAAAATATCGGACACCTTTGGAGTATGTCGCCAAAGGTGTCCGATATTTAATGTATACACTCCTCAATCACCTCCGCCAAAATCCGTATCCCCGGTTCAATGTTCTCCTCTGCCGTATGACAAAACGCCAGGCGCAGAAAATCATTCTTTACTCCCTGCGGATCAAAGGTCTTGCCGACGACAAACTCTACTCCGCGCGGCATCGCCCGGTGCAGCACCGTGGCGGCATCGACCCCGGCCGGCAAAAACAACCAGATATAAAATCCGCCTGTCGGTCGATTGTACCGCACCGCCTTGGGCATAAAGCGATCCAGTGCCGCCAGCATCATTTGACAACGCTTTTTATACGCCAGCCGGATCCCGGCCAAATAGGTTTCGAACCAGGGCGAGATGAGAAATTCATGCGCCAGCATCTGCGTAAACATGGGCGTACAGGCATCGATCGATTGTTTGACCGCTTCGGCGCGGCGGATGATCTCCTCCGGTCCCAGCAACCAGCCGACGCGCATGCCCGGTCCAATTATCTTTGAAAATGATCCGGCGTAACAGATCGGCAGACCGGTTTTGTTCATTGCGATCATCGGCGTGATCCGATTCTGCTCCGCTTCATCAAAATAGAGTTCATTATATGGATCATCTTCCAGCAACACCAGTTTTCGTTGCTGCAGAATTTCCATTATCGTCTCTTTGCGGGCCATGCTGTATGGCCAGGGATTATGAAAGTTCGGAATTACATAGGCGAATTTGCTCAACGGCGGCTGCGCAACCGCCCTGGCCAATCCCTCCGGTACTATACCCTCATCATCCGTCGCGACGTCGATCATAGCGGCCTGAAACGACTTGAACGCCGCAATCGCGCCCATGAAGGTGGGATGTTCCAGAATAACGCGGTCACCCGGATCGAGAAAAATTTTAGCGATCAGATAAATAGCCTGCATGGAGCCGGTCGTTATCAGCAAACGGTGGTGTTCAACCGGCAATCCCTTGGCCTGCAAATAACGGCCTACGGATTTCACCAGCGCCGGATACCCGCCGGTCGGCCCATATTGCAGACCGCGCTGTTTCACCTCCCGGGCCAACTTTTCGTAAATAGCGTCGATCTCGTCCACCGGCAGCAACCGATTATCCGGCATGCCGCCGCTAAAAGAAATCATATGCGCGCGATCGGCTGCGCTCATCACATCGCGAATATCTTGCGAACACAAATTGGTAACATTGTTTGCATAACGAAGCATGGCACCATCTCCATTTGAACGGATTGCTCAAAGAGGCAATTCTGCAACAAACAAATCCATGAGGCGTGACATAACGGTTGCATCCGTTGCGGCAAGAGTAAAGCCGGCGGTCAGGCTCATCGAGCCCTCGTAGGTGTACACGGTAACCAGAGCAGCCGGCGAACAGGGTATGGGGCCGATGATGGCAAGGTCAGATATTCTGTTGTCACCAAAATCGATCTTTTCAGAATGGATATTGCCCAAATTGGCTAAAATCGGCTGTATGGCGCCGCGGCTCAGCATCCGTTTTCGATGATATTGAAAAATCCGTTCAGCGAGCGCGAATCCAGCCAACAAACTTGCCTCCAGGCCCATAGCACCGCCAAGCCAGGGTTGCTCCTCCCTGGCCTGCTCAAACAGCGTCTGCACGCGCGCCAGCGTGGCGGCAAACGGTTCGCCGCTGATGCGGGGCAGGTTCAGGAAAAAAATACCGGCCAGATTACAGATACGGCTGACATGACCTGACGGCAGATGCTGGCGCAGATTGACGGTGGTCTGTACGGATAAATTTCTATCACAAGGGGCATTGAGCAGCGTGCATAACGCACGAAAAAAGGCCGTGTGCAGGAGCACGTTCATACTCGTGGACGTTTGTCGACCATAACGTTTGAGCACATCAAGGGCGGTGGCCGGCAATCGACG
>CAZISM010000115.1:0-17083 GCA_964541895.1 uncultured Cytophagia bacterium
CATTGAAAAGATGCGGGCGATGGCGCGTTCGTTATGAAACGGAACATGAGCTGAGCGGCGGCCGGCTCTGCGAGCATTGTCGAGTTTTGTCATGCGTCCCTTGCCAGGAGAAACGAAAAGAAAAACCAGGCCTTATGGCCTTCTGTTTTTTCGAGGGTGCGAATGACGAGGGCAGCCTAGGTCACTTTGACCTGACGCGCGTTTGCCAGGAGGATGCCGATGTGAAAAACAACACGGACAACGATTGGAGCAGGCGATCGAATGACGGCAGGATAACTTTTTCTTGCAAGTTGCGCCATTTTTCAATAATATCCGGCAATCATCTTCCCAATCACAGCACGTCGTCCAATCATCACAAAAGGGAGTGAACAGAATGCTAGATGACCCTCGCATGCCGCGACGCAGGTTCATTCGGCTGAGCACGGCTGCTTTGCCCGGGATATATATCGCCGGAAGCCTTGATTGCCAAAGAGCAAAAAACGGCATTCCGATCGGCGCGCAGCTTTGGTGCGCGCGCAAGGAGTGCCGGTTGGATTTTCCCGGCACGATTGCCAAAATTGCAGACATCGGTTATGAGGGCGTAGAGTTTGCCGGATATTATGGGTATTCAGCCGCTGAATTGCGCAAAATTCTCGATGCCAATGGACTCGCCTGCTGTGGCACCCACATAAAAATCGAATCCTTGCTGGGAGATGAGCTGCAAAAATCCATCGAATTCAGCAAGACCCTTGGGAATTCCTATCTGATCGTTAGCGGATTGAACGAAAAGGTGTATAATTCAGGGAAAAAATGGCTGGAGGCTGCGGACATGTTCAACCGGATCGCCGCAACCGTGCAGCCGCACAAGCTGCGCATCGGGTATCACAACCATTTGAATGAATTCAAGCCCATGGATGGCGAATGGCCATGGAACATCCTGGCCGACAACACTGCCAAGGAGGTTATTCTGCAGCTCGACACCGCCACTTGCTGCCAGTCGGGTGCGGATCCGCTGCAGGTTCTCAAACGAAATCCGGGACGAATCGTAACCAGCCATCTGAGTCCATATTCGGCCACCAACGCAAGTGCGCTGATCGGGGAAGACGACATTGATTGGAAACAGGCGTTTGGTATTTACGAGACGATAGCCGGCATTGAGTGGTACATCGTCGAATACGCAGCAGAAGGCATCCCGGCGCTGGCTTCGCTTAAAATGAATCTTGATAATCTGAGGAAATTAAAGAGTTAGAGCCTTATGCAATGCGGTGTTCCATTCTCCGGCAATCGGCCAAATTCATTGCGATCAATGTCCAGCTAATGACTAACGATAACATGAGGAAAACTGCCATGTCTGAACAAAAAGGAAAAATCATGAAAATGTCAAACACTGACAACCGACCAGGCGAGGCGCTGTCCCGACGTTCCTTCTTCCATACTACCGGCCAGGCCACAGCCCTGGCTATGCTTGGCGGCAGCATAGCGCAAGCCTTGGGCAACGACGCCAAGGCCATCCCGTCCGGAAAAAAAATACGCGTGGGTATCATCGGCTGCGGCAAGGTGAGCAGGCATTACATACCCAACATGAAAGCGCGGCCGTTCATCGATCTGGTCAGCTGCTGCGACATCATCCGCACCCGCGCCGAGGACAGGGCCGGGGAACACGGCATTCCGCACGTTTACGGCCACATCGATGAGATGCTCAAGGGAGCGGATTTCGATCTCTTGGTCAATACCACATCCATGACTGCCCACTATGAGGTCAATAAAACCGGCCTGGAGGCGGGCAAGAATGTATGGTCCGAGAAGCCCATGGCCGACACCGTCGAAAGATCCCAAAAATTGATCGAGTTGAGCAAAAAGCATAAAGTAGGCTTTTGGGCCGCCCCCTGCATGGTGACCAGCCCGCAATTCGAATTCATGGCGCGCACCGTGGCGAATGGCACGCTGGGCCGCGTATCCGGTGCCAGGGCGTTCTATGGACACAACGGTCAATCATGGTTCTGGGCCCCCGAATTCCTTTTAAAAGGCGGAGGCGGTTGCCTGTATGATCTGGGGGTCTACAACATCACAACGCTGACCGGCATTCTCGGACCGGTCAGGCGAGTCTGCGGGATGACGAGCATTCTGCACCCGCAGGCGACGATTCGAACCCCTGAAGGCAAGGAATTTTCCATCACAGTGGAGGCCGAAGAAAATGCCATGCTGGTGATGGACCACGGCAACGGCATTTTCAGCCAGGTCATGACCGGATTCTCCCTGTTCGACAAAGCCCGCCGGCATGATGAGCTTGAAAAAAATAATTATACCATCGAGATATTCGGGGACAGCGGTGTCATGAATCTGGTGGGATATGATTGGGGTCCGGCTGGCGTGGATCTGGCCACAAAAGATGAGCCGCAGATAAATCGCTATTGTACGGATACGAAGGGTTTTGTCTGGCAACAAGGCGCCTCGTATGTGGCCGAACGGCTGCTTGCAGGCGAAAAATCACTCATCACCGCCGAGCACGCTTTGCATTGCATCGATATCATGTCCGCCTGCGTGCGATCGAGCCGCACTGGAAAGTATGTCCAAACCAGGACGACTTTTGACTGGCCGGTGATCAAGAGTTAGCAAGCGCAATCATTCTGCCTTTATCAATGGATTGCTGGAAGGAGTCTCCACACATGGCAGCGCCAAGTCTAAAATTTCTGTCCGATAGCGAGATCAAACAGATTCATGAGAGCAGTTTGGCCATTCTGGCAAAGACCGGCGTGATGATTCATCACGACCGCATACTCTCCAGAATGGCCGCCGCTGGAGCCACCATAAACCGGGAGAAAAAAATCGCCCGATTCCCCGAATCCCTGATCATGGACAGCATCCGCCGCGCTGCCCGACCGTACACGATCTATGGACGGGATCCAAAGCGCGTCGCCCGGTTCGGCCAGGGTGATTTTGTGATGATGTCGAGTCCCGGACAATACAGCTGGTTTGATCTGGACACGAGCAAACGGCGGCCTGCGGCCATCGAAGACGCCCGCGCAGCCATCACCCTGGCTGACGCTCTGGAGAACATCACCATCGTCGGCGCCATGGCGCAGCCGGAGGAGGTCCCTGAGGCCTATCGGGACGTTTTTCTAACAGCCGAACTGATTAAAGGCACCAACAAACCCACGCGCCGCTGGATCAAGAATGGCCGGGTGGCGGACTATATTTTGGAAATCTACAAGGCGGTGGCCGGCGGTGAGCAGGCCTTGCGAGAACGGCCAATGATCGAGGCTTTTCTGGAACCAATCAGCCCCCTGCAAATGCCGGGAGATGGTCTGGAAATCGTCGAACGATTGTCGGCATCCGGCCAGCCGGTCAGCGTCGGCCCCATGGCCATGTGCACCGGCTCGGCACCTGGGACTCTGGCTGGAACCGTGGCTCAGGAAAATGCCGAGATTCTTGCGGGCGTGGTGATCACGCAAGTCCTGGCCCCGGATACGCCCATGACCTATGGCGGCATTCCTCATCTCATGGATCCGCGCACCGGCATATGCTCGTTTGGCTCACCCGAGCAAGGCTTGATGGCGGCAGCCCTGGTCCAGATCGCCCGGTTTTATGGATTCTCCGTCTATATCAATGTGGGATTGACCGATGCCAAAGTTCCGGACGCCCAGGCCGGCATGGAAAAAGCCGCCACGCTCTTGATGGGAGCCCTGGCCGGAGCAGATACGTTCGGTCATTGCGGCATCTGCGGCACGGACCACGGCGGCAGTCTGCTGTGGCTCTATTTTGATAACGAACTGGGCAAGTACATAAAGCGCATGCTGGCCGGTTTTGACGTAAACAGAGAATTGATAGGCGAGGATGTCATCCATGCCGTGGGCCCTGCCGGCAATTATCTGACCGAACCTCACACCCTCGCGCATTACCGCCGGGAGCTCTGGCTGTGCAATCCGGTCTGGACCCGCCAGAGTTTCCCTGAATGGGAGCAGACAGGAGCCCGGTCCTTCGCAGATCGCATGATTGGCGAGGTCAAACAGATCCTGAGCCGACACCAGCCAGACCCCCCGGATCCCGCCCTGGCGAGAGAAATCGACAAGATTGTCGCAAGTGCGAAAAAAGAACTGAGCTGAACAGATAAAGCTGCCGGGATTATCCCGTCGCCGGGCAGCGATCGAAGGTCGGGAATGAAGGAGAGGCGATCTACGGAGCCGGCCGTTACAGAGGCTATGCGCCATGGAAAAGATGCGGACGATAATGCATTCATAAAGAAGCGGCGAATAAACTGGGCGGCATTGATTAAAAAGGCGCCTGAGGAGAACCCGCTGCATTGAAAACGCCATTTTTATTCACCTTGGTCCGTTACAGCTTGCGGGATTCGCTTTTCCGCTAAACAGGCCAAATGCCGGGCCATTTTCCTTATTTTACCAAGAGCGTTTTTCTAACCTGCGTCTGTCGATCTGTCTGCAGACGACACAAATAAACTCCGGAAGCGACGGCACGACCTGAAGCATCCCTGCCGTCCCAGTGGGATTGATGCAGGCCGCACATCTGTCGTTCATGTACCAGAGAACGCACGTTTTCCCCACGACACGAAACAATATCCAAGGATACTTTGTTAACCGAATGCAGCGTATAGGAGATACAAGTTGACGCATTAAAGGGATTGGGAGCATTGGGTTGCAGAGTAAAATCAAATTGCCCGCGTTCCTGCCTCGAGGCCGTCCGGGTGTCCAATTGAAAAGCATACTCATCCACGCCCTCGGCATTGGTAAAAATATGATTCCCTTCTACAAAAAATTTGCTGTTATAAAAATAGGAAGGCAGTTTTTGCACCAGGGCTAAATCGGTGATCACATCACCGATTCGCCATACCCCCGTACCGGAACCATAACCGGAAACCAATAAATAACGGTCATAAAACAAGACACCTTCAGCGCCGTGGCCATAAACGGTTTTCAGTAACGTCAGCTCATGGTTGACAGAAACTTGAAAAATTGAAAATTGACCGGCTTGACAAACGATCAGATAATTGCCATCCGGACTAAACGTGTTGCCGCTGGTGGGTTTGTTGTCCGGCAGCGTTATATCGGCGACTGGCCATGGCAGAGCTTTATCCTCCAGGCTCATCAACACCAGGCGGCTGCCGCCAGAATACGCGAGCAGCTTTCTTCCGGGATGAACAGACAGATCGTGTCCCCAGGCCCCAGAGTTCACCGACATGAGATGGATTAATTCCGGCTGTTCAGGATGCTGCAGACTGAAAACAGCCAACCCGGCCGGCCCCAGCGCCGCATAAAGAAATCCGTCGCTCTGTTCCACACCTTCCACCCACCCGTGGTTGATGTTCGGTGTTCCTCCGGGATAGGGAAAATCCCAATAATTGACCAGGCAGGGGTTTTGCGGATTTGCGATGTCGAGGACGGCCAGCCCAACGCCATTGGCAACATAAAGCCACTGTCGGTATAACAGCAAATCTTCAGAAAGACCTTTGAGCGGAATGCGTTGCAGCGCCTGCGGACCCATCGGAGCTTGCCAGTCGAGTTGCCAAACACCGTCAATATCCGAAGTCACATAGAGCATCCGCCCCACTTTTGCCAGTCCCTCGATCCGGCTTGGCAGATCCACATTTAGGACAGACTTTGGCTGCAGGGTATCGGTTACATCGTAAAACCGCGCGCCCTCTACGGTCGTTGGTAGACCGATGATCCCATCGCGTAAAGAAATGGCGGAGGGAAATGACAATCCACCGCCATTCAATTCTGCCGTGTGGACGATGCCTCGCTGCTGCATGCTGTCGGGCCCGATCTTCACAGCCTTAACAAAACGCTCGGAAACCAGGTAACCGGTAACACCGTCCGTAACAAACGCGCGTATGGTGCCAGGTTGGTTTCGTCCAGGGACTGCCGGTCCCATGGCCGCATATCGGTACTGAAGAGCCGGCCCTGCCGGATCCGTTATATCGTATACACCGACCCCCCCGTTGCTCTCGGCAATATACAATCGGTCGTCAACCATAGATGCCGGCCATCGAAAAAACGTAGCATATGGAGAATGGGTCAAACGGTTGACTATACGGATATCCGTGGGATTGCGCGCATCAATGACAAGCATTTCAGCATAATGGGCGGTGGAACTGGCATAAACAAAATGACTCGAAGAAGCCGTAAGCCCGTACAGGGGCATACCCGCCAGACCTTCTCCCAGGAGAGCGAGGGTATTGGCATCAAAGACGGCTATCCCGGCCGACGCGCAGTCCTGACAGCGTGCATAAATACGTCTGCCGGCCAGCGAAATCATGCCAAGCCGTTTGCCGGCGGTGCTGCGCCATTCCGGTTGTACATCCGGTTTTTCAATATCCGTCAGACGATAGGCCAAAAGTCCATGTGCAGATGCAGGCAGATACAATCGACTGCTGGTAACGATCATATTCTCAATGTTACCATCGAGACCAGGGAAAATGCGGTTTACTTGACCATAATCGGTGTCGGCTGGACCCACTTTTCGAAAAACAAGTACGCATCGCTGTGCAGCTACCAGATAGAGGTCTGCGGCCTTTTCCGCCCAGGTTGCTTCACTCACCGGAAAGGAGCTCAAAGCATGAAAAGGGAGATTCTTCTGTGCAACAGTGTGTGTAACCGGCACAAAAATAAAACCCACGATATACATTAATAAAAAACCGTATCGATACGCATTAAACTGCTGGCCAGTGGGCATAATCCTCTTCTATTCAATTTTTCTGCCGAAGGTCGCGGGAGTGCGGACTAGATGTCTCAAGGCACACGGCTCAATGAGACGATGGTAGATAATTTACCATTTCACATCGTTTGAAGCAAGTGACGAAAATCGAACAAATCTGCAATCATCAAAGGGCGTAAATGATTTGTTCGAAGATTTATACAAGTGACTATCGTTTACCTGCTCATTCGTAATACTCAAGGTGCAAAACAAGTTCATCCAACAATTCTATGGTTCGTCTGCTACGGCATCTATTAAAACGGTACGATAGCTCGCCCTTCAATTGATAAATTGTTCCGCCGGAAAATCTGACCCATAGTATCGATCTATTAAATCACTTTTCGTCTCTTCATCGCTGATTACATACTGTACATACTTGAGTAATTAAAGACGATAATGAGTTGAACTGTCATGACCGAAATTTTAACCAATTGAATTTATTTTACTAATATTGGGACAGTAGTGATGCCCCCCCCAAAAAAATCAAAATTCCTGTCAGTTGCTTATGAGGCGAATGTGGATGATGAATTTCTCGCTTATTTTTCCCCTCGGAAAAATCAAAATTTTTTTCAGTTCGGAGGATTCATCGCCGGACAGGCGCTGCTGCGCCCATTCGCGAAATGACCCGGCCGCCTGGATCGAGCCTCTGCCTTTCGGCCAGGTACGGCAACAGCCTCGGATCATGGGTGAACTTGCAAAGCCATACGCTCATCGATTCATGTACCTGACGGTACATGAGGATTCAACGCGAATCTCCAGTCTTCTGTAAGTGCAAAAAAATCAATTTTAATACTTTAGAGCCATTTACTGGCATTTTTTTTGCAGGGTTCTCATGGTCTATTACAAGGAGATGGCCATGAAGCGTTTGCGACTGATTGCCACACCGATATTCCTCCTTTTTCTCCCGACCGTTCTATCCGCCGGTGTTTCGGATCTTTCATTTGTCATTGACGATAGAGTCATATCCGACACCACATCTTCCTTGCCCGATCCGGAAATCGACTGGCTGGGTCACCATTTTTGCTGGGCCGATGAACAGGGCGTCTGGGTCGGCGATATCGATCCGCAAACCGGAGATTTCATCCCTGCGAACGGCAGGGGGATTCTGGTCGATGCAACGCCTTCGCGCCGCGGCATGCAACGGGTCGCCAACGGGCCAGAATGGGCCATGAGCCGCAACGGTTCCGTCATCATCTATCCCGATTCCGTGGATGAAAAAAACATCCGTATCGGCACGGCCAGAATGGCCGGCGGCCGCTGGGTGTCGGAGCGGTTGGCTGGCAGCGACTATCGCATTCCTTTTTTCGGCAGTTACGACGGGAATTATCAGCAGGACGGTATCACCTGCGCTTCCTATGACCCGGTAACCGGAAGAGCAACCGGGATGCGATTGCGCAGTACGTTGGATAACCGGGAAGCTGTGCCACCCGACGATCTCTCCGGCGGCCGCTGGATCAATGGCTGGTACGCGGTCAGCCTGGGCAACGAGAAAACCAGACCTTATGAGGCCGGCTATTTTGATGTGAGGGAAGAAAAATACTATCGCGTGGCCCAGTTCGACAATCCCATCGATCAGGTGTGGGTGGTGCCGATCGAATGGCTCAACGCCTTCGTCCTATGGTGCGTGGAGAAGAAACCGGAACAGGATGAGATTGCGCTGTTGGTGAAAACGGGCAGGACTTGGAAAAGGCTGGAAAATATTCGCATTCCCACCGACCGAAAAGAGATTTATTCCCCTGAGCCGTTTTTCTGGCGCGGCCAGACCTATCTTTTTCTGGTGGCACGGCCGCGGCCGGACCAGCCCAAAACGCTCTACGATCAGGTCTGGATTTTCACGCTGGACCTGCAGGATAAAATGTTTCGCATGATCAGCGCCGAGGCGCCGGCCAAACGCATCGATCCCGAAGTCTATTACACGGTCACGGAACCGGTTATCTATTATACAGAAACACGAGCGAACGGTCGAAAAATCATCCATCGCTGCGCCACCGGGCTTGCCGTTCACGCTTATGATAAAGCGCCGTTTGTAAAAATGGACTTTAAAAAAGATTATTTCCCCGGTACTCTGGATGTTAACGGCCGCCATCTCGGCAGCACCGAGACCATGACCATCGTCCGGCACAAAGGCAAACTTTTCTCGGGCATGGGCAACTGGATGGATTATCCCTGGACCATCGACACCGAGGGATCGCAGATCCTGCGCAAGGACGCCGCCTTTACGCCGTGGGTGGTGGATACCTCTCTGGGTTATCAGAGCATGCGCACCGATGCGCTGCTGTCGGTGACGTTTACCAGGGACCATTTGGGACGTGTGCTGCCGTCGCCGGAGAATCTGCTGGTCTGCGGCTCGGGGTACGGCCTGACCACACCGCAGCGGGAAGTGGTCGTCTGGACCCGTGACGATGCCAATGGTGTATGGAAGAAAAATCTCGCGCTCAAGGATGACAAAAAGTCCGGCATCCGCTCGTTTCATATTCATACCGATAAAGTGACGGGCTTGCAGTGGCTCTTTTGCGGCGTATCTGAGGGCAACATCATCAAAGCAGCCTATGATACCACAGATGGAGGCAAACTGATTTTTGATGTACGCGAGGAATTGTCCAATCTGGGGCGGGTGATGGCGATGTGCGAGTGCAATGGTGAACTCTACGCGGCGGCCGGCGTCGATGTCGTCGCCGGCGACACCCTCGGCGGACTTTATCGCCGTGTGGATGGCTTTGCCCCGGCCTGGGAATTGGTCTATCGCTGGCCCTATACACCGGTTGACGACGGCGACGAGCCGAACATCATGCGCGGCATCACCTGCGTGCCCGATCCCTGGGGCAGCGGTCGACCGGTGATTATCGGCACCCGCGCCAATCCCGGCATTGTCGAAGTCATCGAGCCGTTCAACAACCACCGCGTCTATACCGAGTTCTATATCCGCGATTTCTTCGCTTCACAATGGGATCTTCAATCGCTGCGCGGTCCGTCGCTTTCGGCCTATAACTATTTCGTACCGGATACGCTGGAAGGCCGGCCTGTCTGGTGGATGAGTCTATGGGTGGAACATCCGCAGAACAACCGCCATCCGTACAACGGTTCGCATTTTCTGGTGCGTTATCAGGACGGCAGCTACCGCTACGGCGACATTTACGATGACAATCATCCCTTGCCGACCGGCGAAAATTTGCGTGCCTGCCGCACCATCTGCAAATCGCCGTTTACAGAGGAGCCGAATACATATTATTTCGGCGGTTATGATTGTGCCAATGATACCTCCCATAACACGTCCTGGCTTTATAAAGGCATGATTATTCAATCCACTGCGGTTGCAGGACCACCGCAAACAGCAGTACAGAGCTTTGCCCTGTTACAAAACTATCCCAATCCGTTCAATCCGAGTACCCTTATCCATTATCGGCTTGCGGTGTCAGGCCGCGTAAGCTTGAAGGTGTATGATGTGCTGGGAAGAGAAATAGCCACTTTGGTTAATGAGTTTAAACAGGCAGGAGATCACTATTCACGATTTACACCCGATTCAAATGTCTCCTCCGCTCTCTACTTCTGCCACTTGAAAACAGCGAATGAGAGTCGTGTGATTAAAATGATGGAGATAAAATAAAATGAATAACAAAAATCATAGTAGATGCTTAACAAATTGAATTGCAATAAAACCACTAATGGATTTTAATAATAAGTTGAAAATAAAATTACTTTTGTTTTGCTATCTGCTTCCTTTACTAACGCTCAAGTAAAAATTGAACATTTAACAAAAGCAGCCGAGTATAATACGGAATGCGATGGCGTTTCCATGCTTGTTTTAGAAAACGGCAAGATTATCTTCGAAGACTATTCTACAAAGTACCTGTATCATTGTACTTATATTTTGACATTTTATTGCTATTCTTATTCCTGCTGACGATAGTTTTGAGCCGCCGCCGTGGGAATGGTGCTAACGCTTAGGGCTGAGCAGCAGCAGCGGAAAACTTGATTATTTTGGTTTAGAATCTGCGCATTAATAACTTGGTCATTTAATAGCATTTGTATTTTTTGAAATGGAATAATTCCAATCACCGTGAAATTGTTTTGGCTTGATATTGAGCGCTGCGAATACATCACCAGCTACTTTGATTCCGGTCTTGCATTTTTTGTTACTCAACTTTGCCTTAACACGTAATCCATTCCGAGTCGTTGTGCTGCCAATTAAGTTCACAATGACTTCGTGACTTACTAAGGGTCTGCCGCGCCAATTTTGTGTTATAAAAGAGAACAAACGATGCTCAATCTTATTCCACGTGCTTGTACCTGGCGGGAAATGGCAGACCGTTATCCGCAAGTCGGTTTCATTCGCCAATCGTTGAATTCCCATCTTCCAGAGACGCGAACGAGACCTGTTGCTTCCACCACTATCTGCCAGGATCAAAAGGTCGCTCGCATTGGGATATGTTACGCGACCCATTCGTTTCCACCAAGTCAAAATCGTATCTATCGCAAAGTCGGAAGTATCATGATCAGTTCCAACTGTCACCCAACCCTCATTCTTGGAAATATCATATACGCCGTACGGCGTGACCTCGCCAAGCTCTTTATCTTCAAAATCGTGAACTTGAATTTTTTCAGGTGTGCGTCCTGAAAACTATCTGAGTTCCAAGCTGGTGAGAAGCCAGTCAATAAACCCAAAGGCATGGGAATTGTAACCGAGTCTTGCGTGCGCTACAGTAATGCAGCGTGTGAAGCGTAGACAGGAAAGAGTACGAGGTGTAAGGTAAACCCCGAAAATTATATCGTAGAAGATGCCGATGACTACACCTGAGTCCGCAGGCAAAATCTGATATAGAGAAGGCCTAAATATCAGAATCTTCCGGGGGCAAGGGCTTACATCGAGACTCTAAGGGAGCAGATAGGACAGGAGAGACCCATAGACAACCGTAAGAGATGAGGCGGATACCAACGAGCGAGGGAAGACCGGAGCGAGATGGTATAAAAGGCCTATGGGAGTCGGACCTTTTTATAGTAGCCCAGAAGCCCGCGAAGGAGGAGGAAGCGCCGAGCGGGTGGAGCGAAGGAGAAGGCTGAGCAAGGAGCTCGGTAGAGGGAAAGATGAGACATACCCAGAGATGGCGACCAATCTGCCCAGAACTTTACCGGGTGCAGGAGAAAGCGCGAACCAAAGCGAAGGAGCAGTTCACCAGCCTGGCGCACCATTTAACGAAGGAAGCGCTTCGACGCAGCTATGAAGCTATGGATGCAGCAGCGGCCCCAGGAATAGATGGTGTGAGCAAGAAGGAATATGGACGAGAGCAGGAGCGAAATCTTGAGAATCTACATGAACGGCTGAAGAGTGGGAAATACCGAGCGAGTCCGGTGCTTCGGCGGTGGATAGAGAAGCCATCGGGAGGCAAGCGGCCATTGGGACTGCCCACAGTAGAAGACAAGATAGTCCAGGGCGCAGTAGCAGAGATACTGAACAGCATCTATGAGGGTGATTTTTATGGATTCAGTTACGGATTTCGCCCTGGACGGAGTCAGCATCATGCGCTACAAGCGCTTCAGACAGTACTCCAAAAAGGGAAGGTGAACTGGGTGCTGGATGCGGATATCAGCAAGTTTTTTGACACGATAGATCATAAAGAGTTGCTAAAGGCAATCCGGCATCGAGTGATAGATCGCAGGCTGCTACAATTAATAGGGAAATGGCTTGCGGCGGGAGCAGTAGAAGAAGACGGTCGGCGCGAGCGGGCGAAATGTGGAACACCCCAAGGAGGAGTGATATCGCCGCTACTGGCGAATATATTTCTTCATTATGTGGTCGACACATTTGTGCAAAATTGGCGGAAAGAGAAAGCGCGAGGTGAGGTCTATATAGTGCGCTACGCTGATGATCTAACAATTATGTGCGAGAAGGAAAATGAGGTGCGAGAGCTTTTAGCGGCGCTGAAAGAAAGGCTAAAAGCATACGGTCTTGAACTCAATGATGAGAAAACACGAATAATCCGATTTGGACGAAACTGGCAAGACAAAAGTGACACGCCATCGGAGACGTTTGAATTTCTTGGATTCACGCACATAGCGGGAAAAGATCGGCAGGGTAGATATCTTGTACGACGAAAGACATCACGAAAGCGGCTGCAACGAAGTCTAAAAGGAATCAGCCAATGGTGCAGGAGGTATCGCCATACCCCCGTGAAATGGCAGTGGGAGGAACTAAAGAAGAAGCTACATGGGCACTAAAATTATTATGGTGTCAGAGGCAACTTCGACTCGCTGAAGACATTTCGCTACGGAGTATGGAGGCACTGGATGCGATCCCTTAAGCGTCGCAGTCAGAAAGCCAACAAAGATCGGATATATAAGCTTGTGACTGAAAGTTTCATTCTGCCAGTTCCTACGATCACTCATCCAGAAGGATGGTTAGTAGTAAATCCGGGTTACTTGCTTGGAAGAGCCGGATGCGGTAACGCCGCACGTCCGGATCTGTGAGGGTGAAATTCAGTAATGAAATAACTACTCGACTAGCTTGGACAGCAAAAATGATTTAAATTTTGCATAGTTGGCCCGAACAAGGCGTACGATTCCCTTGCCCCATAGAGTACTGCGAAATTATGGTTTTTCTTTTTCATCTTGATTTCATGGCGGCGATAGACCAACAAGGATTGGTTCTGTCCGGACGACCATTCTTCCAGTTTGACATTTGGGACAAATTCTCAGATCAATGCCCGTCAGTTCCAGGAGCAATTCCTGCCAGTTCATGGCCGCAATGTCCGGGTGTTGCGTCAACACATTGAATAGTTGCTTGCATATTTGCAGCTTGGTACGTTGACAAGGACTGCTCAAAATGCCATAATGCCTGATTTTGTAAAATCTGTGCGGCAGGATATGCAATAAAAAGCGCCGAATAAACTCGAATACCGTTAGCGTCATGATTTTTTGCTGATGATCCCTTCGATCATACCAGGAAAACGAAACGGTATCCTCTTCTACACTTACAATTCGATGATTACTGATGGCCACTCTGTGCGTATACCGGCCCAGGTAGTTCAAAACACCCTCCGGCCCGCCAAAAGATTCCTTACAATAGGTGTTCCATTTTATATCGTACAACCTGTTTATTAAAGCATGAAAATTTTCCGGCGACTTTAAATCACTGACGCGTCCGGCAATTTTCAACTCGCCTGATTGATAAGCTTGTTTCAAATTGGCGATAAACTTTTTCTTGAACAGGTCAGAGAGAACGTTGACATGAATAAAAAAATCTCTCTCTTCCGTGGTTTTTTTCGGCAACACCCATTCTTTGCCGTCTTTGGACAATCCGCCTCCGGTGACAATGCAATGGAGATGCGGATGATCCATGAGGTTGGCGCCCAGGTATGCAAAATGGCGGTCACGCCGATCTCTGCCCCCAGTTGTTTGGGATCGCGTCCAAGCTGCATCAGCGTCTCTGAACCGGCGCGAAAAAGAATATCGTACACGACTTGTTTGTTCACCAATGCCAATGGGTTCAACTCTTCATCCGGAATCGTAAAAACCGTGTGATAATAGACGATCGGCAACAGGTCTTCTTTACGTGCGGCCAGCCATCTTTCCCGAGCCAGATATTGACATTGCGGGCAATGACGATTGCGGCACGAGTGAACAAAAGCTCTCTCATAGCCGCAACAATCGCACTTTTCCACGTGACCGTCCAGAGCCGGCGTTCGACATTGTTCTATGGCTTTCATGGCTTTGCGTTGCTCCGTCCACAGCGGGTATGTTTCGCGGAAGGCCGGACCGAATCGCCGGAACAGTTCGCCGATCTGAAAGCGGGGTGCATTATTCTTTTCGACCATCATTTGCCCCCCAACATGGCGTCCAAAGGATTGATAATCACCGATTTTCTGTCGCTCTGCGTGTGCAGATACACCATGGTGGTTCGGATGTGCGCGTGTCCCAAAAGATGTTGAATAGTAAAAAGCCCGACACCCTGCTCGAGCAAATGGGTGGCAGAACTATGGCGCAGGGTGTGAAAGGTGGCCGGCTTTTCGATTCCAGCAGATTTTTTAGCGATCTGAAACACCTTTTGTATGGTGGTCGCGTGCATGGGGGTGGAGCGGTTGTTGTTCGGAAAGAGCCAGACGTGTGGACGATACTTTAACCAGTAATCCCGCAGTTGGACCAGCAATTCTTTTGACAACAGGGTGTAGCGATCTTTTTTACCTTTGCCCTGTTCAACCCGGATCAGCATCCGTTTGCTGTCAATGTCGCTCACTTTCAATTGTACGGTTTCTGATACTCGCAACCCTGCTGAATAGGTGGTCATGAGCATGAGCCGGTACTTTTGGTCATCCACGGCGGCAAATAACCTTTGTATCTCTTCTGGTGAGAATACAACCGGCAGACGGAATATGCGCTTCGGTCCCCGCAACTTGCTTAACGTGAGCGGCATCTTGAGTACTTCACGATAAAGAAATTTAATGGCGCTGAATGCCTGGGTAAGAGTCGAATTACTGGAGTGTTTTTCGGTCTTTAAGTGATACAGAAAGCGCCTGATCTCATCCTCACCGAGATTTTCAACGTTCTGCCGGTGATATTTTTGGAACAGTTGAATCTGATAGGAATAAATTGTTATCGTTCTGGGGCTGAAATTACGCAAAGCCATATCCATGCGCATCTGTTCGATGAGTGTGGACATAGAAACCTCCTTTGGTCAGGTGAATCTGGTTATGGATTTGACCAAAGATAAAATCGATTGAGGATTCATGCCATGAAAAAGACGAACAGTGTGCGTAGCTCACTCTAAACAATACAGTCAAATTGTCGAAGAACAAAAGAGCACTACCGCGGCGCGTCAAATTGAGCGCTGACCTCCCTAAGGCTAAAGGCGCATAAAGACGCACCCTACAACTGGGTAGCCCAATTGTCATCAGAAGCTCGCTTCAGGTAGAATCTAGCGTACACCAAGCAAAGCTTGATGTGCACTTGCGTTCCCAAGCACCGAGACTGGGTGGCAATGGCGCGAATTAATTTCAACTAGCGATATAATAATTGGTGCGCATCGATTCCTTCACCCAGTCTCCAGAACTTGGGAACGAGAAAAATTCCGATTCCTGACTGAGTGCACTGGCGGCCCGGTCGCATACATACGATGGTTCTACCAGAGAGCTTAACTCGCTTTACGTGCTATTAATTCACGAACAGAAGGAACAAGCTCGTTGGGAACCTCAATAAAAGTCTGAGAAGTATCTTCCCAAGCTGATTCGTCTTCTGCAATAGCTTCATTCTCTGATTGGCTCTCATAATGGGCAAGAACTCGTTTAACACGACTCTCGTCCCAGCCTGTAGGGTAGTTATTTTGTTTCATAGTCCTCTTCTCTGTCGACGTCGCCGTCGATATGCTTTGAGTGCATTTCCTGTTAATTCATATGCAGTAATCACAAAGACACTGTCAGGTTCTGGATCAAGAATATATATTACTCGTAAAAATCGACCTTCTTCAGTTTGACCGATTGCTACTCGTGAACCTTCTTTACCAGGTCGGTCTTCTCCTGGTCTTCTAAGAATTGCTTCAATTTCTATCTCGGTGACATTGTGTTTGTAAAGATGTGGTAGATTATTTTCTTGATCAATGTAATATCGAATTTTCATTTATACAATCTTCGAATTAAATGAATTACTCTGGTAGAACGTGCGGCTGCATGAGTTGGCCGCGGAAAACCCGATGATTTTGGCACGGCGAACAACTTGATGCATCCCACCATTTTGACCAGGATGTACCGAACCAGCGGCCATTTGTACCAGCCGGTGGTTGGGCGATTTTACCACATTGATTAAATATAGCTTTTTGCGGATTCGGGATCAAGGTATTTGTAAACCCACCGGCGATTTTAACCCTTGACGTGTTTACTATGATTTTGTAGCATACGCTATATCCATAGTCTGTTAGCACTTAACAACCGGGCAAGGTATGGCGTGTGTACTTTGGCAAAAATGTCCCGGCCTCGCAATCCTGATGCTTCGCCCTTTTTTAGTCTGGTGCGTGACCATTTCGACGAGTTCGAGCACGTTTACACCGAACGCTTCCAGGCGAAATATGGATTTTGGCGGCCGGTCATTCGCAACGCAATAGACAGGTATATAAAGTGTGGAGATCTGCGGGAAGGATTTGCGCGGGTTCGTTGTCCCGAGCTTGTCCTGAGCTTGCCGAAGGATGCAGCAAAGAGCTTTTCGTGGCGTTTTCGTAGCGGGCAACGCTGCTGTTGTCCGTCCTGCGACCAAAAGCGGGCGTTGTTGTTGGGTATGCGGCTGGCGGAGGAGGTCTTTGCGCCAGTTAGCCACCGGCAATGGGTATTGACTATGCCGAAGCGGTTACGTATTTTTTTCCGGTACGACCGCCGGTTGCTGGGGAAGCTATGTCGATTGGCGTATGAAACGATTAGAG
>CAZISM010000116.1:0-5264 GCA_964541895.1 uncultured Cytophagia bacterium
CGAAGTGGATCTGGATTTCAACGTCAACGTCAACACCCATTCCGACGGCTGGCTGCTGCACGGCATCGGCGGCTTTACCGACGCCGCCGACGCCCACGTCACCATGATCACCGCCCCTCTGGTGCGTAACCGCGTACCCATTATTCTCGACCGGGTTACAACGGTAACGGCGCCGGGCGAAATGATCGACGTCATTGTCACCGAACGGGGCATTGCCGTTAATCCGCGGCGCCAGGACCTGCTGGACCGGCTCAAGGGCAGCGCCCTGCCGCTGAAAACCATAAAAGAGCTGCATGACCTGGCCTTGCGCATGACCGGCGAGCCGGAAAAACCGGTGTTCGGCGATCGTATTGTAGCCCTGATCGAGTTCCGCGACGGTACCATTATCGATAGCGTTCGCCAGCTGCTGCCAAGGGCGTAGCCAGGCCCCGGATTGCACCCGTCGGCCTGACAGGGCACCTTTTATAATTGACTTTTACTATAAAAAAAACTATATTTACAAGCTTTTGACCATTTGTTCATATATCGCCAGGAGGTACTTATTCCATGCAGCGCAAAATATTGTTCAAAACTTTGTTCGTTCTCGCCTTTGTCATCGCTGCTCTCTATTCGCTCTATCCGACCTTTCAGCTGAGCGGCCTGCAAAAGCAGGAAAAGCAACTGATTACGCAAATAAAAGATCTTTCCGGGCTCTCTGCACTTGACATCGACGCGGCTCTGGCCAACGGCGATCTGGAAAGCCAGATCCGCATGGCCAGCCAGGCCACGGATAAACCCAAAGCCCTGACTCTGGCCGATCAACTGATCCGGCTGAACACTCAGATCGCTACGGTGGAAGGCAAGGCTATCCGCCGCGGCCTGGATCTCCAGGGTGGTACGTACATGGTGTACGAAGTCGATCTGAGAAAATTCCTCGATGAAGTGGCAAAAAACAAGGATGCCCGGCTGGACGATATTCTCAAAGCCACCCAGAAAGATTATGAAGCGGGCAACGATTTTTTTGCCTCGCTGCAGAACAATTTCGCCAGCAGAAACGTCAAGCTGAATCGCTACTTCGGCCGTCGCGGACAACCCGATGATGAAATTCTGAAAGAACTGAACGCACAATCCGAGGATGCCGTCAATCGCACTCTTGAGGTGCTGCGTAACCGTGTCGACCAGTTTGGCGTCTCCGAACCGACCATACAGAAACAGGGCACTCAGCGCATCATTATCGAACTGCCCGGCATTCAGAATATTCAACGCGCGAAAAAGGTCATCGGCACCACCGCGCTGCTGGAATTCAAACTGGTCAAAGAAGCGGATGTCATCTGGTCCGTGCTCAACGACCTCGACAAGGTGCTGCGCACGAAACGACAGGGTCTGGCGCAAGAACTGCAAACGACGCCGGCCAAAGACACCTCCAAGGTGGCCGACGGCCAACAGGCCCAGGACAAACAGGTCAACATCAACGAACTGTTTGGTGATAAAAAGAGCGAAGGCGAAACCCCAGCGGCGGACACCTCTGTGGTCGTCGACAAAGCGACGTTTGACGAAAAACCCTTTACCTCCCTGCTGCGCGGCATGGGTGGCCGTTACAGTGAAGCGATTGCCGTTCCGGTTCAGAACATCGCCGCCGTACAACGGATCCTGCAGATGCCCGAAGTCCAGGCCGCTATTCCCAACGATGTGCAGTTCCTCTTCTCCAACCGCAATTTCACCACACCGGAGATGACCTTCCAGCAGCTCTACCTGGTCAAAAAAGAGGCCGAATTGCTGGGTTCCATGCTCACCAGCGCCGAAGTACAGATCGGCGGCGGCATGAACGACCTCTCCGCCGGCGGGGCTGAAGTCAATATGGTGTTGAACAGCGAAGGTTCTAAAATATTCGCCAAGACCACCGGCATGAACGTCGGCAAACAGCTGGCCATCGTCCTCGACAGCCGCGTGGCCTCGGCGCCCAATATTAAAGAAAAAATTCCCAACGGCAGCGCCCGCATCGACGGGATCGGCAATATGGATGAAGCCAAAGATCTGGCCCTGGTGCTGCGCGCCGGCGCGTTGCCCGCTCCGGTGCACGTGCTGACCGAAAACACGGTGGGACCGTCCCTGGGACAGGATTCCATCAACGCCGGCACCAAATCCGCGATGATCGGCTTGCTGCTGGTTATGATATTTGTTGTCGTCTACTATAGCGCCGTCGGCATGATCGCCAATTTCGCCCTGATCCTGAACGGGCTGTTCGTACTGGCTATTATGGCAGGCTTTCACTTTACGTTGACCTTGCCTGGTATTGCGGGCTTTATCCTGTCCGTGGCCATGGCCATCGACTCCAACGTGCTCATCAATGAGCGTATCCGCGAAGAGTTGCGCAACGGCAAAACCGTGCGGGCGGCCATCGAAACCGGCTATGATCGCGCCTTTGTCACCATTCTGGACTCTAACATCACGACGCTGATCACCGGTGTCGTGCTCTACATGTTCGGTACCGGTTCGGTGCGCGGTTTCGCCGTCACGTTGTGTATCGGTATCCTGGTGTCCATGTTCACCGCCATCTTTGTCACCCGGCTGGTACTGGATTTTACCACCACCCGCTTTGCCATTAAAAAGCTCAGTATCTAATTGAACGCGTCCAAGGCGTCTGACAGTAAAGGAACGTACCATGGAATTTTTTCGAAAAACCAACATTGATTTTATCGGCTTTCGCAAATACACCTATATGTTTTCCATCGCCGCCACTGTGATCAGTCTGTTCTGGCTGTTTGCGATCGGCATGAATTACGGCATCGACTTTACCGGCGGCACTTCGCAGGAACTGAAATTCGCCAATCCCGTTTCGGTCGGCGATATCCGCAACAGCATCAGTGAGCTCGGATTTGGCGACGCCGAAATCAAACAGGTGGGCGCAGCAGAAGCCAACACCTACATGATCCGCGTCGGCCTTAAGGAAGAGGGCGTGCAGGTTGCCGACCTCGTCCAGGCTGAATTGAGCAAGGATTTTCCCGGCAACAGCTACGAGATTCTGTCCGTTACCCAGATCGGACCTAAAATCGGCGGCGAACTCCGTCGTGCCGCCCTCATGTCCATTCTCGTGGCTTTGGTGGGATTACTCATCTATATCGGCGTTCGCTTTGATGCCAAATTTGCCGTCGGCGGTGTCATCGCCACCTTTCACGATGTCGTGTTCGTCCTCGGCATTTTTGCCATCCTGGGACTGGAAATGTCGTTGACTGTGCTGGCGGCCATTTTAACCATCGTCGGTTATTCCATTAACGACACCATCGTGGTCTATGACCGCATCCGCGAAAACCTGAAAATTCATCGCCGCGACGATCTGCGCACCATCATGAACCTCAGCATGAACCAGACCCTGAGCCGCACCCTGTTGACCGGTGTCTCCACCCTGGTTGTGCTCATCGTGCTCTATTTCATGGGCGGCGAAGTGATTCACGACTTTGCCCTTACGCTTTTCATCGGCACCATCATCGGAACCTATTCGTCCATCTATGTGGCCTCGGCCATCGTGTTGGACTGGAACATCTATCTGGAAAATCGCAAACGCAAAAAGACCGCTACCCGTACTGCGTAATCTAGAGGGTCCGTCATGAAAATCGAACAACATGTGCAAAACAGCGTCACGGTTCTGACGCTGGGCGGAAAGATCATCGGCGCAGCCGATGCGGCGTTGTTCAACGACAAAATACATGAACTGGTGGATGGCGGTCACCTGCGCGTCGTATTGGACCTGGCCAAGGTGCAATGGATCAACAGCTCCGGCATCGGCACTCTCATCAGCGCCATGACCACGCTGCGCAACGCCGGCGGCCATCTCAAACTGGCGGCTGTGCCGGAAAAGATCAAGAGCATCCTCGCCATCACCAAGCTAACCACGGTCCTGGAAATTGTGCCGACCGTGGAAGCCGGAGTGGAAAGCTTGACCTGATGTAATTAAAGATAACTTGGCATGAAACTCCGGACCGGGTTTTGCGTTCGGAGTTTTCTCTTTTAGAGGACTATATGGCAGCAACTATTATTATCGGCGCCCAGTGGGGCGATGAAGGCAAAGGGAAAATTGTCGATCTGTTGAGTGCAGAGATGGACGTGGTGGCCCGCTACCAGGGCGGACCCAATGCCGGCCACACCGTGGTGGTGGAAGACGACGAGATCGTTCTGCACCAGATCCCCAGCGGCATTCTCCATCCCCACACGGTGTGCTACATCGGCAACGGTGTGGTCATCGATCCGGTGGTGCTGATGGAAGAGATCGCTTTTCTGGAAAACAAGGGCATCACCGTCAGCGGCCGCCTCTTTATCAGCCATCGCGCCCATCTGATCATGCCCTATCACAAGCTGCTGGATGCGTCCCAGGAGCGGCACTACGGCAGCCGCAAGATCGGCACCACCGGCCGCGGCATCGGCCCGGCCTATGTGGACAAGTACGACCGCTGCGGCATCCGCATCGTCGACTTGTTGGACCGGACCGCGCTGAAAGAAAAACTGCTGACCAACATCGAAAGCAAGAACAAACTCCTGAAACGCATCTATGATACCGATATCATGGACGCGGATCAGATCGTCAACGACTATATCGAGTTCGACCAGCGCATCGATCCCTATGTCAAAGACGTATCTGTGCTTATCAACCGTGATATCGACGACGGCAAACGGGTGCTGCTCGAAGGCGCACAGGGCACCATGCTGGATATCGATTTCGGCACCTATCCCTACGTTACTTCGTCCAACCCCATCGCCGGCGGCGCCTGCACCGGCCTGGGCGTTGGGCCGACCAAAATCACCCGGGCGCTGGGCATTGCCAAGGCCTACACCACCCGTGTAGGCATGGGACCCTTCCCGACGGAATTCGATGAGACGTTCGGCGATTATATCCGCCAGTTGGGAGGCGAATACGGTGCCACCACCGGCCGACCGCGACGCTGCGGCTGGCTCGACATTGTGGTGCTGCGCATGGCCGCCATGCTCAACGGCCTCACCGATCTCGCCATTACCAAACTGGACGTGCTCGACAAACTGGACGAAATCAAGATCTGCACCGGCTATCGCTACGACGGCCGCACCATGGAGCACTATCCGGCGGACCTGGCCATACAGGAAAAAGTGGAACCGATTTATGAAAGCCACCCGGGCTGGAAATGCAGCACCCGCGAAGCACGCACCTTTGCGGATCTGCCGCCGGCGGCACAGAAATACCTGCGCCGCATCGAAGAGCTCTGCCAGGTGCCGCTGTCCATTATTTCCGTCGGTTCGCAGCGGAAGCAGACGATTAT
>CAZISM010000116.1:5364-16368 GCA_964541895.1 uncultured Cytophagia bacterium
GCCAGGTGCCGCTGTCCATTATTTCCGTCGGTTCGCAGCGGAAGCAGACGATTATGCTGTAAAACGTTTTTTCCCGGGGGCGTTGCTACGAAATGTATTTCAGGTTTTGTAAAAGGGATAAAAGCGGTCATCAACTATTGGGTCCTGGAGTTGCCGCGCTTTTGCGATAACTGTGGGTATCCATGATATTTTTATGATCAACTATTCACTCTATCCTTGCGGAGGTCGATATGCGTACCATCGCTCTGTACGGGATGGGATGGCTGTTGGGGATCATGCCTGCTCTCTGTTTCTCGCAAGGCCCGCTTTACATCAACGAACTCTATTACGATACCGACAAAAAAAGCCAGGAGTGGATTGAACTCTACAATCCTTCCCAGCGCTCTGTCGATTTGAACAAGTGGTCGATTCGCGACAGCCGTAAAAAAGTGGTGTTGTGTACGTACTCGCAGCTGTTGCCGGCAAATTCGTATATCGTGCTGACCAGCATAAAGATGCCGGACAGCGTGCGCCAGATCGTCAACAGCTCGCTGCCGGAATGGAACAACAGCGGCGACGATGTGGTGCTGTACGATGCGGACGGCCGTATCAGCGACAGTCTCGCCTATAGCAGCGACTGGGGCGGACACCGTTTTATCTCCCTGGAGCGGCTCAGTTGGGAGCAGCCTTCCAACGATCCTGACAACTGGGCCGCCTGCATCGACCCGGGCGGACACACGGCCGGACGACGCAACAGCGTGCATGCGCCTGAATCCACAGCAAAAATTTCTCTGTCCATCTCTCCTTCACCCTTTTCACCGGATCAGGATGGCTTTGAAGATCAGACCGTCGTCACCTACGCGCTGCCCATGACCCACGCCATCATCCACATTAAAATTTATGACGCTATGGGACGGCTGGTGCGCTATCTCTGCAACACGGAATCGTCCGGACCGCAAGGGAGCAAAATGTGGGACGGTACCGCTGACAACGGCCAGCACTGCCGCATGGGAGTCTATGTCATCTATATGCAGGCGATCGATGAAATGGCAGGACGCGTCGAACAGGCTAAGGGGGTGTGCGTGCTGGCGGAACGGTTGTAAACGCGACTATTCCATTAACGCCTCTTTAAATGCCAGCAACGCCCGCAGTCGCGCTGATTTGTGTTCCACGATCGGCGCCGTATACTCTGGGGTACCCACCTCCGGCACCCATTTCAGCACATACGTTTTATCAGCGTCGAATTTTTTCGCCTGGATGTCGGGATTAAAGACGCGAAAATAAGGCGCGGCATCGCAACCGCAGCCGGCTGACCACTGCCAGTTGCCGTTGTTGGCAGCCAGATCGAAATCCAGCAGCCGGTCGGCAAAGTATTTTTCCCCCCAGCGCCAATCAATGAGCAGATGCTTGGCAAGAAAGCTTGCGGTCACCATGCGGACGCGGTTGTGCATGAACCCGGTGGCGTTCAACTCGCGCATGCCGGCGTCCACCAGCGGATAGCCGGTGTGGCCGCTGCACCAGGCGCTAAACAGCGCTTCGTCGTTATGCCAGCGAATGTTAGCATACGCTTTCTTGAACGGACCGTCCACCACATGGGGAAAGTGATATAAAATCTGCATAAAAAATTCACGCCAGATGAGTTCGTTCACCCAGGTCTCGTTGAGCAGCATGCCCCTGGCCACCAGATCGCGAATGCTCACAGTACCAAAACGGAGATGCAAACCCAAACGGGTCGTGCCGGCCAGCGCCGGATAATCGCGGGTTTTGTCATAATCGGCCACGATCTCTTCCGGGAGCTCAGCCGACGGAAACAGCATGGAGCTTTTCCTGAAACCGATGTCAGCTAAAGACGGCAGCGCAAAGGGCTTTCTCTTTAGGAAAGAAGAAAAGGCCCTGTCCGTTGCAAACGGCGCCAGATGGTGCGGTCGCAGCAGGCTGCGCCATTTTTTTGCATAAGGCGTAAACACCGTATAAGGAGAGCCGTCGTCCTTGCACACCTCCGCCTGGTCAAAAACAACCTGATCTTTATACTCGTGTAATGGAATGCCATGTTCTTTCAACAATCCGGCCACCGCTTCATCACGTTGACGGGCTTGCGGTTCGTAATCGCGATTCAGATACACCGCGGTCACATTGAACTCGGCCAGCAGCCCTTGCCAGACCGGCAGCGGCCGGCCGTAACGGACCAGCAGCGATGACCCCATGGCCGTCAACCGTTCCTGCAGTTTGACCAGCGTCTGATGAATGAAATCAACCCGCGCATCATCCCCGGCCAACGGATCGAGAATGTCCCGATCAAAAATGAACAGCGGCAACACCGGCTGGCCGGCCTGCAGGCTGTGCCAGAGCCCGCAATTGTCCTCCAGCCGCAGATCGCGGCGAAACCAGAATACGACGACAGGAAATTTGCTCATGTATTGGCCTGATTTTTTTTAATATACATTGCGCTGGAGGTTTTTTGAACCACGGCGATTCCAAAATAGATTGATAAACGAAAATCAAGCGCGAATAACGCCAATGCACTCGAATTGATTTTCAAATCGAGGCAACTTTTTCAGTGTGTTCCGTGATTAATAAACCAGAACAATTAAAATGGCCGTATCTGGTTCTGATACGGCCATGTTAACAGTTAAAAAATCAGTCCATATTTCCAGCGATTGCCATCATCCTGTCAATCCTGTTCATCCAGTCTTTATTCTTCGTACGCCTCAATCGGCGGACAGGTGCAGATCACGTTGCGGTCGCCATAGGTATTGTCGATGCGCGCCACCGCCGGCCAGAATTTGTGCTCGCGCAAATACGCCACAGCATAGGCCGCCTGTTCGCGCGGGTAAGCATGCTTCCAGTCGTTGGCGCTGACCTCGGCCGCCGTGTGCGGCGCCATCTTTAACGGATTGTCCTGATCACTGATTTTGCCGTTCGCCACCTCCTCTATTTCCTTGCGAATCGCCAGCAACGCCTCGCAGAACCGATCCAGTTCCGCCTTGTCTTCGCTTTCGGTCGGTTCCACCATAATCGAATCGTGCACCGGGAACGACACGGTCGGCGCGTGAAAGCCGTAATCCATCAACCGCTTGGCCACGTCCTCTGCTTCCACTTTGAAGGCTTTGAAGGGTTTGAGATCGAAAATCATCTCATGAGCCACGCGACCCTTCTCGCCGGTGTACAGTACCTTGTAATCCTTCTCCAGTCGCGATTTGATGTAGTTGGCATTGAGAATGGCATAAGCCGTAGCCTGCTGCAGACCTGCCGTGCCCATCATTTTGATATAGGCATGAGAGATGAGCAGAATGCTGGCGCTGCCCCAGGGCGTGGCACAGACCGCCGGAATGGATTTGTTGCCGCCCAGGTTCACCACCGGATGGCCCGGTAAAAACGGCGTCAAATGTTTGGCCACGCAGATGGGACCCATGCCTGGACCGCCGCCACCGTGAGGAATGGAAAAAGTCTTGTGCAGATTAATATGACAGACATCGGCGCCGATCGCAGCCGGACTGGTATAACCGACCTGTGCGTTCATATTGGCGCCATCCATATAGACCTGGCCGCCATGCCCATGCACGATGTCGCAGATCTCTTTGATGCGCTCTTCGAACACGCCGTGGGTGGAGGGATAGGTGACCATAAGCGCCGACAAAGTCTCTTTGTACTTGGTCGCCTTTTCGCTCAGATCGTTGACGTCGATGTTGCCGCGCTCGTCGCACGCCACCACCACCACATTCATGCCGGCCATCACCGCCGAAGCCGGGTTGGTGCCGTGCGCCGACGACGGGATGAGCACCACGTTGCGCTGCGCTTGACCGCGGTAATGATGAAAAGCGCGAATAACCAGCAAACCGGTCAGTTCGCCCTGCGCGCCGGAATTGGGCTGCAGCGAACAGGCATCAAAGCCGGTGATGGCGCACAAGGCCTGCGACAGTTCGCTGAAAATCTGCTGATAGCCCTGCGCCTGCTCGGCCGGCACAAAGGGATGGATGCGGCTGAATTCCGGCCGACTGAGCGCCAGCATCTCGGTGCAGGCGTTCAGCTTCATGGTGCAGGAACCCAGCGGAATCATGGAGGTCGTGAGAGAAAGATCCTTGTTCTCCAGTCGCTTGAGGAAACGCACCATTTTGTGCTCGGAACGATAACGCTGGAACACCTCATGAGTGAGAAAAGCCGAGGTGCGTTGCAGGCCATCGGGAATAGATTTATTTCCTGCAGAGGCGGCAGGAGTTGATTTTCCTTTCACCGTTGCCAACACCTGCAGAATATCGTCAACGTCTTTGGCGGTCGTTGTTTCATCCAGGCTGATGCCGACGTGGCGCTCGTCGATATAACGGAAATTGATCTGCGCTTTTTCAGCTGCGGTTTTGATCCGGCCGCTGTCTGCGGTTTCGATGCAGAGCGTGTCAAAAAAGCCGGTATTTAATTGGGTCAGGCCCAGCGCCTTTACGCCCTGGTCCAGTTTGGCCGCCAGAGCATTTACCCGGCCGGCGATGGCTTTGATGCCGTCAGCACCGTGCCACACTGCATACATGCCGGCCATGATAGCCAGCAGCGCCTGGGCGGTACAGATATTGGAGGTGGCTTTTTCGCGACGAATGTGCTGCTCGCGCGTCTGCAGCGCCATGCGATAGGCGGGATTGCCGTGGCGATCGATGGACACGCCGATGATGCGTCCCGGCATCTGTCGTTTGAACTCTTCTTTGCAGGCCATATAGCCGGCGTGAGGTCCGCCATAACCCAGCGGCACGCCGAACCGCTGCGCCGAACCGACCGCTACATCCGCACCCAGTTCCCCCGGCGGCGTCAGCAGGGCCAGCGCCAGCAGGTCGGCCGCCATAGCCACAAGAATGCCGGCCTGATGGGCTTTTTCGATAATGGAACGGGGATCGTTGATCTGCCCTCTGCTGTCCGGATATTGCAGCAGGCAGCCAAACACCTCCGGCCCGAATTCGGCTTTGCTTAAATCAGCAATGCGCAGTTCGATACCCAGAGGTACTGCCCGCGACTCCAGCACAGCCAGAGTCTGCGGCAGAACGGTTTCGGATACAAGAAACACCTGCGCTTTTGCTTTTTTGCTGTTGACCCGTTTGAGCATGGTCATGGCTTCGCCGGCGGCCGTGCTTTCGTCCAGCAGCGAAGCGTTGGCGACCGGCATGGCGGTCATGTCACAGATCATGGTTTGATAGATCAGCAACGCCTGCAAACGGCCTTGCGAAATTTCAGCCTGATAGGGCGTGTATTGGGTATACCAGCCGGGATTCTCGAAAATATTGCGCAGAATGACGCTGGGGGTGATGGTGTCGTAAAAACCGAGGCCGATGTAGGAACGAAACAGCTTGTTCTGGGCGGCCGTGCCGGCCAGTTCGTTCATATAGGCAAATTCTGAAAGCGGTGTCGGCAACGCCGGCGGATTTTGCAGCCGGATGCCAGCCGGTATGGTTTGATCCATCAGTTCCTGCAAAGAGGAAACACCGATGGTTTTCAACATGTCTGCTGTTTCTTTCTCATCCGGCCCGATGTGCCGGTTGACAAACGCATTGTGGTCGTGCTCGTTGGTTATCATAGTTATTCCCTTGCTTTGTTATTTTTCAGCTTTTTAAATTACTCAAAAAAAAACAGAAAACCATGTAAAAATTTAGTTCCTTGACTCTTAACTGTTTGTGCAGTATTTTTTAAACTAACAGGGATGATGGTTTGATCTATTTTCGAGGATCATTATGAAAAATAAATCCGAGCACCTTCAAAGCGGACGGAGGGATTTTATGCGTCAAACGTTGATGGCCGGCGCCGCCACCGCACTCGTCGGTCGCGCCGCTCTTGCTGAATCCAAATTGCCCGACATCTGCGTCTTTTCCAAGCACCTGCACTGGCTGGATTATAATGCCAGCGCCCGCTTTGCCGCCGATATCGGCTTTAACGGCCTGGACCTGACCGTGCGACCCAACGGCCACGTGCTGCCGGAAAACGCCGAACGGGATATCCCGGCTGTCGCCGAAGCAGCCCGCAAAGCCGACATTCGCATCATGATGCTCACCACCGAAATCGACGATGCTGAAAATAAAATCCAGCAGACGATTTTAAAGACCGCAGCCGCGCTCGGGGTCCCTTACTACCGCATGGCCTGGCTGAAATACGACGAGCAGCTCTCGGTTGAAAAAAATCTGCAACAGTTCCGCCGCAAGCTGCTGGCTCTGGCCGAGCTGAACGAAAAGCTGGGCATTCGCGGCGCCTACCAGAACCATGCCGGCGCCAACCTGGGTTCGCCGGTGTGGGACATTGCCCGTTTGCTCAACGACATCAACTCGCCGTGGCTGGGCTGCCAGTACGACATCCGCCACGCGGTCGTGGAAGGCGCCAATGCCTGGCCGCTGGGCCTGAAACTGGCCGCACCGCACATCAACACGCTGGACATCAAGGATTTTCAGTGGGCCAAAATCAACGGCAAATGGCAGGTGCAGAACGTTGCCCTGGGTGAAGGCATGGTAGATTTTAAGCGGTTTTTCAAATTGCTCTATCAAGCCGGTGTAAAGAGAGAGACCCCCATCTGTCTCCATTTTGAATACGATCTGGGCGGCGCTGACAAAGGCGCCAAATCGATCACCGTCGCGCCCGAGGTGGTTAAAAACGCCATGAAACGGGATCTGGCGGTTCTGAAAAGCCTGCTGCAGTCGGCTTGATTACGGCGCCATTCGGCCTGTATACCCCATAGCGCTGAACAGCCCCTGCAGGTCGCGATCGGGTTCGGAATAGACGCGCACCAATTCATTTGTAAACGGCTGGCAAAAGGCAAGCACAACGGCGTGCAATAAAAGTCGATGGCTGTGCAACTGCTCGCGAAACAGCCGGTTGTGCCGGCCATCGCCATAGTTAACATCACCGATAATGGGATGGCGCAGATGGGCCATGTGCCGCCGCAGCTGATGCCGCCGGCCGGTGCGCAGCGTCAATTCGACGATCGTATAGCGGGCCGTGGCATGGCGACCGTCGGATATCGGCAATTCGGCGAAATAGAGACTGCGATAGTGCGTGACCGCCTCCTGGTGCTGGTCAGGCTGTTCCAGCTTGCGCAACGGATAATCGACGGCGCCGGATTCCGGCAGCCAGCCGCGCACCACGGCGACATATTTTTTCATCGTCTCGGCCGCTTGCCACTGTTGCATCACGGCCCGCGCCGCCTCTGGTGAACGGGCGAACAGCAGCCCCCCGGAGGTGGCGCGATCGAGCCGGTGCACCGGCCATAGCCGCGCTCCCACCTGATCCCGCACCATGGAGAGGGCGCTGTGCCGTTCGCCGGACAGTCCGCTGCGATGGACGAACAAACCGCAGGGCTTGGTCACGGCGATATAATGATCGTCGGTATAGATAACGGGTAACGTATTCTGCTCCAAATGGATGGTTTAATCTAGCAATATTTTTTGTAACCGCCAATATTCTTCAGCGGCGGTAATTTTCATTGCTTTTTATATCCCGTTTTGATATTATGCAGTATGAAAACAACATCGGCACATTTTTGTACCAGGCTGAGTGATTTCCAAGGGCGTGAGGCAAGATTTTCGGTCTCATGCCCTTTTTATTACATTTGACAGTTAATTAGCTAGCAAAAATGTCAGCACGGGGAGGTTGTTATGAAAAACATCATGCGCAGCATTTGCCTCTTTGCGATGGTTCTGGTTATTCCCCTGGTTTCCGCAGAGACACGCCTTTTGCACAATCCGGCCATCAGCGCCACCCAGGTGGCTTTTGTGTACGGCCAGGATATCTGGATCGTCGGCCTGAACGGTGGAGAAGCCCGCCGACTGACCACGCACCCGGGCAGCGAAACCTGCCCTCATTTTTCTCCTGACGGCCAATGGCTGGCCTTCACTGGTGAGTATGACGGTAATTCTGATGTCTATGTCGTGCCTGTTCAAGGAGGCGAGCCGAGGCGATTAACCTGGCATCCGGCACCGGATATAGCAAGGAGTTGGAGCCACGATGGCCACTCGGTGCTTTTTGTGTCAAACAGGACCAGCACACCAACCAGAGCGATTTTTAAATTTTATAAAATCAATTTAGATGAGGCGATGCCGACCCCGTTGGCGGTTCCCCGGGCAATCGATGGCAGGCTGTCTCCAGATGAAAAGCAGTTAGTGTACCAGCAAATATCGCCCTGGGAATCGGAATGGCGCAACTATCGTGGCGGTCAGAATGGGCCGATTCGCGTCATAGACCTGAAAAGCTTCGATGAATGGCAAGTGCCCTGGGATGGCGCCAACGATCAGAATCCGGTCTGGCTGAACGGCAACATCTATTTCCTCTCCGATCGTGATTATGCCATGAACGTATGGTGTTACGACCTCCGCAAAAAAGGGCTCGCCCAGATCACCCACTTTAACGAATTTGATTGCAAAAATCTCGAAGCCGGACCTCATCATCTCATATTCGAAAACGGCGGTTTCCTTTACACATTGCAGCCCGGCCAGGGGGAACCGCAAAAGTTGTCCATTCAAGCCTCCGGCGATTTTCCCTGGGCTCGACCGCATTGGGAGAAAGTAGCAGAACGAGTCAACGCGTTTGCGATTTCGCCCAAAGGCCAAAGAGCTTTGTTCGAGGCCCGGGGTGAGATCTTTTCTGTGCCCGGCAAGAAAGGTTCGGTCCGCAACCTGAGCAACAGTTCTGCCAGCGCCGAACGCGATCCCAGCTGGTCAGCGGACGGGAAAAATGTGTGTTGGTTTTCAGATCAGAATGGAGAGTATCAACTGATCATCGCCGATCCGTTCGGACAAAACAGAAAAACAATTAAACTGTCACATCCCACGTTTTATTATACGCCGGCCTGGTCGCCGGACGCCCACTATATCAGCTTTGGCGACGCGGACCGCAATTTATGGGTTGCCGATGTGACGCAGGGTGTCTGCACTCTGATCGATAATGAGGGCTTTGCTCATCCCGACCGCACTATATATCCAGAATGGTCGCCGGACTCTAAATGGATTGCCTATACGAAGCGCCTGAGCAATCAGCACAATACCATCTTCGTTTACTCTTTAGCAGAAAAAAAGAGCCGTCAGCTCACCGACAGCATGTCGGACAGCCGTGCGCCGGCATGGGATCAGAGCGGAAAATATCTCTATTTCCTCTCCAATAGCGAGTACGCCCTCAACGTCGGCTGGCTGGATCTGAGTTCACTGGAACGGCCCATCAGGCGAGCCGTTTATATGGCCGTGCTTGCGGCGGCCGAGCCGTCCCCGCTGTTGCCGGAAAGCGATGAAGAAAAAGCGGCCGAAGACAAAAAAGAAGACAAATCCGATAAAAGCGACAAGGACAAGGAGAAAAAGCCGGACGTAAAAATCGACTTCGCCGGCATCGATCAACGCATCCTCGCCCTCAACCTTCCGGTCCGTGAATACAGCGGTCTGAAAACAGGAAAAGAGGGGACTCTGTTTTATCTCGAGGCTATTGCCAATGAAGATGGCCTGGCGCTGTATCGATACACGCTAAAAGAAAGAGAAGCGAAAAAAATTCTAAGCGGCGTGGAAAATTATGTCGTATCTGCGGACGGCGAAAAATTACTCTATGGTCTTAAAAACAGGCAATGGTTCATCGCAGACGCTAACGGCGAAATCAAATCCGGCGAAGGCAAGCTGAACACCGAAGAGATGCAAATGTACGTGGATCCCATGGCCGAATGGAAACAGATATTCCGCGAAGCCTGGCGCTTTCAACGTGACTATTTTTATGTGGACAACGTTCATGGGCTGGATCTGGATTGGGCTTTGCGGACCTACGGCCCGTGGATTGACCATGTCCGCCATCGCAGCGATCTAACCTATGTTCTTGATATTCTGGGCGGCGAAACCGCCATAGGGCATTCGTTTACCGGCGGCGGTGACGTGCCGGACATCGAAAAAGTGCCCACCGGATTATTGGGCGCCGATTACAGTATCGAAAATGGATGCTATCGCATAACGAAGATATACACCGGTGAGAATTGGAATCCGGATCTGCGCGCACCGTTGAGCTGCCCGGGCATCGACGTGCATCAAGGTGATTACCTGCTCGCGGTCAACGGTGTTCCCTTGACCGCCGTTGACAATCTCTACAGCCGTTTCGACCAGACCGCCGACAAACAGATTAAAATAACCGTCAATAACAAAGCCGAAATGACCGGTAGCCGCGAAATCGTCGTTGTACCGGTGAAAGACGAAACATCATTACGTCAGCGGGCCTGGATCGAGGATAACCGCCGCCTGGTGGACCGCCTTTCCGGCGGCAGGCTGGCGTACGTCTGGCTGCCCAACACCTCCAACGCCGGCTATGCGAACTTTAACCGTTACTATTTTGCCCAAAAAGACAAAAAAGGAGCGGTCATCGACGAGCGGTTCAACGGCGGCGGCTATATCGCCGACTATATTGTGGATCTGCTGGCGCGTGACTTGCTGGGCTATTTCAACAACCCCGTCGGTGCAAAACAACCGTTCACAGCTCCCAACGCGGCCCTCTTTGGCCCCAAAGTCATGATCATCAATGAGACTGCCGGCTCCGGCGGCGACATGCTGCCCTATATGTTCCGTATGAAAAAAATCGGCCCACTGGTGGGTACACGCACCTGGGGCGGACTGGTCGGCATCTGGGATGTGCCTGAGTTGATCGATGGCGGCTATATCACAGCTCCCCGCGGAGGTTTTTATAATACCAAGGGCGAATGGGACGTGGAGAACAAAGGTGTGGCTCCGGATTATATGGTTGAACAGGATGCCAAACAGGTTATTGCCGGGCATGACCCGCAATTGGAAAAAGCAATAAGCATTGCACTGGATTTGCTCAAGGATCAGGAGGTCCGGCAGCTGCCACAACCGCCAGACCCTGTTCGCGTCAAGAGGCCTAACAAATAGCATAAGGGATTACTGCACATGTTTCGTAACGATCACGTCGCGTTTCAGGTCAGAGATATGGATCGAGCCATCCAATTCTACACCGAAAAACTGGGCCTGCGCCTGCTTTCCAGGACCATCGATGAAAACGCGGGAGAAGAATTTTCCTTTCTCGAACTGGACG
>CAZISM010000117.1:0-16287 GCA_964541895.1 uncultured Cytophagia bacterium
ATCAGGCAACGGTTTCCAGTATCTTGATCAGATGCTTGTAAAAGATCCCGACCGAGCCGATATGCACCCGTTCTTCCGGCGAATGCGGATGCTGGATGGTCGGACCAAAAGAGATCATATCCATGCCGGGAAATTTCTCGCCGATGATGCCGCACTCCAGGCCGGCGTGAATCGCCTGATAGTGGGCGTTCTTGCCGGTGATGGACCGAAACGTATCCATGGTCACTTTGAGAATCGGCGATTCCAGATCCGGCATCCAGCCGGGATAGCCGTCCGGCTGCTTTGCCGTGCCGCCGCTCATTTTAACAATAGCCGCCAGCTTATCGCGGGTCGCTTTCAGAGCTGAGCCGTTGGAGCTGCGGCTGCTGCACACGATGACCACCCGGCTTTTTTCCGACTTTATGGAAGCGACATTGTTGGAGGTTTCCACCAGATCCTTGATGGAGCGGTTCATAGCCAGCGGACCATGCGGTAACGCAAACAACAGCCCCAGCAATCTTTCCTGGCTGGCACTGTCCAGCACCGGCGGCACCTTTTTGTCCAGGGCTGTCACGGTGATGGTGATGTTGTGCTCCACCGGCTTGAACTCCACCTGGATATCGTGAATGGCACTCTGCAGCCATTTTTCCATCGCCGCCAGTTTGTTTTTAGCCACCACAACCTGCGCCTTGACCTCGCGCGGGATCGCGTTGTGTTTGTCACCACCGTTCAGGCTGACCAGTTCGAAAGGAATTTTTCGCGCCATCTGATAGAGCACTCTGTTCAGAATCTTGATGGCGTTGCCGCGACCTTCATGAATGTCGATGCCCGAATGACCGCCGCGCAGACCGGCGAGATGAATCTCAACCAGTGTATTGCCTTTGCCCCGTTTCCGTTTTATCGGCAAGACAACGGTGGAATCGGCGCCGCCGGCGCAGCCAATGGAAAAAACTCCCAGCTCTTCGCTGTCCAAATTGAGCATGATCCGACCTTTGAGGCCCTTGGGAGAAATGGTGCGCGCGCCGTTCAGGCCGCGCTCTTCATCGACGGTAAAGAGGGCTTCCATCGGACCGTGTGCAACCGTCGTATCCTCAAGAATGGCCAGAGTAGCGGCTACGCCGATGCCGTTGTCCGATCCCAGGGTGGTGCCGTTAGCCCGCAACCAGTCCCCCTCCATGACCAATTCAATTGCATCTTTATTAAAATCAAATGTTTTGGTCGAATGCTTTTCACATACCATGTCCAGATGGCCTTGCAGCACGACCGTAGGGGCGCTCTCACGCCCGGGAGTAGCTGGTTTGTATACAATAATATTTCCGTTTTTTTCTCGCGTATATTTCAGCCCCAACCGCTGGGCGACGGAAACCACATACTGCCCGATCGCCTTCTCATTCCCTGATCCATGCGGGATCTTGCGAATTTCATCAAAATGCCGCCAAAGCAGCCTGGGTTCCAAATTGGCTATGTTGGACATGCCGACCTCCCATAAACATTTCGAGCCTTACCGCATGACTTGTCAAGGAATATAATACTTGCAAAAATAACTTTCAAGCATTTAGTGGCGGGATACGCTTATATCGATAAATAGATGGTGCGGAGGCTGAGGAGGATAATGACAAGACTGACGATGAACATAAGGATCCGCGGTGGTAACTTTTTGCAGACATAGGCGGCCATCGGCGCTGCCAACACTCCGCCCAGGATCAAACCTATAATGATATAGATATAGGTTAAACCTATGCTTATAAAAAAAGTAACAGACGCGGCAACGGTGACAAAAAATTCAGCCGCATTGACCGTTCCCACTGTATAGCGCACATGATTCCCCCTGGCCAGGAGGGTTGTGGTTACGATCGGGCCCCAGCCGCCACCGCCGATGGAATCGAAAAAGCCACCGGCCAACCCCAGTGGAATGACATGAGCATGGTTCTCTCGTTCAGTGGTGTGGTTCAGGGCTTTGCGCAGAATAACAATACCCATCACCAACAAATACAAAGCGATAAACGGCTTGATGCGATTGCCGGGGATGGCCGTGAGGATATAAGCACCCAACACAGCACCCACAATCCCTGGCACAAGCAGCCGGGGTAACAGCTTTTTGTTTACATTGCCAAAGCGCAAATGCGATAATCCGGACACCGCCGTGGTAAAAATCTCGGCCGTATGCACGCTGGCACTGGCCGCCGCAGGCGGTATGCCCATGCCCAATAGAAAAGAGGAAGAGCTGACGCCATAGGCCATGCCCAGAGTACCATCGATGATCTGTGCAAGAAAACCGACCACTATCGCAATATAGAAAGAGGCATCCATGGCATGATCCCTGATTACGGCGTTGAACAAGATGGTCCGGCTTTGGCAGAGCGCTTAACACTCCAATATGAGCCAATAACACTCTTAATGGAGTGCAGAAAGGTAGGCAATAATAGCAGAAAATGCAAGTTACTTTTTAGCAAACGTCCCTTTTTCCCTGTTTTTGTAAACTCCGGGCATGGGGTGAATTTCATTATGCATGGCGATATAGACGCCGGGCGGCATGCTTTTGGCCGCCAACAGGGCTTCGGTAAAGTTCTGCACCGCATCGGATTTTTCAAAACCGAACGGAGTCATGGCGCCGGTCAGGATGATAGGCACCTGCAGCGCTTTCAGGTTCTCGAAAAGATACTGTGCGGTCAATTCCATGGTATCGGTGCCGTGCAGTATGACGATGGCGTGGCCGTGTTCGAGCAGATTTTCCACGGCAAACAGGATCATCTGTCGATCCCGGTCGGTCATCTGCAGCGAGTCCTTGCAGAGCAGATCGTAAGATTGGATTTCCGTGTACGGCAAACGCAGGCGGCGCAGCATCTCGTCCAGCACAGATCCGCGATTGGCGAGAGTGCCGCTCTCTTCGTCATATATTTTTTCTATGGTGCCGCCGGTGGTGATGACATAAATTTTTTTTCGCATGAATAAAGATAGCTAGAAAGGAGGGCATTGGCAAGCACTATTCCTCGCGACCCAAGCAGGGGCTGCGGTCAGCCGCAATGCACACTGCGTCGCTGAACAGCAACCATACCATACCTTCCCGCGCACCCGTCGGCCCGAGCATCCCGATGGCGGTGCTGTTTTCAGCCGGATCAGCGTACGTAGATCATCTTTATAATTTGAACCTGGTCAGCAGCCTGCAATCGACAGACATAAACGCCGCTTCCCACCGGTTCGCCGTACGGATTGTGGCCGTCCCATTTTGCGGAATGGATGCCCTCGGCCACCAGACCGTGCACCAGACAGCGCACCGCCTGGCCACGGTTATTATACACCACCATGGTGACCTGCTCGATTCTGTTTGCCGGTACGGCAAAGGTGATGGTTGTTTCAGGATTGAAAGGATTGGGAAAATTGGGCCACAACATAAAATGGCTTGGCAGTTATGTCAGGGAATACATTGCTACCTCGGTTGCTCCGGTTTTGAAACGAAACACAGCGGAATATTCGCCGGCTCCGCCGCTGTTGATCGCCCGCACGCGTCAGAAATAGTCGGTGTACAGGTCCAGACCGCTGATGGTGCAGCAGGAAAACCCTCCGGCCTGATGGCGTTCCGATCCGTTCTGATGTGGTAGTATGCTGGACTGCGGAATGGAAAGTAAGCAGCTAACCCTGGAAAAAGCCCGATGCGGTTTGGATCTCTTCGACAGTTGGAATGAATGCTGGAGCGAGATGAATTCACTCGCGCGAGTGAGAGGAGTGTGATGCGTGGTAAGAATGCTGCTGAACAGCTCCCCGTGTGCCTAACCCTTCATACCGCCAAAGACGACAAAAGGTCATCGCCGTACACCTGAACCGGCTTGCATGACCTTTCCACCCCACACGACAACACTAAAATGATACACAATTCATTTTTCAATGTCAAGTACAATTTTTACGAAATGAAAAAATATCATGCCCGTTTTATCTGAAACCGGATTAGCCGGAGATCTTTAAGGTCCTGCATTTTTTGCCCGCCACGGTACTGCAGCCGGCCCATAAATTTTCCTTGACTCTCATCCCTTTTTTTCTTACTATTTCAGTACGCAAACCGAATCGGTGTCGCCTAGAAATAGATGCCGATTCGGTTTGCGTTTTTGATAGGGCTCAAGCACAAAAAGGAACCCGGATATGAAACCCATGTACCTCTCTCAGGAACAGTTCGATAAGCTTGCGTCGGAATTGGCGCAACTGAAACGTGAAGACCGGACTCGCGTGATCCGCGATATTGCCGAGGCGCGCGAAAAAGGCGATCTCTCGGAAAATGCGGAATACCATGCGGCCAAGGAAAAGCAGGTTCTGGTCGAACGCAAAATCGCCCGCCTGGAAGAAACCCTTTCCCGCGCCCGGGTGATGACCGAAGACATGATGCACAATACCCAGGTACATGTTGGCAGCCGGGTCAAACTGGTTGACATAAAAACCAAACGTGAAGTCACTTACGAACTCGTACCCACCGCGGAATTTCATACCTACGACCTGGATGCGGTTTCCGTCGATTCTCCGGTCGGCAAGGCGCTGATCGGCAAAAAGGTGGATGACATCGTTGAGATAAAAATACCCGCCGGCCTGGTCGGATATCGCGTCGTCGAGATATCCTGATCCCCCCATCGGCCCATTTCACAGCCTGCGGCGCTCTGCTTGCAGGCTTTTTTTATGGAACTCGCATTATGGAATCAAATTTGCATTGTATTCATACGCTTTTAGGTCCTGGCCCGTTACATTTTTGTTATACAGCAGATTAGAGCATGTCGTGCAACGAGCTGCCAAGCCTTAATTATCTGGAGTGTGTCCTATTATGAAACAGATGACCACCATTGGAACAAGACGATGTATCCGATCGATCCTGTCGGCCATCGTTCTTCCAGCCATGCTTGTGGCGCAAACGTTCGATACCACACCACCCCTGATCAGCCACCAGCCCGTCAAGCTGGGCCGCCAGGGCAAACCTATGCCCATCTCGGCTCATGTCGCCGACTCATCCGGGATCAAATCGGTATTTTTAAAAATAAGCTACGAAGGCGAATCTTTTGAAGGCCCCATGCCGGTCATCAACGACTCTGAACAGGTGCCGATCCTGGTGAAAATCACCACCGATCAATTGCCGGTGTACGCCGGTCCGGCCGAAACCTTTAAACGGCTGGGGGTGCTCAACGCCGGCGATGAGGTGGAAGTGACCATGGTGCGCGATGCCTATTATCGCATCCGCTCCGGCCTCGGCGTCGCCGGTTATGTCGCCGCCGGCGCCACCGAAACGGTCATGATGGGTAAACTCTATGGCGTCACCGTGCCGGCCCACATCACCCAGTCCGCCTTTCTCACCTATCAGATCGTGGCCATGGATACCTTTGGCAATGAAAGCAAAACCACGGCGGTCGAAGTTCGACTCATTGACGACAAACAGCTGGCCAGGCTGCAGGCCCAGGCCGGGCTGACACCAAAAGCAGGAGCGCAGAGCGAAACACAGGTCAAACCGTTGTCCGAAAAACGCTCCAGGCCCTTTTATACCAAACCGTTTTTCTGGCTTGCAGCAGCCGCTGCCGGCGGCGGTGCCTACTATTACTATTATAACCAGCAGGATGAAAAAGCCAGGGACGCCTCGGTCGCCGTCTCCCTGGAGTGGTAGCAAATCCGGATTCGAGCCATAGGGCGTTGGCGAGGGCGGTTTGTCGCCGTAGGGACAGAAATAATAGGAGCAGTCGTCATGATACCTCTTTTGAATAAAATAACTGCCATTGTTGCCATCGCACTCTTTATGGCCGGGTGTCAGCAGCCATTGCCGACTGCCCAGGGCCACAGGGAGAGCAGCGCTGTGGTGGCGTCTTTGCAATGGCCGCTAGCGGCTACCAGCCAGGCCGGTTTCACCAAAGTCGTTTTTCAGGTGACCGCCAAAGACATGGACACCCTGAAACAGGAGCTGCTGCCCGAGGCCGGTCATGTGAAAACCGTGCTCAAGGTGCCGTCCGGCAGCAATCGCATTTTCAGCGTTACCGCTTTTAAAAATACGACCGCCGTGATGGCTGGCGTGGATACGCTCAACCTCGCCGGCGGCAGCAGCGTAAACCTCAGCCTCAAGATGAATTTTATCTATCCCGCCATCACGCTTTCACCGCTGGAGAAAACTGTGGCGGTGAACGACACTTTTTCAGTCTATTTCAAAGTTCATAAAGTGGACAGTCTGTCCGGAGTGGGGGTGCGACTCTCCTACGATAACACCAAGCTGGAGGCACAAGAGTTGGGCCGAGAAGATGCATTTTTGTCCGGCAACGGCGGCTCCATCGTCCAGCTGCAGTTCAGTCGTGACGCCGCCCGCAGCCAGATCCATCTGATCCTCGGCCTCATCGGCAGCAAACAAGCGGTAAGCGGGGCAGGGCTGGTGGGACGGGTTCGATTCAAGGCTTTGGCCGGCAACACCACCTCGGAGCTGATCCTGGTGGCCGACCCGCTGGTCGATTCCAACCTCGGTCTGCTCAATAACAAAGGAGCGTATTTGAACGCGTTTGCCCTTGGCAGCAAAATCATCTGTCGCTGATACAGCCGCTGACCTGACCTTGAATCTATAAATTTTGGATATCCCTATGAAACGTTTATTACTGCTGTTTTGTTCGCTGCTGGCCTCTTTGCCGCTTGCCGCTGACGAGTGGCCGAACTGGCGCGGTACCAGCGCCAACACCGGCTACAGCGCCGAAACCATATCATTGCCGCTCCTGCCGGCCTGGTCGGATCAGACCCCCAAAATCCAGGAAAACGGCCTGGTGGTCGGTGATGGTGTAGTGTTTGTCACAGGATCAGATGGCTATTTGTATGCAAAACGCACTGATACACTTGAATCCATCGAAGGATTCCCTCTGCAAATCGCTTCGGGCAATAATTTGAGTACACCGGCTTATTCAGCAGGCAAAATCTTTGTTCGCCATTCCGACGGCTTTCTCTATGGCTACGAAGCCTTGAACGGGATGGCTTTGTCCGGCTTTCCCAGGCCCAGCGGCAGCGCCGCCAACGCACCTTTTTGCGGACCGGTCATAGCCGATGAAAAAATCTATAGCAGCGGCGCCAACGACTCCCTCTATGCGTTCCATATCAATAACGGCGAAACCGTGTCCGGCTTTCCGGTTTATGTGGGACCAGACACCTATGGCTCGTCGCCGGCGGTCAGCGGCGGCGTCGTCTATTTCAACTCCTCGGAAGGCAAAATTTTCGCTTTCAACGCCGAGAATGGAACGGGACTGGCCGGTTTTCCCATTTCCACCATCCCTGCGGCGCGGAAACGGCTGCCCACAACGCTGCCCCCGCATCTGCATAGCCCCATGGGTGTCAATTCCTCCTCCCTGACCGTGGCCAACGGCAAACTCTATGTCTTTGCCGGCGACGATATGCTCTATGCCTACAGCGCGCTCACCGGCCAAAAAGTAGCCGGCTATCCGGTCACCACCGGCGGCAGCAACCTCGGCTTTTACGGTTCACCCGCCGTGGCCGACGGCGTCGTCTACATTTTTTGCCTGGACGGGCAGCTATACGCTTTTGACGCCAACACCGGCGCCACCATGAACGGCTTTCCGGTCAGCCTGAACCCGGATGGCAGTCGCAACTTTTCTTCTCCCACTGTATCTAACAATTTAATTTTTATTGGCGCGGGTGAAAGCAAATCACTTTTTGCTATCGGAGCAGCAAAAACCGACTCTGCTGGAAAAATAAGATGGAGTCACAAGTTTGAATTGGACGATGAGATTGGTTTCAGCTTATGTTCCCCTGTGCTTGCAAATGGCAAGCTTTATGTCACCTTGAATAACGGCGGCGTGTGGGCGTTTCGCACCAACAGCGAATGGAGCCGCGGCAGCCTGGTCATCAACGAAGGCGCCTCTGCCACCATCAGCCAGCAGGTCATGCTGACCATCGATCCCGGCATCAACAGCACCACGGCCGTCACCAAGATGCTAATAAGCAACGATCCTTTTTTTCGCGGTTCCAACTGGGAAGATCTAGCAGAAACAAAAGCATGGCTGCTGCCTGAAGGAATCGGCGAACATACGGTCTATGCACGCTTTAAGGATCTGGACGACAAACTTTCGGAAATCGTCTGGGCTACCATCGAACGCTCCGGCCCGCCCAGTTCGGTGACCAGTCTGACAGCCACCGCCATAGACCCCTACAACATCAACTTGACCTGGACCAATCCGGGCGATGCCGACTGGAAGGGAACCGTGGTGGTGCGCAAAACCGGCGGTTACCCCGCCACGTTCGAAGACGGCACTGTGGTCTACAACGGCACCAACGCCGGCATGAACGACAAAGATTTGCAGCCCAACACCACCTATTATTACACCGCCTTTGCCTATGACAACGATGGCCTCTACTCTGTAGCCATCACCTCTTCACAGCATTTTGCCACCACCAAGCAGGTGGTCATTCCGGTGGTCACCAACATGCTCGCCGCTTTTGGTCCGCCCTCTGTGGCCAACGCCTGGACGCCCTACAGCGTAACCCTGACAGCCGATCGCTTTGGCGTCAGCGAAAAAGACTTTTCCGCCATCCTCGCCTCGGTTCGTCTGTTCCGGTTCCGACTCGAAACCAGCGACAACCGCGACGTGGCCGGCCTGGACAGTGTGCGGGTTGGGAATCTCTACCTGGCCAATTTCACCACAGGCCTGGAAAACTGGAGCGCCGGCGGCGACGGCACTCTGCTCTGGCTTTCGGCAGGCGGCCAGCCGAGCGGCTATCTGCAAATCAGCGATTGGGGAACCGGCGACTGGTTCTACGCCGTAGCCCCGGCTTCCTGGAACGGCGACTGGCGCAGCCTGATCGGACAGGAGATAAAATTCTACTTCCGCTCCAGCCATCCCGATTATGCGGCCCAAATTGAAATCGACGGCGAAAACGGCAAACGGCTGATCCTCTCCTTCGATCCGTCGCGGGGCAAAGGCGGCAGCAACGTCGAATTGCGCGTCGCCCTCAGCGAAGGCTCATCCACCGCAGACGTGGTGGTGATGCTCTCCTCCTCGAATCCCGAGTGCGTGCCGACTCCGGAAGTAGTGACCATTCCTCGCAACGAAACCTTTGTGACAACTCGCATCTCGCTGCCAGACCATTCCACCGCCTGCTATTCGGTACTCTCGGCAACCACCCCAGGCTATGGCAGCACCAACCTGACCTTTGAAGTCGATGCCGGATCCGCGCCCGTTGAAGGCCGCGCCGTGCTCACCGGCCGGGTGACCGATGCCACCACCGGCGCCGGCATTTCTTCCGCCACCGTGGCGGTGGCCGGATCTGCCACCACAACCGATGCCTATGGGTATTACCGTGTGGACAATATTCCTGCGGACATCCTCACGGCCAATTTTTCCGCTGCACCGCTCAACGGCAAATCACCGTTATATGTGCGCTTTAATGATCTCTCCAACATCGGCTATCACGGCGTGACCGTTACAGCCGGCGGTTATTATCGCTATGAAAGCTATATCACCTTTTCTCTCTCGGAAACTAAAAATCTCGATTTTTCCCTCTCTCCGGAAATGACAGCCGGTGAAATGCGCCTGGTGTTGAACTGGGGCTCCATGCCCCGGGATCTTGATCTGCATGTCTATACGCCGGCGATCGACGGCAGAAATCACGAAGTTTATTGGAACGCCGTCGGCAGCAAAACCTATGCGCCCTATGTCTATCTTGATCACGATGATCAGGACGGGTTTGGGCCGGAAACCATCACCATTGCCAAACCGGTCAGCGGCGTTTACCGCTGTTATGTGGAAAACTATTCCACATCGCCCGATCTATCCACCTCCAACGGTGTGGTGCAGATTTATACCAGCGAAGGTCTGGTGCGGACCATCAACGTGCCTGGCAGCGGTTCCGGGCTGTACTGGTATATCTGCGATATCAATGGCTCGACCGGAGCCATCACAGTGCGCAACACGCTGCAAAACAGTTCACCCTCCGGTGCGCTGGCCAAACGGATGGAGAAAGAGCCGTCCCCCCCGCTCCTGGAAGGCACCGCAGCTATCACCAGTTGGGCCTGGGATTTTGAAAACGACGGCATCATCGATGACACCAGACAAAATCCCGACCATACCTACATCAAACCGGGGCTGTACAGCGTGACCCTGCGTGCGTCCGACGGCAGCAAAACGGTTACCGTCACCAAGGAAAAATATATCACGGTACAACCGGATGTAGAGCTGAACGTGGCCTGGTTCAAGCAGTACGGCGCCACCTCCGCTAATCTCTATGGCATCCATGCCGTCGATACCCTGCGAGCCTGGGCCGCGGGCGAAAAAGGGGTGATTTTAAAAACCGCTGACGGCGGCGCCAACTGGCATAGCGCCAACACCTTCAGCCATTTCAACATCAAAGCCATTTCGTTTGTCGACGAAAATACCGGCTGGGCGGTCGGCGCAGATACAAAAGGCAATGCGGTCATCATTAAAACGGAAAACAACGGCTCTTCCTGGACTCTGCTTTCCGGCAGCTCCAATCTGAAACTGAATGCCAATTATATGATCAGTGAACAGGTGGGCTGGAATGCCGGTGATGGCGGCAAAATTGAAAAAACGCTGAATGGCGGCAGCAGCTGGTCCAATCTGCCCGGCAGTATAGCGGTCACGTTGCGCGGCGTTCATTTCGCCAATTCTCTCACCGGCTGGGTGGCCGGCGACAACGGCACCCTTTTGAAAACCACAGACGGCGGCACCAGCTGGACCGCTCAAAGCAGCGGCACCAGCACGGCCCTAACCAGCGTGTTCTTTTTTGACGACCAGAGCGGCTGGGCGACCACAGCAGACGGCAAAGTGCTGCTCACCCGCAATGGCGGCGTCAATTGGAGCAGCAAAACCGTTGCCGAAACCAGCCTGCTCGACGTGCATTTCGACAACGAGTTCCACGGCTATGCCGTCGGCAACAGCGGCAGCATTTACAAAACCTATGACGGTGGCGACACCTGGAGCAAAGATTACAGCGGCACCACCTACAAACTTAACAGCCTGCACTTGATGACCTCCACCTGCGCCTGGGCCGTGGGCGACGCCGGTACGATCCTGCGCCTCCGCCGCGGCACCATCCTGCCGGGCTTGGTGGCCGCACTAACCGCCCAGGCGACCGGCACTTCCACGATCAGCCTCACCTGGAGCAATCCGACAGACCCATATTTTGCCGGCACAATAATCGTCCGCAAACCGGGCAGTTACCCCACGCACCCAGAAGACGGCAGCCAAATCTATAACGGCAAGGCCGGCGCTTTCGTAGATACCGGCCTGGCTGCCAAGACAACGTATTACTACACCGCCTTTACCTATAATCCAACCGGCCAATTCAGCGAACCTGGCAGCGCCGGCCGCGCCTATGCCACCACCCATGCCGGCATGGACCTGTTCGGCTGGAAGTTGACCATCAGCAGTATCGATGCCGGCGGCTTTTCAAAAATAAAAGCCTTTGTCTCTGTAGTAGACTCGGCCACCAGCACGCCGGTCACTGACCTGAATGCCGGCCATTTCACCGTTCAGGAAGACGGCTATGTGGAATCCCCCATCAATGTTGAGCTGGTCAGCACCGGCTCCGGCGCCAGGGCTGACATCGTCTTTGTCTTCGATGTCACCGGCAGCATGGGGGGAGAGATCAGCGGCCTGAAAGCCAAAGCGTCTGCGTTTGCCGATGCCCTCGCCAGTCGTGGCATCGATTATCGCCTGGGCCTGGTCTCTTATGGCGATGAAATCCGTTCCAGCCATGATTTCACCGACAACATCGCCACCTTTAAAACCTGGATCGACGGCTTGTCTGCCAGCGGCGGCGGCGACACCAAGGAGAATTCCCTGGAAGGTCTGGCCAAAGCGACCACCCTGTCGTTCAGAACCATCAGCCAGAGAATCGCGATCCTGATCACCGACGCCGACTATCATGAGGCGGGTGAATCCGGCGGCGGCACTACCTCCTATACCACCGAGTCCATGACCGCCCTGCTTAACAGCCTGCACATCGTCACCAACGTGGTCGGGCCCAATCAAAGTCAATTTCATCAACTGGCGAGAGAGACCGGCGGACTCTGGTTTAACATTGACTCCGACTTTCAAGCCATCATCGATCGCATCAGCTCGATCCTTTCATCTCAGTATGTGGTCACCTATACCACGCATCATGCGGCACGGGATAATACCTGGCGTAACGTTCTCATCACCGCGCGCAGAGATAGCAAGGGTGGCTACAGCACAGATAAATATTTTGTCGCCGGCGAGCTCGGTCATGTGTACAACATGGCCGCCGTAGCGATGAGCTTTAACAAAATCTATTGCCGCTGGAGCCTGCCCGCCGTCAAGAATTATGCAGGAGTTCGTGTTTTGCGCAAAACCGGCGGTTATCCCTCAGGACCCAGCGACGGCACCATGGCCTACGATGGCACCGCTTATGGATTCATTGATAAAAACCTGGATCCGGAAACCATCTACTATTATCGCGCTTTTACCTACGATGGTTCCGGCCATTTCAGTGAGGCGAGCGAATACGCGCAAGCCTGGGCCAGAACCTATCCAATCTGGACGCTCAGCGGGAATTGGGCCACACAAAACAGCGGCACCAGCAAAGATCTGTTCGCCATCAGCGCTCTGGATTCCGCCAGGGCCTGGGTCGTGGGCAGCGACGGCGCCCATCTGCGATCGGAAAACGGCGGCACTTCCTGGGAATCCCGATTCACCAATAGTGCCTACACCCTGCACGATATTGCCATGTACAATGGCTCTACTGGATGGATTGCCGGACAAAACGGCGATCAGTCGCTGAACCTGAAATCCAACAGCGGCGGCGTGAGCTGGACTGCATGGCCCAGCAGTTCCAGCAAACCGTTGTATGCCATAGATATGGTTACTGCAACATTGGGCTGGCAGGTCGGCGCTCAAGGACATATCGAAAAAACCACCGACGGCGGCGCGAGCTGGTCACAGCAATACTCCAGCGTCGACAAGACCTTTTACAGCGTCGAGTTTGTCGATGAACTCACCGGCTGGGTGGTGGGTACCCAGGGCACAATTCTGAAAACGGGCGACGGCGGCGCCACCTGGACAGCGCAAACAAGCGGCGTCACCACCACCCTCAACAGCGCCTATTTCCTGAACCCACAGCTGGGCTGGATTGCGACTGCGGACGGCAAAGTGCTGACCACGGCCGACGGCGGCAGCAGTTGGACCGGCAAAACCGTTTCCTCCACCAGTCTCAACAGCATCGTCTTTACTAATATCCTTCAGGGCTGGACGGTTGGCGATGGTGGCGCCATCTATCGCACCAGTGACGGCGGCGAAACATGGGCCAAAGAATCAAGTAGCGTAAGTACTGATCTTAATGATATTTACATGATTTCCTCCCTGCAGGGATGGATCGTCGGCGATAATGGCGTTATCATAAAGCTGTTCACCAACACCAGCACCCCCACTGCCCTATCCGGCCTGCTGGTGAACTGCACCAGCATCGACGCCGAGGCGTTTCCCAAAGTGAAATGCTTTGTCACCGTCGTCGACGCCACCGCGCGCACCGCTGTCAGCGGTTTGACCGCCGAACATTTTAAAGTCAAGGAAGACGGCATCAGCGAATCGCCGATTGCGGTAGAGGCCATGAGCACAACCTCGGGCGCCCGCGCCGATATCGTCTTTGTCTTTGACACCACCGGCAGCATGGGAGATGAAATCACCGGCTTGAAACAGCGGGCCTTTGCCTTTGCCGACGCCCTGCTGGCCAAAGGCGTGCAGTATCGTCTCGGCCTGGTTACCTTCGGCGATGCCGTCGATCAGGTCCATGATTTCACCACCGATGTGGCCGAGTTCAAAGCCTGGATCGAAGGCTTGCGCGCCAGCGGCGGCGGTGACGTTAAAGAAAATGCCCTGGAAGGGATGGCGCGAGCCACCAAACTGTCGTTCCGCGCCACCACGCAAAAGATCGCTGTGCTGATCACCGACGCACCCTACCATCAGGCGGGTGAGACCGGCGGCGGCGGCACCACCACCTATACGACCGACACCATGATCACGCTGCTGCAGGAACAGCGACTGGTTACACATGTGGTGGGTCCGGATCAATCTCAGTTCCATCAGCTGGCGGAAAAGACCGGCGGAATCTGGTTCAACATCACCGGCAATTTCGGCACTATTGTGGATTCCATCGGCAGCCTTCTCACCTCGCAATATGTGGTGACCTATACCTCTCACGATCCGGTTCCCAGCGGCATCTGGCGCAACGTGTTGATCACGGCTGAAAAAGAGGGCAAAGGCGGCTACGATGCGGGCCGCTACGTTGTCGGCACGTCGCAGCTTAAACTGGCGCCGGAGACGATCATCGGCAAACCCGGCCTGGCCTTTAGTGTAAACGTCGATGCCGTGGCCCTGACCAATCTCGGGCTCTGCCATTTCATCGTCACCTATGATCCGGCCAAGGTGCGCTACACAAAATACAGCGCCGCCGCTTTTCTCAGTCAGGACGGTGCAGACACACCGTTATTCACCGTTACCAAAGACACTGTCGCCGGCAGAGTGGATATCACGGCGACGCGTGTGGGCGCCGGCAGCGGCGCCAACGGCAGCGGCACCATCTGCACGCTCGATTTCAGCATCAAGGTGGAGAACTGCACCAGCGAGCTGGCGTTCACCTCGGTCGATCTGCGCACGCCGGGCAATACCGCCATCGTTGTGACCACCGGCAAGACACAGATTCAAGCGGTCAAAACCACGGCTCTCCTCGGCGATCTCGATAACGACAGCGACATTGATCTGAAAGATTTCATCCTGCTCTCTTCCTATTGGCAACCGAAAAACGACAGCCGCGGCGACATCGGTCCGGCCACGGGTGCTGTGCCGAGCCTGACCACCGTCAGGGACGGCCTCGTCAATTTTGAAGATCTGTTCGTCTTTACGCGGATGTGGAACTGGTACAAGAGCACGATGGCTGCCGCCGGCACCGCCGCGCTGGGCAAGGTCAATCCGGTGGTGCAATGGCAGGCCCTTGCCGGCGCCGCTCAGAACAATGCAACCACTACGTTGCAGGCTCTGGACGTCGATCATCTGGCCATGGGTCACCTCCTGATCCAGTACGACCCGGCCCAATTGAGCGCCGTGTCCATTCAACCAGGAGAGATGCTCTCCGCTACCGAGGCCACGCTGGCGTTTTTCGTCGATCACGACGCCGGCCGCGGTCGCATCGACATCGCTTTCAGCCGCATGATCGAGAGCGGCGATCCGGAACTGCACGGTCACGGCGGACTCGTGCGCATCCAATGGCAGCAGGCCAACCCTTACGCCGCGCCCTCGATCTCGCTGGCGCAGGTTGATCTGCGCAGCGCCGACAACAGCGCTATGGCGGTCAATTTTGAGCGGGATTTCAGCCTGCAGAATCAGGCGTTGCCGACACAGTTCGAATTGATGCAGAATTATCCCAATCCCTTTAACAGCCGCACGGAACTGCGGTTCAAAACGCCCGTGGAATCAAGGGTTACGATCACGATCTGTAATATTCTCGGCCAACCGGTGCGGGTCCTGTTGGATCAAACCTGTGCTGCAGGGAATCATCGCGTGGTGTGGGACGGCAAGAACGAGCTGGGGCGTGAGGTAGTGTCAGGCGTGTATATCGTTCGCATGGAAACGCCGGAATTCGCATCACATCGCGTCATGGCGTTTGTAAAATAACCGAACTGGCCTGAACCACGGAAGACACAGTTCTCAGGAACATCGAGAAAAAAACTGTCGGACACCTTTGCGGTGTCCGACAGTTGGTTCCGGCGATTCGGATTGAGCCACAGAATAAATGAAAATGAATTCTGTAAAAGGAACCCCGGATGTTGCCGCGGTTTATATGGCAATTCCGGGGGCCCCTTTGCGCCTGAATGGAGCGGCGCAGGGGCCGAACCGGTTCGGCCGTTCAGGCGTGATTTATTTTTTTGAAATTCTTTAAACACATCTCTACGCACTGCAGCGGCGGATACACATCCTTTTCTTCCTCAATGATATACCATTCTGTGCCGCCTGTGGATTCGCAGATCCGGAACACCTCTTTCCACGGCACATCCCCTTCGCCGAGAATAGCCTTTGTGTTGGTTTTGGAAAACTCTTTGATATGAATGGTGACGCTGCGGCCGGGATATTTTTTCAGATACGGCACGGTCTCGGCGCCACCTTCGCCGGCGTTACCGCTGTCGAACTGCAGAATGACCTCCTGATCGGTGTTTTCCGCAAACAGGTCCCAGGGAATTTTGCCCTCCAGCGGCTGATACTCAAAGTTGTGGTTGTGATAGCCCACGCGCATGCCCTGCAGTTTGGCCTTGGCCGACAGGGTGTTGAACAATCCGGC
>CAZISM010000118.1:0-16137 GCA_964541895.1 uncultured Cytophagia bacterium
ATGTTATGGATCGGCGGTTTGGGCGGGATCACCCTGTACCGCAACGGAAAACGCAGCGGGCAGCTGACGCCGGCGCAGGGATTGCCTTTTATTACCATACAGTCCCTTACGGCTGCGCCGGACGGCACTATGTGGATCGGCACGCACCAGGGGGTGGTCCGATATCAGGACATGGGGTGGTCTGTGCGCAATTCACGACGATGGCTGCTCCACGATGACGTGCGCGATATCGCTTTCGATCAATCGGGCCGCGCCTGGATCGCCACGGCCCGCGGGATCAGCCTCCACGCGCCGCGGCGGATGACGCTGGCGCAAAAGGCTGAACATTTTCAACGCATCACCGAAGCGCGTCATATTCGTGCGCCGTATCTGGTCGAAAAATGCCGTCTTAAATCTCCCGGCGATACTTTGAACTGGGAACCGCGCGACGATGATAACGACGGCCAGTATACCGCCATGTACCTGGCCATGGAATCGTTTCGCTATGCGGCCAGCAGAGCCCCGCAAGCCCGCGAGAACGCCCGTCGGGCTTTTGCAGCGCTGCGGTTTCTGCAAACGATAACCGAAACGGATGGGTTCGTTGCGCGCACCGTAGTGCCGGCCAACTGGTCGCGTATGGCCGATCCGAATCGTCATTATACCGAACAAGAGTGGGCCGAAACGCTGGTCGAAAATCCCCGGGAAAAACGGGTTGAAAATATGTGGCGCCGTTCGCGCGACGGCAAATGGTTATGGAAAGGCGATACCAGCAGCGATGAGATCACCGGGCACATGTTCGGCTATCTTTACTACTATGACCTGGTCGCTGATGCCGCAGAACGCCAGGTCGTCCGGGATCATGTGTGCCGCATCGTCGACTATATTATCACCAGCGATTTGACCTTGAAAGACATCGATGGCCGCCATACCCAGTGGGCGGTGTGGTCACCAGCCAAGTTGAACCACGATCCGGACTGGGCTACTGAACGCGGCATCAATTCCGTGGAAATCCTTTCCTATCTGAAACTGGCTTTTCATGTGAGCGGTCAGCCGCGCTACGAGCAGCTGTATCAGGAGCTGCTGCACCGCCACAACTATCTGGACAACGTGCGGCAACCGCGCAGCACCAACCCGGCCTGGATCACCCATATCGATGACGAACTGCTGGCCCTGTCCTATCCTTGCCTGCTGCTGCACGAAAAAGATCCGCAACTGCTCAGCGCTTATCGTACCAGCCTGGAAACGTGGTATCGAACGGCCGAGGCCGATAAGAGTCCATTTTTTAATTTCACCTATGCAGGATTGAGCGGTCTGGATCCCCGTCTGCCGGCATCCATCTTTTTTCTGCAGGATACGCCGCTGGATCTGATTCGCTGGCGTGTCGATCATACCAGGCGTCTCGATCTCTGCATCCGGTATTTTCCTGAATTTGAAAACGCCCAGACCGACCGCCTGCTGCCGCCCAGCGAGATCGCCTTTTTCCGCTGGGATACCAATCCCTGGTATGCCAGCGAGGGCGATGGCGGTGTCTCTGAAAGCGACGGCGTTTTCTGGCTGTTGCCGTACTGGATGGGAAGGTACTATGGCTACATCCGCTAGCAGCAGCCGGAAACAGATCAGCTATATCGCCCCGGCCGCGCCCGCCAGACGGCGCGCCGCACCGCAGGATGTGCCGCCGGTACGCCCCGAGTTCGGATTTACACCGGCCTGGTACGCCCATCACCTGGCCATCGATTTTGGCGAATGCTGGCATCGGGAACCGGCGTATCGGCGACAAACGATTTTGTCCATGCGACGATTTCTGAAAAAAGAGTTCCCCGGCTGTAACATCGGCGGTTGCGAGGAACCAGATCAGCCTCTAGACCTGCTCACTGGTGTCTACGGCGGTTGCATCGTGCCCGCGCTTTACGGATTGACGGTTACATTTGATTCGAACCAGTGGCCCAACTGCCGGCCGGATTTTAAAACGCTGGACGATCTGGTGCAGCAGGGTCCGCTCGCTGTCGCTGACACGCCGCTCCTGCAGGATCTGCTGGCGCAGATGGAATGGATCGCGGCCGAGGAAGGCGCGATCACAGGACACCTGAACTGGCAGGGTATCTTGAACAACGGCCAGCGCCTCCTGGGTCCGGAACTCTTTGTGCAGATGCTCACGGAACCGGAACGCTGCCGTTCCGGTTTCAGCCACATCTATCAAACCATGGTGGACGCCTCTGCACTGATTCAGCAACGACAGCGGCAATCCGGATTTGACATTGACTTTTTCACCGTGAGCAACTGCTCGGTTAACATGCTCTCTCCGGCTACCTACGAACAGATGCTTTTACCGTTCGATGAGAAATTTGCCGCCGGCGTTTCCAGCCTGGCCATTCACAACTGCGCCTGGAAAGCGGATCCCTATCTGCCGGCGTACGCCAGGATTGACAATGTGGGATATATCGATATGGGGATAGAAACGGATTTGCGCCTGGCCAAAACCCTGTTTCCGCAGGCCCGGCGAGCGCTGATGTATACGCCTATGGATTTTCATAACAAGCCGGTGGCGGCGATCAAGGCCGATCTCGCCATCGTCGTGGAAGAGCTGGCGCCGTGCGATATCGTCTTTGCCGATCTGGATCTGGGTGTGGAGAACTCTAAAATCAGAGAGATCTGCGCCTGGTGCCGGGCGGTCAGTGACCGCAAGAGCTGATCGTTGCGCTGAACAGATAACCCTAACAACCATGAGGTGAGCCATGCGATGGTGTGTCGTATTGCTGATCATCCCCGGTCTGCTGTCGGCCGCGGATGCTGTTTTTCGTGAAGAGAACATTTTTCCCTATCAACCTAAACACGTGCACTCCAGCAGCATCGTCGAGTGTCCCAACGGCGATTTTCTGGTGTGCTGGTTCCATGGTTCGGGCGAACGCACGGCGGACGATGTGCTGGTGCAGGGCAGTCGCTGGCGCAAGGGGCAGCGCTCCTGGAGTCCGGTTTTTTTAATGGCTGACACCCCCGGCTTTCCGGACTGCAATCCGGTATTGTTCATCGACCGTAAGCAAAAACTCTGGCTGTTCTGGGTCACGGTGTTGGCGCATAAATGGGAGTATTCGCTGCTCAAGTATCGCACCTCAACCGATTACCTTCGCCAGGACGCTCCGGTGTGGAACTGGCAGGACGTCATGACTCTAAAACCGTACGACGATTTTGCCGATCGAGTCAAAGCCGGATTCAAGTCCATGAACCTGCCTGAATCCATGTGGGCCGGGTTCGCACCGCCGTATACAGAAATGCTGGAAGAGGCGTCCGCCGATCCCTACAAGCGGCAGATGGGCTGGATGCCGCGCATCCATCCCCTGCAGCTGACCGACGGCAGGTTGCTGTTTCCGCTCTACTCCGATGGCCTCAATTTCTCCCTGATCGCCATAAGTGATGATGACGGCCAGACCTGGCAGACCAGCCATCCCATCGTCGGCTTGGGTCCCATTCAACCGACCCTGGTGCAGAAAAAAGATAAAACGCTGGTCGCCTATATGCGCGACTCCGGCGAGCCGCCCCATCGCGTGTTGCTGAGCACCTCCAGCGATAACGGCATGACCTGGAGCGCCAGCCAGGATACGGATATCCCCAATCCTGATTCCAGCCTGGAGGTGGTAGTGCTGCAGAATGGCCGCTGGATCATGGTGTGCAACGACACCGAAGACGGCCGTCACCGGTTGCTCGCTAAATGGTCTGACAACGAAGGCCAGAGCTGGCCGAAACAGCGTTATATTGCCAATTCGACGCCAAACAAAGAGTCTTTCGGCTACCCGTCCGTGCTGCAGAGCAGGGACGGCCTGATTCACGTAACCTACTCTTATGCCGCCGGACCGGAGAGGACCATCCGTCACGTCGTTTTTAACGAAGAGTGGATCAAAGGATTGTGATACATGGACAGCGTAATTCGGTTTATGCTCAACGGCCGTTCGGTCTCGGTGCCGGCCGAGCCGGAGCGATCCCTGCTGTGGGTGTTGCGATCGGATTTTAATTTGACCGGCAGCAAGTACGGCTGTGGGGAGGGATATTGCGGCGCGTGCACCGTGCTGCTCAATGACCGTGCAGTGCCGTCGTGTCAGGTCACCATGAAAGAGGTGGCAGGGGGGCGCGTGACCACCATCGAAGGCCTCGGCGAAGGAGAATCCCTGCATCCGCTGCAGGTTGCTTTTATTCAGCATGACGCGCTGCAGTGTGGATACTGCACGCCGGGCATGGTGCTGCAGTCGGTTGATTTGTTACAACAGAACAAAACGCCGACGCGCGAGCAGATCGTATCCGCTCTCGAGGGCCATTTGTGCCGCTGCGGCAGTTATGAGCGGATCGTTCAAGCCGTTCAGTCAGCCGCTGCAACCATGGCCAAAGGGGGACGGCATGAGTGATGACCGCTTCTTTGAACCTGGCGGCCCACCGGCGCCTCTGTTCGAAATGGCCAGTCGCAGAGAATTTCTGCAGACGATGGGTGCCGGGCTATACGTTTTTTTTGCCCTGCCGGCGCAAAAGAGCGATGCGCAGACGCCGGGCGAATATCCTGATGATGTCAACGCCTATCTGCACATCGACCCATCCAACCGGATCAGCTGTTTTACCGGTAAAATAGAAATGGGGCAGGGCATCATCACCTCCCTGGTCCAGATGCTGGCTGAAGAACTGGATGCGGCCTATGGCCAGGTCGAAATCGTCATGGGCGATACCCGACTCTGTCCCCATGATAACGCCACCGTAGGATCACGCAGCACCAAATATTTCGGTCCGGCCTTGCGCCAGGCTGCGGCCGATGCCCGCGCCGTGCTGCTGCAGCTGGCCGCCCAGAATTGGAACCGACCTGTGGAACGGTGTTTTGCGCGGGAGGGCCTGATTCTGGATCGCGATCAGGCCGACAGGCGGAGCACCTTCGGCGAACTGGTCAGGGGCCGGCGATTGCAAAAGCTGTCATCCGCTACGGCAGCGCTCAAGCCCGTTCACGAACACCGCATTTCCGGAAAACCGTTCCTGCGCGCAGACAGCAAAGCCAAGGTGACCGGCGCCGCACCATTCACCGCAGACGTTCGCTTGCCTGGCATGTTGTACGCAAAAATTCTGCGACCGCCCGCCCATGGCGCCAAACGCCTTTTTTGCGACACGCAGGCGGCGCGCGCGGTTCCCGGCGTGATCGTGGTGGAGGAGCCGGACATGGTCGCGGTATTGCATGAAAAACCGGATGTCGCCGAGATGGCCAGATCGTTGATCGTGGCCCGTTTTGAAGAACCGGCCGCTGCCATGGACGACGATACACTTTTTGAAGCATTGCTTCGCCAGGGCACCTTATCGCAAACAGTGTTGGCGAAAGGAGACGTCGCCCGCGCCCGCTCTGATGCCGCGGTTGTATTGGAAAGCAGATATTATACCCACTATGTTGCCCATGCACCGATGGAACCTCATGCGGCATTGGTGGAAGTAGGGGAGGACAAGGTCAACGTGTGGGCCTCGACGCAATCCCCATTCCGGGTGCGGGATTCGGTGGCCCAGACGCTGGGCCTGACACGCGACAGGGTGCATGTGCGGACGCCGTTTGTCGGCGGAGGGTTTGGCGGCAAAACCTGGGCGTTGCAGGTTACCGAAGCCGCCCTTTTGGCGAAACAGACAGGCCGGCCTGTTCAGGTCGCCTGGACACGGGAAGAAGAATTTTTCTATGACTCGTTCCGGCCCGCCGCGGTTCTGCAGGTGTCTGCCGGCGTCGATCGCAACGGCCGTATATGTTTCTGGCAATATGAAAATTTTTTCGCCGGTGCCAGAAGCTCTGAGCCGATCTATGACATTCCCCATATTCAAGTCTCTTCGCGAAACCAGGGCAACGGGCCTGGTCCGCACCCGTTTAATACCGGCGCCTGGCGCGGGCCCGGCAGCAACAGCAATGTGTTTGCCATGGAATCGCACTGCGATCGGCTGGCGCTCCTTGCGGGCATGGACCCGCTGACTTTTCGTCTGCACAATTTGAGCGATGAACGAATGAAAAAAGTTCTGCTGGCGGCGGCGGAACGCTTTGGCTTTTCGTTCACCAAAACGCCCGGCGGTCAGGGAATCGGCATCGCCTGCACCAATTATTTGAACACCTATGTGGCGACCATGGCTCGCGTTCGCGTCGACCGAACCAGCGGCCGCGTGCAGGTGGAAGAGATGGTCTGCAGCCAGGATATGGGCGAGATCATCAACCCGCAGGGCGCCAAGCTGCAGGTGGAAGGGTGCATGATTATGGGCATGTCAGCAGCATTGTCAGAGGAGATCCGATTTTCCGGAGGCAGGATATATACGTCCAATTTCGATACCTACGAAATCACCCGGTTTTCACACCTGCCCGGCATTCAGGTGGTCCTGGTCGATAACCCTGCGCTGCCGCCGCAGGGGTGCGGTGAACCTGCCATGACCACCGTAGCGGCTGCTTTGGCTAACGCGATCCATGATGCGGTGGGTGTGCGCATGGACACACTGCCCATGACCCCGCCACGAATCAAAAAGGAGCTGGATAAAATGGAAAGAATGAGGTGAATCCGTTTGTCGGGCTGATGCGGCGCTGCAAGCTGCTAAATTATTCTTGATTTGCAGGAAAAATACGCTTATATTTATAAAATATAGTATGTAACGTAGGCTAGTAATGCTCGCATCCTGAATTGCAAGTTCCAACCGACAGAGGTATGATGAAAGAGCTGATCACCGGCGATTACACGCTGGTAAAAAATCTCAACAGTCATATCGTTCTAAACCTCATTCGTGAACGCGGTCCGATTTCCGGCGCTGATCTTGCCAGAATTTCCGGCATGCGGTCATCGACCATCATGAACATTTTGCATAATCTTGAAAAATCCGGCCTGATCATTAATGCCGGCGCTGGAGAATCCACCCGCCAGGGTGGCCGAAGACCGACCATGTGGGAGGTGAATGGCCATTACGGTTATGTGATCGGCTTGAAAATCGGTCTGGGTGAAATTCAAGGGGTGTTGATGGATCTGAAATGCACCATCCTCGCCCAGGTTCGTGTCGGGGCGTCGGAGATGCTGGACCCGGAGCAGTTGGTCGGGCAGATTCACTATCTGGTTGATCACCTTATGGTCTCCGGGCGAATAAAGAGCAGCAAGGTTCTGGGACTGGGCATTGGGGTTTCCGGTGCGGTCGATTCCGATAACGGGTTGGTGGTTAAAAGTTACATGCTGAAAAATTCAGCCATTCCGTTGCGCGGCATGCTCAAGAAGCATTATCGTTTTCCTATTCATATTGAAAACGACGCCAATGCCGGGATCCTGTGCGAAAAATGGTTTGGTCATGCGCGCGACGACCGTGACATGCTCTACGTCATGCTGGTTATAGACCAAAAGGTGTTCGGCATCGGTTACGGCTTGATTCTGGATGATCGCCTTTATCGTGGAGCGCATAAAGTAGCGGGAGAATCGCATGCCCATCGCATCACCATCCAATCGATGCTGGACGAGATCGGTCAGGCCGAAGAAAAAAGCATTCGCATCGGGAGCCGCTGCATCGACAAAGACCAGGTCCAGCTGGCCGATTTGCTCCAGGCCGCACCGGTCCGAGATCCGGTAGCCTTACATTATTTTGAATATCTTGGTGCCCTTTTGGGAGAAGAGTTGGTAACGATTGTAGACTTGCTCGATCCTCAGCTGCTCCTGTTGAGTGGCGAGGTGACCAAGGCCGGCGAACTGCTGTTGCAGCCCCTCCGCAATGCGCTCAAATCGAAATCTATTCTGGGTGAAGTGCGCGACACGCTGATAGAAATCGCCACGCCGCAGCCGGTGGATCTGGTGGCTATGGGCGCGGCTTCTTTGGTCCTGCAAGAGGTTTTTCAAAATCCTGCGCTGCACGATATTCCGGTGCAAAAACAATGATGGACATCTATCATTACGTTCCGACACCTTTTAACCGCCTGCATGCCGAAACGACCGGCCGAACCGTTCATGTTGTAACCCGTACGCTTTAGCAAACACGGAGATGCGAACGACGAAATGACTAACAGGTACATCGGATTTCTTGCCTTGGTGGGGATGGCCTTGTTATTTTTCTCCTGGAGTATGGCCGATGAGGCTACCCTGGCGGAACCCGGCGTGGCCTTTGCGCCACGACGCTATGTTTGTTATCGTACACCGCTGCCGATCCAGATCGATGGCAAGCTCAGCGAACCTTCATGGTCGTTCGCGCCGTGGTCAGAATCTTTTGTCGATATCGAAGGTGAGCAGAAACCTGCGCCCCGCTGGTCAACCAAAGTCAAGATGGTGTGGGATGACGAACGATTTTACATCGCCGCCGAGCTCGAAGAACCGCACATCTGGGCTCGCCTGATGCAGCGCGATACGGTCATTTTTTACGACAACGACTTTGAGGTGTTTATCGATCCGGATGGCGACAGCCATCAATACTATGAATTTGAGATGAACGCTCTCAACACCGGCTGGGATCTGTTGCTGATCAAACCGTATCGGGACGGCGGCCCGGCCGTGCATGGATGGGATATTCAGGGACTGCAAACCGCTGTTTCCATCACGGGGACTCTGAACCGGCCGTCTGACATCGATTCGGGCTGGACCGTTGAGCTGGCCATTCCCTGGCAGGCCCTCCGGGAAGCCAGCCAGGGCCATTTCCCGCCTGAAGCCGGGGACCAGTGGCGCATCAATTTTTCCCGGGTCGAATGGCAGACCGAGCTCGTCGATGGTCGCTATCGCAAATGCATCAATCCGGACACCGGCAAACCGTTTCCGGAAGAGAACTGGGTATGGTCGCCGCAAGGTGTGATCAACATGCACTATCCGGAAATGTGGGGCTATGTGCAGTTCTCCAAGCGCGCGTCCGGAGAGACCGAGCCGTTTGTCGAGCATCCGGAAGAAGCGGCGAAATGGCTGTTGCGCCAGATATACTATCGCCAAAGAAACTATCACGTACAGCATTCGCGTTTTACCGCCCGGCTGGAGGATTTGCATATCGAGCAGAGCGCTTGCCCGGGATACCAATGGCCGCCGCGCCTGTTTTGCACCGCCTCCATCTTTGAGGCGCGTCTGGCGCAGGAGGACAACGGCTACGCCTGGTGCATCCGCCAGGACGGTCTGGTCTGGAAAGAGGCTACGCTGAAGGAATACGATACCTATATGGAGATGGAAGGAGGAGAGCGCCATGAGTGGCTGTCGCTGGAGTATGCCCTTCTGGCTGTTGTTTTTATCGGCGTCTTTATTTTCGCAAGAATTGCTGCTAAAAAAAGGTTTGATGTGTAAGCTGCCGGAGCGCTACCAGCGAACCGTCGTCGGCGTCGACCCGATCGAAGCGTCGATCGTTCGCGGCAAATGGATCTCTCCCAGCCCTCACCACCCTGTCGTTTTCTCCGATGGTCATCAGGAATATTGGCGACCGGTTGAATGCGATACCTCCGGATGGTTTGCCCAGGAGGGACTGCGCAACGCCTATGTTCATTTTTCGTTGGATTCCCCAAAAGAGCAAACCCTGATGCTTTACGCCATGGGCCACGAAATGGTCTATGTCAATGGTATTCCCCGCACCGGCAACCGCTATCAGGACAGTGAAACGTTTGCATCATGGGCACCGCATTTTGACTATGCCCGGGTTCCCGTGCCATTGCACAAAGGCAAAAACGAATTGCTGTTTCTCGGCGGTCGCACCGGCCTGTTAAAAGTCAAACTCTATCCGCCGCCGTCGCCCGTTTTTTTTAACGATCGCGATATGACCTTGCCCGATTTCCGTATGGGCGAACCGGTTGATACCTGGGGAGCTGTTGTCATCGTGAATGCTGATTCCAGGCCTCTGCAACAGGCCGCTATTCTGGCCTCGATCGATAACCAGGCCCCGGTCTCTACGCCGGTGCCGCTGATACAGCCCTACAGCGTTAAAAAAGTTCCCTTTAAACTTGGCAGCGCCGCACCGGTGCCCGGCCAGGAGGCCAACATCGTCCTGCGCCTGCTCCCGCAGCAGAACCGGTTCCAGGTCAACAGCGTAGCGTGCCGCATCCCGAACCGCAAGCCGGACGAGACCTATAAAAGAACGTTTATCAGTGAAATCGACGGCAGCGTGCAATACTATGCCGTCAATCCAGCCAGAGATGGAGACCGGCCTGCCGCGCTGGTGCTTTCCGTGCACGGCGCTGGTGTTGAGGCGATCAACCAGGTCAACGCCTACAGCAGCAAAAGCTGGGCCCACATTGTCGCGCCCACCAATCGTCGACCCTATGGTTTTAATTGGGAAGATTGGGGCCGCCAGGATGCGCTGGAGGTGCTGGAGCTGGTGCAAAAAAACCTTTCGATCGATCCGGAACGGATCTATCTGACCGGCCATTCCATGGGCGGTCATGGCGTCTGGATTCTGGGCGCGCTTTACCCGGATCGGTTCGCTGTGCTCGGACCCAGCGCCGGCTGGCTCAGCTTCTGGACCTATCGCGTGCGCGAAGAGATCGGCGAGGAAACGGCGATTCAGGAAATGATGAAACGGGTGAATCAACCCAGCAAAACCCTCGATCTGGTGCAGAACTATAAAGACCTGGGTTTGTATATTCTTCACGGCGATCAGGATGACAACGTACTGGTGACGCAATCGCGCCAGATGGTGGAACGGCTGCAGCCGTTCCATCGCGACTATGTGTACCACGAAGAACCCGGCGCCGGCCACTGGTGGGATAACTCGGCAGAACCGGGCGCCGATTGCGTGGATTGGCCGCCCCTGTTTGATTTTATGGCGCGCCATTGCCGGCCGCTGGCCAGGCGATTGCGCATCGCCTCCTTCTGTACACCCCATCCGGGCATTTCTTCGCACTATTACTGGCTGGGGCTGGAAGCGCAGGAAAAGCAGCTGGCGTTGAGTTCAGCGCAGATCGAATGGGATCCGGGGCGATCCCTGTTCTTCGGCCAGAGCAGCAACGTGGCGCGATTGTCGCTGGATCTGAGCATATGCCCTGAGGCCCGCTCCGTCTCTGTGCACCTGGACAGCCAGATGCTGACGGATGTTCCTGCTGCAAAAAAATTGTTTCTGGAAAAAAAGAACGGCCGCTGGGCACTGGCCGCGCCGCCTTCTCCGTCCATGAAGGGCCCCCATCGCTACGGCACCTTCAAGGACGCGTTTCGGCATCGAATGATTTTTGTGTATGGAACAGCAGGGAGCCGGGCGGAAAATGAGTGGGCGTTCCAAAAGGCACGCTACGACGCCGAACAGTTCTGGTATCAGGGCAACGGTTCCGTTGATGTGGTCTCTGACCGGCAATGGCAACCGGCGAGCGAACCGGACCGCAACGTCATTCTCTATGGCAATGCCGACAGCAACCGTCTCTGGCAGGTGCTGTTGGCAGACAGTCCGGTGCAGGTCCGCCGCGGCATGGTTCAAATCGGCGGCAAGCGCCTCAGCGGCGCTGACTATGCCGGCCTCTTTATCCGCCCCCGTGCCGGCAGCGATATGGCCTGCGTCGCCGCGGTTACCGGCAGCGGATGGACCGGTATGAAACTGACAGATCTCAGACCTTATTTGTTCCCCGGATATGCGTTTCCCGACTGCATTATTTTCGATCCGGCGGTCATTCAAAAGGGCACCACCGGCATTACCGTCGCCGGATTTTTCGGGCTGGACTGGACGGTTGAAAACGGCGAATGGGCCTGGCAAGAAAAATAAAACCGGCACAAAGGACGGTCATTCTATGGCGCAAACATCACGAGAACTGGTAATCCGCTGTCTCACGCTGCAAACCCCGGAACGCATGCCGCGCGATTTGTGGGTGCTGCCATGGGCGGAACATCATTTTCCGGAAACAGTGGCGGAAATTTCCAGACGGTTTCCCAACGATATCATCACGGCAGAGTACGCCTATCCGCCACTGCCGTGCGTGAGCGGTGATCCCTATCGCATCGGCACCTATGTGGACGAATGGGGATCGATCTTTACCAACATCCAGGACGGCGTCATCGGCGAAGTGCGCACACCGCTGCTGCCGGATATCACGGATTGGAAATCACTGCAGCCGCCTTACGCGCAACTGCCGCAGGGCCGGCAGCGTCAGCAGGCCCTGGACGAGATCAAACGGTTTCACGATCAGACGGATCGATTTGTCATGGCCAACGCCTGTCCTCGTCCCTGGGAACGCTATCAGTTCATTCGCGGCAGTGAGAACAGCTATCTGGATATCATGATGCCGGAGAGCGGGACGCTGGATCTGTTGCGGCTTATTCACGAGTTCTATATGCGCGAGCTGGAGTTCTGGGTCAAGACCGACGTGGATGGCATCAAGTTCATGGACGATTGGGGCGCGCAAAAGCAGCTGCTCATTCCTCCCAGGCTGTGGCGGGAATATTTCAAACCGCTGTACAAAGAGTATTGCGACCTGGCTAAAGCGCATGGGAAATGGGTGTTCATGCACTCGGACGGTTATATCCAGGACATCTATGTCGATTTGATCGAGGCCGGCGTGGATGCTCTGAACTCACAGTTGTTCTGTATGGACCTGGCCTATTTGCAGCAGCACGCCAGGGGCCGCATTACCTTCTGGGGCGAAATCGACCGACAACATGTGTTGTCCTCCCCTGATCCGATGACAGGCCGCGACGCCGTACGACGGGTGGCTGCCCATCTTTACGACCCGAACGGCGGGATCATCGCCCAATTTGAATTCGGCGCCGGCGCCCAACCAGAGACCGCGTTGGCCATTTTCGAAGAATGGGATTCCATACAGAATGCATAAAATTCATAACGCCTGCTCGATGCGCCTGGATTTATTTTGGAAGCGCACACGGAGCATGATCGTATTCAGCAGGCAGAAACGGTGAGGATGAGTTTATGCTAAATTCGAATCCATCCGGCCTGCTTCGCAAAGCCGGTCTTTTCATAGGTGTGATTCTCACAGTCGTCGTCCCGGTTGCAGCGGCTGGTGAGATCAGCGACCATCGGCCTATGCATGCCTTGAGCCGTTTTTATATCGAGCATGCTGCATGGTCCAGAAATTGTGTCGACGGTTTTCACAGGAAAATCGCCGGGGCCGAAATGGCCTACTCCTCGCCCTGGCCCGATGTCCAATCCGCCCTGCTGGTGCGCGCTCAAAAGGCCGCCACTCCGGTTCGCTGGGAAACCTGGCCCAACAGCAAATCGGCAACGCGCTACCTGTGGATGGCAGGGCTCGGCTGCAGCCATCGTGAAAAGAATTTTTTTCTTACGATCAACGGCCAGGATACGATCACGTTCACCAATTCGTCGTCAAGAGGGTGGACGGCGATGAACCGTCGCGGCGATCGACTGCGCTTTATCGCGGTGGATCAGGATCGCCATCAGGATCTGTTTGGATTCATGATCCTGGATCTCAAGCAACCGCAGGCATCCGCGCTCAGCCTGTCCGTCAGCAGCGAACCGGCGAACGAATATTCCTGGTTCATGATTTTTCAGACGAACGAAATACTCGCCCCCTTTGCCAAAGCGGCGCAAGCGGGATTTTACTATGAACTGGCCTGGTCAGAAAAAGAAGGATGTCGCGTCACCCTGCCTCAGGCCTGGAGAAACAGGAAGGTGGTCTGGCGCGAAGCGAATGGCCGAAACCATGTGCCCGTGTTTGTTTCGGCAGGCGATTCAACGGCAAAACTGCCAGGTTGGAAGCCGGCTCTTGCGCGCTGGCCTCTGGCGCTGTATCTAGACGGCGTCAAACGGGATGTGCTGGCCGGCTTGTCGGAATCCTCCGATACGGTGACCCTGAGGCAGGATTCTCTGCTGGTTCTGCGAACAGGGAGCGTTGCCGGCGACCGGATAACACTGCAGAACAGCGGTTTGTATTCCAGGCTGGTGCCTTCTCTGTTGGCCGCCGAGCAGGCGCGATCAACGATCCAGCATATTGACCTGATGAGCTCGAGCCACCAGGATATCGCCTGGATGGACACCCCGCATCAATGCATGCTCGATCGCGACAGCAAGGTTCTGACTCCGGCGCTGGCGCTGCTGCAAAAAAACAGCGAGTTCTGCTACAGCGCCGAACAGGTGCTGATGCTGCAGGAGTATTTGTCCCTGCATCCTGAGGCGAAAGCGCTGATCCACGAGCTGACCCGTTCCGGACGCCTGGAGTGGGGCGCCACCTACAATCAGCCCTATGAAGGATTGTACAACGGCGAAGAACTCGTTCGACAGCTCTATCACGGCCGGATCTGGCTGCAAAAGACCCTGCCGGGTTGTGATGCCCGCGTCGCCTGGAATGTGGATGTTCCGGGACGGACGCTGCAGATGCCGCAGATCCTGGCCAAATCAGGCGTGCCCTACATGATCATCAGCAGGCATGAACCAGGATTGTTTTACTGGCAGAGTCCGGATGGCTCCAGGATCGGCGTCTATTCGCCGGGCCATTACCACGAGAACAGCAATTTCATGCGCCAGCCCTCTTTTCGGATCATGGCGGCCTTGCCGGGCATCATAACCGACTGGTCTCGATTCAGCGGCCATGAAGCGTCGCCGGCCATGCCGGTGCTGATCTCTACAGACATGGGTGCGCCGTTAGATTATGAGCCTTTGCGCAATAGCTGGAATCATCTTGAAATTAATTATTCCGACGCTGCAGGCCGCTCCCTAAAGTTGCCGGAAATGCGATATGCCACGGCCACCGGTTTCATGGATCATGTTTTTTCAAGCAAACCAGAGCTGCCGGTTATCCAGGGTGAACGTCCGGGTGTTTGGCTGTACATACATGGGCCGACTCATCACTGGGCTATAGACTATCATCGCCAGGCCGGACAGCTGTTGCCGGCTGCGGAAAAATTCAATGCCATCCTGGCTACCATGACAGGCACATGGGCACACTATCCGGAGACGGATCTGGACCAGGCCTGGGAATCAGCCATCTATCCGGATCATGGCTGGGGTGGCAAGAACGGTGAGACCACGGACAGTACGTTTTTGGCAAAATTCCGGTTCGCCCGCGATACCGGCCGGCATCTCCTTGATCGCGCCTTGCAGAACATTTCACAGCACATCTCCGGACAAGCCGGCCCGGCTTTGCGTTTGCTCCTGTTTAATGATCTCGCCTTTGCGCGCCAGGCTCCCATTCAGGTTCCGTGCGATTTTCCACGCGGCTGGTGCCGCGATGTACAGATCACAAATTCGAGCGGAAAAACCGTCCCGCATCAGTGGCGGTCTCGAGACTTTTATGACGATCACTCGCTCCATAGCGGGGAATTGCTCCTGATCGCTGATGAGGTGCCTTCCCTGGGATATGAAACGATGTACATCAGTCCGGCCAAATCCAAAACGCGCCCGCCGGCTGAAACGAATAAAATCGTCGAAACCGATCACTACAGATTGACGCTGTCAGAAGGCGGAGTGGCCGGTCTGTTTGACAAGGATCTAAATGTTGACATCGCGCGCACGGATAAATTTCTCTTCGGCGAACTGTTCTCCATGACCTCCGTCGGCAATGGGGCGGGAGAGTTCGCCGAGGTGCAGCAGCCGACCATGCAGGATTTTGATAAATTATCAACCCACAAGCCGGTTTGGCGCGTGTTGCAGAACGGACCGGTGGCCATCGTGCTGCAGAGCGAACAAAAGCTCGAGCATGTGTTGTACAAAATGACGTTGACGCTGTATCGACATAGCAAACAGATCGATTTTGATGTCGATCTGATCGATTGGGACGGAACGCCTTACCATGAATTTCGCCTGGCGTTTCCGCTGGCTATTGATGACGCGCAGGTGACCTATGCGGTGCCGTTCGGCAGCGTGACGATCGGCAAGGACGAATTGGCAAAACCGGCTGGCGAACGTTATGTTCAACAACCAGCCCAGGTGCGACCGCGCGAAGTGCAGGACTGGATCAGCGCATCAAGCGATCAATTCGGCAGCACCTTCAGTTCGAGCGTAGCTGTCTGGGATTTTCGGGATCCTACAGCTGATGCGGTGGCCTATCCGGTTCTGCAGCCGATTCTTCTGGCATCGCGAAAAAGCTGCCACGGCGAAGGCAACTGGTATCTGCAAAAAGGCAGTCACCATTTTAGTTTCACCCTGCGCTCCCATACCGCGGGTTGGCAGAACGGCTATCATGCGGCGATTTCGGCCAACACGCCTTTGTATCCGGTATGGCAACGCCAGACACGCACCGGCACTGAATGGCCGGACCGCTATTCATTCCTGCAAATAGCCAATCCCAATATTCATCTCAGCACA
>CAZISM010000119.1:0-16128 GCA_964541895.1 uncultured Cytophagia bacterium
TTTCAGGTTTGTCGGGTCGTGTGATGGTTGCGCACAAAGATTCTTCCGCCGCCAATACCACGCCCTTTAACGTCCCTCTTGCTTTGTCGCTTTATAGATCTGCCAAATCTTTTTCTTTTGCGGCAATGAATTGTTGTCATAGGAGCGCAGCACCTTGTCCAGTCCCTGCTGCAGCGAGCGCGCGGATGTAACGTAACTGCTGTCCGCTGCCAGCCGGGATCTCTCCGGCAACGCCGTCAGTTTGCCGGCCGCTGCCAGCCGACGACGTTCAACCATCGTTGCATAAAAATCTACGGCCAGCCGGGCGTGCGCCGCTTCATAGCTGTCCCCCATCCCCGCTGTTTGCAGTCGATCACAAAATGCCTGCAATCGTGCGGCGTTCTGATACAACTCTCTCACGGCTTTGGTGGTATCGCTTTCCAGGCGGATGGCCGTGCGCACCGTCGGCAACACGGAATGCGGTTCAGCCTGTTCGTTTCCCAACAGCACGGTCACCCGGGCGACCGCAGGCAATTTCCTGTAGGCTAAAAACAGAGAGCCCTTATCAAACTCTTTGTGTTTGCGGCCGTTAATCAGCACAGCGGTCACGGGTCCGGTGCCAAACGTTGCCAGATAGATTTTTTTATCGCCAAACCGGATCGGATCCTTTTGCTGCAACTCGGTGATGCCTGCAGGTATATGCGGATACAGCCGCACCCCTTCACTTGTATAAATGTATTCGAACAGGCCGCGGATGAACGCCGCCGGCACCGCAAAGGCGTCATAGGTCAGGTTGACCGGCTCTTTGGGCTGATAGACGTCGGCACCCATCCGGGTCAATGGATTATCCATGCGAAAGCGGCCGGCGAAGGTGAGGATCTGTTTCATCGAATTGCGGGCATCTGCAAATTTCCCCAGCCGGTAATAAGCCAGGATCATGCGGCCTTCGCAGGTCGACCAGTGGCCGCCGTTGATCCAGGTGCCATAGATCCAGATGCTGGTCTCCTTTTCATACATATCGTCATAAGCCGGATAATTGGGCAGGATAAAGGTATGGGGACGCAGCTGAGGAATCGAGGCTATTTTTTCATAGATTTTTTCCGCCTGGAGATCGTCGACAATCCGGAAGGCAATGGCGTCGTGATTGGGTGTCGTTTCCAGATAGCCGTGTTTCGCGGCGCCGTAGACGCCGTGTCTGCTGCCATCCGGATCAATGGAGCGGATAAAATACCCCTCCTCTGTAGTCAACTGCGACAATCCCTGGCGTATTGATTCCCGGCGCTCCTGCAAGGCCTGCGCCTTGTCCAGGCGACCCGCTAATTTTTCCAATTCGATCAGTCGGTCCAGCGCCGCCAGATAGGTGATGGAGATCTCGGCCAGATAGGCCATGCCATAGGAGCCATCCGGTTTGAGCCAGCCGGCATAACTGGGCGCCAGCAGGTTTCCGGCCGGACCGGCGAGGAACAGATTGTTCTGCCTGTCCCGGCGTGAGTCCAAAAAGTCGGCGGTCCGTTCCAGCCTGGGCAGATAATGGGCCAAGGCATCCCGATCGCGGCTGATCAGCAACAATTCCGCCTGCATGAGCAGACCGGCGGCCGAAAAGCCGATCCCCCAATCATGGATGTTGATGCGGCCATCGCCCTGCTTGTAATAGATCATACCCGGCGCCGCACAATCGCACAAACAGCCGTCCGGGGCTACCCAGTCGTGTTTGCCTTTGCGCCGGCCATCGCCCATCTGGTCGAACCAAAGGTCGTGCGAATTCGCTATGAACGTCACGTAGGGTTCCTGATAAAATGGCAAAGCGCTGAACGTGGTGCCATAGCTGTTCTGTATCCACCAGGCATCCCAGGTCGGACCTTCGTGCAAACCGTTCCAGACCGGGGTATACAGCATAGCCATATTCTGCAATTCGGGATTGGGCTCAAACAGGCTGCGTGCTGTTTCGAGCAGGCGGATATATTCCACATCGCCGCGACCGCTGTAGTGAATCCCCTGGAAACGATCCTCAGGCTGCCCGGCCGCTGTGGCCGTTGCCAAAAATAGTTGCATGACAGCTGCCATCAGCGTGACAGCATGCACCAGCGTTCTGTTCATCAGCTGCTCCGATTCAATGATTCCACTGTTTTAAAATTGGCCGTATGATTCCACCAACTGGGCCACTCGTCTGACACGAGCCTCCAGGGCGTTCGGCGGCACCTGGTCCGCTACGCCAAGCACATATCTGGGATCGCTGCTCATCACAGCCAGGACCTGGCGTAGATGTCGATCGAACTCTAGATCGCTGATCAGTTCCGTAAAAAAGACTCCGGGGATGCCGCCCCATAACACCGTGCGGCTGTCGCCCGCCCATTCCGCCCACTGCTCGATGGCCAGGTCTCCCACCGGAGCCGGCGTCAGCGCCTCGAGCACCGTGACCGGCAGGGAGGATTCCTGTCGCAACAGGCCTTTCAGGGACCCATCCATATGGATAAAACTGTATTTGCCGGCCTGCTTGATTTTTACCAGCCAATCGGTCTGGTCCATTTTCAGATATTTTTCGAACAGCTTTGGACCCACCATTTCCGACGACAAATTCTCCGGGATCATCAGAGCTTCCGCCGGACTGTCGATGGCGAGGCGGGCGGCCTGGTCCAGTTGATTCTTCATGACCTGCAGCGTCCATTGCAGCTCTTCTTCGGCCTCAAAGGCGAGGTACGAAAGGGTTTCAATGCCGCAATCGATGACCAGCAGCTGCATCCAGGGCGTATGCGGCAGATAGGCGAGCAGAATGCCGTCCTCGCCGATGTGCGGCCGGCGTGTTTCAAGAAAGGCATAGTCCGGCTCGAAAGAGGTATGCTCGTAATAGTATCGCCAGGCTTTCAGATCGGCAGCGGATTTGATAAAATGCTCAGTCGGCGCATCTGAAACCGTATAGGGCATGTACTCCCAGCAATCCCGCAAAGCGCCATAGGGCGTCTCGATCAGAGTGATCCTTTTGTTTCCCTCCTGCCGCACCGTGACCTGGACATCCCGGTAGATCGGCTTGTAGGGAAAACAGCCCTGCAGATAGTAGCCGACCTTGAGATCACGATGCCAATCCACATAGTCGACGCCGGTTTTGAAATCAGCCGGTTTCTGCTGGCGGGCGATCAGACCCGTTGCCCAGTAATCCAGATCGCCATACCAGGGAACCTGATCCGGCCGGCCACCCTGCAACAGGGTCAATAAGCGTTGTCGCGGTGTCATGTTCATTTTAAAGTACCATCCTGTTTTTTTTGCGCAACATAAAATCAATGGTTACTGCCATCACCAGTATAACACCCTGAACAATGTATTGATAAAAAGCTCCGATACCGAGAAGATTCATGCCATTGGCCAGTATGGCGAGAATAAGAGCGCCGATAAAAGTGCCGGACAGCGTGCCCTCCCCGCCGGCCAGGCTGGTGCCGCCGAGCACGATGGCGACGATGACGTCGAATTCAAAGCCGATGCCGACGTTCGGATCTCCGGAGGAGAGCCGCGAAGCCAGCAGCACGCCGCACAATCCCGCACTGGCACCGGCCAGTACATAGAGGATCAACTTGACCCGACGCACCGGCACACCGGCCAGATTGGCAGCCTGTACGTTGCCGCCTATGGCATAGATATGGCGGCCGAGAACGGTTTTCGACAACATGAACTGGCAGACCAGCAGGACCGCGGCCATGATAATCACCAGGATCGGCAGAAAACCGATGTGCAGTTCGCCGATGATGCCGAACTGGTCCGGTAATCCGTTCACCACGGCGCTGCCGTTGCTGAGAATATAAGCCAATCCCCGGGTTACATACATGGTGCCCAGGGTGGCAATGACCGGCGGGATGCCGGTGCTGATAATCAGCAGACCGTTTAACGCTCCGGCCAGCAAACCAACCAGCACCCCGGCAGAAAAAGCAACCGGCAGCGGCAAGCCCTGCACCGCCAGGCGCGCGGCCACTACGCCGGCCAGCGCCAGTACACCGCCCACCGACAGATCCAGGCCGCCGCCGATCATGACCATGGTAACGACACTGGCTGTGATGACCGTCAAACCGACCTGGCGCAGGACGTTGAGGATGTTATAGGTGCTGAAAAAATTGTCGGACGTGAACGTGAGAATCAATGAAATCACGCCAAGAATGATAAAGAGAATGAGATTTTGCGAAGGTAATCGTTTCATATTTATTCTGTACGGGTGTTGGCGGGAAACTGGATCTGCAGCCATTCCAGGGCGCGATCGCGTTCTATTTTGTGGAACGGCAGGTATTGCAGCACATATTGTTTATCCCCCTGCATGACCTTTGTCAACAAGGCATAGCTCATATCAGCAATATCTTTGGGTGGATTGGCGACGACAATTTTCAGCGGCGAATCCACTTTGATCAGCTCTTTCACCACCGGCTCGGAACCGCCGATGCCGGCCACCAGAAGACTATTTCTGTTTATTTCCTGCACCGCATCGACGATGGCCAGGGCCGAATCGTCGTTGATGCCAAACGCTATGTCCAGATCCGGATGGGCCTGCAGCATGTCCTCAGCGGCACGCAGCGCTTTGTCGCGCACGCCGTATCCGTTCACCTTTTGGGTTACCGCCGCTTGCGGAATCACCTTCTGCACCCCGGCGAGAAAACCCTGTTCCCGTTTATCCACTTCCAGAATACCCACCTGGCCGACGATGCCGATTTTCGGCACCTGGCCCGGATGAGACGACAGCCACTCTTTCGCCGCCGCCTCTCCGGCCATCTCGCCGCCCTGAAAATCTTCGCCCACCACCGTGGGCACCACCGGTTCACTGGGATTGATATTATAGGCCACGACCGGGATGCCGGCGGCCACGATTTTCTGCAGCATCTTGACGGCGATGCGGCTGTCCAATGGGGCAAAGGCTACGCCGGCCGGACGACGCGTGATCAGATCTTCCACGATCTTCATCTGCCGGGCGGTATCGAAATTGGGATCCATGATTGACACCTTGAATCCGTTTTCTTCAGCCAGCCGTTGCCACTCCGCTATCACCGCCTGGAAATAGGGGTGCGCGCTGGTCATGACCGTGACCACGATTTCAGGTTTTTCGTTCCTCTGCCCGCACGACAGAAACATGGCCAAAAATAATATTCCGATCTTTTTCATCATTGCTCCTTATAGGATTGCCATTCAAGGCGCCAGTCCGTTCTCGATCCAGGGTGTTGCGAGATACGTGCGCGCACAGATTCTTCGGCCGGCAAAGAACGCCGGCCTCAGAACGACAGACTTTATCAGGCTTGTCATCCAGAGGCGCTGGCAAAATGGCCATGACTCGTAATGGCTTGGCCGTTGCGCCGAAGGATCGGTTGGCGCATGGCCGCCGGCAAAGGCGATGCCTGTTCACCAAGGCGCCAGTCCGTTCTCGATCCAGGGTGCCGCGGAATGACACACTCTCTCGGGCGTGTCGTTACAGCGTGCCCGGCCGCGTCCGCACAACAATGGAATAGGTGCCTGCCGTCAACGCTCTCTGCCAGTTCGGGCCTGCGACCTGCTCATGGCGGTTAATGGTCTTGCCGTCCCGCACCACTGTGACGCTGCTGTTTTTCGCCACCGCTATCTGAAACCGGGCCCTGGTCCCTGGCGGCACCACCAGATCAAACTGTACGCCTTCCGCGGTTCTCTGCCAGTTGGATTGAATGATGCCGAACGGACAACGATAGGAACAGGTTACATACTGCAGATCTGCCGGCAGACAGGGCGCCAGACTGAATTCATTGAACCCCGGGTGGTCGGGATCCGGCCTGATCCCGGCCAGCCAGCGATAAAACCATTCGGACACCATGCCGAACATGGGATGGCAGTTGGAATAGACGTTATCGCTCTCTTGCCAGGTCTCCCACAGGGTAGTGGCGCCGCGGCCGAGCATATATCCCCAGCCCGGGAACTCGCTGCTGCCGACAATATCAAACACGGTTCCGGCCAGGCCGGCTCGGGATGCGGCTTCGAGTATGTATTTGGTGCCAAAGATGCCGGTGGTGAAATGGCCGGCGATGCCGCCGGCGATGGCCGATCGCAGCGAGTCCTCCAGCGCATGCCGTTCCGGTTCGGCCAGGACGTCGAAATAGAGCAGAGCCGAATACAAAGTCTGTTTATTCGTGGCCGGATCCGCCGGCTGCCGCCAGAATTGTTGCCGTAGTTTTTCCCGCAGGCCGTCGGCCAGCGCGGTGAATTCAACCCTGCGGGTTTTGTCGTTCATCAGGTGCGCAAAGCGGGCCATAATGCGCGCACACTGCAGATAATGCACGGTTCCGGTCAAGGTCACGGTTGAGGGAATCAGCGCTTCGTGATCGCTCAAGCCCTTTTCTACCAGGCCCTCAGGATGCAGGCGTGCGACTTTAGCGATCCACTGCAGGTTAAAGGGATACATCTCACGAACCAGATCCAGGTCGTTATAGTAGACATAGAGGTGATACTGCGTGATGAGGAACGCGGATTCCCAGCTGATGCCGCAATACGCCAGGCCGATAAACGGCGCTGTATCGACGAACCCGGAGTCTCTGATCGCATCGATCCAGTCATAAATCGTTTTGCGATAAAACGACTGCATGTCGAAATTGCAGATATACGATTCACTGACAGCGTTAAGGTCGCCGCCGTAGCCGAACCGTTCTCTGGCCGGACAGTCGGACTGGACGCTGAACAGATTGCAGAGAAATGTTCTGGCGGTCATGCGTTGAATTTGATTGAGCACATCGGACGAGCAGCTAAAGCTGTTGCATGGTTCCACGTCGGTGTGCAGCACCAGTCCGGTGATCTCTGCCGAATCGGGCTTGTAGCGCAATCCGGTAATTTCCATGTAGCGAAAAGTATGAAAGGTAAAATCCGGGGTGAAATGGATGTCGCGCTCGCTGCCGAACACATACACATCCTGCTGCCAGGCCACGTCCGGCGCACCCGCGCCACCCTGGCCTTTTCGCTTGATCTGGCCGCACACCGCTGTCATGGGATTGAGCTCGCCGTTCTCATAGATGCGCTCGCCGAAGCGAAAAACAACAGAATCGCCCGGCCGGCCGTGCATACGAATGCTATAGAGGCCGGCGAAATTTTCGCCGAAATCCGCCAGAAAGCGATCCTGGCTCAGCTCAACCATACGAACCGGCTTGATGTTGCGGGTATTTCTGATGGCAGGAAAAAACGCCTTTTGCAGCCGGCCGCCCGGCCCGCTGCAGACCACGGCCTTTGGCCAATCCGCAGCGCCATACCCAGGCTGATCCCAACCCGGGCACTCGTGGCGGCCATCGTAGACGATGCCAAGATAGACATTATTTTTCCGGACCGGCCCATAGCCATAGTGCCAGGAAGCGTCGGTCACCAGTTCCTGCTGCCGGCCATCCGCGTAGGTGATAAGCAGCCGGGCGATACAGGCCGGTCGGCCATTCGGAATTTTTTCACGAAGGTTGAGGTTGCCCCACATGCGCAGCGGCAAGGGGTTGTAAAAGCCGTTGCCGAGCGTAATGCCGAGACAGTTGTCACCCTGCAGGATGGCTGCCGTGATATCGAATTCAGAGTAATAGATCCGCCTGGTAACATCGGTCCAGGCCGGGTCGAGAAAAGCATCGCCGATTTTGCTGCCGTTCAGGGTGGCTGTATAGTAACCGGCCGCGCTGATGAAAAGCACCGCTTTTATTATGTCAGGGTTATCAGGGCGGAACTCTTTGCGAAAAAGCGGCGCCGGATGGTCTATATAGAACAGGCTGTCAGCCGCCGGCGCTGCAGCGGCATCCGTGATCCAGGAGGCAGCGCCCAGTTCAGGTACAGATTGTTTGGTCATGGCAGGGAGTGAAAAATTGGACAGGGTGGCGCAGCAGACAGAGGCCACCAGGACAAGACAGTGCTTTATCATCCGGCTCTTTGCTTTCAGTGAAATCCTGGTAGAATGTAAAAACTTGTACGCCGAATCGCAACAGGAAACTGGCGAGCTTTTTCTATTGTTTTTTTGCAGCAGGTTAGCTATCATTTGGGCATTGGCCATAATCCAAAAGGAGATCATTTGGCGAAAAAAACGATCGATCCCATGCAGGCCATGACGCAGTCTGTTCCGGCCCTGTTGTCAAAATCCGTCACCGTCCTCCTGACCAATGCCGTGCCCCTGTACGGCGTGTATCACTATGGATGGAGCAGTTTTACTCTGATCCTCCTGTTCATCAGCGAAGGCATCATCGTATTCTTTACAGATCTGATCAAAAAGCCGTTTATCCGCTCCAAGGAACAAAACAAGGTGCTCTTTTTCGAGTTCGTCTTTATCTTTTTCTTCGGCTTTTTTGCCATCCTGATCTTTGGACGGGATGAACACAGCGCCGATTTGCTGCAAACGATTCGATCTTCGTTCCATGCCGCTGGAAGTTTGCCGTTGTGGTCAGTGGCCGGTATCCTGGTCATGCGTCTGGTTCGTACCGTGCAGGAACTGCTCGAAGCCGGTGTGTTCACGGGCCGGGCAAGGCAAAAGCTCTATTTCAACGGCGGCGGCTGGATGCTGCTGCTGTTCTTTTTGTGTATGGCGGCACCCTTTATTGCGGATAAAAGTCCGAATCCCGTGGCCGGTCTCATAGCCGTCATTGTTTTGAAATCGGCGGGTGAGTTGTTTGCGCTCTGGGCACAGCGCATTGACAAAGCCCTAAAATAGACGATTACTCTTTAATGACCAACCAGGTGAAGCTTTTTGCCTTTATCTTTACCGGCACGGTGACCTTGTAGTCTCGATCCAGTCGACAGGAAACCGCGGCACCCTCCTGTTCGCAAATGTGCGCCTGTTCCGATAACCCGGTGTAATACAACGGCAGCGTCACCTGGCGTGTGACCTCATGATCCAGCGGGTTATAGACCATGGCCAGCCCTTTTTCCGGCAACGCTGGATTGACATGCAAAATGGCGTCAATATCGCGGCCATCCGGACGGCGCAGGTGAATGATGTCAGAGTCGAGGATTGCACGGTGCTTTTTATAGAACGCCACCCATTTGGCCACCACCATTTTGGTCACCTCGGTATCGAACAAGCGCGGCCCGCGATAGCAGGCCTGGACGCCGCTGCCGAAATTCTGCGCCAGATGGGCTTCGTAGGTATCCAGATGCTCGCTTAACGGCTCGATGGTCGCGGCTGCGCCGCCGCCCTGATACTCCACCAACGGCAAAAACATCCACCCCATGCTGGGCGTCTTTTCGAACGTCCCGTCATACATGTTTTGTCGGCCATGAATGATCTGCAGGTCACGGGGCAGGCTCCAGTTGGTTTCCCGGTAGCCCATGGCGGTTTTGTTGGAACCGTTGAGAAAATACCAGTCCGGCACGTTCAGATATATTCCCTGTTCCCGGCACCAGTGATAAAACGTTTGAATTCTTCCGAACTGGCGGTACTGGGAGTCGTTCACTCCACGATGGCCCCGGTGCGCCGTTGACGCGCAGAGGTCGCCGGGATAGGAGCCATCGTGCTCCAGGATATTGGCGCCGGTTGCTGCAATAAAAGTTTTCAGGCGTGCAAAATATTCGTCGCCCCAGGATGAAACCAGACACGGGGAATGGCCGAAATAGGCCCCTGGCTTGCCGGTTTTGGGATCGATCACATCGACCTCCGGCGATATGGAACGAGACGCCAGCAGCGAATAACCGCCGATTTCCACGCCTTTGCTGTGCGCATAGGCAAAATCGGCCCGCACCTGCTCGAGGTAGGCGGGATCGGTTTTCTCCATATCCAGGCCGCTGCCAAAGCTGCAGATCACCATTTCAAAACCGACCTCGGCGCATTGATCCACGGCCCGGCGGATGGATTCGGAATCTGCATAGCGCAGATGCATCATGATCGGATTTTCCGTACACCAGGGCGCCAGCGTTCGATAGATTTTTCGCAAGGTCAAACCGCGTCGTTCGTGATCGTCGCTGTCAAAGAGGATGAGATAATTTCTGAACGAAGTAAAGCGGGCGCCTGGTTCGAGAAGCACATCCGGCCCATAAGGATAACGACAGGTCAACAGGTGCGGCCAGATGCGATCATAGTTGACCTGGGTCAGATACTCTTCATCGGGTTGCCAATAGGTGGTTTGATCCGCGTACCAGTTGCTGGAGCCGCAAAAGGCATAGTCGCTGATGCAACGCAGGCGCAGCGGCGACATGCGCGCCCAGTCATTGGGATCGATCTCGCCGCCCAATGTACGCGGCTTGGTGGTACGAACGCCGCCGACGTCGCTCTCGCGTTCAACCACGGCGATCAACTCGGTGGTCACCCGGTCGATGGAGACCCTGCCAGCACCCCGGTTGACGAGCGACAGCCATTTGGCCACCACCGGCACGCCATCATACATTTCAAAATGAACCGTCAGCTCCAGATCGCGCGTCTCCGGCACATGGCTGGGCGGCGCGAAATGCAGAGCGAGATGGATGCCGTGCGGCGGCCAGGGACGGTCTTCTGCATACCGCAGCCGCCGCCACTGGAACGACGCCGTGACTTTTTCAACCGTATAGCCTTGGCAATGAAATCCATCGGCGTGCGGCTGCAGGCGCGACAACCATGGCAGCTGCAGAAAGGCATAATCGGGTTGTCCTGACAGGCCGCCGACCTTAAACGCACGGCCGTTCAGCGTAACCAGGGCCTCTGGTTTGAGGCCGCGAATACACTCATCACCATCCACATACTTTAGGCTGATGGTTGCCACATCCGCAGCAAGATAAAACACCCGCTCGACCAGACCATTGGCCAGCGTCAGCGTCTTTTCCGTCTTGTTTTCCCGGACCTCTGCCGCCGGATGCCGCGTTTTCACCAGCCAGTCTTTGTCCTGTGCAGACTCTGCCGCCGCGAATCGGCAAGCGATGAAAAGCATCAATAGATAACGGTTCATTTTTTTAACCTGCAGCAAGTGCGTGCGTTGAACGATTCGTGCTAAACATACCGCGGGACCGCGACGGTCCGGCCACCATCGACGGTCCAGACTGGAATAAGATATGGCCAATTAGCGTTCCTGTGCCAGTGTCACCCGCACGAATTTGCTGGCATAGGGCGCGAGCTGAATCGTGGTCACCGGCTTTGCCGATTCCTGCAGCACATCCACCTCTGCCAGCGTACAGGATGGGATTTTGTCCAGTCCCGATGTAATACGCAACTCTGCCGCTTTGCCGGCTACTTCGCGCACGAGCAACACAATCTCCCCGTCCCTGACCCCAGGCGTAGCACTCACCAGCAAAACATTATCACCTTCAATATGCAACGCAGACAGTAACGTTTTTGCGCTATGGCTGAGCCCCGGCGGAATAACCCGCGCCACCAGCGGCACGCGATTTTCCCAGCCGAACCGCGTCGCCCTGGTGTTTGAGGTGTCTGCTGTGGAGGTCATATAGTAATTCCACGCGATCTCGCCCTGCTGACTGGCAGGGAAATTGGTGTGCCAGTAATTGTTCATCACGTAGGAATAGAGATAGGGTCGATCCGCCTTGAACTGGTACTGCCATTTGCCCAGATTTAAATCACCACACATGACCAGGGGCGCCCGATCGCTGCCGAGGATGATCTGGCCGCTGCCGTTGCGCACGGCGATATAATTCTGTATGGTTTGCCAATCAGAAGCCGAACCAGGCAAGGTGGTGCTCCCCGGGGTGACGGCACCGCCCTGAGCCTCATAGACAATTCTCCCGTCCTGCAGGTTCCACGGGAAAGCGACATAGACCGCCTCGGGGGTGGTAACCGGGGCTTTACGGATTGAATAGCGAAACTCGATTTTCTTTGCGGCGTGATAGAGGCGTATCTCCTGCGTTACGGCCGGACGTGCCGGATCCTTTTCTGCCGGCCGGCACCCTTCCATCTCGGCCGTGAGGCGCAGGCTTTGCCACAGCGCGTTCGTTTCAACAGCGGGTAGCGAAATGTGATGGGTAGAGCTCTGCTTGAACAGCTTTCGATCCACGCTGCCTCTGGCCGGCAGCGTTTCGTAGATCAACCGGCCCAGTTGCCAGGGTGCGCTCCCGGCCACCAGGTCGGCGCCACTCTCCTTATCAATCAGGCTCGTCACTGCTGCAAGGCTTGGATCGACGGCAAGGCGGTAGAATTCATTCTCCAGGATGACCCCCTCTTTCACAGAGGCGGCAAGCCCACGTCTAGCCTGCGGTATGATCCGATACACCTTGTAGCCGAACGCAGGAATCTGATCTACCCACAAAAGCCAGCGGCTGCCTTCCGAACGGCTGAATATTCGTTCAGCGGCCGCCGCTTTTCCGGCGTCATCAACAAAGGCAACGTCTTCGTTCGCTTGCGGAATGATTTCATGGTCAATAAAGACCTCTGTCAAGCCGGAGCGCGGCCAGTTCAAGGTGTTAAAAACGGCCACCGCAGAACCTTCGCCTTTGGGCAGATACGGCTGCAACAGGCCCAGGGCCTGCTCTCGCAAGATGCCGCCGGCTTTTGCCGCCTCCCAGGCGAAGGAGGCTTTCTGTCCCCATTGCACCTGGGTTTCATGGCCGTCCGGATCGGATATGCTTTGCGCGGCGCCATAGGTGTGTTCGTCATAGAACAACAGCGCATCCTGCACCGCGGCAATGCGATCCCGGTCTTTGGGGGAGATTGGAGAGCCCATGATTTGAGCCAGGGCAAACAATCCCTGATTGGCGATCATGTCGGCATGCAGCGAACGCACGATGCCGCTTTCCCGGGCGGCGGAACCCACGCCATCTGTCCACCAATCCGGCCAGGCGACGCGAAAGGTTTTGAGATCGCCGCTGTGCTTTTGCTCTACGTATTCAGGGAATTCATGGGCCGTCGCCAGACGCAGCTTGGGCCATTGATAGGTTTCATTCCACTGCCGGACGATCTCGGCACCGCCGATGGCCGGCGGCGCGTTGTCCGTAGGATAACCGTTATATTGCACCGCGATACGATCGAAAGGGTAGCCTTTTTCGGCCAGATCGGTCAAGTAGGCCGCCAGCGCCCGCCGAGTCTTTGCAAGATCCGGAACGTTTTGTATAAACGCATTTCCGGTCATATAGTGATCGGCGCGAAACGCCAGCAGACGTTGGCCCGATGGCGATTCCCACCAGAACGCGGTGGGATGTTTGAATGGCAGAATCGATCGATCCGGATTGATGCCCATCGTTAAATAACGCACTCCGATCCCGCTCAAATAATCCACCAGGCACCAGGCGGCACCGTTGACATCGTTCTGCATGGCGGTGGTCACCGGGAATCCCAGTTTGTGAAATTCCGCAATGGGCTGCAGCGAAAACGCCAGCGAGTTTTCATCCGAGATCTCGGACATGTTCAGCAACATGGCCGTAACTTCGATGCGACCTTCTGCGACGCGCCGCCTGAACCTTTCGATCTGTTCCTTTGGACGACGCTGCAGATATTCGCGTACGGCCCACGACGATTCACAGGTCCAGCGGAATTTGGCGTCATCGGGATAGCTGTCGGTGCGGTCGCAAAAATCAAGAGCCAGATCGATATAACGGAAATACTCTGCCAGCATTTCCGCCTGCGGCCTGGTATAGCCGATATCGGTATGCGTATGCTGCACCAGATAGATTTGGCTGAACCGGGGTCGGGAAAACAGGACGTCGGTCAATACGCTTTGATCCGTTGCGGCTTTGAAACTCACTCTGGCGGGTCCGGATTCTTTGACCATCGGAATGGATATCTCGAAAGGCCGAACGCCGGCCGGCATATCGGGCAGCTTTACCTTAAATGGTTTCTGCCACTCGGGCTTCTCAATGGTGCAAACCAGGTTCTTCAGACCGCCGCTGCTGATGGAACCGATCAACAGCTGCTGATCCCCTTGCCGGCTTTTCAAGACAAAGGGCGCCAGTTCGCAGCGAACGGAGCGGATTTTGCCGGCCAGGGCGGCATTGGCGGTAACCTTTGAGTTCAATGTAACCGGCACACGGTTTTCATCCAGCACCGCAACTGAAAATGCCCAACCACCCGTACCCTGATCCACCTTGACGAGCATGGCATTGTCGCCTTTTTGCAAAACAGCTGCCACCACATCAGCGTCCTCTTCGATGCCGCGACCGATGTGGTGATCGTGAATCAGGTGGCCGTTCAACCAGATCCGGACGCCGTCATCGCTATTGACTCTAAACACCACTTTTTTTGAGGCGGGCGACACTATATGGGCAAAGGCATAGGCCACGTACGGCGTCTTGTCATTGACCTGAAGCGCCTCAACCAGATCGATAACTCCGTCCGAGGCGGCGTTAACGATTTGCCAATCCAGTGATGTGGCGGCGTTCAAGATGACCGGATCGCCCTCTTTGGGATTGACGGCCGTTTCCCCGCCCACAGCGGTCAGATAGTCGCAGTAATAACCGATACAATTCTCACCGTGCGATCCGCCGGAGCCGTTGGGAAAAGGGCCAGCCACAAGCCAACTGGAAATATACCCTGTGTTGGTCAGCGGAGAACTTTGCTCACCCGCCTGAAGAGCTGCGCATACACACAGCAATAAAAGCCAAATCCTGGACATAATTGCTCCTGAAAAATATGAATATCCTGCTCTCATCATTTCAACGGTCGGACAACATCATCACTCTCTGGATCTGAGATTCAGAGAGTGCGATCCTGTAAATCCTCACCTCATCCAGATAGCCATTAAACACCCGGTTCGTCACCTCTGCATTGCGACCCAGGTTCCACGGCGCATGGTAGGAACCGATGGCAGCGCGACCAGGCCGGCGGTTTCCAGTGACGATGTTTTTTGAGCTGCACAAAACGCCGTCGATGTACAGTTTTTGCTGTACTCCGTCGGTCACACCGGCCATATGATGCCAATGGCGGTTCCAGGTGTCCGGCAGCAGAGTATAGACTTCACCACGACGCCAGCTGCCGGAATAATAGTTGAGCTCTGTGTTGCTGGCGCGAATCTGCAAGACGTTCCAATCGCCTTGCGTGACGATGTCGCTGAAATTTTTCTCATCCATGGGATAAACCCAGGCCAATAGGCTCATGGATGGGCCGGCCGCCATGGCGGCCAATGATCTCGAATCCGGAATTTCCACATAGCTGCCCTGTGAAGCATCCGTTTTGATGCAGCGTCCGATCAGGCCGACAGGCCCAAAAGAATTAAAACGACGGAAAAAGGTTTCATACATTCAGTTTGCGGATGTTGAAATTGGGCGATAGGCCAATGATATCTGCAGCGGGTATGCACAGGTGCAACCGGAACTGGCTTCCGGTATCAACACCAGTCCGCCGGCTGGAATGATATTGATCCAGCACCCGGGGCGGCTCACCGTGTTGATTTTGAGCGTTCGTCCCTTCGCCAGGTCGTACAGAGAGGGATGGTTATCACGAAAAAACAGACAGGATGGCGAACCGGACATGGTGCCGCATCCTCCTCTTTCCTGCATCGTCCAGTGTTCCGGCTCGCCGCGCGGATTCACTCGTTCACCCGTCTTTAGCCGGTATATGCACGGTTCACAGTACGCCAGACCGTTGACGATCACCGGATGGTGAATCTGCTCACCGTGATCCCCGCCGACGCCTTTTTTATTGTTCGGGTGATCAGCACTCCACATGAAAAGGCCGTCGGCCGCGGAAAAGGCGTATAGATTATACCAGGCCCGCCCCTCTCTGTTGGTAGAGCCGGACACAAGAAGCGTTCCCTCTGCATAGCTTGCATAGATGATGTGAGCGAATGAAAAATCGACCGATCGCTCCCAAACGGTTCTGCCGCTGGCCACATCAAGGGCTACGAGAAAGGTGCTGTTTTTCGCCAGCAACACCTCCAGCGTAATCAGACCATCTTCATCCTGCAGGGCGGCCGGGTTTCGACTTGCGACGAAAAAAAGCTTTCCATCACCGGCCGCGATGGCGGGATTGATCACGATACCCTGTTGGTACGACCATAGCCGCTTTTTGGATTTCTGATCCAGCGCAAAAAGAAAAGTGCTGGTGGTCATGCGCTTGAAATCACCCCATTGGATTTCAGCATCACCGGCCTTGCTCATGTCGCGATATATCGCCTGTTTTTTGCGGCCGCTGCCGATCAACCGTGAATCCACGGCAGCCAGATAGCCCCAATGATGAACTTGACCGTCGATCGGTTGCGGCAATGGATAGGCCGCGACGCGGCGCCCCTGGTCAGGATCGAGCACGAGGCACGAATCATCCCTGGCCACCAGCAGCCGGTCATCGTTGAGGACCATATAGCCGGATTC
>CAZISM010000120.1:0-3341 GCA_964541895.1 uncultured Cytophagia bacterium
CGCGCCCTGGTGGATAACGAACTGGTGTGCGAAGCCGAATTGATGGCCGCCATCGTTGACAAACAACCGGCCTGATAGTAACCATCACCAACGGCCGGCTCCTCTGCACCGCGGTGGAGGCACCGCAGTCCGGAACCGGCATCTGTCCATAACCAACGAGGCATAGTGTGACCAACATCCATCCAACCGCTCTGGTCGATAAAAACGCACAACTGGGTGAAAACGTTTTGGTAGGTCCCTTCGCCGTCATCGAGGCTGATGTGATCATCGGCGATGATAGCAGCATCGGGCCGCAGGTGTATGTGGCAGACGGAGCCCGCATCGGCAGGAAATGCTTCATCCACAAAGGAGCCGTCGTAGCAACGCTGCCGCAGGATTTAAAGTTCGGCGGTGAAAAAACGCTGTTTGAAATCGGTGACGAGACCGTGATTCGTGAATTCTGCACGCTCAATCGCGGCACCCTGGCTCATGGCAAAAGCTCCATCGGCCGGCAGTGCCTGCTCATGGCCTACAGCCATGTAGCGCACGACTGTACAGTCGGCGACCATGTCATCATGGCCAATGGCGTGCAACTGGGCGGTCATGTTACCATCGAGGATTGGGCCATCATCGGCGGTATGACCCCGGTCCATCAGTTCTGCAAAGTGGGGCAGCACTGCATGATCGGCGGCGGCTTTCGCGTCATCCAGGATGTGCCGCCCTATATTTTAGCCTCGGAAGAACCCTTGCGCTACTGCGGATTGAATTCGGTGGGATTGCGCCGGCGCGGCTTTAGCGAAGAGACGACCCTGTTGCTCAAACGCGCCTACCGGTTTCTCTATCGCTCGGGTTTGAACGTCAGCCAGGCGGTGGCGCGCATCAAGGCGGAGGTGACGCCCATAGCCGAAGTGCAGAATATGCTCGCCTTCATTGAAAATTCCGATCGCGGTATTCTGCGCGGCAGGGAACGATAGCGTATGGAAAGGTGGCGGTTCATCGACAGCGGCGCCGGCGACGGACAGACCAACATGGCCACGGACCTGGCCATGGCACGGCTCGCCGGCGATGTTCCTTATGCCGCCACGCTGCGCGTTTACGGCTGGCATCCGCCGACGATTTCACTGGGCTACCACCAATCTCTCGATGATCTGGAGCTGGATCAATGCCGCCGCGATGGCGTTGAGGTGGTGTACCGGCCGACCGGCGGCCGCGCCGTGTTGCACAGCGAAGAGCTGACCTATGCCGTTGTCATTGGAGCCGGGAGCTATCTGTTCGGCCTCGACATCATGACGCTTTATGAGCGATTGTCCCACGCCATTCTCGAAGCGTTAAACCGACTCCACATCGCCGCCCTGTTCGACCGTTCGCAGCGGACGCCGCAGAATTTCAGCCGCGGCGAGCTCTCCAGTCTCTGTTATGCCTCTGCCATTCAGCACGAAATCGGCGTCAACGGAAAAAAACTGGTCGGCAGCGCTCAGCGACGATTTGAACATGCGGTGCTGCAGCACGGCTCGATCCTGCTCGGCCCGCACCATACCCGACTTGCCAGGTATCTCCGCCATGGCGACGAAACCTGGCGCAAAGCGGTACAGCGCTATATGCAACAGCATACGGTAAGTCTCGATGAATTGCGCACACCGCCGGTCCATTATGAAGAGCTGGCCGCGGCTCTGCCAATGGGATTCTCCGGGGTTCTGGGCGTCGCTCTGACTGCGGCACCGTTGACGAGCGGCGAAAAAGCCTGCCTCGAAGATTTGCGGCAGCAACAATCGCGACGTCTGCACGCCCGCTGGCCGGGGCCAGGGTAAGCAACCAACTTTACAAATCCGGGTGAACCGGGACACCATGGTGTAGAACATTTTGCGCGAAAGACCAATCGGACTACAATAACAACTATGAAACGTATTGCCGTTCTCGGCGCCACCGGCTCTATCGGGGTCAACAGCTTGAACGTCGCCGCCCAGTTGCCCGATGATTTCAGGGTCACGGCGATGACCACCCACAAACAGCCGGAGCTGCTGCTGCAGCAGGCCCAGCAGTTCCGGCCGGAAGTGGTGGCTGTCACCGGAACCGTGGTATCGGATGAAACCCGCCGCGCTTTTCAGCGTTTACATATACATGTGCTGCAAGGCCCGGAGGCGCTCCTCGAGATCAGCCGGACCGCCGCCTATGATCTGCTGGTGAACGCGGTGGTCGGGGCCATCGGCTTTTTGCCGACGCTGGCCGCCGTCGATCGGGGCAAGCAAATAGCTCTGGCCAACAAAGAGACCATGGTGATCGGCGGTGCGCTGGTCAACCGGGCGGCACAGCAAAAACAGGTGCACATCGTCCCCATTGACAGCGAGCACAGTGCGATTTTTCAATGCCTGTGGGGCGAAAGCGCGCAGGACATTGAAGCGCTGTTGTTGACCGGTTCCGGCGGCCCGTTCCGCACCTGGCCGAAAGAAGAGTTTTCCGGGATCACCAGGGCGCAGGCGCTCAAGCACCCTAACTGGTCGATGGGGCCGAAAATAACCATCGATTCGGCTACGATGATGAACAAGGCACTGGAGATCATCGAAGCCCACTGGCTGTTTCATACGCCGGCGGAAAAAATTCGCGTGGTGGTGCATCCTCAATCCGTTATCCACTCCATGGTTCTGTTTGCGGATGGCTCCATCAAGGCGCAGCTGGGGCTGCCGGACATGCGCGTGCCCATACAGGTGGCAATGACCTGGCCGGAGCGAAGGCCGGCACCGTGGCCCCGACTGGAGTTTGACCGGCTGTTAACCCTGACCTTCGAGCCGCCGGACCCTGAAAAGTTTCGCAGTCTGACGCTGGCCTATGAGGCGCTGGCCAGTGCGGGCACGGCTCCGGCCGTGTTGAATGCTGCCAACGAAGCGGCTGTGCAGCTGTTTTTGGAGGAAAAAATAGCTTTTATCCGTATCACTGCGCTGGTGGAAGAGGCGCTGCAGCATCATGTGAACGCCGCGGATCCTTCTGCGGCCGATTTGCTGGCCGCCGACGCCTGGGCCAGGCAGTTTGTCCTGGAGCAATGCCAGGTTTGAAGGTGACACCTACTGTAAAGGAACTTTTATGATTTTTCTTACCGCCAATATTCTCATCAGTTATATCCTGCCGTTCTTTTTTGTCCTCAGCCTGTTGATCTTTGTGCATGAGCTGGGCCATTTTCTGCTGGCGAAAATGACCGGCATCCGCGTCGAACGGTTTTCCATCGGCTATCCGCCGCGACTGTTCGGCAAGAAAATCGGCGACACCGATTACTGCATATCAGCCACACCGTTCGGCGGCTATGTGAAACTGGCTGGCATGATCGATGAGAGCATGGACCAGGGAGCGGTCAAAGGCGAGCCCTGGGAGTT
>CAZISM010000120.1:3441-15798 GCA_964541895.1 uncultured Cytophagia bacterium
AGGGCGACCAGGTTGGTCGCCTTTTTTGTCCCGCCTCGCCGCGAGCAGGGGCTGGCTTTTCCGATTTTTCCAGCCACGTCCCACTTTGGTACACATTGCCTTACTTCATAAAAAACAAAAGCAAAAATGGTCTTGACACTCTGGCAAATATATTGTAACTTTTAAGATAATAAACTGCTATAGCCCGACGCCATCGAAAGGAATGCCACCTTGGACATAAAAAAAACAGGATTTTACGATATCCATCGCCAGTTAGGGGCGAAACTCGTGGAATTTGCCGGATATTATATGCCGATCCAGTATCGTGGTATTATGGATGAGCATCGCCGGGTACGCCAGACTGTTGGCCTTTTTGATGTCTCTCATATGGGTGAATTTTATGTCAGCGGCCCTAAGGCCGAAGCGTTCCTGCAGAACGTCACCATCAACGATGTCAGCAAGCTGGACGTTCATCAGGTGCAGTATTCCGCCATGTGTTATGAAGACGGCGGCATCGTCGATGATCTGCTGGTTTACAGAATGGCGGACCAGTACCTGCTGGTGGTGAATGCCTCCAATCTGGAAAAGGACTGGACCTGGCTCAACGATCATTTGGTGGCGGGTGTGACGCTGGCGAATCGCAGCGATGGTTGCTCGTTGCTGGCCCTGCAGGGACCGGACTCTTTTACCGTGCTGCAAACGCTGACACAGACTGATCTGACGGCCATCCCATTTTACTGGCTGACGGAAACTAAAGTGGCCGGTGTCCCCATGATGGTTTCCCGAACCGGCTATACCGGCGAAAAGGGTTTCGAACTCTGTTTTGCCATCGAGCAATCGGAAACAGTGTGGCATGCCCTCATGGAAGCCGGCAAGCCGTACCAGATCGAAGCCATCGGTCTGGGAGCTCGCGACACCTTGCGTCTTGAAATGAAATACTGTTTATACGGCAATGATATCGACGCCACCACCAATCCGCTGGAAGCCGGACTGGGATGGATCACGAAATTGAACAAGGGTGAATTTGTCGGCCGGCCGGCGCTGTTGCAGGCAAAAGAGCAGGGCCTGTCCCGCAAACTGGTGGGCTTTGAAATGGAGGGCAAAGCCTTCCCGCGTCACGGCTATGCCATCTGGGCGGATGACGCCCAGGTCGGACATGTAACCAGCGGCACATTTTCTCCCACCCTTGAAAAGGGCATCGGCACCGGGTATGTGCCAACCGCCCTGGCGAAAGTCGGCACCCCGCTCGCCATTGAAATTCGCCATAGCCGCGTCCCGGCCCGCGTGTGCAATACGCCGTTCGTGTCAAGTTCTCCTCATTAACGGAGATCCAACAGGCCTATGACCATCGATGTGGTTCCGGTTCCCCTGTCAACAAAAAGGGAATGGACACAACAGGTTGCTGTGGTGATCGATGTGCTGCGGGCAGCCAGCTGTATGGCGACGGCGCTGGCCAACGGCTGCAGCGAGATCATCCCGGTCGCTGAAGTGCAGCAGGCTGTCCAAATCGCCGAACAGGTTCCGAGAGCGATGCTGCTGCTGGCCGGAGAACGCGATGGCCGGCGCATCGAAGGATTTGATCTGGGCAACTCTCCCAAGGAATTTCGCATCGATGCCGTCGCCGGCAAGACCATTGTCATGACGACAACCAACGGCACCAAAGCGCTGTTATGGTGCGAGGGAGCGGAAAAAATTTATCTTCTCTCCCTGCTCAACCTGCGCAGTATTACCCAGGCCTTGCGCGGTATGGATAAAGACCTGGTTATTGTCTGTTCCGGCCAGGATGGCAAAGAGACGCTGGAAGATACGGTTTGTGCCGGTCTGCTGATAGAAAAACTGTTCGATCTCGCTCCGGACCGGGTTCAGCTCAGCGAAACTGCACAGGCGGCCCGCAGGCTGGCGCACCAGCACAAGACCGACCTGGCGCTGATGCTGCAGCAGAGCCCCCATGGCCATTATCTCAAACACATCGGTTTTGCCGATGATCTGGAAATTTGCTCGCGTGTGAATGCGCTCGATGTGGCGCCGGTGTATGCCGACGGCTCCATCCGCCTCGAGTGACGAGTGGGCAGGAACCGTTCCAATCCGTTCACATGATTTGACCCTCGTCTGTGCCGCTAGAGCGGCAGCTAATTTAATAAAGCCCGTATGGCAAAAAAATCTACTAAAAGTAAAAGCGCAGAGCCAAATCGTTTCAGCCAGCGCAAACTGGACGAACTGATCGGTATCCTTTTGCTGCTCTTTGGCATCATGCTTCTGCTGGCGCTGGCGACCTTTCATCCCGACGATCAGCCGCAAGGCGCCCGGCCGGGGATGGTGCACAACTGGCTGGGCCTGGCCGGCGTATGGATCTCTTTTTACCTGATTCATCTCACCCTGGGCTATCCCACCATCGTGGTGCCGATTCTCATCTTGTTGTGGGGTTGGTACCGGCTGCTGGATAAAGAAACGGCAGCGCTGCGGCGCTGGACGTTTTTCATTGTGCTGATCGCCTATTACGTGTCGGTCAGCGGCGCTATTTACAGTCTCATCGCATCGCCCAATGCGGCGCCTCCATACCAATTTTCGGGTGCGCTGGGTGTGGTCGGTGCCGGGCTGCTGGCCCGGCTTTTAGGCAAGGCCGGGGCGATTGTAATCGTCATCGGACTTGTTGTCGTTACCGTTTTGGTCTTTACCTCGATCACGTTCAGTGAAGTCTATCAGCTCCTCTCCGCCATGGCTTCGAGAATCTCACTGCGGCTGCACAATCTCGTCAAACAGCTCGTTGGCAAACGCAAACCATCGACCCGACTGATGCCGCCCAGCCGTTCCTTTCAGGAACGGAGCGAACCACTGGTGGCCAAACCTGAATCGGCAGCCGAGGAAGAATGGATTCCGCCGATGGCCGCTCCCAAGCCCAAAGCGGCCATTAGCCTGCCCAGAACAAAGCCGCAGCCGCTGGGCAAACCCCGAAGCGAGGCCGAGCCGGAACGGGAAGAAGAGTTGGATGATCTGCCGCAGGTGCCGATTTCTACGGACCGCAAGGATTATCTATTCCCGCCATTGTCCCTGTTGCAGGAACCGGAAGGTCCGGTCGTGACGGTGTCGGAAGACGAGATGCGCGCCAACGCCCATATGCTGGAAGACAAACTGGCTGATTTTGATATTGAAGCCAAGGTGATAGAAATTCACCCCGGCCCGGTCATCACCCGCTATGAACTTGAACTGGCGCCTGGTATCAAGGTTTCGAAAATTACCGCCCTGGCCGATGATATGGCCATGGCCATGCGCGCCAAGCGCGTGCGTATCCTCGCGCCGATTCCGGGTAAAGCGGCGGTGGGCATCGAATTACCCAATCCCTCGCCCTCAGTGGTCTATTTGCGCGAGACGCTCAGTTCGACCCTGTTTCAGCAAGCCCGCTCGCCTCTGACGATCGGCCTCGGCAAGACTATTTCCGGCGCTCCCTTTGTGGCGGATCTGACCGCCATGCCCCATCTCCTCATCGCCGGTTCCACCGGATCCGGCAAAAGTGTCTGTTTGAATACCATCATCACCAGTTTTCTCTATAAAGCGCACCCCTCCGAGGTTCAGATCATCATGATCGATCCGAAGCGTCTGGAATTATCCACCTATGCCCAGCTCTATCGGCATCACCTGGCGCACGTCGAGGGTTTGAAGGAAAAGGTGGCTACGTCCGCCAAATCGGCTATTGCCACGCTCAAGGCGGTGGAACAGGAGATGGAACGGCGTTACGAACTGCTGGCCGGCGCTGCTGTGCGCAACATCGAAGAGTTCAATCAACGCATCGCCGACGGCCGGATCAAAGGGGATACGGCCATGACCACACCGCTGAACTATCTGGTTTTGATCATCGATGAACTGGCTGACCTGATGATGACCAGCAGTGCGCATGCCGATGTGGAAGAACCTATCGCCCGGCTTACGCAAATGTCGCGCGCCGTCGGTATTCATCTGATTGTAGCCACACAGAGGCCGTCGGTGGATGTCATCACCGGCGTCATCAAGGCCAATTTCCCGGCGCGCATGGCGTTTCAGGTGGCCACCAAGGTGGATTCGCGCACCATCCTGGATATGAACGGCGCTGAAAAACTGCTCGGTCGCGGCGATATGCTGTTCCTGCCGCCCGGCAGCCCGGAACCGATACGCATTCATAACGGCTATATCAGTCTGGCGGAAATTGAAAAGATCATTGAACACGTCAATCGCCAGCCCATGTATCCCAAATCGCCGTTGCCGGCTTTTCAGGATGAGGAAGAATCTGCGGCGCGCGACGGCTTTACCGGCGGCAAGCGCGATCCGCTGTTCGATGAAGCGATGAGCATCGTGGTCCGGACCGGCCAGGGCTCGGTGTCGATCTTGCAGCGCCGGCTCAAAGTCGGTTATTCCCGGGCTGCGCGGTTGATCGATGAGTTGGAGCAGGCCGGAGTGGTCGGCCCGTTTGAAGGCAGCAAAGCCCGTGAAGTGCTCATGTCGCCCGAAGAGCTGGAAGCGTACGAACAGGGCGGCGATGAGGAAGAGAACGATCAAGCGTAAGCAGCAAGGAAACTATATATGCGAATGAAATGGTTGTTGATGCTTGTGATACCTGTTTCCGTGTGGGCGCAGAATGCGGAGACCATTCTGGACAAAGTCAGACAAAAATATGATGCCATGAACAAGCTCTGCGTCGAGTTCAGCCAGACGTTTCACTGGAAAATGGCCGGCGAAACGCAAAACAGCAAAGGCCGGCTCTGCAGTCTGAGCGGCACCATGTTCCGCATTGAACAGGGTGATCAGACCATCGTGACCGACGGGGTCACGCTCTGGACCTTGTCCAAATCCAACCAGCAGGTTTTGATCGATCAGGCCGGAAACGGCAAGGATGAGAATCCGTTTCTAAAGAGTTTTATTGCCAGGTACACCCGCGAGTATAAAGCGGAGCTGTTGGCGGATGAAGCGATCGACAACGTACCCCATTTCCATCTCCGCCTGGCCGCCACCACAGAGGATGCATTTGAGCGCGAAATTGAGTTGTGGATCGACAAATCCTCCTTTATCATGAATCGGGTCAAGCAGGTGGATGCCAATGGCAACGATTCGATCTATGAAATCATATCTCTCCGAACCGACACGCCGCTGTCGGCAAAGGATTTTACAATGACCATCCCGGAGGGCTATGAGGCGGTGGACCTGCGCTGATCGGCCGGGCAGGCCTCCTGCCGGAGCCGGTTTAGCTGCCGGCGATGCGAGCGGTTTGCCTCTGCTCCTGAACCTGCTCTGTCTCTTGTGGCCGGTGCTGGCCTGGGCTCAGACTACGCCTCCGCCGGCAGAGCAGAATCGAGCTGCGCAATATTTCCTCGGCAGCCAGGACCAGGTCCTGATGGCGGTCAACGTCTGGGGCTTTGTCCACAAGCCCGGACAGTATATGGTGCCCAACGACACCGATTCGATCTCACTGCTGTCTTACGCCGGCGGACCGCGTGAAGAAGCCAAGATCAAGACCATCAAGGTCGTGCGGCCGGGAAAGAACAATCAGCCCGACCAGGTCATCACCGTCGATGTTAAAAAATTCCTGGCCGCTGCGCACGCCGCCGAAATACCGGTGCTCCGCCCCGGTGATACGGTGGTCGTCTCGGGAACCAGCTACTATTTCATCAGCAAATTTTTCGAATTCACCGTGAAAATCGCTGCGCTCAGCCAGGTCTGGGCGCTGGTGGAATATTATACCAAAAACCGTTAGGCACGGGAGACGCGGTCGTATCCGGTATGGTCATGATATGATGATGAATTCCGACAGCAAAATCTCCGGCAACGGCAACGGCACATGGCGTCGCCCGCATCCGTTCTCTCATGACCGGCCATTGACGTTCCACGATTATGTGCGGGTTTTATATAAAAACCGGTACCTTATTTCCATCTCCTTCCTGGTCATCGTCAGTGCTACACTGCTTTACACGGTTACCACCGAGCCGGTCTATGAAGCCACGGCCAAGATTATGGTGGAGCAAAAGGGGGGCATGGGCGAATCCCTGTTCGACTTTACCACCATGATCAAAAAAGAGACGATGATCAACAACCAGGTGGAGATCCTGAAAAGCCGGTCGCTGGCTGAAATGGTGATCCGCGATCTCTGCAGCTCGGAACAGGCCCGCCATTTGCGCGTCCTCGGCCGCGACACTGCCGCGGTGGACGGCTATCGACCGGCCTGGTGGCAATGGCTGTGGCGCGGCGACGGCGACGACGTCGGCGAAACAGAAGAGCAGCGGTTTGACCATGTCACGGAGATCCTGCGCCACGCCATCGATGTGACGCCGATTCGTAACACCGATATGATCGAAATCCGTGTGCGGGCGCTGTCGCCGTTTGAATCGGCGTAGCTCACCAACACCGTCGCCGGCGCCTGCAAGTCGATGAATCAGGCTCAGAGTCAGTCCGAGGTGCGCCAGGTCAAAACCTTTCTGGAAAACCAGCTGGAAAATCTGCGCATGGAGCTGGCCCGTTCAGAAGAATCTCTCAAAGCCTACAAACAGCAGGCGCGGGTGGTGGCTCTGGACAAAGAGACCGAGGAACTGGTGCGCAAGGTGGCTGAATTCGAAACCATGTATAACGAAGCGGTCACGGACCTGGAAGCCAATCGCCGGCGCCTCGCCTATATCAATCGGCAGCTCAGCGACCGCAAGCTGAACATCGACATGGAAAGCAACTCTTCCCAGCCCTATCTCAGCGAGCTGCGCAAATCCATGGCGGAGAAAGAAGCGGAACTGGCCAAATACAGAGCCCAGCTGGTCGAGCTCGGCGTGGACGAACAGCAACGTGCAGCAACTGAAAGCGCAGGTGCAGGCGCCCAAGGACAAGTATCGTCTGGAAGCCACCAAGGCGGCCTCCTCCGATTTGTCGATCCGGCGCAGTTGTCCGGCACCCTGTTCACCAGCAAGATCGAAGTAGAGACCGAAAGAGCCGACGCCCGAAACAGCCTTTGATCACTAACGACCAAGAGGAATGATACTTGGCACTGAATCTGCAGAAAGAACCATTGTGGTACGCCTTTGTCACCAAGCCGCGCCACGAAAAAAAAGTGCAACAGTATCTCGATCTGGCCGGCATCGAGAGTTTTCTACCCATTCGCCGGACCCTGAACCAATGGAAAGATCGCAAGCGCTGGGTGGAGGCGCCGCTGTTTTCATGTTATATTTTCTCGCGCATCGCGTATGTGAACCGGTACGACGTGTTGCAGGTGCCCAGCGTCGCCCGTCTGGTTACCTTTAACAATGAGCCCACGCCGGTCAGCACACAGGAGATTGAAGCCATTCGCCGGATTCTGACCACGCCGCAATCGGTGCAGGTCATGGACGGCATGATACCGGGCGCACGCGTACGCATCACCTCCGGTGCCCTGGCCGGTCTGGAGGGGGTGCTGGGCGAACACCGCGGCAGCAAATGGTTTATGATTTACATTGAAGTGATCGGTAAATCGATTCTGGTGGATGCGCTGGAAAACACCGTCGTCAGAATCTGATGGCCGCGACGCCGTGCGCGCCGGTGCAACGGGCGTTGGATTCATGCCCACCACAGGGGAGCCGCTTGACACGGCTACACTCATGGCCTGGTGGGTGCAGGAGTTGTACTTCTATTAGTGACGGGACGAGAGTCTGGCAACAGAACCCACGAACGCCTGTCCGCCAGCGTTGATCATAATTCACATTGTTCATATCACCAAACTAAGGGAAGGGGATTGTATGGATTTAAAGCAAAAGATTGAGAGTAAACAGGCTGTGATCGGTGTGATCGGCCTGGGGTACGTCGGTTTGCCGCTGCTGATTGAATTCGCCCGTGAAGGAGTCGCGGTTGTGGGATTCGATATCGACGAGAGCAAGATCCAAAAGCTGAGCAAAGGCGAGAGCTACATCAAACACATTCCCGCCGCCAAAATCAAGGAAATCGGCGCCATGGGCAAGACCGCCTATACCAGCGATTTCGCCAAATCGGCCGAGTGCGATGTGCTGCTGCTGGCTCTGCCGACGCCGCTGAACGAACACCGCGAACCCGATCTCTCTTATATCGAAAACACGGGCCATTCCATCAAACCGTATCTGCGCAAGGGACAAATGGTCATTCTGGAAAGCAGCACCTGGCCCGGCACCACGGATGAGGCGCTGTTGCCCATTCTGGAACAATCCGGCCTCAAGGGCAACAAGGATTTCTATATCGCCTTCTCCCCTGAACGCGAAGATCCCAACAATCCCAAATTCCATCTGCGCAACATTCCCAAGGTGGTGGGCGCGGATGATCCATACGCCCTCGATTGTGCGGTTAAACTGTACGCCTACATCACCACGCCCGTGCCCGTGACCAGCACCCGCGTGGCCGAATCCGCCAAACTCCTGGAGAACATTTTCCGCAGCGTCAATATCGCCCTGGTCAACGAGATGAAGATGATCCTCGACCGCATGGGCATCGATGTTTGGGAGGTCATCCAGGCCGCTTCCACCAAGCCGTTCGGATTTATGCCCTTCCTGCCTGGACCCGGTTTGGGCGGTCATTGCATCCCCATCGATCCGTTCTATTTGACCTGGAAGGCACGCGAGTACGATATGCCGACCCGCTTTATCGAACTGGCCGGCGAAATCAATACCAATATGCCCTATTATGTGGTGGATAAAACGGTGGAAGCGCTGAATGATGCAGGCAAGAGCATTAAGAATGCCAAGTGCCTTATCCTCGGCGTCGCTTACAAAAAAGACATCGACGATATGCGCGAAACGCCGGCGTTCAAGGTCATGGAAATCCTCCGCGACCGCGGCGTTCTGATCGACTATTATGATCCCTACATCCCTAAACTGCCGCCCACACGCAAATACCAGTACGATATGTGCAGCATCGAGCTCTCCGCTGCTACGGTGAGCGCCTATGATGTGGTGGTGGTGATTACCGATCATTCGGATGTCGACTATGAACTGGTACGCAAGAATGCCAAACTGATCATCGACACGCGCAACGTATTCAAATTGTACGGCCCGCTCCATCAGGGCAACGTCGTCAAATGCTAAACCGGTTCGTCTCAGGGAGGACCAAAGGCCGCTCCGCATCCTGAGGATCGGCGGCTTCGTCCTCCCGGAGGAGAGACGTTGCGTTTCATACAGGTAGCCTATGATTGAAGACGGATTAGCGGATGCAACGTGACGCCAGGATATTCATAACCGGATCCACGACGATGGCCGGGAGCGCCATCAGGTCTGCGCTGGCATGTGCAGGCTACAAAAATCTGATCTGCCCGACGACGGAAGAACTGGATTTGCTCGATCAATATGCCGTTCTGAATTTTTATTACGCGCAAAAACCGGATTATGTCATCGAAACCGCTACGCGTGAAGACGGCTTGACCGCAAACCATCACCGGGCCCGGCTGTTGTATGAGACCCTGCAAATTCAGGTCAATATCATCCACGGGGCCTACCTGGCGCGGGTGAAAACACTGCTGCTGCTGGCCGGCAGCAGCGTCTATCCGGAAACGGCTCATCCGCCTGTTGCAGAAGATCAACTGCTCACCGGCCCACCTCTGCCCGTTCTGGAGTCCTACGCCATAGCCAAAATAGCCGGGCTGAAAATGTGCCAGGCCTACCGGGAGCAGTACGGTTGCCGCTTTGTCGCGTTGCTGCCGGCCACTCTCTATGGCGCCCACGATACCTTCAGCCTGACGGCGCCCCGTCTCTTGCCCTCGCTGCTGCTATCGCTGCATGAAGCCCGCTTGCGGAATCTGCCTGTCGTTCGCATGCACGGCTCCGGCAGCCGGCGCCGGGAATTCCTTCACGTCGATGATCTGGCCTCCGCCTGTCTGTTCCTGCTGGACCAAACCGATCCGCCCGCGCTCCTCAATGTCGGTGTCGGCGAAGATGTATCCGTGCTGGAGCTGTCTCAGCTCATCAAAGGGGTTGTCGGGTATCGCGGCGATATCGAATTCGAGACCATGAAATCAGACAACGGCCCACGCCGCTGGCTCTGTGTGCGCAAACTGTTCGATCTGGGCTGGCGGCCAAGGATTCCCCTGTCCGCAGGATTGCGATATACCTACCAATGGTTCCTTACACAACCACCCCGGGAACAACAGCTCAATTAGGCAGGGAGGTCGTAACGACCAACAAAATGCTTTGTAAAGAGTTTTTTGTTTTGTAATATACGCTTCAGCAACTGTATGACCAGTAATTGGAGCTCCAATGGACTGCCCACACTGCGGATCGGAGAAAATATATCGATCCCGACATCGCAACCGCATCGAAGCCTGGCGAAAATCCATCAGCCGAAAAAGAGTATTTCGTTGCCACGCCTGCAACTGGCGTGGTTGGTTGCCCGCACCGGATACTGCTCAGCCGAACAGCAAGAGCAACAAAGTGATGATTTTTTTTGTCGTCGCCATTCTATCTCTGGCAGCGGTCTGGTTACTTTTGCCCTATCTTGAGTAATTAGAATTCAGACTTTTCCGGCAACGATCCCCGGCAGACGTTAGGAGGTCAGGGACAAAGATGGCCATCAGACTGCTGCAGACACGCCACTCTTCTGATAGTACTCCATTTATACGTCCCACCTTCGTTTATCCTGAAAAATTTCAGCCCTTTATTTTCTACCCGGCCCGAATCAGTCCGGGCCACAACAGCGCGACCGGCCGTGTGGCGCTGCAAGCCGACTGTTTTGCATTAAAATAAATACAATACCATAACAAACAGGAATATGTTGATCCCGAAACAGCGGCGAGGGCTGCTGTGGCTGATGGTGCTCGGCCTGGGCGTGTCCGCCTGCCATAAAAATCCCTCCTCGAACAGGGAAAGTCGATTCCAGGGAAAGGCAAAACTTGTGCAGAGTTCGGACTATAGCAACATTGCCATAGCCCTGTACGAAGCCGGCCAGGTCGATTCGCTGCTGCAGGTTAAAAAAAGCCTTTATCCGTCGCCGGGTTTCAATTTGACAGGCCGCGATCTGTTTGACCACCGCAAACGGCAGCCGGTAGTCCGCGTCTTTGCACAACAGGATGGAACCTGGGAGATGACTGCTCCGCATGGAAATTATATTGTCGTTGCTGCCAAGGAGGGTTTTGGCTGGAGCTATGGGCTACGACCTGCAGCCGTCCAGCGAGTGTGTTTTGCAGCTGTGGCCGGAGCTGCACCTGTCCGGCACTGCCGAAAAAGCCATGGATCTGTTTCGCTATCTGGTTTTGTCTGCCCGGATCCTGTCCTCGCCGTTTGCGGTGACGATTGTCTATAAAGGCCTGATGGGAAATATCCAATGGCCAAGCGGGGCCCGCGTTGTCGAATCGCTGTCAAGTCTGCGCCCTTTTTGTTCCTGCCGGTGCTGTCGACTCTGTATTATAAAAACGGGATTCGGCTGCTCTCGAAGCTGCAGAGTTTGCACCAGGCCGCGGGCTGGAGCCGTCACCATGGGTTGGCGTCGGGTATCTGTCGAATCTGCTGATTGAAAAAGGAAGGCTGCTGCTGTTTCCGGCGGCGTGCGCCATCTGCCGGGACCTGGCACACGTCCGTTTTGATTTTTACGGCGAAGCCGATGAGGAATCCGGCCGGCGCATTCACCTTTTTGAAAGCGATAACCCGTTTCCCGATCGCATTCGCTACCACGGCCCGGTGCATGGCGAAGAGAAAAACCGCATCATTCAGGTTATGGATATTTTTGTTTCCCCTCTTTTTACCGCTATGAAACCTTCGGCCTGATTAATCTGGAAGCCATGCGCGCCGGCAAGCCGATCGTCACCACGCGCCATGCAGGCTTGCTGGAAATCGTCGATCACGGCCTGGGTGGTTTTATCATCGAGCCGCGCCGACTCGATCAGCTGATCCTGACGCTGAAAGAGCTGATCGACGATAAAGAGCTGCGCGAGCGCATGGGCGCTTGTAATCGAAAAAAGTTTTGTACCACCTTTACTCTGGATCGGCACGTGCAACGCTGGCAGGATCTTTTCAAGCAACTGCTCGATGAACCCCGGCAGACGAACAGGAGGGGGAGAGCCGATGTGCGGCATTAGGGTCTGGTCAATCTGGGCACTAAAGCGTCTTTGCTGGCCATGAGCCGGGCGGTGGCGGTATATAACTGGTTCAGGGAGCGGACCTACTCGCTGGCGGTGAACATTCGCGTCAATGCCGGTTATCTGCCGCCGGACTATTGGCTGAACGACGACGAACTGGGCGGCGGCCGGCTACGCGGGGAAGCGTGCCACTTTATCGATCTGGCCCAATTTTTTATCGCGGCAGCGCCGCAGAGCGTCAAAGCCCTGGCTACCCGCGAACCGCACCGCCTCACGCGCACGGTGGAAAATTTTGTCGTTACTATCGGCTACGCCGACGGTTCCACAGCGGTCGTGCAATGCTATTCGAACGGCAGCAAAAAATTATCCAAGGA